>CANFHX010000004.1 GCA_947446865.1 Flavobacteriaceae bacterium | reverse complement strand
TGTGCTCTACCAACTGAGCTATCGAGTCATTGCGTTCAATAATTTGTAAGACTTAAGTCATTTTAGTGACCCGACTGGGGCTCGAACCCAGGACCCCATCATTAAAAGTGATGTGCTCTACCAACTGAGCTATCGAGTCATTATCATTATTTGAACGCGGGTGCAAATATAAGGCGATATTATTTATTTTTCAAAGGTATTTTGCTTTAAATTTGCCTTTTTTTAATATTATCTCTTAACGCCTTAATATATAAGGTTTTATTTTATGAAGAAAGTTGTTTTAATAGGGTACATGGGTAGCGGAAAGTCGGTTATATCGGCTATGTTGGCACAAAAAACCAATATAGAATTCGTTGAATTAGACGAGTGCATCGAAAAAAAATGCGGAATGTCGGTGGCAACTATCTTTGATACGAAGGGCGAATTGTATTTTAGAAAATTAGAAAGAGAACTTTTTTTAGAATTCCTACAAAATGACCCAAGAGATCTTATTATTAGTACTGGTGGCGGAACACCCTGTTATTATGATAACCACGAGTTGTTGCAAGCAGAAGGGGTGGTTTCAATCTATTTAAAGGCTTCTTTAGACACTTTAACGATCCGATTGGACAAAGAGAAGCAAAGCCGTCCGTTTCTTGCGCATTTAGACACTGAAGGATTGCACGAATTTATAGCCAAACATCTTTTTGATCGAAGTTTTTACTACAACCAAGCTACTTTTAAGGTTTCGGTAGATGCTAAAAGTGTAGAAGAAATTGTAGAAGAAATTGCAGCTTTGTTAGTCTAAAACTGCATAACTATTTTTTTCTTCAAACACTACTGATACGTGCTCTAGAGAGGTTGTAGATAAAGAGATTCCTTTAAAATCTACTTTAATAGGATATTTTTTATGATTTCGATCCACTAAAACTGCAGTTTTAAATTTCTTTAACGGCACTTCCAAAAAGTGTTTCACCCCATACATTAAGGTGGAACCCGAATTTAGCACATCATCCACCAATACAATTCCTTTATTTTGGTACATTTCCTTAGGGATAGAAGTCGTTATTTCCGAATTGGGATTTTGCTTGTTCATTTTTACCTCGCAAAGAATTACTTCTATTGGCGAAATGGTTTGTAAGACGGTGGCAATTTTTTGAGCAAAAATATAACCATTGATAGCTATTCCTGCAATAACAATGCTTTCTTCGTCTACAAATGTTTCATAAATTTGATAGGCAATTCGTTTTATTTTGTGCTCAATTTCGGAGTGGCTTAAAATTCTATTGGCAGTCATAGCGTTATTTTTTGGTAAAGATAAAAAAGAGTTCCTTTTCTAGTCTAGGTTTAATTGAATTAATTGCAGGTTCTAATGTTTTAATGGTAAAATCCTTCTGAAATAAAGCAACATATTCTTCTTTAGAACCTCCAAATGGCGGCCCTACTTCGGTTAACGGAAATTGAAACAACAACCCTGCTATTTTTCCATTAGGAATTAATAACGTTTGCATTTTTTTTACGTAATCTTTTCGCAACGAAGGATCTAAAGCACAAAAGAAGGTTTGCTCTAAAATTAAATCGTAGGTATCGTGGTGTTCAAAAAAATTGGCACAAATTAAATGATCCTTTGGGAAAGTTGGAATCCTTTTTTGGATGTTATCCAATGGGAATTGGGCGTAATCTAACACAAAAACATTGGTAAAACCTTGGCTAAGTAGGTATTCTAATTCATAACTATTGCCTGCTCCCGGAATTAATATCTTGGTTGATTTATCGGTTAGCTGATCAATATATTCTTTTAGAGGCGTAGATATTTCGCCAACATCCCAGCCGGTTTCATTTTTTTGATAGCGTTCTTCCCAATAATTTTTATTCAGTTGCATCAGAGGCAGTGTTAAGTTCGAGGTCATCTAAATCTCTACGGTCTTTTTTGGTAGGACGTCCAGTTCCTGTTTTTCTATAATGCTCTTTGGATAATTTTAAAAGTTCCAAATGGGCAAACGATTCGGCAGGGGTGTCGTCTTTTCTATAGATGTCCACTAGTTTAGCGCCCACCCGGTTGGCAGGAATATCTAGAACCGAAATAATATGTACAATTTGGTCTTTTCTAAAGGTGATTTTATCACTCGGAAAAACTTCCCTAGAAGCCTTTGCCACTTGACCATTTACGGTTATGTGGTTTTTTTTGCAAGCTTCGGTAACCATATTTCGGGTTTTATAATAGCGCACGCACCATAAATATTTATCTACTCTCATAAAATTATCTAAAATCAACGTTAAATAGTTTACAAAAATAAATCAATATTGTATCTTGCGCACCTAAATTGGATTAATAATGAATAAATTTTTTAAAATACTTTCGGTTTTTGTTATTTGTGTGGTGGTGGCGTCCTGTTCTAAGAGTAGTGGAACTGATATAGAGCCATTAAGAGATTATACAGAACAGTACACTGCCGACTTAGCATTGATCAATACCTATATTGATACCCATTACATTACACGTGATGCAGATTACAATGTTACTTTTGATACTTTGGTGCCAACTGGTGGGCATTCGTCTATTAGAACCGATACAGCATTTCATTTAAGCGACACAACAGTTTTACAAAATGGGGTACATTATAAAATATATTTCATAAAATTTAGAGAAGGAACAAAAAACAGACCAACACAAGTAGATTCTGTAAATGTTGCTTATAAAGGAATTAACCTTTTAAAAAGTGCTACCTTTGACCAAGCCATTACTCCAACATGGTTTAGATTACCTGAAGTTATTTCAGGTTGGTCACACATTATTACTAATTTTCATACAGGAACTTATACTCCTGGAACAGGTGGTAATGGAACTACATTTGATAATTTTGGTGCTGGTGTAATGTTTTTGCCTTCAGGATTAGCTTATTACAGTAGTTCTGCAGGAAATATTCCTTCTTATTCTCCTATTATTTTTAGTTTCAAATTATACGAATTACGTTACCGTGATCAAGATGGTGATGGAGTATTATCTAAAGATGAAAGAAAGTTAGACCCTATTGTTAATCCTCTTATTAGATGGAAAGAGAATCCATTAGGAAATGATTATAATGGTGACGGTTCTATTGATACTTCAACTACGTTGTATGATTCTAATGGAGATGGAATTCCCGATGCAACAGAGTTGTATGATATCGATCGCGATGGTTATGTAAATATGTATGACATTGATGATGATGGCGACCATGTCTTGACTAGAGTAGAGATAAAAAACCCATTAGGTGGTTTGTATTTATATAATATGATTCCGGATTGTGGTGGTTTAACTACAGATCCTAACCGAGTTAGGAAACATATAGATCCTGCCTGTCATTAAAATAAAAAAAATCCCGTTCTAGCTAGAACGGGATTTTTTTTGGACTATTTGGTTTCTAATTTCTTTCTTTCCTGAATTAATGTGTTTAGCTTTTTACCATAAAGCGATTTAGCAATTTTTGGTGTCATCGATTTTTGAATGGTATCTAAATACTTTAAATTAATATCATAAATCTCAGCAACTGCAACATAAGGAGCTACATCATAGTCGGCATGGTTAACTGCAAAGTTGGTGGTGTACAAATATTTTCTTTTCAATACGTTGTCTTGCTCTTCTTGAATTTTATCCAATTCAGCAGTATTTTTATCTTTATAGGCTGTAAATCTTTTTTGAATTAAATCTAAATTTTGATCTACATAACGCGAAACTACTTTTTTGTATTCGTCGTACAATTCTTGGTTTTTAGATCCTGATATTTTAGCATCGGCAGTAAAAAACTCTAAAGAAGATTCAATTTTAATGTTTCCTGGTTCTACAAAAAATGGCAGGTTGTTATCTATCGAATTAGTTACACCTCTATCAATAAACAGATACAACATTTCAGGGGAATCAATTTTTAAATCACTTCTAAAGTGGGAATCCCCATCAATTTTTATAGTGTCAATTGCTACAAGTGTAGTGTCTTTAATGCGTTGTATGTATAAAGTTCCTTTTTTAAATCCTTTAATAAACCCAGTAATGTGCAGATTTTTATCGGTTTTCTTTTCAGAACAAGAGGAAAGTAAGGCTAAAGCGAATAAGGCTATAAGTGTTTTTTGCATGGTTTTTTATTTTCGGCAAAATAATAAAAAAATCCTCAATTTATAACATAAAAAGAGGATTTAATAATAAAGAGTTTGACACGAATTACACTAATTTTCACTAATTATTGTAGTTAATAATTGGATTACACCAATTCTAGCTTTCGCCACAGGTATAGTAATTCTTTAAAGATAGCGAATAAGCGCATAAATTATTCGTGTAATTCGTTTTGAAAAGAAAGTATTATCCTTTTAACCAGGCTTCTTTCAAGGTGTTTTTAGAAGCGTCTACAGTATGGTATCCTTCCGATTCTTCGTATGATAAGATTACTTTCCCCGAAAGGGTAAGTTCTTTTCCATCACGTTTAATTTTCATGGTAACTGTATCGCCTTCTTTCCATTTTTGTGCCGCAGTCATCATTTCTGATATTTGATCCAAAGTATATTCGGTTCCATTTATAGCAGTAATAATATCGTCTCCTTTTAATCCTAAAGTTGTTAAAAACGGACTTAATTCGGTATTGGCTTTCACTTTAATTTCTTTATCAGAAGTGCCAGTAATTCCACCTGATTTTTTATTCATAAACGGATTGCTTGCTTTTTGGATTTTAGTTTTTGCAATTCCCATTTTCGCAAAATAATCTGCATACGGAATAGGGGTGGTTCCCGATACATAAGTCGTTAAGAAGCTTCCTACTTCGGGGTAGGTTAGTTCGGTAATTTTACCAAAAAGTTCGCTATCGTTAAATGGTTTTTTAGGACCATATTCGTTGGTTAGTTTTTGCATTAAATCTAAAATACCTTTTTGTCCATTGCTTTTTTCACGGATAATAATGTCAATACACATTCCAATTAAGGCACCTTTTTCGTATACGTTTAAATACTGCTCTTTATAAGGCTCTACTAATACATTTTCACTCATAGTGGTGAACGGCATAGTGTCATCTAATCGTTTTGAATTGTTGATTTTACCTGCCATTCGTTTGTAAAAAGCATCTTCATCAATAAGTCCTTGATTGACTTGAAAAAGATTCGCAAAATATTCGGTAACTCCTTCGTACATCCATAAATGTTGTGACATTTTAGGGGTGTTAAAATCAAAATAATGAATCTCATTCGAATGAACTCCAAGTGGCGTTACAATGTGAAAAAACTCATGAGAAACTACATCAATTAATTCTTTTCCAAGAGCCGAATTAGGCATCATTTCTGGAAAAACTACCGACGTGGAACTATTGTGTTCTAGTGCGCCAAAACCTCTAGCATCTTTGGCTTTCATATCCGATAAATATAATAAAACCGTATAGCGTTTGTTGGTATTTATTGCTCCAAGAAATTTCTTTTGGGCACGCATACATTTCTCTAATTCGGGAGATAAATCTTTGGCGGTATGTTTTCCGTTTGGCGAATACACACTAAATAAAATATCCATTCCATCAACGTTAAAAGTTGTATAATCGGGAGCAGAATACATAATTGGATTGTCAACCAAATCGTTATATCTTGAAACAACGAAAGTATCGGAAGTGGTACTGCTATCCGAATCTACCAACGAAGTAGCACCAAAAAGTGTTTCCGGATGCGTTACTGTTACATTATAAGTTAGGTCTTTTTTAGCATCAAAATATCCAACAAAACCGTGGTTGTTCAATAGAAAATTCTTGCCTTCTACGATATTAGTTCCAGCAGGAGAAAATACTCCTTTACCAAAACCGCCTCCACTTTCAATATCGAAAGTATCGTTAACCCAATAGGAAATTTTGTCTAGTTTGGTAGCGTTTTTGATGCTCCAAGAATCGTCGTCTAGTTTGGTTACTTCAAGAGAAGCACCTTTAGAATCCACTGCTTTTAGGTCGTCAATGAATTTGCCATAATCATCCACCGAATAGGTTCCCGGAATAATTTTAGGAATATGGTACACAATTTCGTTGGTGGTTATTGTAGGAGCCGAAACAGTAACTTGTACTTTGTCGTCCTTTGTATTGTTGAGGTCAATTACCACAACTACTTGTTGGTTCTTTTTAGATTGTGCCATTGCGTTTGGCTGATAACTAAAAAACAAAGTTGCTATAGCAATTCCTAAAATAATTTTTCTCATAAGTTTTTAATTTTAATATTGGACGAGCCTTTAAAGGTTTTGTTACAAATTAGATGGATTTTACAAATGTCGTCATCGTGTTAATCAGTTCTGGTATAACTGGTAAATTCGGGTTGCTGTACGATTTTAAGTTGTCTTCGTCTACGGTAATTTCCTTGAAAATATGGTTCATGTTTTCTATTATTTTCAATTCCGATTTTGGGTTAGCAACATGCAATAACTCGGCATCCGTTGCAGGAACTTGAAGATCTTTATTCCCGTTTATTAGTAAAATTGGAATGCCAAGTTTTTTAATTTCCACTTGCGGATTGTATTTTATCCACGAAATCATATACGGCTGCACGCTTTCTCTAAAAAGGGAAGCCAACATTGGGTTTTTGTTTTCAAAAGTTTTGCCTTCTTTTAAAGTAGCCAATCCTTTATCTACAGTTTCTTTCATAGAAGGTGCTTGCTTGGCAATTTGTTCGGATAAAACTTCGTCGATGCATCTTCCTGCTCCGTCCAGCGAAACATAGCCATCGGCAGTATTTAATGCGGCTACCATTCCTATAAGTGACCCTTCGCTATGCCCAGCAATAATGATTTTAGAATATTTTTTTTGCGATTGGAAGTAGGTAATTACATCTTTGGCATCGTTGATGAAATCTTCAAAGGAAAGCGTTTTCTCGTCTACTGTTTTAGTGATCATTTGTGCAAAAATTCGTTTGTCGTAACTAAATACGGCAATTCCGTTTTGCGCTAAGCCTTCTGCCAAATATTTCAAAGAGTTGTTGATTCCACCAATAGTGCTGTTTCCACTGCGGTTAGTTGGTCCTGAACCGGCAATAAGAATAACCAATTTGGTTTTTTTAGTAACTTTTTCAGGAGAAAAAAGAGTCCCTTTAATTAAGGAATTCACTTCAATTTCTTGGGAAGCAGTTTTTTTTTCTTGGGAATAAGTAGAAATAGTTACAAATAATAATACTACCCAAATAGAATTTTTCATAAAGTTGAATTTTAGGGCTAATTTACAATTTTGTCCCAAATTTCAATCTTAAATAAATGGTAATTTCTTTTCAGTTGTAAAACAAAAAAACTCCTGAAGAACAAGAGTTAAAAATTTTAGTCCAATTTGTTTTTCATGTAATATTTACCATCCAAATCGTCAAAATCATCTGTAACCATAGGTTTTGGCTTTGGTTTGCTAGCTGTTGCTTTCTTTTTCCAAAGTTCAAAATTATCTTTAGACAATCGTTTGCGCATTAATTCGGTTACCTCATTTTCGGTGATTCCAAATTCCGCTTTTAATACTTCAAAAGGTTTCTTTTCCTCTTGGGCCATGGTAAACACTCTTTCAAGTTCCTCGTGGCTAAGCTCCACTCTTTTACTTTTTTTCATTAGTCGAAAAGCACAATTAATGTTAACTAAATTTCAATATCAATTTACATTCCAATATTAAGAAAAATTTCAATTACTTTTTAAAAGAATTTAAATTTATATTGAAAAAAATATAAATTTCGGTTTTTAATCATTTAATTATCCGAAAAGTAAGATTAATCCTAGGGTTAATCTCTTTGGTTGTTTTCGAAATTTGGTGTTTCCAAAAGTGTTGGGTTTCTCCTTTCATTAAGAGTAAACTTCCATTTCCTAATGTGATTTTAAGTTTGGCTTCAGGAATAGAATTGTGTTGCAAATGAAAACTTCTTTCGGATCCAAAACTTACAGAAGCAATTACAGGATTTCTTCCTAATTCCTTTTCGTTATCGGCATGCCAACCGTTGCTGTCTTTTCCGTCGCGGTACAAATTGAGTAATACAGTAGTGAAATATTCGTTGCATTCTTCTTCTATCTCATTTTTTATAAATGTCAATAACGGATTCCACGAATGGGGTTGCATTACAATATTCGAGTAGGAGTAGGGCTTTCCTTCATTTCCAAAAAGAGCTGTTAATCTGGGTTGTGGGTGGGTTTTTCCAAAAACCGTTATGGCATCTTGTTGCCACGGAATTTCGTGGTATAATTTATCAAAAAATAATTTGGCTTGTGCCTCTTCAAAGAAATTTGGATAGTATTCAATGATAGCATTGGGTACATCAAAGATGATTTTTTCGGAAGGAAATAGAGAATTCATTTTTCAAAAATAAATAAAAACGACGGAATAACCCGCCGTTTTTAAATAAAATTCTTTGTATTATTCTTCTAATATTTCTGATTTTTGAAGTAGATTTTTATAAATTAAACCTCCAACAATGGCTCCTAAAATTGGTGCAGCCCAAAACAACCAAACTTGTTTTAAAGGTTCACCGCCCACAAATAGTGCTTGCGATAAGGAACGAGCAGGATTTACGGAAGTGTTTGTAATTGGAATACTAATTAGATGAATTAACGTTAACGCTAACCCAATAGCGATTCCCGCAAATTTTCCATTGGCTAATTTATCGGTTGCTCCTAGAATTATAATTAAGAAGAATAAGGTTAAAATAAATTCTGCTGCAAAGCAAGAATACATCGAGTATTTATCTGGTGAAAAGGCATCAAATCCGTTGGAAGCAAAAGTACCCGCTTTGGTATTGTCAATACAGTTTCCTGTTTTTCCAGTCCAAATATAATACAAAGATGCAGCAGCAGCGATGGCTCCAATACATTGCGCAATAATATAAGGTACTAAATCTTTCATTGAAAATCTGCCACTTGCCCAAAGGCCAAAAGATACAGCGGGGTTAAAATGTCCGCCAGAAATATGCCCTACAGCATATGCCATAGTTAAAACAGTCAATCCAAATGCAAGTGCTACACCTGCAAAACCAATTCCTAAATTGGGATATCCGGCAGCAAAAAGTGCGCTACCACAACCTCCAAAAACTAGCCAATACGTTCCAAAAAATTCTGCAAAAAGTTTTCTCATAATGTATAAAATTTAGTTAATATTAAATTTAATTTTATAACAGAGATTGTATTAATAGTTTTTTATTTAAATAGATAATTGGGGTAGAAACAAAATTGAAATTGCTGTAACTTATTCTTAATGTTTATTTAAGTTAATAAAAATTTAATAAATATAAAATAAATAGACTATTTATTTCTAAAATGTTTAGTCAAATAATAGATGTTAACACCTAGTATAAAAGTATTAGTTACTATTATTGGCCAAGAAATAGCTAGCATAAATCCATATATAACAAAAAGTACTGCGCCAATAGAATTAATGATTCGTAAAGTATTGATGTTTTTCATTAGAAAAGAAACCATCAATACTACAGATGCTACATAACCTATCCATTCGGTGAAAGAAATATCAAACATATTTTTTTTATTTAGTCGGCTGCAAATATAGTTTTTTGTTGAGGACGAATTATGTTTTCAATTTAATTTTTATAGAAATCAAAATTTGTTCTCTACTTAACCAAAAACTTTCCGAACTTTGAACTCAAAATTTAACCAATGAAAGTAAATCCAAAAAACGGTATCGATCAACTTCTTTTCGGTATGCAACAAAAAGATGTTATAGCTATTTATGGTTCTCCCGATAAAGAATTTGAAGACGAAGAACAAAACATAATTTTTTTATACAACAAATTGCAATTGCGTTTGACTTTTTATCAAGATGAAGCAATGAAATTGGGGTATATGATAACTTCCAATCCAGAAGTTACCTTATTGGATAAAAAAGTAATTGGTTTGGAGGTAGAAACTATTAAAAAGGAATTGCCTTTTAAATCTTGGGAAGAAGAAGATTTTGATTCTACTGAAAATCATTTCAATGAAAGTAATTGGTTGGTATTACAATCGGAATTTGGAAAGATTATCCGAGTAGAAATTGGTGCTATCATCAACGATAACGACGAATTTGAATGGAAATTCAAAAAATAATATCCTTTTAAAACATAAAAAAAAGGCACAGAAGAAAAATTCTTTTGTGCCTTTTTTTGGTTTAATAAAATTATTTAGTTGGAGCAGGAGCCGTTTCTAAAAATTCTACTTCAAATATAATATTAGCATTAGGAGGAATAACTCCGCCAGCACCTCTTTCGCCATAACCTAGGTTAGAAGGGATGAATATAGTTGCTTTATCTCCAAAAGAAAGTGCATTTAAACCTTCAACAAATCCAGGAATAAATTGGTATTCTCCTGCTTTAGCTTGCATTGGTTGGTATCCATTAGCAGTAGCTCTGTTTTGATCAAATTTTCCATACTCTTTAGCAACGTTTTCAATACAGCTATCAAATAAAGTTCCATCTTCTAAATATCCTGCATAGTTAATGAAAACAGCAGTACCTTTTTCTGGTTTTTTACCAGTACCTTTTTCAGTGATAACATACTGTAATCCAGAAGCAGTTTTAGTAGCAGTTGGTTTTAACGCATTTAAAGCTGTAGCTTTAGTTGCCATAACAGTTCCAAATTTTGAAGCGTATTCTGCTTTTTTAGCAGCATCTAGTTCGGCTTGTTTCTTTTTAGCTTCTGCATCAATTAATGCTTGTTTTTTATCCTCATCGGCTTTGCCTGCAAAATAATCAGCAAAAATTTTGCTAGCATTAAAATTATTTGCTTCAGCACCTTTTCTTGTAATGGTTAGTTTAGTGATAACATCGTCTTGAGCAATTGCATTTACTACTTCTTGACCTGTTATTACATATCCAAAAATAGTATGCTTACCATTTAAATGTGGAGTTGGAACGTGTGTAATGAAAAATTGAGAACCATTGGTTTTAGGACCTGAATTAGCCATTGCTAAAATTCCCGCTCTATCAAATTTAGCATCGGTAAATTCATCTTTAAAAGCATAACCAGGACCACCTTGACCGTTACCATCTGGATCTCCACCTTGTATCATAAAGTCTTTGATAACTCTATGAAATTTCAATCCGTCAAAGAATTTTTTTCCTTTGTATTTTTCTCCTACTTGTGTGTTAGTTCCTTCTGCCAAAGCAATAAAGTTAGCAACTGTAATAGGTGATTTTTGGTAATCTAATTTAATATAGATTTTGCCTTTGGCAGTTTCCAATTCGGCAAAAATACCTTCTTTAGTACTTATTACTGGTGATCCAGGAACAGAAGTAGTTAATTGAGGTTTTACGGCAACAGTAGTAGTTGCTTTCTTAACTGGTTTTTTGGTTTGCGCATTCGAAATTGTTAATCCTAAACAGAATAACAAGGCAATTTTAAATTTCATTTTCATTGGTAATTAATTTATTGATTTATATTTAGTTTACATTTTTTCTAATACTTCCACTTCAAAGATAATGTTGGCATTGGGTGGAATCACATTTCCTGCACCATTTTCACCATATCCTAAATTAGAAGGGATGAATAAAACGGCTTTATCACCTATATTTAATTTGGATAATCCTTCTTCAAATCCTGGAATCATTTTACCTTTAGATCCAACTTCATAAGGTAGCGGAGAATACTCATTCTGTGCTGCTCTTTGAGGATCTAATTTTCCAAAAGTTTGTGCGGTTTCTTGTGAACTCGTGTCAAATAACATTCCGTTTTCTAAAAAGCCAGCATATTTAATAAAAACTTGGCTTCCGTTTGCCGACTTTTTACAAGCACCTTTTTGGTAAATGGTATATTGTAAACCACTACTACTTTTAGTAGCCGACGCTTTCATTTGAGTAAAAAAAGCAAGTTTATCGGTAGTTACTTTTTTATAAGTTGCAGCATAAATTGCTTCCTGTTTCTTTTGATTTTCGGATTCGGTTTTGAAGTAATCACTAAAGATTTTCACGGCATCAAATTTCTTTGCAGCTTCTCCTTTTCGGATTATTTTTACCGAATTGATAGCATCTTCTTGAACTACAGCATTAACTACTTTCATTCCTTCTTCAATTACATGTCCAAAAATGGTGTGCTTTCCATCTAACCAAGGCGTATCTTTTAAAGTAATAAAAAACTGACTTCCATTTGTTCCCGGACCAGAATTTGCCATTGCCAATAAACCACCTTTATTAAATTTTAGATCGGTAATTTCATCTTTAAATTTAAAACCGGCATCACCAGAACCATTTCCTAACGGGTCACCCCCTTGAATCATAAAATCCTCAGCATCACCATTGGTTTTAGATATTACTCGGTGAAATTTCAATCCATTATATAAAGGTTTTCCTTTGTAATCTTCGGATACAAATGGGTGGCTTCCTTCGGCAAGTGCAATAAAATTCGCGACTGTTATCGGTGCTTTTGTATATTCCAATTGCACCAAAACATTCCCTTTGGAAGTTTCAATTTCAGCATACAAACCATCGGCTAAATTGTTGTGCCCATCTCCTTTACATCCAACTAATAGTACTGCAACAAGTACTGCTAATAAGTTTACTATTCTTTTCATTTTATTCTTGAGGTGTTTTATTTTCCGTTTTAAAATCGTTTAAAGTAACGGTACAAATAAGTGGTTCGTTGGTTCCAATACGTCGGTTATCTCCATGGTAGCCAAAAGCCATGTGCGATGGAAATAAAAATGTTACCGTTTCGGCTTTGTGCATTAACTTGATGCCGTGGCGTAATCCCATCAGGATATTTTGTTTGTCAACAATGTAGGTTTGCGGTTTTAATTCCAATTGCGAATAAATAACGTTGCCTTTTATGTCCTTAATTTCATAATCAAAACTAGCAACATCGCCTTTTTTAGGACGAAGGGTGTCTTTATCATTTTTAACATCATAATAGTACCAATACCCTTTTTGGGAAGCAATATATTTGGTGTTCGGATTACTTTTGATAATCGAATCTATTTGACCTTCTTCGCCTTTGATAAGTTTTATATTGCGTTCTGCAGATGCTTTTAAAAACTCCCCCGAAGAATGCGAAATAGGCATCCGTGCTTGTTGTTGTTTACAACTTGTAAGAGTTAGAACGGCAATGCTTACTACCAAAATGTTTTTAAGTATTCTCATTTTAAATAATGATTTTTGAAATTAGACTTTCAAATTTTTCAATGGTTTTTGCCAAAGTATCTTCCGATTTTCCTCCGGCAGCATTGATGTGACCGCCACCGCTAAAGTGATCTCTAGCAAATTGATTGACATCAAAAGCACCTTGCGAACGGAAGGATATTTTAACGATTTTTTCGTCGCGATTTTCAATAAAAATTGCTGCAAAATTAATACCTTTTATAGTTAATCCATAATTTACAATACCTTCGGTATCGCCTTTTACGTAGTGAAATTCGTCTAATTCTTTTTGCGAAAGCGAAATATAAGCCGTTTTCAATTCCGGAATGACCTTCATGTTTTGCAAGGCTCTACCTAAAAGTTGTAATCTATCGTAAGAATTATTGTCGAATAATAAAGTAGGAATGTCCGAATTTTCGATACCTAAATCAATGAATTCTGCAGCAATTCTGTGGGTTGTTCCAGTTGTTTTTGGATAACGAAATCCGCCAGAATCGGTTAGAATTCCGGTATATAAACAAGTAGCAATAGTTTTATCTAGTAAGGCTTTTTTATTTAAAAATCCGATGAAATTGTACACCATTTCGCAAGTAGAACCAAAAGCAGTATCCGAATAGGTGTATTTTGCATACGTATCTGGCAATTGGTGGTGATCAATCATCACCATAGGAACGGTAAGTTTGTTCAATACGTTTTCCATTTCTCCGGTGCGGTGCAAAGCATTAAAATCTAAAGTAAAAATAAGATCTTGCTCTTGCAAAATTTTCGCAACTTTTTCCTTCTCGTTTTCATATACTAAAACCGTCTCGGAAGCAGGAAGCCAATTTAAAAAGTTAGGAAAATCATTGGGTGCAATTACTACCGGTTGGTGGTTCAATTTCAATAGAAAATGATACATTCCAAGGGTAGATCCCATGGCATCACCATCCGGACTTCGGTGGGGTATAATAGCAATTTTCTTTGGCGTTGCCAATAATTCGTTTAACTCGAGTATATCTTTTTCGTTCATAGGATGCGAAATTACATTTTTTTGTGTTAAAAAAATGTTATTTGGAAACAAAAAGTCCGAGCCAAACTGCAAATATCCCTAGAAGAACACTCATAGCAATATAGCCAAATGCAAGAATGGAATTATTAGATTGGAAAAGGGAATAATTTTCAAAGCCAAAGGTAGAAAATGTAGTATATCCTCCACAGAAACCAGTAACTAAAAACCATTTCAAACTACTGTTGGCTAAATTATTTTTTTCTAACAGTCCTATAAATAAACCTATTACAAAACATCCTAAAACATTTGTGATAAAGGTTGCTAGCGGAAATTGATTAGCCCAATATTTAGTTACCATTACCGAGGTTAGGTACCTTAAAACACTCCCAATAGCGCCACCGATACCTATAAAAAGTACTGTTTTTAACATGGTTATTTATTTGATTTCAAATGTAATAAAATTATTTAAAAAACAGTTTTAAAATGCTAGAGACTATTTTTCGTTCCATGCCTCCTTTGGTAGTAGGAATGCCCGTAGATCTTGCAAATTTTTGTTTGGCTTGGGTAATGCCTAATAATCGGTTTAACGAAAATGAAAAGCCAAATTTCCCCATGATTTTTAGGTTATTATGATTGTTTAGTTTCTAACAAGTAAATTCTTAGAAACAAATATACATAGATTTAGGAATGTTTATTATCAATTGGTAAGTATAATTTTTTCAAATTATATAAATGAAAATTTATCCATTGAAAAAAGTGGTTGTAAAGTTTTCTAAATATTAAACCGTCATTGAAAACAATTGCGTTTGTGGGGCATTTCGTTTTAATCGTAAATCAAATGCCATGCAAATGTTGCGGACAAAAGGTTTTCCTTTTTCGGTTACCGTAATGGATGCAGTTGAAATTTCTATTAAGCCATCCGTTTCCATTTCATGAAGTTGCTCAACAATCTCTGGTATTTCTGGGAAATAGTCTTCTTTTGTCTCCCAAGAAGTTGTAAATTGGCACATTAAGTTTAATATGTGTTTTCGTATTTTTAAATCTTCTTCAGTAAGAATATGACCACGAAAAACCGGAAGCTCATTTTTTTCTAAACGAGCATAATACTCTTCGATAGTTTTTTCGTTTTGTGCAAAACTATACCAGCTGTCACTTATAGAAGAAACCCCTAATCCAATCATTAATTTTGTTTTAGATGAAGTATAGCCCATGAAATTACGATGTAATTTTTTGTTTTGAAAGGATTCATACATGCTATCGGTTTTTAACGCAAAATGATCCATGCCTATTTCATGGTAATTATGTGCTGCCAAACTTTTTTTTCCTTCTTCATAAAGTTGTCTTTTGGCATCATCTTTTGGAACGTCTTCATCTCTAAAACCGCGTTGTCCATTGCCTTTAATCCAAGGTACATGAGCGTAGCTATAAAATGCTAAACGATCGGGTAGTAGTGAATTGGTTTTGTCAATAGTATCGATTACATCCTCTAACGTCTGAAAAGGTAATCCAAAAATTAAATCATGTCCTATAGAAGTATAGCCAATTTCCTTCGCCCAAAATGTAACTTTAGCAACATTGTGAAACGGTTGTTCTCTATGAATTGCTTTTTGTACTTTTTCAGAATAATCTTGCACACCAAAACTTACTCTTTTAAATCCTAAATTGTAAAGGGTTTGCAAATGGGTTCTTGTAGTATTATTTGGGTGTCCCTCAAAACTAAATTCATGTTCTTTCGCTTTAGTAGCCCTTAGGAAAATCCCGTTTATTAATGATTCTAAATTTTGGGGAGCAAAGAACGTTGGGGTTCCTCCACCAAGATGGATTTCTTTAATAATTGGTTTGTTAGGAAGTAAATCGCAATAGATATTCCATTCGTGTAATACTGCTGCTATATATGGGTTTTCAACATCATGTCGTTTGGTAATTCGTTTGTTGCAACCACAAAAGGTACACAAACTCTCGCAAAAAGGTAGGTGTATGTATAAACTTATTCCCTCATTATCATTACTTTCCTGGAAGGATTGTAGGAATGTTTTTTTCCACAATTCATCAGAAAATAGATTCTCCTCCCAATAAGGTACCGTTGGATAACTAGTGTATCTTGGACCAGGAACATTATATTTTTGAATTAAGGAAATTGGCATGAGGATAACTTTAGACTTCAAATGTAATTCTACAGCAAAGAAATTAAAATGATAATTGTCATAAATAAAAAAAGCTCACTGTTAAAGTGAGCTTTTAAGTATTATTTAGCAATATTTCGTATCTGTTTCAACTTCTCTTTCCAAGACAACAGCTCTTCTTTATGACGTTCAATTGTTTTTCTAACTTCCGTTACAATTGAATTTTCTTTCTTAGCATTTTTAGTATTTTGAAAAAATTGAATGTTGTTTTCTAATTGGAAAATTTCATTTTGAACTTCGTCAATTTTACGCATGATGAAGATTTTTTCGTTGTCTAGTTTTCTGCTGTCTTCAGATCCTGAAATGTTATCCAAACGATTAGCAAAACGCAACATATCGCCTTCTTTTTTGCTTGAACTTAATTTTTCAAATAATGCATCCAATATTTTATTGAATTTTCCTTCAATATGTCTTCTGTTAAAAGGAACTTTTCCTATAGATTTCCATGCTTCAATATGAGCTTTAATTGCATCTAAATCGGTTTTATGATCTCCAACTAGTTCAAATGCACGCAAGCCTTCTAAATATTCTTTTTTCTTTTCAAATGCAGCAACTTCTTCTGAATTTTCTTCGGATTTGCTTTCTTTTAATCGTTCAAAATAGTGGTTACAAGCTGCTTTAAATTCTTTCCAAAGTACATCTGAAAATTTTCTTGGTACATGACCTACTAATTTCCATTCCTCTTGAATTTGCTTCATGATAGCAGTAGTAGCAGCAAAATCATCACTTTCTTTTAATTCGTTTGCTTTAGTAACTAAAGCTTGTTTCTTACTTAAATTATCGTTTTGGTCTTTTTTAATTTCTTTGTAAAAAGAATTTTTAAGTACGTTAAAGTTTCTAACTGCAGTTTTAAATCCTGCCCAAGTAGCTTCATTAACTTCTCCTGGAACTTTTCCAGTTGTGAAGAATTCATTTCGCAAAGCTTCCACTTTAACTATTTGGTTTAACCAAGCTTGGTGTGAATCAACTTTTTCTTGTGCTAAAACTTCTAATTGTGCAATGATTGCATTTTTCTTCTCAAGATTATCGGTTTCTTTGGCTCTAAAACCTTCGTAAAACGATTCTCTTTTATCGTGCATTTGTTTAGTTAAGTCACTAAACTGTTTCCAAATATCTTCTCTATGTTCTCTAGAAACTGGTCCGATGTCTTCTTTCCAAATTTTATGCAAATCTTGTAATTCACGGAACGCTTTATTGATATCTGGTTCGTTAACTAATTCGCTAACGCGCGCAATAATTTTTTGTTTTTGATCTAGGTTGATTTTAAAATCAATATCTCTAGCTTCTCTATCTAAGTGTAAGAAATCGTAAAAATTTTCAATATGAAAATGGAAATTATTCCATACGTGATTGTATTTATCTTTAGGAATTGCACCTGCATTTTTCCAACGCTCTCTAATATCGTTTAGTTGTTTTAGAGAGTTTGCAATATTTCCGGTAGAATTATTCACTAAATTTTTCAACTCTTCCACAATAGCCATTCTATTTTCTAGATTTGCTTGTAAATTAGTTTGAAGTGATTTAAAGTGAACGTTTTTCTTGTCTCTATATTGATTATATAAAGTGTCAAATTTTGTTTTTAAAGGAAAACTAAAATGAAAATCTTCAGTTGTTTCTGGATTTTCAGCATGAAATTCATCTTTTTTAACTTCCATAAAATGATGGAATTTAGACAAAAATGCTTTCTTAATTTCTTCAACATGTTCTCTTACCGACATTACTTTTTCTGTGTCCACAAGTAATTCCAATTCTTCTACCAACTTTTCCATTGGCATAGCTTCGTAATCTTGTAGCGGAATATTGTCTCTACCTTTAACAGTTTCGTCTTCACTTTCCTCGGCATTGGCAGTAGCAATTGCATTCATTGCAAAATCACTTCCTTCTTGTATTTCCAAAGTGTCGTCTGCAACTTGTTCATCTGTAAGTGCAATAGTATTTTCAGCTTCAATAGCAGTTTCTTCTATTTCGGAAACAGTTTCTGGTTCTTCAACAACCTCAATAGAAGTTTCTTCTATTTCAGAGACAGTTTCTATTTCTTCAGCAACTTCATCCGTAGTTTCTTCTATTTCAGAAACAGTTTCTACTTCTAAAGCGACCTCAATTGGAGTTTCTTCTATTTCTTCACCAACTAAATCTTCTACTTCTAGAACTTTTTCTTCTTCTGTTTCCGCAACTAATGGCGCTTCAACTTCGGTATCTGGAACCAATTCGGATGCAGTATCTTCAGTTACTAAAATTTCTTCAACTTCTTGTTTTTCAGTTGATAAACTCTCTTGGAATTCGTTTATTACGTTTCCGTCTACCGCGTTTTCGTTAACTGGTAGGTTATCATTCAATTCTTCTAACATTTTTTTAAATGTGTAAGGTTATACAATTTTTCCTTTTTTGGAGGGCTAAAGATACAAAAGTGTAGATAAAAAACCTAAAAAACCTATAGTTTCTGTTATTTATTCCAAATTCCCCAAGCTTTTTCTGCTTGAAAAATTAACATTTCTTTGCCGTTTTTTATAACAGCACCTTTATTTTTCGCTTTTTTAAGAAATTGGGTTACTTCGGGGTTGTAAATCAAGTCGTAAGCGATGTGTTTTTCAGTAAAAAAAGTATACGGAATAGGAGGAAAGTCCTTAATGTTAGGTTCTGTACCTAGCGGAGTGCAGTTAATTATTATTTGATAATTATCAAAAGTAGTAGCATTAATTCGACCGTAATCAATAGTGTTTTCGGTGGCTACTCGAGAAACAAAAATGTAAAAAATCCCTAATTGTTCTAATGCAAAAGCAACCGCTTTGGCAGCACCACCAGTTCCTAATATTAGTGCTTTTTTATGGTGGGGTTGTAGTAAGGGCTCTAATGACTTTTTAAATCCATACCAATCGGAATTGTATCCTTTTAAATTTCCTTTTTTGGTGAATCGAATTACATTTACAGCACCAATTTTAAAAGCTTTATCCGATAAGGTATCTAGGTAGGGAATAATGGCTTCTTTGTAGGGGATTGTAACATTTAAGCCTTTTAAATCAGGATTATTCTTTAAGATATTAGGAAATTCCTCTATGGTAGGAATGTCAAAATTCTCATATGTACAATCGTCAAATATATCTTTAGAGAATTTTTCGGTAAAGTATTTTTTAGAAAAGGAATACGAAATATCCTTACCTATCAGTCCGAATTTTTTATTATTTGGTAGCATAAATTGTAATTGGGACTGTATAGGAACATCTAACTTTTTTACCGTTTTGTTCCCCTGGATTCCATTTAGGCATTCTTTTTATAATTCGCATTGCTTCAACATCCGTTCCAAAACCTAGACCACGAATAACTTTGATATTCGTTATGGATCCATCTGGTTCAACTATAAAAGAGATAAAGATTTTACCTTTCAACTCCGCTTCTTTCATTTCATCGGTATATTGAAAATTTTTTGAAAAGAAAGTAAAAAATTTATCGTTACCTCCAGGAAATTCCGGTTTAACTTCTATTCCGGCATAATTATAAATTGTGTTTGAATCTTCGTCTTGTTTTATTGGGGCAGATTCAACCGCTATGGATGCATCACCATAAGGATCACCTTTAATGGTGCTAATTCTTTCCTCGTAGGGAATTTCTTTTATTTCAACAGCTGTTGGCGCTTTTTTAGAAATGGTTTTTACTTTTTTTACTTGTCCAAAAGAAAATGTAATTGCTAACAAAGCAACAATCAAAAAAATATTTTTCATTAGTCTTTGTGTTTTGAAATGTAACTTTGAACTTTCTTCATCTCCCATACCTTAGGGAATAATTCTTCTAAAAGCGTATTGTTTTTAAAGTTCAATCGCAACCCATTACTTAAATGAAAAGTTCCTTTTTCATTTTCTTTCAACATAAAATTTAACCCGGCTAAACGGTATTCAATTTCGTATTCTTCTGGAAAATATTCAGCAGATTGCATCAAAGTTAGAATAGCAGTATCAATCTCACCTAGCTGTTGCAATATGTCTACCCAAAATAACCAAGTATCTAATTGGTAATCTCCAAATTCTACTGCTTTTCTAAATCCAAATTCAGCTTCCTCAAAACAATTCATAGCTTTGTTTATGGTAGCAAATCTTTTCCAATAGGCTTGGTTTTGATTGTCTATTGCCAAAGCTTTATTAGCATAATGCAAGGCTTTTACATAATTTTTTTGACGTACATAAAAGTCAGTTATGGCAATCCATCCTTTATCTAAAAGTGGATCTTCATGAACTGTTTTGTTATAATAAATTAATGCTTCCTCTTTGTTTCCTAATTTCTCATTACATTTTCCTATTCGTAATAAGGCATATGAAATAGGGTCGTCTAATTCTATGGTCTTTGCAAAATTTTCAATTGCTTCTTCATATCGTTTAAGACGTTCTAATGCCTTGCCTTTTTCCATAAAAGCCCCTACAAATTCGTCGTCGATATAAGTAGCAAATTCAAATGCACGAACTGCATTTTCGTAATCTTTTAATCCGTAAAGTAAGCGTCCTTTTTGATGCCAAGCAATTTCGGAGTACGGATTTTTATCAATGTAAACTTTTAAATAATCAATAGCCTCTTGGTTCTGATCTAAAAATTCAAAACAATAAACCACATTGTATATTGCCGATTGGTCTTCAATATCTTCTTCCAAACATTTAATAAAATTGGTTTTAGCCAATTCTAAATTGTCCATGAAAAGGTATTCCATACCAATTAAATTGTAAATATCAGTGTAATCATCTGTAAATTCTAACGCTTCGTTGAGCAATTCTACTGCCTTTTCGTGATTGTCTCGTTTGGAGTAAATATTTGCTTTTTGGATGAAGATTTCTTCGTTTGTAGGCTCAATTGCATAAAGCTCATTAAGGAGTTTTTCGGCTATTTCTAGTTTGTCTTCATAGATTAACATTTCTACTTGAACTAGTTTTAAACCAGTAGATTTAGGGTGTTGTTCTAAACCAAATTTTAAAGCTTTTTTAGCCAAATTTGCCTTTCCCATATCTAGATAATGCAGGATTATTTCTTCAAATTCTTCAGAGTCAAAAAATAGAACCTTGTTGGTCTTCAACATTGATTCAAATTTTGATAAGGATAAATTGTAGTCTTCTTCTTCGTGATCCAAATACATAGTTTTTTGTTTGAAATAACTTATATAAAAGTAATTATCTATATGTAGAAATAGTGCTTTTCTCTTTTTTCTTTTGAACAATTTAATTAACAGGTGCGTTTGGTGTTCGTAGTTTATTGTTTGTAGTTTATTGTTTGTTGTTAACTACAAACCCTAAACCCTAAACCCTAAACCCTAAACCCTAAACCCTAAACTATAAACCATGCAAAACTTCCTCCATCACTTCCAACATGATTTTGCAACCTTCTCGAATTTCATCTTCGGTGATGGTTAATGGTGGTGTAATTCGGATGGCTTTTCCTTCAAATAATAACCAAAATAAAATTAGACCTTTGTCTTGACAACGCAAAATAATTTGATTGGTTATTTCGGCATCGCTTGTCATGACTGCCAGCATCAATCCTTTTCCTCTAATTTCTTCTATCAAAGGATGTACCAAAAGTTCTCTAAATAGTTTTTCTTTTTCTAAAGATTGTTTGGCATAGTCTTTTTCAAGTACTTCTTGCAGAGTTGCTAAACAAGCTGCTGCAATAACCGGATGGCCTCCAAATGTGGTGATGTGTCCTAGTTTTGGATCGTGGCTTAATAAATCCATGTGTTTTTCATGGGCAATAAATCCACCAACGGGCATTCCGCCAGCCATTCCTTTGCCAATAATTACCACATCGGGAACTACATTGTAATTTTCGAAACCAAATAATTTTCCGGTTCTTCCAAATCCGGGTTGAATTTCATCCACAATCATTAGGGCTCCAACTTCTTCGCAACGTTTTTTTACTTTTGCCAAAAAATCATTTTCGGGTTGGATAAATCCTGCGCCACCTTGGATACTTTCTAAGATAATTCCGGCAGTTTTGGTGGTGATTTTTAAAATATCTTCCTCATTATTGAAGGTAATAAAATCCACATCGGGAATTAAGGGTCTAAACACTTGCTTGCGTTCTTCAAATCCCATAACGCTCATGGAGCCCATGGTATTGCCGTGGTACGCATTATGACAGGAAATCAACTGACTTCTTCCAGTTACTCTTCGGACTAATTTTAATGCACCTTCACAGGCTTCGGTTCCGGAGTTTACCAAATACACTTTATTCAATTCGGGTGGTAAATTCTCCACCAATAATTTACAATATTGCACCGCAGGGCTTTGAGAATATTCTCCATAAACCATCACGTGCGAATATTTATCCAATTGGTTTTTTATGGCATCGTTCACGCGTTTGTTTTGATGTCCTAATGAACAAGCAGAAACTCCCGCAACAAAGTCAAGGTATTTTTTATTGTTGGTATCGTAAATATAGGATCCAAAGGCATGCGAAACTTCCATTCCTAAAGGGTAGGGAGTAGTTTGTGCTTGGTATTTTATAAAATCGTTGTTCATAATTTTGTAACTAAAACGCTAGGTCTCAAAGTTTTTTAATTTGTAGCAAATTTAGGAAATTCGAGTCAACTCAAAGGTTTATTAAGATTTTTTTATTAACGGTTAGAAATGCCTTACAAATATTTATATTTGTGTCCTTATGTTAAATAGAATCTCATGAAAAAATTACTAGTTTTTGCTTTAGTTGGGCTTTCGCTTGCAGGCAATTCGCAGATTAAAAAAACCAATTCTAACCCTAAAAATAAAAAAGTTACCGTTGTGGAAAAGAAGAAAGTAGTCTATCAAGTTTTTACCAGATTGTTCGGAAATAAAAATACCACCAATAAACCTTGGGGAACAATTGCCGAAAATGGTGTAGGGAAGTTTAACGATTTTACCGATACAGCCTTAACGGAAATTAAAGATCTTGGAGTAACACACATTTGGTACACGGGAGTTCCTCACCATGCTTTGGTAAACGATTATACCAAATACGGAATTTCTAACGATGACCCTGAAGTGGTTAAAGGTCGTGCTGGTTCGCCTTATGCCGTGAAGGATTACTATAATGTAAATCCGGATTTGGCGGTAGATCCAGCCAAACGATTGGAGGAATTTGAAGCCTTAATTGCACGCACCCACAAACACGGTTTGAAAGTAATTATTGATATCGTACCTAATCATATTGCTCGAAAATATATTGGAGCCACCAATCCTGCTGGTGTTCGTGATTTTGGTGCAGATGATAATACGAATGTGGAATATGATAGAAATAACAACTTTTATTACATTCCTGGACAGCATTTTCAAGTGCCAACTTCCGATTCGTACAAGTCTTTAAATGGAGAAGCAAATCCGTTAATTGACGGCACATTTGATGAAAATCCAGCAAAATGGACTGGTAACGGATCGCGTATGGCGAAACCAGATAGTAACGATTGGTACGAAACGGTGAAGGTTAATTACGGAATTCGCCCAGACGGTTCTAAAGATTTTCCGGAATTGCCAGACGGTTTTGAAAACAAATCCTATAAAGAACATTTTGATTTTTGGAAAGACAAAGACGTGCCTAGTTCTTGGAAAAAATTCCGAGATATTGCTTTGTATTGGACTGCCAAAGGGGTAGATGGTTTCCGTTATGACATGGCTGAAATGGTGCCTTACGAATTTTGGAGTTTTATGAATTCGGCTATCAAAATGAAAAACCCGGATGCTTTTTTAATAGCAGAAGTGTACAATCCTAACGAGTATAGAAACTATATTTATAAAGGAAAAATGGATTATTTGTATGATAAAGTGGCTACCTACGATAAGTTAAAAGATATTATACAAGGAAGATCCAATACCGATGGGCTTTCGGATATCCAACATAGTATGGCCGATATTGAGCACCACATGCTACATTTTTTAGATAACCACGATGAGCAACGTTTGGCGAGCCCAGAATTTGCAGGAAGTGGTGAAAACGGAAAACCGCTAATGGTAGTTTCGGCAACAATAGGTTCGTCTCCAACAATGGTTTATTTCGGACAAGAAGTTGGCGAAGCAGGAAAGGAAAATGGCGGCTTTGGAACGCATTCTAGAACTTCAATTTTTGATTATGTTGGCGTTCCCAACCACCAACGCTGGATGAATGGCGGAAAATTTGACGGTGGTCAATTATCGCAAAGCGAAAAAAACTTGCGCGATTTTTACAAACGATTGTTGCACTTTACCTTGAAAAGTGATGCTTTGATGGGACAGTTCCAAGAAATACAAGGAATTAACCGACATGAAACTGCCAATTACGATGAGAAAATCTATTCGTATGTGCGTTGGTCTGCTACCGAAAAATTGATTGTAGTGGCTAATTTTTCTAAAGACCATAGTTGTGCTTTCGATTTAAAAGTACCTGCCGATGTGGTTGCTAAATGGCATTTGCACGATGGTGCTTATCCTGTAAAAGACCAACTTTATGGAAGTACCTCTACTTTAAAAGTTGCCAGTGGAGTTGGAGTGCTGCATGTTTCTATTAAGGGAACCGAAAGTTTTATCTTTAAATTGTAATTAAATTTTTTGCCACAGATTATACGGATTGCACCGATTTTGAAAATAAGTTGGATGTAATTGGTAGTGAAAATAAAAAAATAACCCTCGCAGTATTTTGAATTCTGCGAGGGTTATTTATTTTAATCTTCATCATCATCTTCAAAATCAAGGAAATCATTTAAATCGAAGTCCTCATCGTCAAAAGATTCTCCTTCTATTGGTGGAATTGCTCCTGGCGGATTGAATAAACCCCATTCGTCCCAATAATAATTGGTAGTATCAAAACTTTCTACCCAAGCAATAAACAACAATCGAAATTCTTCAATTTCTTTACGAATGAGTTTTACATATTCTAAATCTTTGTAATTTTCATGAAATCGTAAACTACCCACTTGTGTATATAAATGCATTGCATGATCTCTTATTATTGCTGCATTTTGCATTCGGATGCTATATAAATCGCCACCTTCGGCACCTGCAATTTTAGCCGGAATTAGCATGGCATCTTCCAGCATAAATCCTTTAGTTGCTTGAATATATTCATCCTCTTCGGGTAAGGAAGCAACTAAACTTTCAACTAGTTTATAAATATACATGCCTTTTTGATATAGAGGTAAGTCTTGGGTTTTATCGGATTTTGCCATATTTAAGGTTTTAAATTAATCCTTTAATTATTAAATTATAAGAGAGTTAAAGTTAACAAAAAATCCCCAACTGCTTAACACAATTGGGGATTTATAATTTATTTAGAAAATTCTTACACTAAAACCCATTCGCCATTAGCAATCATGCTTTCGGCTTTTTTGAATTTCATAGTTTCGGTTTTTCCACTCATCACGTGTTTAATAGTAACGGTATCGTTTCTGTTGATTTTTGGTTGGTCGCGAACAATCGTTTCGGTTACTTGACGTTGTTGTGTTTGCCCTGCTTCTCTATTTTGTTCTGCAGCCGATTCACTATTTTGAATTTCTTCTCTAGATTCGGTGTAACTATCGTTCTTACGAACTTCTTGTTTAGCCTCTTGAATCGTGTTTTGTTGTGGTAAATCTCCTTTGAATAAGAAAGAAATTACTTCTTTATTAACACCATCCAACATGTTTCTGAACAAGTTAAAGGCTTCTAATTTGTAAATAAGCAAAGGATCTTTTTGTTCGTGTACCGCTAACTGAACCGAAGTTTTCAATTCGTCCATTTTGCGTAAGTGTTTTTTCCATGCTTCATCAACAATCGCTAAAGTGATGTTTTTCTCGAAGTCGGCCACTAATTGCGCACCTTCAGTATCGTATGCTTTCTTTAAATCGGTAACTACATTCAACGATTTTATTCCATCTGTAAATGGAACAACAATACGTTCGTATTGGTTGTTAGGGTTTTTGTAAACATCGGTAATAATTGGCATGGCTTCACGAGCACTACGAGCAGTTTTCTCGGAATAGTATTCCATTGCTGCTTTATACACTTTCCCGGTCAATTCCATTTCATTCATTTTATCGAATTCCGCGGAGGTGATAGGAGAGGTTATAGAGAAATAACGAATCAATTCAAATTCGAAATTCTTGAAATCATTAGTTGCTTTATTGTCGCCAACGATAACTTCACAAGTGTCGTACATCATATTGGCAATATCCAGTTTCAAACGTTCTCCATGCAATGCATGACGACGACGTTTGTACACTACTTCTCTTTGGGCGTTCATAACGTCATCGTATTCTAACAAACGTTTACGAGTTCCAAAGTTGTTTTCTTCTACTTTTTTCTGTGCTCTTTCAATAGATTTAGTCATCATCGAATGCTGAATTACTTCACCTTCTTTCAATCCCATTCTATCCATTACTTTCGCAACTCTTTCTGAACCAAAAAGACGCATCAAGTTATCTTCTAAAGACACATAAAATTGAGAACTTCCTGGATCTCCTTGACGACCTGCACGACCACGTAACTGACGGTCTACACGACGGGAATCGTGACGCTCGGTACCAATAATTGCTAAACCACCTGCTGCTTTCACTTCGGGAGTTAACTTAATATCGGTTCCACGACCAGCCATATTGGTTGCGATAGTTACTACTCCAGGTTTCCCTGCTTCGGCAACGATATCGGCTTCTTTTTTGTGCATTTTTGCATTCAATACGTTGTGAGCAACACCACGCATTTTCAACATTCGACTTAATAATTCGGAAATTTCTACCGAAGTAGTACCAATTAAAACCGGTCTTCCTGATGCCGATAGTTGCGTTACATCTTCAATAACTGCATTGAATTTTTCACGTACCGAACGGTAAATTAAATCTTCTTTATCGTGACGGGACATTCCTCTGTTGGTTGGAATTTCAACAACGTCTAATTTATAAATTTCCCAAAGTTCTCCTGCTTCCGTTACGGCTGTTCCTGTCATACCGGCAAGTTTGCTGTACATACGGAAGTAGTTTTGTAAGGTAATTGTTGCAAATGTTTGAGTTGCAGCCTCAATAGTAACTTGCTCTTTGGCTTCAATGGCTTGGTGCAATCCGTCCGAATAACGGCGACCATCCATGATACGACCCGTTTGCTCATCAACAATCATAATTTTGTTGTCCATGATTACATATTCCACATCTTTTTCAAAAAGGGTATAGGCTTTTAATAACTGCGTAAGAGTGTGAATACGTTCCGATTTGATTCCGAAATCTTGAAACAAATGTTCTTTTGCTTCAGCCTCAGCATCTTTATCTAATTTTTGTTTTTCGATGTTTGCAATTTCAGTTCCAATATCTGGAAGCACGAAAAATGTTGCATCGGTATCTTGCGATAAGTATTGAATTCCGTTATCCGTTAATTCTACTTGGTTGTTTTTTTCTTCAATTACAAAATACATTGCTTCATCAACAAGCGGCATTTTGCGATTGTTGTCGCTCATGTATTCGTTTTCGGTTTTTTGCAAAAGTTGCTTTATTCCTTCTTCACTTAAGAATTTAATTAATGCTTTGTTTTTAGGTAACGAACGGTAGGCTCTCAATAATTGAAAACCACCATCTTTAGAATTGCCTTCTTTTATTAATTTTCTTGCTTCCGATAAAAAACCATTTGCCAATTGACGTTGCAAGTTGTAAAGATTTTCAACTTTAGGTTTCAATTCGTTAAACTCATGACGATCCCCATCTGGAACTGGACCAGAAATAATTAATGGCGTTCTAGCATCATCAATTAATACCGAATCGACCTCATCCACAATAGCGTAATTGTGTTTACGTTGCACTAAATCTTCTGGCGAATGCGCCATATTATCTCTTAGGTAATCAAAACCAAACTCGTTGTTGGTTCCGTAAGTGATATCGGCTTCGTAGGCTTTTCTTCTTTCTTCGGTATTTGGCGAATGGTTGTCAATACAATCTACTAACATTCCGTGGAATTCAAATAAAGGTGCTTTCCAGGTACTATCCCTTTTAGCAAGGTAATCATTCACGGTTACCAAATGTACTCCGTTACCCGTTAAGGCATTCAAATACAACGGAAGCGTAGCAACCAACGTTTTTCCTTCCCCAGTTTGCATTTCGGCAATTTTACCTTCGTGCAACACAATACCACCTATCAACTGAACGTCGTAGTGAATCATGTCCCAAGTAATTTCTTTTCCGGCAGCATTCCATTGGTTAGCCCAATTGGCTTGATCGCCAACTAAAGTAACATAAGGCTTAGTAGCCGAAAGTTCTCTGTCTTTTTCGGTAGCAGTAACGGTAATAATAGAATTATCTTTAAATCGTCTTGCAGTTTCTTTAACCACTGCAAAAGCCTCAGGAAGAATTTCCATCAAAACTTTTTCTGAGATTTCGTAGGCTTCTTTTTCTAAAGCATCAATAGCATTGTAAATATCTTCTCTTAAATCTATATCGGAAGTATTTTCGGCTTCTTGTCTTTTGGCTGCAATTTCGGCATCTTGTTTGGCACGTGCGTCTTTTATCTTCGCTTTGAATTGGGCAGTTTTGCCACGTAATTCATCGTGAGACAAAGCAATTAATGCTGGTTCTAATGCTTTGATTTTGGCTATATAGGGTTGTGTAGCTTTTACATCTTTTTCAGATTTATCGCCTACAAATGCTTTAAGTATGCTATTTATGAAACTCATAATGGGTTTGTTTTTATTTTTAATATTCCGATTCCGAGGAATTGGGCTAGGAATGCAAATTTAAACAAAAAAAAAGCCCCGAAGGAGACTTTTTTTCTGTTGTATTAATTATTTTTTAATATTCATCCTCGTTCCAAAGATAATCTTCGTCGGTAGGATAATCCGGCCATATTTCTTCCATTGATTCATATATTTCACCTTCGTCTTCAATAGACTGTAGGTTTTCTACAACTTCCAGGGGGGCACCTGCTCTAATAGCGTAGTCAATAAGTTCGTCTTTGGTAGCAGGCCACGGTGCATCACTTAAATAAGATGCTAATTCTAATGTCCAATACATCTGCTTTCGATTTTATAATTTATGCAAAAATAATTTTTTAACTGAAATAGTCAAGAAAAAAATGATTTATTTTTAATTTAAAGTTAAGAACGTGTGTTTTTTAGTGTTCAATGTTCCGTTTTTAGGGTTAAGTTGCGTCTTTTTAAAAACTGCTTACTGAAAACTGATCACTGCAAACTATTTTCTGGGTATCCATTGTACTTCGTCTGCTTGTAGGTCATGAGACAATTTCCGTGCCAATACGAAAAGGTAGTCAGAAAGTCGGTTGAGGTACTTAATTACGAGTTCTTCGGTAGGTTCCATGTCATTAAGATGCACTGCTAAACGTTCGGCTCTACGGCATACGCAACGGGCAATGTGACAATATGACACAGTTGTATGTCCGCCTGGAAGTACGAAATGTGTCATTACAGGTAGCGATTCTTCCATGGTATCCATTTCTTTTTCAAGATATTCTACATCCGATTCTAAAATGCCAAGGTTTTTCAATCTTCTTTCGCCACTTTTTAGTTTTTCATCTTCGGGTGGGGTTGCTAGAATTGCACCAACGGTAAAAAGTCGGTCTTGCACTTCGACTAATACATTTTTGTATAAGGGATTGATGTCTTGATCTCGAATTAATCCAATATGGGAGTTTAATTCGTCAACGGTTCCGTAACTTTCTATGCGGATATGGTGTTTGGAAACTCGGGTGCCACCATAAAGTGCTGTGGTTCCGGTATCGCCAGTTTTAGTGTATATTTTCATTTTAAGGGTATGAGATTGAAAGGCGCTAAGATACTGCCTTTTTTTGGAGATAACAAGTAAGCGAAATGCTGCTTAATTAGCCCCGATTGAGCCGATATCCTTGCGTAGTTTACGGAGCAAGATAAAGGCGAAAGCGGGAATTACCTTTACGGATAAAACCCTAACGATTCGCTCCTGATTACAACAATACTATTATAAATGGTTGGTGTTTTGGGTGTCGCTTTCAATCATGCCATCGCGTAAACGGATGATTCTGTGGGCATATTTGGCAATGTCTTCTTCGTGGGTAACCAAAATCACGGTGTTTCCTGCAGCATGTATGTCGCCAAAAAGTTTCATGATTTCTTCGGAGGTTTTACTGTCTAGATTTCCGGTTGGTTCATCTGCAAGGATGATGGAAGGCTTGTTAACCAGGGCGCGAGCCACGGCAACCCGCTGGCGTTGCCCTCCCGAAAGTTGGTTGGGTTGGTGGTCCATACGGTCGTCTAGCCCAACTTGTTTTAGTACTTCGGTAGCACGAATATTTCGGTCGGTTTTGGAATAACCTGCATAAATCATTGGCAAGGCAACGTTGTCTAAGGCGGTGGTTCTTGGCAAAAGGTTGAAGGTTTGGAAAACGAAACCAATTTCTTTGTTTCGGATTTCGGCTAGATCGTCATCGTGCATTTGGGAAACGTCATTTCCGTTAAGGATATAGGTTCCCGAGGTTGGTGTATCGAGGCAGCCCAAAAGGTTCATAAGGGTAGATTTTCCGGAACCAGAAGGTCCCATAAGGGCTACATATTCGCCTTTATTGATTTGTAAATCGATGCCTTTAAGTACGTTTATGGTTTCGTTTCCGAGTTGGAAATCTCGCTTGATGTTGGTGATGTTGATTAATGGATTTGCCATTGGAAATTACGAAGTTTAAATTACGAAATACGATTTCAGACTATAAAATTACAAAATGAAAGTTTAATTATAGTATAAGTAGGTTTAAAATGATTTTTGTTACAAATTTTTTTATTCGATATAAATACTTAAATTTGAATAAAATTGCTTTGTATGCTAAATTCTAAAATAAAGAAACAATTGCCAACGGTTATTGAACTTTTAAAAAAGCACAAAATTAAGAGTGCTTTTGTTTTTGGTTCGGTATTAACCGATGCATTTAACGATGCTAGCGATATTGATTTTTTAGTAAATCTTCAAGATGGAATTGATCCTGTTGAAGCAGGAGGTCATCTGTGGGATTTAGAATATGAATTGCAAGATTTATTTGATAGAAAAATTGATTTATTGACCGAAAGATCTTTGAAAAACCCCTATTTTATTGCAGAATTAAATAAAACTAAATTTTCTATTTATGGATAATCATATAAGAAAATTATTGAAAGATTTATTGATTTCCATTGAAACTATAGAAAATTATCTAGGTAAAGAAAGGGTATTTGAAATGTATGATTCTAATTATTTGTTGCAGGATGCTGTAGAACGAAATGTTATTACGATTGGTGAAGCAATGAATTCCTTATTGAAAATATATCCAGAAATTGAAATATCTAATGCAAGAAAAATTGTAGATGCAAGGAATAAATTAACCCATGGTTATGATGAAATTGAAAATTTACAAATTTGGAATATATTAATCAAGCACTTACCTATCTTGAAAATCGAAGTAGAAAAGTTAATTCAACAATAAAATCAAACCCGAATCACAAAATGCTCTTTCTTTTGTTCGCTTCTAAAGAAGATAATATCCCATTGGAAAGTAAATTGATTGTATTTTTATTATATTCGATACATAATCAAACTTAAATGAGAAAATCTATACTTTTAATTGTGCTTTTGAATTTATTTTATATTAGTAATGCGCAATGTTGGCAATCTGTTTCAGCTGGTATTTATACAACTTTAGGTATAAAAACGGATGGCACTTTGTGGGCATGCGGAGTAAATTGGAATGGACAATTAGGAGATGGCACCACAACGGATAAAAACTATTTTGTTCAGGTAGGCACAGATACTAATTGGAAGATGGTCTCTGCTGGAGAAAGTCATACCTTAGCAATAAAAACGGATGGAACTTTGTGGGCTTGGGGTTATAATTTTTATGGAGAACTTGGTAATGGCACTAATACAGATAGTACAGTTCCAATTCAAATAGGTACTGCTAACGACTGGAAAACAATTTCGGCAACCTATTGGTCAAATTTGGCATTAAAAAATAATGGCACTTTGTGGGCATGGGGTTTTAATTCAAATTATGGGCAATTGGGTGATGGAACTTTAATTGATAAAAATGTTCCCACACAAATAGGAGCAGCTACTGATTGGGCCAAAATTTCTGCAGGTCCAACCCATTCCATAGCAATAAAAAATAATGGTACTTTATGGGCTTGGGGTTATAATTTTTATGGACAATTTGGAAATGGGAATAATATTAATTCTTATGTTCCAATTCAAATAGGAACTGCAAATAACTGGAGTTCTGCTTTAGCAGGAGAATACCATACATTAGCTTTAAAAGAAGGTGGCACTATTTTTTCTACAGGATTAAATTCTGATGGAAGATTAGGTGATGGTTCAACTAATATAAAATATTTATTGACTCAAATTGGAAATGAATCGAATTGGAAAAGTATTGGAATTGGAAAATATAATTCACTAGCAATAAAAAATAATGGTACTTTATGGACTTGTGGTTATAATTTATTGGGTATGATTGGAGATGGTACCACTATAGATAAACCAGTTTTTACTCAAATATCCACGGATACTAATTGGCAATTTGCAGATATAGGTGAATACCATACTATTGGTTTAAAAACGGACGGTTCCTTATCTAGATGGGGTTATAATTTTTATGGTGAATTAGGAGTCGGGAATAATTCAATCTCTTTAATTCCAATTTCTACTGCTTGCTTAACAATGGGTACTGTTAAAAATGAAACGAATAAATCATTTACGATTTATCCAAATCCGGCTAATTCTGTATTAAATATTATTTCAAATGAAAATGAAATAGAGAATTGTACTGTTGTTGATTTGATGGGTAAAGTGATACTACATCAAAAAAACAATTCCACTCAAATTAATGTTCAGAATTTGGAATCCGGGATTTATTTTGTTTCCGTTACTATTAATGGAATAACAAATTTTCAAAAGTTTATAAAGGAATAAAATCAAACCCGAATTACAAAATGCTCTTTCTTTTGTTCGCGTCTAAAGAAAACAATTCCCCATTGGAAAGTGTCTATAGTTACGTTAACTTTAGGATGATTTTTTATGATTTTCCAAGCATCTTCCATATCTCGACTCCAGTGAATATCATCAAAAATCCAAACGGAATTGTTGGTGATTGTTGGTAGTAAAAGTTCAAAATATTCTAGGGTTGCTTTTTTAGAATGATTGCCGTCGAAGTAGATGAGGTTGTAGGTTGTAGGTTGTGGGTTGTAGGTTTTGGGTTGTAGGTTTTGGGTTGTGAGGTAACTTGAAAATTCGGTATTTATAAAATCAATGTTGTTTAGATTTTGCAATTGACATTGATTTTTTGCAATTGCCATTGTATTTGAACATCCTTCTAATGTCGTGATTTTAGCATTTTTATTTAGCTTCGCTCTGTTCGTCTTCGCCTCGAGTCCTAAAGATAGGGCAGAAGTGGCTAATCCTAAAGAAGTTCCAATTTCTAAAATATTCTCAGGTTGCAAATAGTTTACAATTCTAAATAATAATTTGGCTCTTTTGGAGGAAATCCCTGCGGTTTTTGCAATTTGAGAAATGGCTCTGTGATTACTTTTGAACACCCTAGAACCAGCACCAAAATCAGTAACTTCGATGGTTTCTTTATTTGCTAAAAGTGAATTTCTGTATGCTTTTAAAATAGAATATTCCGGGTGTTTTGTAGTGTCATAAAAGCATTTTGTAACCAAATTATATACAAATGGCGAATGCACTCCGTGTTGGTTCTTGGAGTTCCATAGGAAGTTGAAGTACGATTTTATTGGGTGCAACATGCAATTGTAGGTTATTCTTCCGTTTCCAACGCTCTACTTAAAAAGTCGTTTAGCGGTTTTAAAGTGATTAGCTTTTGAGCAATTTTCTTGCTAAAATCGGGTTCCGAGAAATTAATTTCTGAAATTTTATGGGAAGCGGTAAAACTTTTTAGTTTTAAAAACTCAATTGCGGGATGGTTGGGGTCAAAGTCTTTTGGGGCTTTTTTCAAAACATTATTTTCGCCACGATCCAATTGATTGAATTCTTTTTGGAAGTTTTTATTGGATATAATAGCCTCCAAATCATCATGAAAAAATTCAATTTCTTTACGGATTTGTTTTAGTTCCCCTACTTCCGGACACCAAACACCACCTGCAATGAAGCAGTTTCCAGTTTCAAAATGAATGTAATATCCAGGAGCATTTTTCCGATTTTTATCTTGTGACATCCAAACGCCCATGTTGGTTTTGTAAGGCGATTTGTCTTTAGAAAAACGAATGTCCCGATTGATTCTAAAAGTGCAATTTTTCACTTCCAAAGCCTCTAACGATTTATCCAAAGGTTTCATTTCTGCCAAAATAGAAGTAATAAAACTATGGTAGTCTTTTTTATAATTTTCGTACCGCTTTTTATTGGCGTGCATCCACTCGGTATTGTTATTTGCAATTAAATCGGATAGAAATTGCAATGCTTCTTTTGTTATCATTTTTTAAATAAGTTTATGAGTTTAGAAGTTTATGAGTTTAGATAATTAACCTCATTAGTTTTTAAATATTTCATGCCTTGTATTTCCTATTACGAACTTCCATCTTCCATCTTCCCGCTTCCATCTTCCCACTTCCATCTTCCCACTTCCCACTTCTACAACTTTTTTCTCAAATCTTCTTCCGACAAATACCCAAAGTGTCTCCAAACTTCGGTACCATTTTCATAGATTAGGATTACCGGCAATCCGTCGATTTTCATTTCGTCTGTCATCGATTTATTGGCATCGGCATCCAATCGTTCTATTTTTATTTTTCCTTTAAATTCTTCTTGCATTTGGAGTAGGTAAGGCTCCATTTTTTTGCAAGGGCCACACCATTCGGCAAAGAAGTTAATGACTACTTTTTTACCAGAGTGTATTAGTTTGTCATAATCCGCAGCGGTTATTCCAATTCGTTCGGTATTCGAAATTCTAGTTTTTTCGCCCGTCCATTTCATAATTCCACCATCCAAATTGTAGATTTCTTGAAATCCCAATTCTTTTAATTTTGCCGCTGCTTCACTGCTTCTTCCACCTGCTTTGCAATACACAAAAACCGGTTTGGATTTGTCGTATTTTACGGCATCCGTAACAAAGGAAGCGCCATTCCAATTTATGTTTACCGCATTTTTTAAATGTTCTACGCTGAATTCCTCAGGAGTTCTAACGTCTATTAATTGTGGGTTTTCGGTTGCTTTTAGTTTTTCTTCAAAAACTTTAGAATCTACGGTTTGAATTTCTTTGGAATTTTCTTTTTGACATCCTATTAATAGGAATAGCATTGCGAATAAGGAAACGATTTTTGTCTTCATAAGTAATTTTTTTGTCAAAATTAATTAAGTAAAAATAGAACAATGTAGCAAAAGTTACAAGTTAAATATTTTATAACTCTGGTGGGTGGTTTTTACAATGTTTTCAGTACGTTCGGGATGGGTATCGGAAATAAATAATTGCCCGAATTCTTCCTGATTTACCATTTCCACAATTTTACTTACTCGGGTTTCATCTAATTTGTCAAAAATATCATCCAAAAGCAAAATTGGTTTCTCGCCCGATTGTTTTTTTACAAATTCAAATTGCGCCAATTTTAAAGCAATTAAAAAAGACTTTTGTTGTCCTTGCGATCCAAATTTCTTTATGGGATAATTGTCGATTTGAAATGCTAAATCGTCTTTGTGAATTCCAACCGAGGTATATTGTAAAGCACGGTCTTTTGCCAAATTCTGCTCTAATAAACTTAAGGTATCGTACTCCAATAAGTGGCTCTCATAAACCAATTGCACCGTTTCGCTAGAATCGGTAATGGTTTGGTGGTGCTTGTTGAAAATGGGTAAAAATTCTTCTATAAATTGTTTTCTTTTTTCGAAAATAGTTTGTCCTAAACCATTCAATTGTTCGTTGTAAATAGATAAAGTATCGTTATCAAAGACATGATTTAATGCGAAATATTTTAGTAAAGCATTACGTTGGCTAAGGATTTTTTGGTATTGAATTAGTCCTTGTAAATAGGAGGAATCCAATTGCGAAATCACGTTATCCATAAATTTTCTTCGGGTTTCGCTTCCTTCAATAATCAAATCATTATCGGCAGGGGAAATAATTACCAAAGGAATAAATCCGATATGATCCGAAAATTTCTCATAAGGTTTGCTGTTTCGTTTTAGGATTTTCTTTTGTCCTTTTTTAAAACTGCTTACAATTTGTTCGATTCGTTCTGCTTTTTCAAATTCGCCATCAATAACAAAAAACTCCTCTTGGTGTTTTATATTTTGAACTGCAAGCGGATTAAAATAACTTTTTCCGTTGGCTAAATGATAGATTGCATCGAGCACATTTGTCTTTCCAACACCGTTTTTTCCAACAAAACAATTGATTTTGGTGTCAAATTCGAAGGTTGCTTCCGAAAAATTTTTATAATTGAATAAAGAAATTTTTTTTAAAAACATGTGTGATGGCTTACAAATACTACGAAAAGCAAAATTAATTTTCTGCTTTTTTTAAGAGCGTGCAAATTATTGAAAAATATCGACAAAAATCGCTTTTAATTATCAATAAAAATTTTATTTTTGCACACACTAAATCAAAATTAAATGGCAACTTATAATAAAAGAGGTTACAAAGCACCAAAAGAAAAAGAAGAGAGGTTAGATAATAATTTCATCGAAGATACACCAAATGTAGATGCAAAAGATAGTGTTACAGCTAAAGCTTTCGATACGTTAGATGACAGTGCTTCCAAAATTGAAGACTGGGTTGCTGCAAACCAAAAATATATATTAGGTGCATTGACTGCTATAGTTGTTGTAACTGTTGGTTATTTGTCTTACCAAAAATTTGTTGCAGAGCCTAAAGAAGTAGAAGCTACTTCTGATTTATTCGTAGCACAACAAAATTTCCAATTGGCTGCAGATGCTACCAATCCTAAATCACAAGATTCATTATATACATTGGTATTGAAAGGATCAGAAGGAAAACAAGGAGCAGTAGGTATTGCAGATCAATATGCTGGGACTGATTCTGGTAATGTTGCTAATTATTATGCAGGTATTGCTAATTTGAATTTAAAAAAATACGATGTTGCAATTCAATACTTAGAGAAATTTACTTCTAAAGATTATTTCTTAGGTGCTATTGCTACTGGTGCAATTGGTGATGCTTGGTCTCAGAAAAATGATGCTAAAAAAGCATTAGAGTTCTACGAAAAAGCAGCACGAATGAATACCAATGAATTTACAACTCCTAGATATTTATTCAAAGCAGGTCAAACTGCAATGGAATTAGGAAATAAAGCAGACGCTTTAAAATATTTCACTGAAATTAAAGATAAATACGAAGCAACTCCAGAAGCACAAAATATTGATGCTTTAATTGGAATGGCACAATAATATTTGATATTAAATATTAGATTTTAAATATCTAATATTTTAAATTTAATATCTAAAATTAAAAATGGCTACAGCTAATAAGAATTTATCTAATTACGATAAAAACACAATCCCAAATGCGAAAGATTTTCGGTTTGGGATTGTTGTTTCAGAATGGAACGACCACATCACCGAAGGGCTTTACAACGGGACTCTTGCTGCACTTTTAGATTGTGGAGCAGTACAAGAAAACATCATTCGTTGGAACGTTCCCGGAAGTTTTGAATTGGTTTATGGTGCGCAACGCATGATTGTTACCCAAAATGTAGATGTTGTAATCACTATAGGTTGTGTAATTAAAGGCGAAACAATGCACTTTGAATTTGTATGCGAAGGGGTAACCCAAGGTATAAAAGATTTGAATGTACAAACCGATGTGCCTGTGATATTTTGTTTGTTAACCGATAATAACGAACAACAATCCATCGATAGAAGTGGAGGAATTCACGGAAATAAAGGAACTGAAGCCGCTATTGCGGCTATTAAAATGGCCGAGTTGAGACGGATTTCCGAAAAAGAGTAACGTTTTAAAACTTCAAAATATAAAACCTATTCCTAATCGAATAGGTTTTCCTTTTTTAGTACCTTCTTAACTATATTTACCAATAGATTTTACTTAAATTTGCTAACTTTGTTTTCCTAAGACCCAAAACCTAGAACCCAGAACCTAAAAAATGTCAAGCATAATTCAATTACTTCCCGATCACGTTGCTAACCAGATTGCTGCTGGTGAAGTAGTACAAAGGCCTGCATCTGTAGTTAAAGAATTACTAGAAAATGCAGTCGATGCGAAAGCAACCGATATTAAATTGATTATTAAAGATGCGGGAAAAGCATTGGTTCAGGTTATTGATAACGGACTAGGGATGAGTGTTACCGATGCGCGTTTGTGTTTTGAACGCCATGCAACTTCCAAAATTCGTCAAGCCGAAGATTTATTTTCTTTGCATACCAAAGGGTTTCGTGGAGAAGCATTGGCTTCTATTGCTGCGATTGCCCATGTGGAGATGAAAACCAAGCAAGATCAAGAAGAACTAGGAAACCACATTATTATTGAAGGCAGTAAATTTGTTTCACAAGAACCTGCAGTTTTGCCCAAAGGAAGTTCCTTTGCAGTGAAAAATCTTTTTTATAATATTCCGGCACGACGTAATTTCCTTAAATCCGAAACGGTGGAGTTTCGTCATGTTGTGGATGAATTTCAAAGGGTGGCTTTGGCGCATCCCAATATTTATTTCACGATGTACCACAACGGAAGTGAAATGTTTAATTTGCCAAATTCCAATTTCCGACAACGAATTGTAAATATTTTTTCGGGAAAAACCAATGAAAAATTAGTTCCGGTTCAAGAAGAAACCGAAATTGTAACCATTCAAGGATTTGTAGGTAAACCAGAATTTGCTAAGAAAAATAAATCGGAGCAGTTCTTTTTTGTCAATGATAGATACATAAAAAGTGGCTATTTGCACCATGCGGTGATGAATGCCTACGATGGATTGTTGCCTAATGGCGCACAACCTAGTTATTTTATTTATTTAAATGTGCCGCCCAATACCATAGATATTAATATTCATCCAACTAAAACGGAGATTAAGTTTGATGACGAACAAGCCTTGTATGCCATTTTGCGATCGGCTATAAAACACAGTTTAGGGCAATTCAATGTCGCACCTGCATTAGATTTTGATAGAGATCCGAATTTGGATACGCCTTACGATTACCAAAATAAAAATGCAGAATATCCAACGGTTCAAGTGGATAGAACCTACAATCCTTTTTCGGATGAAAAGCAATCGAGTCCTTTTTCGGGTGGCGCTTCTTCTTATAAAAAAGCAGAAACTACGCAAAGTTGGGAGAGTTTGTATGTAGGATTAAAACAAGATACCTTGGAAGTGGAGAATTTTACTTTTGAAAATGAAGAAGTAACTGCATCATTTTTTGATGAAAAAGAAGAGGAGCAAGTTGCTAAACATACGTACCAAATTCAGAAAAAATATATTGTAAGTCCAATAAAATCGGGAATGGTAATTATTAACCAGCATCGTGCGCACCAACGTGTTTTGTACGAGCAGTTTTTAACGAACATGACGGTGCACCAAGCATCCAGCCAACAATTATTGTTTCCGTTGCAGTTTCATTTTTCTGCAAATGAGATGAAAATAATTACCGAATTACAACCAGCATTAGAAAATACCGGATTTGTTTTTGAAACTTTGAATGAAGAATATCTTCAAATTTCGGGTATTCCTGCCAATACTTCCGAAAGTGAAGTTGCCTCCGTTTTAGAACAATTAATAAGCGATTTGCAAGACGGAATTCCCGATAGTAGTTTTAGCCAAAACGACACCATTGCCAAATCGATGGCTAAGAGTTTGGCGGTAAAAACGGGAACTTATTTAACCGAAAAAGAACAAGAAAATTTGGTAAATAATCTATTTGCATGCAAAGACCCTAACGTTTCCCCTTTTCAAAAACCAACTTTCATCACCATGCGTGTGGAAGATATTGATAAAAGATTTGCCTTATGATGAAAATAACACCAGTTGTAAAACAACTATTGATTTTAAATTGTATCTTTTTTATTGGTTCGCAGATACCAGGAACTAATGCCTATCCATTGTTTTCTGAATTTTATATACAGAATCCTAATTTTAAAATATGGCAACCTTTAACGAGTATGTTTATGCATGCTCCCATGCCAAATTTCACACATATTTTATTTAATATGTTTGCTTTATATTCTTTTGGAAGTGCTTTAGAACATTTTTGGGGAGGTACTAAGTTCTTGTTTTTCTATATTTCCTGTGGATTAGGGGCAATACTATTAAATGAAGGAATACATTATTACCAATACCAACATGCGCTGTCATTATTGCAAGAAGCCAATGTTTCGCATCAAGATATTATGACATTATTGACTGAGGGTAAATATAATTCAGGTTTATTGAATTCCGTTCCTCAATCTACTTTAGAAGACATGTATGTTGCGTATAATTCACAAACCTTAGGTGCTTCGGGTGCTATATACGGATTGTTAGTTGCCTTTGCTTTTATGTTTCCTACTGCAGAATTGGGAATTATGTTTATTCCGATTCCAATAAAAGCCAAATATTTTGTGCCAGGATTATTAGCAGTTGATTTATTTTTAGGATTTAAAGGACAATCTATTTTTGGTGCAGGAAGTACCGGTATTGCCCACTTTGCCCATATTGGTGGTGCCATTACTGGTTTTATTATGATGTGGTATTGGAAGAAAAAGCAATTTGATCATAAACGTTGGAATTAATCGTTAAGAAGATATGAATATTATAGACGATATAAAATTACAGTATAAAATAGGTGGCGTAGCCAATAGAGTTATCTATTGGAATGTAGCAGCATTCTTACTTTCGTTGATTTTTTTCTACCAGTATAGAGAAGGTGTATTCCAATTCCCTAATTGGATTTGCTTATCCTCCAATCCTAATGATGTACTTTATTTTCCATATACTTTATTAACTTATGCTTTTCTTCATAGCGGATTTTGGCATTTGTTTTTTAATATGATGGTTTTAAATTTTTCAAGTCGATTGTTTTTAACCTTTTTTACCCAGAAACAATTTTTAGGATTGTACTTGTTGAGTGCTATTTTCGCAGGATTGGCATTTGTGTTGGGATATTATTTTTTAAATTTAAATTCTACTTTGGTTGGTGCTTCGGCAGCAGTAATGGCAATTTTGGTTGCTACAACTACTTACCAACCCTTAATGGAAGTTAGATTGTTATTGGTTGGAAATGTGAAATTATGGCATTTAACGGCAGTCATACTTTTGTTGGATGCAATGCAATTTTTATCCGATAATACCGGAGGTCATATTACCCATTTAGCGGGTGCCGTTTTTGGTGTGATTTATATAAAATTACTTCAAAATGGAACCGATTTAAGTAACATTGTATCCACCGTAATTGATTTTTTTGTTAATTTGTTTCAACCTAGCAAGAAAACGCCGTTCAAAAAAGTACATGTTAATCCGAAAAAGCCTTTTACTAAAAGCACTAGCAAGATTGTAGTAAAAGATAAATCGCAACAACAAATAGACGAAATTCTTGATAAAATTAGTCAATCGGGTTACGATGCATTAACAGCTGAAGAAAAAGAATTTCTTTTTAAAGCGGGGAAATAGAGGGAGGTTTAAAAGTTTAAAGTTTAAGGTTTCAAGTTGAGTCAAAAAAACTTTGCGCCTTAGCGTCTTCGCGGCAAATAGAACTTGACGTCTTTAAAAAAATATGAAAAAACTATCGTGGTTTAATAAAGTAATGTTCTTCTTTAATATAGTACTAACTGTATTGACGTTCCTTGCCTATGTTTTGCCATTTCTTGCGCCAACATTTTTCCCGTTTTTATCGGTTCTAACTTTGATTCTTCCTTTGTTTTTAATAGTGAATGGGTTGTTTTTTATTTATTGGATGTTCCAATTAAAACGACAAATGATTCTTTCCGGAATCGTATTAATCATCGGAATTACCTTTGTAAATAAGTTTTACAAATTCGCTTCCAATCCGCAGCCAGAAGAAGACAAAGATTTTATTGTGATGAGTTACAACGTTCGGTTGTTCAATCTTTTCAATTGGCTTCCAAAGGAACATGTTGGCGATACCATCCGACAGTTTATCAACGACCAAAATCCAGACATTCTTTGTATTCAAGAATATTCCAAAACGGCCAAAGTAGATTTGCGTGTGTACAAACACCGATTTATTTTTATGCAAGGCAAAAATATTAAAACCGGGCAAGCAATATTTTCTAAATATCCTATTGTAGATCAAGGGAATATTGAGTTTCCAGAATCGGATAATTTAATTGTTTATGCCGATATCCGAAAAGGGAAAGATACTATTCGGGTATATAATATGCACTTACAGTCGATAAAAATTTCTCCGGATGTTAATGAAATACAAGACAATGTAGATTCTATAAGCCAGCAAAAATCGCAACTAATGGTGCGACGAATTAGCCAAGCATTTAAAAAACAGCAATTGCAAGCCGAAATTTTACGGAACCATAAAAAGGAGTGTCATTACCCAATGATAATCTGTGGTGACATGAATAACAGCGCCTTCTCGTACGTGTACCGAAGTATTAAAGGAAACCTAAGCGATTGCTTTGAAGAGGCTGGAAATGGCTTTGGGGAAACCTATAATTTTAAATATTATCCAGCACGAATAGACTATATTTTTGTAGATAAAAAAATGAAAGTAAAAAGCTTTGAAAACTTTCCGTTGTTTAAAAATTCCGATCATTATCCAATTTTGACTAGGTTAATAATGGAGTGATTGTTATGTTTTCTTTAATATTCCTTGTTCTAATTAGTTGATAACTAATTAATAGCAATCATTGAAATTTCTACATTTACTCCTTTTGGTAAACCAGCAACTTGGACAGTTTCTCTTGCAGGAGCTGTTTTTTCATCGAAATAACTTCCGTAAACCGAATTGATTAGCGCAAAATTATTCATATCCATGATGAAAATAGTTGATTTTACCACATTTTCAAAAGTCATACCGGCTGCTTCTAGAACGGCTTTCATATTTTCCATTACTTGTGTGGTTTCAGCCTCGATTGTTTCGAGTACCAATTCCATAGTTTGAGGGTTTAGTGCTATTTGTCCGGAAGTATATAAGGTGTTTCCAACTAATACTGCTTGGTTGTAGGGACCAATTGGAGCAGGTGCTTTGTCAGTAATAATGATTTTTTTCATAAATTTTATTTTAATATTCGATCGGCTTGGGTTCTTTTGTCCCATTTAATATCTTTAAGAACACTTGCTTTAATTCCGATAAAGAATCCCCAATAGGATTGTCCAAAAGGAGACCAGTTAAAGCTCATATTCCAACTTAATAAATCACGATTCAAACGAATTTGTGTAAATGTTACCCCTTTTCGTACAAAGTCATATCCGGTGGAAACTCCAACTTTCCACTTTGGCGTTAAATCGGTATTTGCAGAAATCATTACCGAATTGCTAGAAATTTTTCTTTCGTTTAGGGAATTTGAATAAGTAACCGAATAAGCAAAAGTCATGTCCCAAGGTATTTTAGCATTATAAAATCCTGTAAAACCATCTTTGTCTTCGTCTTTTTTAGCAAATTGACTATCTCTATTGTCGTTTAATTCAGTATTAGAACCGAATAAATCATCTTCCCTACCACCATTTTTAGAGCCTTGAACATTCTTCTTGGTCTTGTCTTCTTTAGAACTAGAAACCGAATAGTTAATTGTCATATTAGCACTGGTCATTCTAAACAAACTTCCACCATCATCAATGTTAAATGTATTGATACGGGTTTTGTTGTCCTTTCCTAAAGCATAAGGATCTAATGTTGTAGCAAAATTAATATTCATTTTTTGTTTAAACAAAGTAGTTCCTCCACTTAATCGCATAGGTGCCCAACGCAAAGAATCGGCTGAGACATCATAACTTGTGGATAGGTTTAAATTGTTCAACAACATTATTTTTTTAGGCTCTGTTTTTGTAGTATCTCGGTCTCTAACTTTTGCTTCAAATGTATTACTCAAATTAAATCCCATATTATTAGAATATTTTTTACCTGGGGCACCATAAATTCCAGTATCAAATCGAGTATATTGAGCAGTTTTTCCGCTAGCATCCATAGCATAAGTGTCGTAGTATTTTTCAAAACTAGGAGTATAGGTATGTGAAATAGAGGGATGCATTACATGGCGTATAGATTGAATTTTGTTATTTTTTCCAAAATTGAAAGTTCCGTAGATTGTTGTAGTAAGACTATTGGAAAACGAATAAGTTCTAAAGGAATCAAAACCATTTAAATTAGTAGTTACAACCGAACCTGTGGGAAGTGAGGGAGGTAACGAGGTAGTTACAAAATCTTTATGGATCGTATTTAAGGTCCAAACTTCATTATAATTTATGGAAGTAGAAGCACTAAAATATTTAAAAACTTTAAAATTAGTACTTAACGGGATACTATGTTGAAAACCTACTTTTGCAGCAGAAAACATTTCTTTTTTAAAGAAAAATTCATCTGTTGTAAGTATTTGATTTTCACCTCTTAAATTATATTGTAAATTGATGTTTTTAATAAATCCTTTTTTTATTCCATCTTTTCCTACAAATGGGTAAATTCTATCCATACTAGCTTGTAAGGTTGGCAAAGTCATATTGATTGCCTTTGTTTGGGTATTTTGCGAATGTGTTGCCGATAAAGCAAAGTTAACTTGCGGTATCGTGTTAATAGTTTTTGAATACGATATAGAAGAACTTAAGGTATTATTTAAAGTAGATCCAAGGTTAGCAAGATTAACAGATTGTTGAAAATACTGACTACTTCCTAAATTTACAGAAGCAGAAAATCTAGAATTTGGGTTCGATTTTGCATCTTTTGTATGGGACCATTGAATATTGTAAATTTTACTTTTCGCATAATCCGGGTATCCACGTTCACTAGTAATTAGATTTTCAAAACGAATATTTACTCTTCCGTTATACTTGTATTTATTTGCATAGCTAGATTCAAATCGGGTGGCATAACTTCCATTGGTATAATAATCTCCTAATACGGCAAGGTCTACTTTGTCACTAAAAGCAAAGTAATATCCCCCATTTTGTAATGCATAACCTCGAGCATTATTTTGCCCGAAACTTGGAGGAATAATTCCGGAATGATTTTTCTCAGTTATTGGAAAAAATGCAAAAGGCAATGCTAGTGGGGTAGGAACGTTTTCAATCCATAAATTAGTAGTGCCTATTACTACTTTTTTGCCTGGAACAAATTTCATTTTGTTTACCAAAAAATAATATTCTGGGTCATCAATATCTTTAGAAGTAGTTAAATGGGCTCCTTTCATAAAATAAATGGAGTCGTTTTCTTTCTTTGAAATTTTGGCTTTTATATTTAAATCTTGTTGTGTAGTTCTAGAATTCCAAATTAAAGCCTTTTTAGTTTTAAAATTAAATCGAATAGAATCCGGTTCTATAATGTTAGAACCTTGCTTAAAATTAGGTAATTGTATGTAATTTCCTAAAGAATCTTTTAGCCTACCAGCATAAACTTCATTCTTTGCATAGTCAAAAATAATAATTCCAGCCTTCAAATGGTAGTCTAAATAATTTAATTCCGCTTCATCGTATAGAGTAATGAGTTTTTTCTTTTGATCAAACTTAGCATATTTCTTGGCATGATACTTTACTTTACCCTCCAATACGGACTTAAATTTTTTGATAGTATCTACCTTAATAGTATCTACTTTCTTCATTATAGGTTTATCTTTTGCAGGTACTATTTCAGAGTCTTTTTTAGGGGTAATCGTTTGGTTTTTAGTCGGAAATGATGTTGTTTTTTTTGTGGTTTCTTGACCAAATAGAGAAGAACTTCCTATTGTTAGGAAATATGCTAATAAAACGATATAAAATAAGTTTGTACGCAAAGGTTTAAATGCTATTTTTGTAAAAATATGGCTAGATTTTTGACAAGCCAAACTTACATATAAATTTTGGTCAAAAATAGAGAAATAATAATTTTATAACCTTGCAGTTTTAATTAAAATTAACTTTTATAACAATGATTAACATAAAATCCCCAAAACCTTTTCTTACTCTGCTAGTAGTTTTATGCTCTAGCATGCTTTTTGCACAATCTAAATTCAAAGTCACTTTGGATGCTGGCCATGGAGCCCATGATTTCGGGGCTGTTTATAGCGGACATATTGAAAAAAATATTAATTTGGGTATAACATTGAAAGTTGGTAAGATTTTGGAGAAAAATTCTAGCATAGACGTTATTTATACTAGAAAGACCGATGTTTTTATTGATTTGATAGAGCGTGCTAATATTGCCAACAGGGCAGATGCTAATATTTTTGTTTCCATACATTGCAATGCAAATAAAAATACTGTTGCCGATGGAACGGAAACCTATGTAATGGGTATGTCTAAAAATGCTTCCAACCTAGAGGCAGCAAAACGAGAAAACTCTGTAATTACTCAAGAGAAAGACTATAAGCAAAAATACCAAGGTTTTGATCCAAACAAACCAGAAACCATGTTGGGTATGACTATCATGCAAGAAGAATTTATTGAAAATAGTATTGCTCTTGCGGGAAAAATTCAAGATCGATTTGTGCAAGATTTGGGTAAAAAGAGTAGAGGTGGAGGTGTTAAGCAAGCACCTTATATGGTTTTACATAAAGCCTATATGCCAAGAGTATTAATTGAAAACGGATTTATTTCTAATCCTGTTGAAGGAGCTAAATTAGATTCGGAAGAAGGACAACAAGAAATTGCTGAAGCCATTGCACAAGCTATTGTAAGTTATAAAAAAGATTTCTTTGATGGTAATTCTAATGATACTCCAATAGAAAAACCTTCTGAGAGAATTGACGAAAAGCCAATTAAAGCAACTCCAGAAGTTAAAAAAACAGATACTATAATAAAGAAAAAAGATCCTAAAGTAATAGATAAAAAATCTGAAAAAGGTATTGTATTTAAAATTCAAATTTCTGCAAGTCCAACTAAATTAGAACTTACTCCAAGTAACTTCAAAGGATTAAAAAATATTACTTCTAGTCATTCCTCTATCTATAAATATATGTATGGAGAAACATCTAATTATGAAGAAGCAAAAAAATTATTAAAAGACGCAACTGCCAAAGGCTACGATTCTGCTTTTATTATTGCATTTAAAGACGGGAAAAGCATCGATGTGAAAGATGCTATCAAATAATACGTTATTTTTGCACCATTAAAAAACCACTATTTTGAAATTATCCAAAGAAATTAAAACAGCCATATTAGTATTAGCATCCATTACACTATTTATTTGGGGATATAGCTATTTAAAAGGTAAAGATTTATTAACTAATTATAAAAATCTTTATGCGCAATACGACAATGTAGAAGGACTTGCTATTGCATCTCCTGTTACCATTAGTGGAATGATTGTTGGAAAAGTAAGTAAAATTACCATTGACAATACTACTGGGAAAGTTACGGTTGAAATGCAAATAAAATCGGATTTTCCTATAAAAAAAACTAGCATTGCCGAAATATATGCTCCAAGCCCTATTGGAGGAAAACAAATTGCTATTCTGCCAAGTACAGATGGTGCAATAGCGGTTTCTGGAGATACCTTAATTTCTTCTAGTAAATTAGGATTAACTGATGAAGTTGCTAAACAAATTGTTCCTTTAAAAGACAAAATATCCAAACTATTAGACAATGCTAATGTCATGTTGGAAAACGTGAATGAAGTATTGGATGCTAAAGCAAAAGAAAACCTTCAAAATAGTCTTTCCAATTTAAACGAAACTTTAGTACAATTTAAATCAGCTTCTACGCAATTGAATTCTTTATTGGCTGATAATAAATCAAAAATTAATGGTTCTTTGAATAATATAGAAATTGTTACTTCTAATTTTTCAAAGGTTTCCGATTCTTTAGCTAAATCTAATATTGGAGGAACGATAAAAAATCTTCAAAAAACTTTGGATAATGTAGATAATATAATGGCCGATATACAATCAGGCAAAGGAACAATGGGTAAATTGATGAAAGATGAATCGTTGTATGATAGTTTCAATAAAACTTCTAAAGAATTAGAATTGTTATTGCAAGATTTACGATTAAATCCTACTCGTTATGTAAATGTTTCTCTTTTCGGAAAGAAAAATAAACCCTATACAACTCCAGTTAACGACACTTTAAAAAAGAAATAGTATGGACATTATTAAATATTTAGAGTCTATTTTCTTTGCGATTTTATTACTTGCAGGTTTTGGATATTTTACAATAAACGTAAAAAAAATCATCCGAAACATTAAATTAGGAAAAGATATTGATCGTACGGATAACCCTTCAGCACGTTGGAAAAACATGGCGATGATTGCTTTAGGGCAATCTAAAATGGTGAAACGACCTATTGCAGGAATACTGCACATAGTAGTATATGCAGGTTTTATTATCATCAACTTAGAATTATTAGAGATAATTATTGATGGACTTTTCGGAACCCATAGAGTTTTTTCTTTCCTAGGTAGTTTTTATAATTTTCTAATTGGTTCATTTGAAGTATTGGCATTATTGGTTTTAGTAGCAGTATTAGTTTTCTGGACCCGAAGAAATATTGTAAGATTAAAAAGATTCATTAGCCCTGACTTGAAGGGAGGTCCAAAAAAAGATGCCAATATTATACTGTACATAGAAGTAGTATTGATGTCGTTATTTTTGTTGATGAACGCTTCCGACTTTTGGTTACAACAAGCAGGTGTGAATCATTTTACTTCTGTTGGCTCTTTTCCTGTGAGTCATTTTATTGCTCCCTTTTTTAACGGAATGAACGAAAGTGCCGTTATGATGTTGGAAAAAACTTTTTGGTGGTTGCACATTATCGGAATTTTAATGTTTATGAATTACTTATATTTTTCAAAACATTTACATATTTTACTAGCATTTCCTAATACGTATTATGCCGATTTAAATGCAAAAGGTAAATTAGATAATCTAGAAAGTGTAACTAATGAAGTGAAATTAATGATGGATCCAAACGCAGATCCTTTTGCTGCTCCGCCTGCAGATGCTTCGGCAATTCCTAGCAAGTTTGGTGCTTCTGATGTAATGGATTTGAATTGGGTACAATTATTAAATGCCTATACCTGTACCGAATGTGGTAGATGTACTTCGGTTTGTCCTGCAAATCAAACGGGTAAAAAATTATCACCACGAAAAATAATGATGGATACCCGCGACCGATTGGAAGAAGTGGGAAGAAATATCGATAAAAATAAAGGAGTTTTCATTCCGGATAATGTTTCTTTATTAAATAATTACATTACCACCGAAGAACTTTGGGCTTGCACCTCGTGTAACGCTTGTGTAGAAGAATGTCCTGTGAATATCAGTCCGTTGTCTATAATTATTGACATGCGTCGTTATTTAGTAATGGAACAAAGTGCAGCACCACAATCGCTTAATGCCATGATGGCAAATATTGAAAACAACGGTGCACCTTGGCAGTACAACCAAATGGATCGTTTGAACTGGAAAGAAGAATAGAATATTAACCATAATAATTTCCCTTTGTGAGGCTTGGGAATTTATTAATATAAATGTAACTACTAATTATAAATATTGAAATGGAAGACCTTAACAAAACCTTACAAGCAGTAACTGAAAACGGACAACATTTAAGCCCAATTTTAACCGATGGCATAAAGAATTATTTAATTGATATAGATGGAACTGTTTGCGATGATATTCCAAACGAAGAACCAGAAAGAATGCTTACCGCAGAAGTGTATCCAGATGCTTTAATTACCTTAAACAAATGGTACGATGAAGGACACATTATTTTCTTCTTCACTTCAAGAACCGAAGCACATCGTGATTATACCGAACGTTGGTTAAAACAACACGGATTTAAATACCACGGAATTTTATTTGGAAAACCACGTGGTGGTAATTACCACTGGATAGATAACCACTTGGTGAAAGCAACTCGTTATAGAGGAAAATTCACCGACTTAATTGAAAAAGAAGTAACCATCGAGGTTTTTGACGATGGACAACATGAATAATATTAAATATAGGATTTTAGATATTAAATATTTAATATCTAAAATTTAATATAAAAAATCTAAATAACAAATGTCAGAAAATTTAGTTGTGCCAACCATGGCCGAAATGTTAGCCCAAGGCAAGCAACCCGAAGTATTATTTTGGGTAGGTTGTGCTGGAAGTTTTGACGACAGAGCCAAACGTATTACCAAAGCATTAGTAAAGATTTTAAATCGTGCTAATGTTGAATTTGCTGTTCTAGGTACCGAAGAAAGTTGTTCTGGAGACCCTGCAAAACGTGCTGGTAACGAGTTTTTGTTTCAAATGCAAGCCATGATGAACATTGAGGTTCTGAATGCTTATGAAGCCAAGAAAATCGTTACGGCTTGCCCGCATTGTTTCAATACTTTAAAAAATGAGTATCCCGAATTAGGCGGAAAATACGAAGTGGTGCACCATACTGAATTTTTGAAATCACTTTTAGATTCTGGTAGATTAACCATTGAAGGTGGTCAATATAAAGGGAAGCGTATTACTTTTCACGATCCTTGTTATCTTGGAAGAGCCAATAATGTATATGAAGCTCCAAGAGAATTAATACAAAAATTAGATGCCGAATTGGTAGAAATGAAACGTTCTAAAGCCAACGGATTATGCTGTGGAGCAGGTGGCGCACAAATGTTTAAAGATGCCGAAAAAGGAAATAAAGAAATTAACGTTGAACGTACCGAAGATGCTTTGGAAACTAATACGGAAATTATTGCAACCGGTTGCCCATTTTGCAACACCATGATGACCGATGGAGTGAAAGTTAAAGAAAGCGAAGCAAAAGTAAAAGTTCTAGATATAGCCGAATTAATTGCGAACGCTCAAGATTTATAAATTATATTATTTGATATTTAATATCTAAAAAATACTATGTACGTACCATTTGAAAATTTACCCGAAGAATCCCGAATTTGGATTTATCCCTCTAATAGAAAATTTTCGGAAGAGGAAGTTGCTGAAATAGAAAACGATTTAGGCGAATTTTTGAATAATTGGTCGGCACATGGAAGTCCTCTAGAAGCATCATTTATAATAAAATATAATCGATTTATTATTATTGCAGTAAATCAAGAAGTACATCCTGCAACTGGTTGTTCTATAGATGCATCTGTGGCTTTTATTCAAAATTTAGAACAAAAATATTCAGTAGATTTATTAGATAAAATGAATGTTTCCTTCAAGCAAGGCGAATTTATTACCTATAAAACTTTATTAGATTTTAAAAAACTTGCAAAAGATAAATCGGTTTCCGAACATACTATTGTATTTAATAATCTCGTTAATAACATAGAAGAATGGAAAGAAAACTGGGAAGTTCCTGCTAATGAAAGTTGGCACAGTCGTTTCTTTTAATCGTTTATCTTATTTATGAAAAAAATAATTCAATTAGCATTTGTTCTAGTTATTCTTTCTTTTGTTACCAACTGTGGTGTTTCAAGAGCTAAAACTTCTGTTGGCAAAATTGCAAAGCCTGAATTTTCTTACGATGATGAAGTTTATGTTCCTGTTTTAAAATCCGAAAGAAAAAACTTTTTTAAAGATTCGGAAGCCGAAACAAAATGGGTAGATAGCATTTACACACAAATGACTTTTGAAGAAAAAGCAGGACAACTATTTATGGTTGCTGCTTATTCTAATAAAGATACGGTGCATGTAAATTCTATTGACAAATTAATTAAAGAAAATAAAATTGGTGGATTGATCTTTTTTCAAGGAGGTCCTGGTCGTCAAGCCAATTTAACCAATAGATTCCAATCGAAGTCTAAAGTGCCTTTGTTTATAGGTATTGATGCCGAGTGGGGTTTAAGCATGCGATTAGATTCTACTTACAAATACCCATGGAATACTACTTTGGGTGCTATTAGAGATTTAAAATTAATAGAAGAAGTAGGGAAAAATATGGCGCAAGAAGCCAAAAGAATTGGAGCCCAATTTAATTTTGCACCGGTTATTGATATCAATACCAATCCTAAAAATCCTATTATTGGCAACCGTTCTTTTGGTGAAGACAAAATGAATGTAACCGATCATGCCGTTGCTTTGATGCAAGGAATTCAAAGTCAAGGAGTTTTTTGCACGGGCAAACATTTTCCTGGTCATGGAGATACCGCTTTAGATTCGCATTATGCGCTGCCATTGGTTTCTTTCTCCAAAGATAGAATAGAAAAAGTAGAATTATATCCTTATAAACGAATGTTTGACGAAGGCTTGGTTTCGGTTATGGTAGCTCATTTGAACATTCCAAGTTTGGAGCCAAGAGAAAATTATCCGACATCAGTTTCTTATAATGTGGTGACCGATTTGCTTCAAAACGAATTGGGTTTTGACGGATTAATATTTACAGATGCTTTGAATATGAAAGCGGCAAGTAAGTTTTTAAAACCTGGAGATATTGATTTAGAAGCATTTTTAGCAGGAAATGACATCTTGCTTTTTGCAGAAAATGTACCTCTAGCAGTTCAAAAAATATCGGAAGCCTACCAAACTGGGTTAATTACGGATGATAGAATTGCAAAATCGGTTAAGAAAATTTTGCATTACAAATTCAAAGCGGGTTTAAACCATTATAAACCTATCGATACTAAGAATTTATCTAACGATTTGAATACTACTTTCAAAGATGCCTTGCAATACCAATTGTACGAACATGCTACAACAGTTTTAAAAAATAAAGATAACATTCTTCCTATTAAGAACTTAGATCAAAAGATTGCTTATGTGAAATTAGGCGATGATACTAATTCTTCTTTTGTTACCACTATAAAAAAATATACAGAAGTTACAGAGGTTTCGGATACTAACTTAGATTCATTAGAAGTAAAACTAAAAGAATATAAAACGGTGATTGTAGGCTATCATAAATCGGATAAAGCATGGAAAAAACACGATTTTTCGGATACCGAATTATTATGGTTGCAAGATATAGCCAAAAAAAATAATGTCATTTTAGATGCTTTCACTAAGCCCTATTCCTTATCTGCAATTCCTAATTTTGATGATTTTGAAGGCGTAGTAATGTCCTATCAAAATAGTGATATTTCACAAATAGTCGGAGCCGAACTGCTTTTTGGAGCAATTGAACCACAAGGAAAATTACCGGTTTCTATCAACGAAGAATTTAAAGACGGCTTTGGTTTAACTACCGAAAAATTAAACCGTCTAGGCTTTACAGCACCTGAAAATGTGGGTATGAGTCCGAAGGTATTATCCCAAATTGATGTCCTTGCCAAAAAAGCAATTGAAGGTAAAATGGCTCCCGGAATTCAAGTGTTAGTTGCGCGAAGAGGAAAAATAATATTTCAAAAATCGTATGGTTATCAAACTTACGAACCTATTACTAAGGTTCAAAATTCCGATATTTATGATATGGCATCCGTTACCAAAATGGTTTCGACTTTGCCAAATGTGATGCAACTTTTTGAACAAGGAAAAGTATCTTTAGATTTTAAATTAGGAGATATGCTTCCGAAATTAAAAGGGAGCAATAAGCAAGATATTTCTTTTAAAAATTTACTTTCTCATTATGCAGGTTTGCAAGCGTGGATTCCTTTTTATAAAGCAACATTAAATGCAGATAAAGCGCCATCCGAAAAGTATTATAGTTTAAATTCTAAAGAAGGATTCACGACACAAGTTGCCGAGAATTTATATCTTCGAAATGATTACCAAGATAGCATCATGAAGCAAATTGCCGATAGCAAACTATTGGAGAAAAAAGAATATAAATACAGCGATTTTACTTTTATTCTTTTGAAAGAATTTTTAGAGAAATCTACAGGAAAAACCTTGGATGTATTGAGTTCTGAAAATTTTTATAAATCGTTAGGGATGAATAATACTACTTACAATCCTTTACGTAAATTTGACAAAAGTATAATTGCTCCTACCGAAATAGATACTTATTTCCGTCATGCCTTAGTGCAAGGTTATGTTCATGATATGGCTGCAGCCATGCAGGGTGGCGTAGCAGGGCATGCTGGCATTTTTTCAAATGCTATGGATATTGCCAAAATGATGCAGATGTATCTTCAAAAAGGAAATTACGGAAACATTCAATATTTTAAACCTTCCACTTTTGATATCTTTAATACCTGTTATTTCTGTTCGGAAGGCAATAGAAGAGGTTTAGGATTTGACAAGCCTCAGTTGGGTAAAGAAGGACCTACTTGTGGTTGTGTTTCTAAATCTAGTTTTGGTCATACAGGCTTCACAGGGACTATGGCTTGGGCCGATCCTGAAACAGAAATAGTATATATCTTTTTATCCAATAGAACCTATCCCGATTCTAATGTGGAAAATAAATTATCTAAAGAAAATATTCGAGAAGACATCCAAAAAGTGATTCAAGAAGCAATTTTAGATAAATAAAATTCAAAATAATATTTAGTACCTTAGTACTTATAAAATACAACCATGAAAATAGCAATTGTTTGTTATCCAACTTTTGGCGGAAGTGGCGTTGTCGCTACCGAATTAGGAATTGAATTGGCCAATCGCGGACATGAAATTCATTTCATAACCTACCGACAACCAGTGCGATTAGCCTTATTAAATTCGAATGTGCATTACCATGAAGTAAATGTACCAGAATATCCTTTATTTCATTACCAACCCTACGAATTAGCGCTTTCCAGCAAATTGGTAGATATGGTAAAGTTGTACAAAATAGAATTATTGCATGTGCATTATGCCATACCACACGCCTATGCAGGCTATATGGCAAAGCAAATGCTTAAAGACGAAGGAATTTCAATCCCGATGGTAACGACTCTTCACGGAACCGATATTACTTTGGTAGGAAATCACCCCAATTATAAAACAGCAGTAAGTTTTAGTATCAATAAATCGGATGTAGTTACTTCGGTTTCCCAAAGCTTAAAAGATGCTACTTACGAGTTGTTTAATATTAAAAATGAGATTCATGTTATTCCTAACTTTATCGAATTAGACAAACAACGCAATGAATCTTTAATTTCTTGCCAAAGGTCTATAATGGCCAAACCTGAAGAGCGAATTGTAACGCACATTAGTAATTTTAGGAAAGTAAAAAGAATACCAGATGTAATTAAGATTTTTAACAAAATCCAAAAAGCTATTCCTGCCAAACTAATGATGGTGGGAGATGGTCCAGAGAAAGCAAAAGCCGAAAGGTTATGTGAAGAGTTGGGGATATTAGACAAAGTAATTTTCTTCGGGAATAGTAATGAAATTGACAGTATTCTTTCGTTTTCGGATTTGTTTTTATTGCCTTCTCAAACCGAGAGTTTTGGTTTAGCAGCTTTAGAAGCAATGGCTTGGAGTGTTCCAGTAATTTCTAGTAATTCTGGTGGTTTACCCGAAGTAAATTTTGATGGAATATCTGGTTATTTGAGTGACGTGGGTAATATTGATGAAATGGCAGAAAATGCAATTAAAATTTTAGGCAATAAAGAAATATTAAATACGTTTAAAGAAAATGCTTTAACAGTCGCGAAACAATTTGATATAAAAAATATTTTGCCATTGTATGAATCTATTTACCAAAAAGCTATAGATAAGTCCAATTAAACCGCTTAAAATCAAATGAAAAAAATAGTAATTGTATCTTTAGTATTTATGTTGTTTTCGTGTGGTTCTACTAAGCCACCCATGCTTTCCAAACCTTTATATGATGTGCTTTTTGGAAGTGATTATGGAGGAGCCTCTTTTCAATTTTATGAAATCATTTCGGAAGAAAAAGAATTCAATATGCTCTTGAAAGATAAAATGATTAAGCCGTATATTAAGAAAGAAGATATTGCGACTTGTAATTTCATTTTAGTAAACATTGGCGAAAAACAAAAAAAAGGATATACTATTGAAGTGAAAAGCATTGAAGAATTATCCGATAAAATGGTAGTTTCAATAAAAGAAATAGAACCAAAAGATGCTCCTATTGAAAACACAACCAATCCGTGTTTTGTAGTTAAAATCAAATCTAAAAAACCAATTGAAATAAAATAAAAAAAAATCCCGAGCGATCGGGATTTCTTATGTAAAGTATTTTCAATTTAATCCAATTACAAAAAAACCAAATCAAGAATAATCTCACTTAAATTAGTGATGATAAAATGATTATATATTATTATAGATTTATTAAATAGTTATAATAATAAAAGTCTAATTTAAATGGTAGGTGGTAAGGAATTCTTCTTGTGTTTGAGTTAAACTAGCTGGAATTCCAAATGAAGTTGCAACACTTGCATTAATATCATAATGAAAATAAGTATTGGTATATACATTTCCAAGATTTTTTGCAAAATATTCATTCAAAGTTAATACGGGTTGATCTGAAAGTAAGGTTGCAGTAATTCCGGAAGATGTAGTAGTTATTTTTAAATTTAAAATAAGTCTATTTTTTTTAACATTAGGATAAGTAATTCCATTCGATAAATAAGAAGGCAAAGTTTCTTGAGCAATAGATTTCAAGGTGTAATCAATATCTAAAGGGTAAGTACTTCCACTTGCAGTAATTGTTTGGTGTAAAGTTCCTGTTGTAGAACTTATTTCAGTATTTGTAGTGGCATTCTCTTTAAAGAAAGAAAAATTATCCAAATTAATTTGAATAGGGGTAGCTAATCCAGGAAATGATAAATTAAAAGTTCCTGTAACAATTAATGAACTTCCGCTTATTTTTACTCCATTATTTCGCAAAGTATTTGAAAAGAAACCATTAGGAGTGGCAGTAGTTTTCAATTTTTTAAAGGTAGAACCACTAATTAACGTGTCGTTTGCAATGAATAAGTGGTCAACACCCATTGGAGTATTCACAGCGCCAGGGTTAACTCCTTGTACATCATAATCCCAATAATTGCTATTGTTTAAAGGCATGTAGACTGTTGGGATTGCATCAGCAGGATCTGTTTGATTAATAATAGTATCATTATGAGAACAAGAAGATAGTAGTATTAAAAATAATGAGGATAAGATAAAATTAATTTTCATTTTGTTTTTTTGATGGCTAATATAATAAAACTTTTTGTTTAAAAAAAAATCTCTCGAAGTTTACCTATTAAGTATATTATCCTATTTTTGTGAAAAACAATATACTATGGCTGGAAATAGCTACGGAACACTTTTTCGATTAACAACTTTTGGTGAAACGCATGGTGCATCATTAGGTGGAATTATTGATGGATGTCCTCCAGGTATTGAATTAGATTTTGATTTAATTCAAATGGAAATGCAGCGTCGTAAACCAGGACAATCTGCTATTGTAACTCAAAGAAAAGAGGAAGATGAAGTGCAGTTTCTTTCTGGAATTTTTGAAGGTAAAACTACCGGAACTCCAATAGGATTTCTTATTCCAAATACCAATCAAAAATCAGAAGATTATTCGCACATAAAAGACACTTACCGTCCTAGTCATGCCGATTATGTTTATGAAAAAAAATATGGCATAAGAGATTATCGAGGTGGTGGCAGAAGTTCTGCTAGAGAAACAGCGAGTCGAGTTGTGGCAGGAGCAGTTGCAAAACAAATACTGAAAGGCATTAAAATAAATGCATTTGTTTCCTCTGTTGGATCTATCTTTATTGATAAACCCTATCAAAATTTAGATTTCACTAAAATAGAAAGTAATGCAGTTCGTTGTCCTGATTTGGCTACAGCCGAAAAAATGGAAAACCATATTAAGGAGATTAAAAAACAAGGCGATACCGTAGGAGGAACTATTACTTGTGTGATTCAAAATGTTCCAATCGGACTTGGAGAGCCAGTTTTTGATAAACTACATGCCGAATTAGGAAAGGCAATGCTTTCTATTAATGCTGTAAAAGGTTTTGAATACGGAAGCGGTTTTTGCGGTGCGCAAATGAAAGGAAGTGAACATAATGATTTATACAACTCGGATGGAACTACAAAATCCAATCTTTCTGGCGGAATTCAAGGCGGTATTTCTAACGGAATGGATATTTATTTTAGAGTAGCTTTTAAACCCGTTGCTACATTAATTCAAAAACAAGAAGTTCTTACTAATGATAATACTATTATAGAACAACAAGGCAAGGGTCGTCATGATCCTTGTGTGGTTCCAAGAGCTGTACCAATTGTAGAAGCAATGGCTGCAATTGTTCTAGCCGATTTTTATTTACTAAACAAAACCTACCAATATTAAATGACTACAACCGAAACTACCAAAAAATCTATTTTAAGCAATCTAACTTTTCAAATTCTAATTGCAATGCTTTTAGGGGCATTCTTAGGAATTATTATTCATAAAAATTATATAGCAGATGATGCTAAAAATTTTAGTGACAAAATAAAAATGTTAGCAACTGTTTTCATTCGATTGGTTCAAATGATAATTGCGCCCTTAGTATTTACCACTTTAGTAGTTGGTATAGCAAAATTAGGAGATGTAAAATCTGTAGGTAGAATAGGAGGAAAGGCCTTAGGATGGTTTTTTTCTGCATCATTTATTTCCTTATTAATAGGTCTTTTTTGGGTAAACACATTGCAACCTGGCGTTGGATTACATTTAGGAAAAGTAGATGTTTCTGCAGCTACCGAACTTACTGAAAAAGTAGATGGATTTTCAGCCCAAAACTTTGTAGAACATATTATTCCGAAAAGTATTGTAGAAGCAATGGCTAATAATGAAATACTTCAAATAGTAATTTTTTCTATTTTTTTCGGATTAGCCGCAGCCTCTATAGGAGTTAATGCTAAACCTGTTGTTAATGCTTTTGATAAAATTTCGCACATCATTTTGAAAATGGTAAATTATGTAATGAAATTTGCGCCAATTGGAGTTTTTGGAGCTATTGCAGGAGTTTTTGCCATAAAAGACATAAATGATCTATTAGTTACTTACGCCAAATTTTTTAGTTCTTTCTTGGTTGGGATAGCATCACTTTGGTTATTCTTGTTAGTTGTTGGATATATTTTCTTAAAATCACAAATGACTACTTTACTAAAGAGAATTGTAAGCCCTTTAATTATTGCATTCGGAACAACGAGTAGTGAAGCAGTTTTTCCAAAATTAACCGAAGAGTTGGAACGATTTGGAGTAAAAGATAAAATTGTTTCGTTTATGCTCCCGCTAGGATATTCTTTTAATTTAGATGGCAGTATGATGTACATGACTTTTGCTAGTATTTTTATTGCACAGGTCTATGGAGTACATCTCGATTTGGGGACTCAAATGACAATGTTATTAGTATTAATGCTTACAAGTAAGGGAATTGCGGGAGTACCTAGAGCTAGCTTGGTTGTTGTGGCCGCTACTTGCGGTATGTTTAAAATTCCTATTGAAGGTATAGCATTGATACTGCCAATAGATCATTTTTGTGATATGTTTAGAAGCGCAACTAATGTTTTAGGAAATGCCCTTGCAACATCTGTTGTTGGAAAGTGGGAAAAAGAGGATTAAAATAATTTTAGGAAAATAAAAATAATTATATTTGTATAAATTAATTTTAATAAAATCTATATAATTATGAAAAAACTTTTACTTTTATTTATTTCTTCTCTTGCCTTTACTTCTCAGGCACAAGATGTTTTTTTTACAGAAGATTGTACAGCCTTAACAATTGGTAACCTTAGCACTGATCCAACAGGTTTAATTGCTGGTCAACATGGATGGTTAACTGCTGGGTCAACAGGGGCATCTCCTGCAACTGCAAATTCTCATTTCCAAGTTGTAAATGCAGCTGGTGTTAATGGAAATGTTCTTCAAATTAATGGTTCACCAACCGCTACTACTTCTACACAAAACCAGTCTAGATGGGTAACTCAAGATATTACTAATGGCTGGGCAAATAGAACTTCTGGTAATGATATTGTTGAAATAGAATTTGACTTATTTTCAGGAGGTCCAACAGCTTCATTAAGTTCTTTTAGAAATTACATTTTAGATGCGAGTGGTTTCGCTGTTGCTGGTTTTTGGTTTGCACCAGGACCTTATACTTATACTCCTACAGGGGGAACGCCTACTACAGTCACTAAAGCTTTAAGAGGATGGGCATATTATGACAATGCCGGTACTCCGGGATATTATACATTTAAATTAGGAGGTACAAGTACTACTCCAGATGATTTAATATTAAGTGATAATACTTGGTATAGAATAGGTGTAGCATATAATTACAATACAGGCGAAATTACTTGGAAAGAACTTAATGGATTATTCTATACAGGAATCTCAACTGGACCAGATGCGGGAGTAGATTTGACAGGTGCTAGATTTCAAATTAGTTCAGCTGTAGGAAATACAGTTGGAGCTAATGTTCAAATTGATAATATTACAATGAAAACAGTAGTTGCCGAAGACTTATTATTAGGTGTCAATACTAATTCAGTTGTGATTAACGATTTTTCTGTATTTCCTAATCCTTCAAAAGATATAATTAATATTTCTAATAATTCAACTTCAATTAAATTTATAGAAATTACAGATTTAAATGGAAGAATTGTTAAAACATTTGGTGCTTTAGATTCTTCAAATGTACAGGTTACTATTTCTGATTTATCTACAGGTGTTTATATGATGAAAATACTTTCTGATAAAGGAACTTCAACTAAAAAAGTTATTAAAGAATAATTATTTTAGTCTGTTTTGTTGGGTTCTTTTTAGATTCACATAAATTATTTAATATAAAAAGGTAGTAAGCATTAGTTTACTGCCTTTTTATATTAAATAATTTTATATATTTGTTGCTTAAAATATTAACTTAATTAAATAATTATGAAAAAACTTTTACTTTTATTTATCACTTCTATTGCTTTTACTTCTCAAGCACAAGATGTTTTTTTTACTGAAAATTGCGAAACATTGACTATTGGTAATGTAAGTACTGACTTAACAGGCGCTACTGCTGGCCAAGGAAATTGGTATACGTATACTCCTACTACAGCTGTTCCTGTAGGGATACTTGCTGATTATCAAGTAGTAAATAATGCAGTATCTAATTCAAAAGCATTACAAGTTACTGGCTCAACAGGTGCAGTAGGTTCAAGATATTTATCTCAAGATGTTTCTACTTCTTGGACTAATAGAACTATGGGGAATGATATTATTCAAATGGAATATGATTTTTTTACTGGTAGTGGTGTAACAACTTCTAAAAATACTTTTAGAACATATATTTATAATTTTGATGGAACTGCAGTAACTGCTGTTGCAGGTTTTCATTATGATCCAGCAACTTTAAAATTGAGTGGATGGGCATATTATGATAATACTGCTAATGCAGGAGGTGTTGTAGGTTATTATACTTTTGCTTTAATTTCTGGAGGTTTAATTTTAGATGCTAATACTTGGTATAGAGTTGGAGTTGCTTATGATTATAACACTGGTGATATTACTTGGAAAGATGCTAATGGTTTGTTTTATACAGGTGTAACGTCTGCAGCTTCTGGAATTGATATTTCTGAATGTGACTTTGCAGTTAGTGCAGGTACAGGTAATACTGTTGCTAACCAGTTTTTAGTAGACAATGTTCAAGTTACAGCTGTAGCAGTAGAATCATTACTAGGCGTTAATACTAATTCAGTTGTGTCTAACGATTTCTCTGTTTTTCCTAATCCTTCAAAAGATATAATTAATGTTTCTAACAATTCAACTTCAATTAAATCTATAGAAATTACCGATTTAAACGGTAGAGTTGTTAAAACGGTTAATGCTTTAGATTCTTCAAATGTTCAAGTTACTATTTCTGATTTGTCTACAGGTGTTTACATGATGAAAATACTTTCTGATAAAGGAACTACAACTAAAAAAGTTATCAAAGAATAATTATTTTATTTAGTTGAATTCTTTTCGAATTCACAAAAAAAATATATAAATATTAAAGTAGTAAGCATCAGTTTACTACTTTTTTTATTTATTATTATTAAAAATAAATAAATGAGCAAAGTAGTTTTAATAACCGGTGCATCTTCAGGTATAGGAAAATCTATTGGAGAATTTTTGCACGCCAAAGGTTTTACCGTTTACGGCACTAGCAGAAATCCAGAGCGAATAACTAATTCTGTTTTTCCTTTGCTAGCATTAGATGTTCGCAATAAAGAAAGCATCCAAAAAGCAGTAGCCGAAGTAATCCAAAAATCGGGTAGGGTAGATGTAGTTATTAATAATGCTGGGGTTGGAATTACAGGCCCAATTGAAGAAATTCCCACCGAAGAAATAAAAAATAATTTTGAGACCAACCTTTTTGGACCTATCGAAGTAATGAAAGCCGTTTTGCCTACCATGCGTTCGCAAAATTCAGGGTTGATTATTAACATTACCTCCATTGCAGGCTATATGGGATTGCCCTATCGCGGAATTTACTCTGCCTCCAAAGGTGCTTTAGAACTCATTACCGAGACCTTACGAATGGAAGTAAAATCCTTCGGAATTCACATTACCAACGTTGCCCCAGGCGATTACGCTACTAATATTGCTGCCGGAAGATTTCACGCTCCTTTGGTAAAAGGATCTGCTTATGAAATTCCTTATGGAACCACTCTCAACATGATGAACGAACATGTAGATAGTGGCAATAATCCCAACGAAATGGCAGAGGCTATATATAAAATTATCCAAACTCCAAACCCAAAAGGGCATTACAAAATTGGTGCTTTTATGCAAAAATTCTCCATCGTCTTAAAACGGATCTTACCCGATAAAGTCTATGAGAAAATGCTTATGAATCATTATAAGTTATAGAAGATGGGAGATGGGAGATGGGAGATGGAAGATGGAAGATGGGAGATGGGAGATGGAAGATGGAAGAATGAAGATTTCGAGCAAAAAGAAAAAAATTGGGCGAGAAATATCTTCTTTTCAATCGTATTTGGATATGTACTTGGTTTTTTTATTATTAAATTTTTAAAATAAATTTCAACATTGCCTTTGAAATTGATTTTTGTCATTGCAATTGATTTTTGTCTTTGAAATTCGTAATTTTGCCACATAAATAAATAAACACAACTTTTTAACATACAAACTATGAAATTTTTTATCGACACTGCTAATCTAAACGACATTAAAGAAGCACAATCTCTAGGGATTTTAGATGGTGTTACCACCAATCCTTCCTTGATGGCTAAAGAAGGAATTACCGGGAAAAACAACATCCTTAAGCACTACGTAGACATTTGCAACATTGTAGAAGGCGAAGTAAGTGCCGAAGTCAACGCTATAGATTACGACGGAATGGTTAAAGAAGGCGAAGAATTAGCCGATTTACACGACCAAATCGTAGTTAAATTGCCAATGACCAAAGAAGGAATTAAAGCCTGTAAATACTTTTCTGATAAAGGAATAAAAACCAACGTAACCCTAGTTTTCTCTGCAGGTCAAGCATTATTGGCTGCCAAAGCCGGTGCTACTTTCGTATCGCCATTCATTGGTAGATTAGACGATGTTTCCACGGATGGCTTGAACTTGATTCAAGAAATCAGAGAAATTTACGACAACTACGGTTACGAAACCCAAATCCTTGCTGCATCCGTGCGCCATACCATGCACATTGTAAACTGTGCTAAAATTGGAGCCGATGTCATGACAGGTCCATTATCTGCAATTTTAGGGCTATTAAAACATCCATTAACCGATATAGGTTTGGCGCAATTCATTGCCGATTTCGAAAAAGGAAATAAATAATTTCTAATTATATCTCAAATAAAAAAGCGATTTTCAACCGAAAATCGCTTTTTTTATCTTTAAACTTATTGTATTTTGTAGTAGTATTTTAATAAAAGTAATCCATCCTATTTGTGGCTATTTTAACTAACCTACTGCTTCTTTATAAACTCGTAAGCAGCGTTCTCTAGATTCTTTATGATCTACAATTGGTTGTGGGTAGTATTGGGTTTCCAATTCTGGAATCCATTTTTTTATGTATTTTAAGTCTTTGTCGAACTTTTTTATTTGCTCTGTGGGATTGAAAATTCTAAAATAGGGTGCTGCGTCTACGCCACTTCCTGCGGCCCATTGCCAATTTCCAACGTTACTAGATTGGTCGTAATCTAAAAGTTTGGTGGCAAAATAAGTTTCGCCCCATCGCCAATCGATTAATAAATGTTTGCACAGAAAACTGGCTACAATCATTCGAACTCGATTGTGCATGTGTCCGGTTGCATTTAGTTCGCGCATTCCTGCATCTACAAAAGGATAGCCTGTTTTTCCATTGCACCATTTTTGGAATAAATCTTCGTTGTTATCCCATTGAATAGCATCGTATTTTGGTCGGAAACAAGATTTAGCAGTATGAGGGAAATGCCATAATATTTGCATAAAAAATTCCCGCCAAATGAGTTCTTTAAAGAAGGTTTCGTTGTTGCTTTCAATTGCTTTTGCAACCATTTTCCGAATCGAAACGGCACCAAATCGGAGGTAAATTCCAAGATAGGAAGTTTTATTTAAAGCAGGAAAATTTCGGGTTGCTTCGTAATTATCAATTAGCCCTTTAGAAATGTCATACGGAGTTACTTTTATTGCAGAAGTTTCGAATCTTATGTCTTTCAAACTCATAAAGGAGTAGGAGTGAAGAGCAATTTTATCCAACAAATCTTCCGAATTGTAATGCACCAATTGAATTTTATTAAAGGCTTCTTTCCATTTATTAGAGAAAGGGGTATAGACTACATAAGGCGTTCCATCGTCTTTGACTACTTCGCTTTTTTCAAATATCACTTGGTCTTTGCTGGTTTTGAATTCGATGTTGTGCTCTTTGAAAAGATGGAACAAATCTAAATCGCGTTTTCGAGCATAAGGTTCGTAATCGTGGTTGGTGTAGACTGCTTTAATTTTGTTTTCGGCAATCAATTTTGGAAAGACTTCAGAAGGTGTTCCGTGAAAAATGGCTAACGATTTTCCGATGCTTTGCAATTGGCTTTGCATCTTCTCCAATTGCTGGTGGATGAACGTAACCCGGGCATCGTCTTTGGATAGTTGCGAAAGTATCGCATCATCAAAAATGAAAATAGGAAGAACTTCTTCACCACTATTTAAAGCATGAAAAAGTCCGGTATTATCTTCTAAACGTAAATCGCGACGGAACCAAAAAATATTCATTTATAATTATTTACCCATTAACTAATAAAGTGGACATTCCGCCATCTACGTGGAAGATTTGACCAGAAATCCAACTGCTTTTTTCACTTAATAAGAAACTTGCCATTTGTGCCATATCGTCGGAAGTTCCCACTCGTTTTAAAGGGTGTCTTTCTGCCGATTTTTCTCTTTTTACGTCATTGTTCAAGAACTTGTCTGCCAATGGGGTATCGGTTAATGAAGGTGCAATTACATTCACTCTTATTTTAGGTGCATATTCGGCTGCTAATGCTTTGGCAAATCCTTCGATGGCACCTTTTGCAGCAGCAACACTAGTGTGGAAAGGCATTCCCATACTTGCAGCAACCGAACTAAACAATACAATACTAGATTGATTGGATGCAGTTAGATTGGGCAAGACGGTTTGAATAACTTTCACCAAACTTATGAAATTTATTTGCATATCGGCTTCAAAACTTTCGGGTTTTAAACCACGAAAAGGTCTTAAGTTGATGCTTCCCGGGCAATACACTAAGCCATCTATTACTTCTGGAAGTTGGGTAGCGTCTAAAGTATCGTTTAAAGCATCAAATGGGATGTGGGTAATGTGTAAATCGGTTAGGTTTTCATTGGTTCTTGAGGCAATGAATACTTTGTTTTCGTATTGTAATTCTTTGGCAATTGCCAATCCAATTCCGTAGGAACCGCCAATTAATAGTATGTTTTTCATGATGATTTATCCTTTAAATTCTCCAAAAAGTTCGATTAGTTTTTTTGTTCTGAAATCAAATATTTCTTTCAGTTTTGGTGCCACTAAGAATGGCTGCACCAATTGCCCAAGAATTCCCATTGGAACTTTATAATCTACAATGTCTTCCATTTCTACGCCGCCTGGAATTTCTTTTAGGAAATGTTTGTGGTGCCACAAGGCATAAGGTCCGAAGCGTTGTTCGTCCACAAAATATTTTTTGTCTTGTACGTGGGTAATTTCGGTAACCCATTTCATTGGGATTCCTAATACTGGGGTTACAATATATTGAATGATTTGTCCTGCAAACATGTCTCTGTCGTCACCCGAAAGGGTTTTGAAACCCATATAAGGTGGGGTGATTGTTTTAAGATTCTTTGGGTTGGAAAGAAACTCCCAAGCTTCTTCTAAAGAAATAGGTAAATTTTGTTTGCTATGGAAGGTGTAGATTTTCATTGTAAATTTTTTACAAATCTACAAAATGTTTAATGATATATTAAATAAGTTAAACAAAATAAATTTTAGGTTTGCTATTTTCTCTGTACATATTATTTTGCCGCGGATTTTCAAAGATTAAAACGGATTGTTAGATGGATTAATTTGACTTATCTATTTTGAGATTCCTATCTGGATGACAAGATGGTGGATTTTTTTTTGAAAAACTATTTTCACCAAAGACATAACCTTGGTAGCCCTGACAGAAGTGGAAATCCTGGCATTGCGATAGGCTTATGTTGTTATAGGATTGCTTCGTTCCTCGCAATGCCAGATTGCAACGGATGGCAGGAATTACAATTACTAAAATGCCTACTGTTTCGCTTCTAAAAAAAAATTAAAGGGTCTTTTTTCTTAAATTTAAGAGGAGTTGGAAGACGATGGAAAGCACTAAGGTTAGGAGGGCTCCGATGAAGTTGAGCCATAAATATCCTAGTTTTTCTTGACCGCTTGGGTAGATGTGGATAAAATAGTAGTAGATGAAAAAGATGGAGATTTGGCTGATGGCTGCGCTGTAGAATATGGATTTTCCTTTGACGAATTTTACTAAAAATCCTACTAAGAAAATGCCGAGTACGGTGCCATAAAATATAGATCCTAGGATGTTTACTAACTGGATTAGGTTTTCGAAAAGGATGCAAACGCAAGCAAAAAGTATTGCGATGATTCCCCATCCTAGGGTGAAAAATTGGGTGGCGTAAACGAAATGTTTTTCGGATTTTTCGTTTTTTATGTTGCGCTTGTAGATGTCAATGGCTGTGGTGGAGGCTAGTGCGGTTAGTTCGGATGCGGAGGATGACATGGCTGCCGAGATGATTACGGCAAGTAGAAGTCCGATTAGGCCTTTGGGTAGATAGTGCAAAATGAAGTGCAAGAAAACGTAATCTTTGTCGTTGGTTTCGGCTTTTACATCTACTTTTTCGATCAGTTCTTTGGCTTGATCGCGCAAATCTTTTTCTCTTCCTGCCAATTCTTTGAGTTTGTTTCGGAGAATTGGATTATCAAAATTTTGATTTAAATGGTCAATATACAGTAAGTTGTATTCTTTTTTTTCTTCGGCTAGGGCGGTTAATTTAGTTTCGAGTTTGTTGTAATCGTCTTTGAATTTGGAGTTTTCAATTAGTGTTTTGTTATTGGGATTGAAATTTAACGGCACCGGATTGAATTGGAAAAACACAAAAACCATTACTCCTGTTAGCAGGATAAAAAACTGCATGGGAACTTTTAGAAATCCGTTCATGATTAAACCGAGTTGGCTTTCACGATCGGTTTTACCCGAAAGATAGCGCCCGACTTGGGTTTGGTCGGTTCCGAAATAGGACAGCATTAGGAAGAATCCACCGGTGATTCCACTCCAAAACGTGTATCGGGTTTCGGTATCTAGAGAGAAATCAAGGATGTTCATTTTGTCGTTGGCTCCTGCAATGTGCAGCGCATTGGAAAAAGTCATTTCGTTTGGTAACATGTGAAGGATAAGGTAGAACGTGACAAACATCCCCGAAAGGATGACAAACATTTGTTGTTTTTGGGTAACATTTACGGCTTTGGTTCCGCCAATGAAAGTATAGAATATTACGGATATTCCGATGATGATGTTGAGTAGGGTTAAATTCCAGCCGAGTAGGGTGGAGAGGATTATGGATGGTGCATAGATGGTGATTCCGGCTGCTAAACCACGTTGGATTAGGAATAAAATTGCGGCCAAGGATCGGGTTTTTAAATCGAAACGTTGCTCTAGGTATTGGTAGGCGGTAAAGACTTTGTATTTATGGTAAATAGGAATAAAGACGATGCAAATTACGACCATGGCTATTGGTAGTCCGAAATAGAATTGGATGAAACCCATTCCGTCGTGGTAGGCTTGGCCTGGAGTGGAAAGAAAGGTAATAGCACTGGCTTGGGTTGCCATAACGGATAGTCCAACCACCCACCACGGGGTTTCTTTGTTGGCCAAGATATATTCTTCTACATTTTTACTTCCGCGTGTTTTGTAAACGCCATATAAAATGATGAACAATAAGGTTACGGAAAGTACTATCCAATCGAGTTGCTGCATGTTTTTAGGAGAATATTTGCATTAAAACATAAAACAAAACAATAAAAACAGCATTGGTTATTAATAACCAGGTGTAATTAGTTTTCCAAGTGTGGGGTTTAGGCATTTAAAAAGGTATTATTAATTTATTATAATTTTAATTTCTTCTAAATGTACTCAATATATTTTATAAATGACCAGTGCCAGATCGTTGGTTGATATAGTTTAATTGGTGTTCGGCGACATAATTTCTAAATAATCCGACAAGGGTTTCGTAGTATTTTTGAAGGTTTTGCACGTTCACTTCTGGACGACTGTCTATAGGAATTGTAATTGGCATTTCGTTAAGATACTTAGATAATTCGGGGAAGTTTTCCTGAATGACCATTGTGACTTTCAAAATTTTCTCGTTTATTTCTTTTTCAGTTTCCATTTTTCCGTCATTAAAAGTTTTGTAAAACTACAAATTCTAAAGGAATGTTCGTGTTAAATAATTATATACTTTTTCGGTAGGCAATCCCACCACATTAGTATACGATCCTTCAATTTTGGAAATACCAATTAGTCCTATCCATTCTTGAATTCCGTAGGCTCCTGCCTTATCAAATGGCTTATAATTATCTAAGTAATATCGAATGGAACCCTCACTTAAGGTGTTAAAAGTAACTTTAGTGGTATCAAAAATAGTTTCGGTTGTAGTAGCCGTTTTAAAACAAACGGAGGTAATCACTTCGTGCGTAGCATTCGACAATGATTTTAAAATAGCAACTGCATCCTCATAGTCTTTTGGTTTCCCCAATGCTTTGTCATTCAGCCATACCAGTGTATCGCTGGTTACTAATATTTCATGATCTAAAAGTTCTCCGTCAAAGGCTTTGGCTTTTAATTCGGCCAGATAATTAGTTATTTCTTCTGCTTTAAGTGTATTGGGATAAATTTCGTCTACTTCTTTTAATCGAATTTCAAAATCAAAGCGGTCCCAAAGATCAAAATCTTTAAAAAATTGTTGGCGTCTTGGCGATCCAGATGCTAGGATGATTTTATGGGATTTAGGCATGGTGTTTAATGTTAAATGTAATTACCCAGATGGATAAAATTCCGAAGAAAATAATCCATTTTAAAAGCGTGCTTATTTGTTGAAAATCCTTTTTTTCTTTGGAATTCCAAATGCGAATCAAACCGAAAATCATAGGTGCAATTACCAAAACTAATAAGTAGAATATACTATAATACAAGTTATTCGGAAACAAGTAATTATTTATATAATAGAATAAATATAAGGTAGGCAAAAGTAAAAGTGCAAATGCAATTTTGGTTGTTTTATTAGTTCCGATACGGATAGGTAATGTTTTCATTTCTTCAAGTCTATCGCCATCTATGTCTTGAATGTCTTTGATGATTTCACGAACTAGATTGATGCTGAAAGCAAATTTGGCGTAGTCAAATAATATCGAAAAAGCCAATGCCATTTGCTGTTGGTTGCTTTCAAAAGTATTTGGGAAAATGTCAAATATTCCGATGATAATTACACTAAAAGCAAGCAAGGCGGCAATAAGAATGTTACCAACCACCGCAATTTGTTTTAATGTGCTGGCGTACAAATAGAGTAGGGTTGCAACCAATACAAATAGAATGGCAAAATTAGGATGCGAAATAGAATTGGCCAAAACAAATCCGCAGGCAACCCCCGCAATGGTTAGACCTGCGTAGATAGTATATGCAGTAGATTCTGAAATATAGGTCCCAATAATTACTTTGTTGGGTTTGTTATGTTGGTCGGTTTCTTGGTCGAAAATATCGTTTATTACATAACCCCCAGCAGCAATAAGTACTGTTGCCAAAACCAATAAGGCATATTGCCAATAAAAAAGCGACAACGGAATGTTTATTTGTTCTAAATATCCAAACCTAATAATTAACTGCATTAGGGCTAGTAGAAGTAGGTTTTTGTAACGTATTAATTGTAGGAATTTCATTGTTTTACTATTCAATATTATTTATTTGATGTTCAATTATAAGGGTGTTCAAAACGGGATAAATGAAATTTGAGTCTTTTAGCCTGAAAATTCACCCTCGGAGCCTGAAAATTCACCTTCGGAACCTGAAAATTCACCTTCGGAACCTGAAAATTCACCTTCGGAGCCTGAAAATTCACCTTCAGAGCCTGAAAATTCACCTTCGGAACCTGAAAATTCACCTTCGGAGCCTGAAATTTCACCTTCGGAGCCTGAAAATTTGGTTTTAAAGAATCGATTTAAGGCTAATCATGCTTCCCATTATAATACAAATGCCACTTACCCTGTACTTTCATGACTTGTTCAATAACGTCTCTAACCGCACCTTTACCGCCATTTTTGTGGGAAATGTATTTGGATATTTCTTTAATTTCCGGACTAGAATCTTGCGGACAAGTTGGCAAACCAACCAATTGCATAACGTGGTAATCCGGAATATCGTCCCCCATATACAATACGTTTTCAGGTTTAATCTTGTATAATTCAATGTATTCGTTAAAGGTTTCCACTTTGTTTGGAGAAGCCAAATGAATGTCGTGAATGCCAAGATTTCGCAAGCGAATACGAACACCCTCGTTACTTCCCCCAGAAATGATACACACATTATAACCGCTTTCTAAGGCTGCTTTCATGGCAAAACCATCGCGAATGTTCATTATTCGTAGCATTTCTCCTGTTGGAGTAACGTGCACTGAACTATCGGTTAATACACCATCTACATCCAAAATGAAGGTGGTAATGTTGTTCATTAATTCTTTATAATTTGCCATTATCAATAATAGATTTTGTTAGGATTTTGTATATTTCTTTCTGATTTGCATCAGTTAATGTTGCAAGATGCTTGGTAATTGTTGTGGTGTCTTTTCGTTTTGCAGGTCCGGTTTGGGCTTGCTCTGGCGAAAGAGTAGTTATTTTATTGGCCGTTTCTAAAATTAAAGGTTTCAAAATTTCAAATGGAACCTCGTGTTCTTTGCAAATATCGTTTCCTATTTGATACAAATGATTGACAAAATTATTTACAAAAACTGCTGCCACATGCAGGGATTTTCTTTGTTCGGAAGTAATTTCAAATACCTTGTCTGAAATTGCCGTCGCTACTTTTTTAAGCAATTGTAAATCGGTTTCGTTTTCCGCCTCCAAACAAAGCGGAATTTCCTTAAAATTCACCTCTTTATTTTTAGTAAATGTTTGAAGCGGATAAAAAACACCTTTTCGGTTTGTGGAACTTAAATCTTCTAGAGCAACGCTTCCCGAAGTATGCACTACTAATTTATTTGCAAAAGGAAGTTGGCTAGATACCGTTGCAATTGCGTCATCGGAAACTGCAATTAGGTATAAATCTACTTCTTGTAATTGCTTGTAATCGCTTACAATTTTAGTGGCATCCATTAAGTCCAAAAGGGAATTTGGATTGCGGGAATACACTTGTACCAACTCTAAATTTTCTGCTTTTGAGAAAGCCGAAATTAAATGTTGGGCTACATTTCCGGAGCCAATAATACTAATGGATATCATTCGGTAAAAATATTCTTTTTTTTTGAATTTGCATTAGATTCATTTACTCAAATAAACACCTCTTAAAAATGACTTAAAACCTTTTTAATTCAATAATAATCCACAATTTTAATTACTTTTGTAATCCCTAAAATTAGGTTTATTATAAAAGTTTTTCTAATGAATACAAAAATATTTTCTTTTCTGTTTTCCACTCGATTAATGGCGGTTTTGTTTTTAACTTTTGCATTAGCAATGGGAATTGGGACCTTTATTGAGAGTTATTACAATACTGATACTGCACGAGTTTGGATCTATAATGCGTGGTGGTTTGAAGTAATTATGGTGTTCTTTATGATTAATTTTGCAGGAAATATTAAACGCTACCAATTGTATAAAAAAGAAAAATGGGCAACTTTATTACTGCACGTTTCTTTTGTATTTATCATTTTTGGTGCTTTCATAACCCGATACATTAGTTACGAAGGAATGATGCCCATTCGTGAAGGCGCTACTTCTAACCAAATGTTTTCCGATAAAAATTACCTTACTTTTTTTGTAGATGGACAACATAATGGCGAATTAAAAAGAAGAGTTTTCGAAAAACCTCTTTTGTTATCTCCAGCAGTGTGTCCTCCATTTGCAAGTAATTCTTTTTCTGTTTCCGATAATTTTGATGCTATACCTTTTAAAATTAGTTACAAAAATTTTATTATGGATGCCAAAGACACTATTAAGCAATCTGAAAGCGGAACTTTATATCTTAAAATGGTTGAATCGGGTGGAGGTTCTCGTCACGAATATTATCTACAAGAAGGAACCATCAAAGACATTCACAACGTACTTTTTGCTTTAAATAAACCTACCAAAGGCGCTATTAATATTACATCTACTGCAACAGGAACTACCATTGATGCCCCTTTTGAAGGACAATTTATGCGAATGGCAGATAAATTCCAAGGGACTTTAGCCAAAGACATTACCCAACCTTTAATGTTTCGTTCGTTATATAATGTTGGAGGAGCGCAATTTGTTTTTCCAGACCAACCAATTAAAGGAATTAAAGATGTAGTTTCTGGTAAAAAATTCAAATCGAAAACTTCTAGCGATGCTTTGGTTTTAACGATTGAATCGGAAGGAAAATCGAAAGACGTTACCCTTATTGGTTCAAAAGGCTCTATTGGCGAACCACAAGTAGTTAAAATTGGCAAATTAGAATACACACTTTATTTTGGAAGCAAAGTGTACACCTTACCGTTTAGCATTACTTTAAATGATTTTAATGCCAAAAAATATCCAGGCACCGAGAAAAGTTTTTCTTCTTTTGAAAGCAAAGTTACGGTTACCGAAAATGGAAATAAATTCAATGCCGATATTTACATGAACCATATTTTAGACCATGGTGGGTATCGATTTTTTCAGTCCTCTTTTGACCCCGATGAAAAGGGAACCATCCTTTCGGTAAACCACGATTACTGGGGAACTATGGTAACTTACATTGGTTATTTCTTGTTGTTCTTTGCCATGATGTGCATTTTATTTGTAAAAAACACCCGTTTTGCCGATGTGAAACGAAAATTAGAAGAAGTGAAAGTAAAAAAATCCCAATTGTTGTCGGTGCTTATTTTGTTGTTGTCTTTAAATGGTTTTGCACAACACCAACATAATCTAGCAAAATTCAATTATTTAGATTCTATTTTAAAATATAAAGTTCCCGAAGCACAAGCCGAAAAATTTGGTCGTTTGGTAATTCAAGACGATGGTGGAAGGATGAAACCGATTAACACTTTTTCGTCGGAATTGCTTCGTAAAGTGAGTAAAAGAGAAACTTATGAAGGAATGAATTCCGATCAGGTTTTTATTTCGATGTCGCAATTTCCAACCGCTTGGTTTGAGTTGCCTTTGATTTATATCAAAAATGGAAACGACAGCATCCGTAAAATTATTGGAGTAAATCCAGAAGATAAGTACGTTACTTTTAGATCATTATTTGATGCAAAAGGAAATTATAAATTAGGTTCTTATTTAGAAGATGCCTATAAAACCAATACCCCCGATCAGTTTCAAAAAGACTTTATCGAAGTAGATAAAAAAGTCAATTTGATGAACGCGGCATTGAGTGGAAACATTTTAAAAATCTTCCCAATTCCAGGGGATAAAAACAATAAATGGTTGTCGTTTTTAGAGATCAATCATCCTATGGGAAATGATTTGGATGCTATTAAAAATGCATTACCTTATTATTTTGATGCTTTAGCAAAAGCTTCTAAAACCAAAGATTACACCTTGGCAAATACCATGTTTCTTGGTTTAGAAAACTTCCAAAAGAAATACGGAAAAGCAGTTCGACCAACAGACGACCAAATATCTTCCGAGATTTTGTTAAACAAATACGATGTATTTAAAAACTTATTTTGGTTGTACATGCTTGCTGGAAGTTTGATGTTAATTATGGTTATCGTCAGTATTTTCTCTAATACAAAAGCAATACGAATTGCCATTAACCTATTTCATATTGCCGTAGGAGTTTTATTTGCCATGCATACCGCTGGTTTAATTGCGCGTTGGTATGTTTCTGGGCATGCGCCTTGGAGTAACGCTTACGAAAGTATGATTTATGTGGCTTGGGCTACGATGTTCTTTACCTTGGCATTTGATAGAAAATCCAAACTTACCGTAGCATCTGGAACTTTTGTGGCTTCCATGATTTTAATGGTGGCGCATCTAAATTGGTTGGATCCATCTATTGCCAATTTGCAGCCGGTATTGAATTCCTATTGGTTAATGATTCACGTTGCCGTTATTGTAGCAAGTTATGGTCCATTTACATTAGGAATGGTGCTTGGGTTGGTTGCATTACTTTTAATGTTGTTTACCAATGAAAAGAACAAAGCGGCTATGACGTTGCACATTAAAGAAATCACCTATATCAACGAATTGGCTTTAACCATAGGTCTTGTAATGCTTACCATTGGAAACTTCCTTGGAGGACAATGGGCTAACGAAAGTTGGGGTCGTTATTGGGGATGGGATGCCAAAGAAACTTGGGCTTTAATTAGTATCATGGTGTATGCATTTGTAATTCATGCTAGATTTGTACCGTCATTAAGAGGTTTGTTCTCTTTTAATTTCATGAGTGTTTTGGCGTTTGCTTCTATATTAATGACGTATTTTGGAGTGAATTTTCACTTAACCGGTATGCATTCGTATGCTTCTGGAGAAAAACAAAACGTAACTATTTACCTTTATATCTTTATAATTTACATGGTCTTTTCAACGATAGTTTATTTGAAATACCGTAAAACATTTAAAAAATAATCATGAAAAAAATCACTTTATTATTACTAAGTCTTAGTTTTTTTACGAGTTGTAAAAATCAAGCACAAGAAACTCCAGTTGCATTAATTTCTAATACAGAAACCATGACTAAAGAAACTATTTATTCGTTTAAAGTAAAAGATTTAAGCGGAAAAGAATTTGATTTTGCTTCCTTAAAAGGGAAAAAAGTACTGATTGTAAACACTGCTTCCAAATGTGGATTAACGCCACAATACAAAGACTTGGAGGCTATTTATGAAAAATACAAAGGGAAGAATTTTGTTATTGTAGGATTTCCTGCTAATAATTTTGCTTCGCAAGAACCAGGAACCAGTAAAGAAATTAGTCAATTTTGTCAACTTAATTACGGTGTAACTTTTCCTATGATGGAGAAGGTTTCGGTTAAAGGAGACGATATGTGTGAAGTATATAAATTCTTAACACAAAAATCTAAAAATGGTTTGCAAGACAGTGAAGTAGAATGGAATTTTCAGAAATATTTAATCAACGAAAAAGGAGAATTAGAAAAAGTTATTGCACCACAAGTGCTTCCAACGGATGCTTCAATTGTAGATTGGATTAACAAATAAGCCTGTAAAAGTAGACACGAATTGCACGAATTTACACAAATTTAAAGTCATATAATTCCACGAATTTGCTAAAGGCAAGCGAAATTTGTGTAATTTTTAGAAGCAATACAATTGGTGAAAATTCGTGCAATTCGTGTTTAAAAAATTATTGTTGTATTAGTATTCTGTAGGAGTTTTTCTTTTTTGAATTAAATTCCAATATTTTTCTTTACTTTTACACTCCAAACAGCACTTCATTATGAGTCAAAAAATATTGCTCACTGCCAAAGAAGTTACTATCATTTTAAATCGTTTGGCCTGTCAGTTAATCGAGAAGCATCTTGATTTTTCGAATACGGTATTGATTGGGTTGCAACCACGAGGTAAATTCTTAGCGCAACGTATCCAACACATTCTGGAAACAGAATACCAACTCCAAAATATTCCTCTTGGTTTTTTAGACATCACTTTTTTTAGAGATGATTTCCGCAGAGGCGACAAACCTTTGGAAGCCAATAAAACCCAAATAGATTTCTTAGTTGAAAATAAAAAAGTAGTTTTTATTGACGATGTATTGTATACCGGAAGAAGTATCAATGCCGCGTTAACCGCTATTCAATCTTTTGGAAGACCCTCCGAAGTGGAACTTTTAACTCTAATTGATAGACGTTTTAGTCGTCATTTACCGATTCAACCTGATTATAGAGGTCGTCAAGTAGATGCCATCAATGGTGAAAAAGTAAAAGTATGCTGGCTAGAAAATGAAGGAGAAGATGCAGTTTATTTAATTACGAATTAGGAATTTAGAATTTACAACAACACAACACCTACTATATAAATGAAAGAACTGAGTGTAAACCATTTATTAGGAATTAAATACCTAGTTAAAGAAGACATTGATTTGATTTTTGAAACGGCCGATCATTTTAAAGAAGTCATCAACCGCCCAATTAAAAAAGTCCCTTCTTTAAGAGACATGACCATTGCTAATATTTTTTTCGAAAACAGTACCCGAACCAAGTTATCTTTTGAGTTGGCTCAAAAAAGACTTTCGGCAGATGTTATTAGTTTTTCTGCAGCACAATCCTCGGTTAAAAAAGGGGAAACCCTTATTGATACTGTGAACAATATTCTTTCGATGAAAGTCGATATGGTAGTGATGCGACATGCCAATCCTGGTGCGGCTTATTTTCTATCTCAAAATGTAAAAGCAAGTATTGTCAATGCTGGAGATGGTGCTCACGAACATCCAACCCAGGCTTTATTAGATAGTTTTTCAATCCGAGAAAAATTAGGCGAAGTGGCAGGTAAAAAAGTGGTAATTGTTGGCGATGTGTTGCATTCCCGTGTAGCACTTTCTAATATTTATGCTTTGCAAATGCAAGGTGCCGAAGTAAAAGTATGCGGACCTAAGACTTTAATTCCGAAGTATATTGAAAGCCTCGGAGTTACGGTAGAACCCAATTTAAGAAAAGCGCTAGAATGGTGCGATGTTGCCAATATGCTTCGCGTGCAAAACGAACGAATGGATGTTAATTATTTTCCTTCCACCAGAGAATACGCCCAGCAATATGGCGTAGATAAAGCCTTATTAGATTCCTTAAATAAAGAAATCATTATCATGCACCCAGGGCCAATCAATCGTGGGGTTGAAATCACTTCCGATGTTGCCGATTCCCAACAATCGGTGATTTTAGACCAAGTAGAAAACGGAGTAGCAATTAGAATGGCAGTTATTTATTTATTGGCTTCTAAAATTAAACAGTAAAGAACTATCTAATGAAAGTAGAACAAAAAGGCCATACCACCATCATTAAAGATACCCAAGGAAACATTCAAAATCTCTTGGAGAAACTTACCCAACAACATGCTACTTTTAAAAATCAAAATTTAATTCTAGATGTTACCCACGATAAAAATGTGGAATTAAAAGATATTAAATTATTCTCCGATTTATCGAAAGCACATTGCAAGGGAAAAAAATCCTTTGTTTTAGTGGCTTCCGATATTGATTTTAATGCCATTCCAACCCAATTAACAGTCGTTCCATCCATTCAAGAAGCCCACGACATTATCGAAATGGAAGAAATAGAACGCGATTTAGGATTTTAAAACCACCCCATGAAAATAAATAACAAAGCATTGCTTTACATCTACGTAGTCTTTTTATTCGTCTTGGCTTATTTGCTGGCAAGTCGCGTATTTAAAGAAGTTAAAACCCAAGAATTCGATTATTTAAAGATTGCTGTAAACAGTGTAATCTTAATTTATGTTGCCTTTCAAGTAGTTCGATTGGGTAAAATTGAAAACGATAAAACCGAATAAATTTATATGGATAAAAGAATATTTTACATTTTGACGGCCTTAAATATTATTTTGTTATTTGTTAATCTCTATTTAGGATATACAAGAAATAACTATAATTTATTTAATATATTTTCTAATATATTCTTGGCATTTGGAATGTATAGTTTGTCCAAAAAACAAAAATAAAACTTGAAACTAACCATACTTGGCTGCTATGCCGCAACACCCAGAACCTTCTCCAACCCAACCTCCCAAATTTTAGAAATAAAAAACAGAGTGTTCTTAATTGATTGTGCCGAAGGAACCCAAGTGCAATTGCGCAAAAGCAAAATCAAGTTTTCCAAGATCAACCACATTTTCATTTCCCATCTTCATGGCGATCATTTTTACGGATTGATTGGGTTAATTTCTACCTTCATGTTGCTCAATCGCGAAAACGATTTGCACGTTCACGGCCCAAAAGGTATCAAAGAAATCATCCTTTTGCAATTAAAGGCTTCAGGCTCTTACACCGGATACAACCTCTATTTCCACGAACTAGAATCCACCGAATCGGTGACGGTTTTTGAAGACGAAAAAGTAATCGTAAAGACCATCCCATTAAGCCATCGCATCTATACCAACGGATTTCTTTTCCAAGAAAAAAACATAGAACGTAAACTCAATATCGAAACTATCGAAAATTACAACATCGATAAAGTATACTTCAACAAAATAAAATTTGGTGGCGATGTTACCCTCGACAACGGTACCGTGATCCCCAATTCCGAGTTGTCTTTCCCGCCACTGCCGGTAAAAACCTATGCCTATTGCAGCGATACTAAGTACGACGAGAGTATCATTCCAATAATTCAAAATGTCGATTACCTCTACCACGAAAGCACTTTTCTAGAAAGCGAAGCACCACTTTCTGAAAAAACCATGCACTCCACCGCCAAGCAAGCCGCAACTATTGCCCTCAAAGCCAAGGTTAAAAACCTAATTTTAGGCCATTATTCCACACGCTACAGCAGCATTGAAATGTTTAAAAATGAGGCAGAAACCATATTCCCCAACGTGCATCTAGCCGAAGACGGAAAAGAATTCCCTTTAGATTAGTGGGAGCGAAACAGTAGGCATTTTAGTAAAGGCAATTCCTGCCATCCGCGCTACAAGGTAGCTTGCTTCTGTCAGGGCTACGCGGGTTATGTCTTTTGTGAAATTAGAATTTCAAAGGAAATAAATTTCGTTAGGATAATAAAAAACACACCCATCTTTAATTCCATTTCAATTTTTTAAAAATTATCCCAAAAACTTTGCGAACTTTGCTTTTTAATATCCTCCCATGAAAGACCTAAGTAATTACAGAAAATCCTACGAAAAAAGCGAACTTCTAGAAAACAATATTCCCGAAGATCCTATTAATTTATTTAATAGATGGTTTCATGAAACCGAAGATTTTGGTGGAGTAGATGAGGTTAACGCCATGACCGTAGCAACTATAGGTTTGGATGGTTTTCCTAAATCGCGAGTGGTATTACTCAAGAAATTCAACGAAGAAGGTTTTATTTTTTATACCAATTACAATTCCGAAAAAGGAAAAGCAATAGAAAATAACCCTCACATTTGCCTTTCTTTTTTTTGGACAAGCCTAGAACGACAAGTTATCATAAAAGGAATAGCCGAGAAAACTCCAGAGGTTATTTCCGATAATTATTTTGCTTCCCGACCTGATGGAAGTAAATTGGGTGCAATTGTTTCCCCACAAAGTGAGATTATCCCTAATAGAGAATACCTTGAAACCAATTTAATACTTCTAGAACAAGAGTATCAAGGTCTTGAAATTATTCGCCCAAAGAATTGGGGTGGGTATTTAGTTCGTCCGCAAGAAGTAGAATTTTGGCAAGGTCGAGCAAATAGATTGCACGACAGAATTCGCTACCAACTGCAATCGGACTTCAGTTGGAAAATAGACAGACTCTCTCCATAAATGTAGGAAAATTACATAGCTTTTTGTGAAAAAGATGTAGTTCATCGGTTTTATTTTGTATTTTATCGGTTATGTTTTAGTTTTGAAGAATCAAATTACGATTTACGTTCTTACATTTCTAACCCGAAGATAGTTGCCCCACATCTGCCTTCAAACTTAACCTATTTTATTATGAAACTAAAATTACTAAATCTGTTTATGCCAATGGTATTGGTATTTGCAATGAGTTCGTGTTCTAAAAGTTCTAAAGATGAAGCAGTGGTCGACATGACTATTGTTACTAAATTTGATTATTCTCCAGAAGAGACCCAATTAATGCAAATGATTAATGATTATAGGGTTAGTCAAGGAATGCCAGAATTTCAAATCATTAATCATATTTCGTATAAATCATTAGAACACAATAATTATATGATTACTAATAATGCTTTAACTCATGATCTATTTAATGAGAGATCCCAAAATTTAATGGATGTTTTAGGAGCATTTAAAGTTGGAGAAAATTTAGCATATAACTTTTCCTGTCCCACTACGGTATTAAATGCTTGGAAAAATAGTCCCGGGCATAAAGCTAATTTAGATAGCGATTATACTCACTTTGGACTTTCAATTACGGTAAGTCCTTCAACTGGAAAAAAATATTATACGAATATGTTCATTAAAAAATAAACTTTTTTGCCCTAAATAGTTTTTTCAATGTTGTTAAGTCTCCTGTTTTTTCAGGAGACTTTTTTGTTTGTTTAAAATTGTATTTCTCCAGAAATTATTTTTTTTAAACCAATTGTAGGACAATAATTTCGAGTATATTTGTGTGATACGAGTCTTTTTAATATGAAATTGGTCCCATTTTCCATTTCTTAATTTTAAATAATGAAAAACATTATCCTAATCCGACATGCAAAATCTAACTGGGATTTACCTCTTCCAGACAAAGAACGAACTATAACTAATAGCGGAATAAAAAAGTCAATTAAGGTTGCCAATAATGCGATTAATTACATTAATTCTTCTGCAATAATTTGGTGCAGTAGTGCTCAAAGAACCCAACTTACCGCTGAAATATTTCTTAACGTCTGGAATTTAGAACCAAAAAATATAGTAGTTAATGACGATTTATACACCTTTGATTGTCTTCAACTTGAAGAAATTGTTAAATCGTGCCCAAATCAATGTGAAAACTTAATTCTTTTTGGTCATAATAGTGCTATTACAGATTTTGTTAATAAATTTGGAAATAAATTTGTGACTAACGTACCAACATCTGGATTTGTATCTATAAATTTTGATACTACTAGTTGGGCTACAATTACAAAAGGAACAACTCAAAAAATTATATTTCCAAGCGAGAATTAGATATGAATACAGGAACCAATTATAGATATATTGATCGAGATAAAAGTTGGCTAGCGTTTAATGCTAGAGTATTACAAGAAGCTGCTGACGAATCAGTTCCTTTATTGGACAGGCTTCGTTTTTTAGGTATTTTCTCAAATAATTTAGATGAATTTTTTAGAGTACGTTTTGCTGCAATTCGACGATTAAGTTTATCTGGTGAAACGGGCGAGAAAATCTTAGGAGGTATAACAGCTCAACAATTGGTAAAAGATATAACCGCAATTGTTATAAAACAACAATCTGAAAGTTTGCGAATACTTAGTATTATCGAAAAACAATTAGAAAAAGAAAATATTATTATTGTAAATGAAAATCAGTTATGTCAAGAACATCAAGACTTCGTTCATGATTTATTCATTGAAAAAGTAAGCCCTGAACTAGTTACCATTATCTTAAATGATTTAGCAGAATTTCCTTTGTTAAAAGATACTGCAGGATATTTGGCTATAAAATTGGTTATGAACACCAATGAAAAATCAAAAGTTCTAGGTTTTGTTAAACCGAAGAAAGAGGTTCGTTATGCCATTATTGAAATCCCTAAAAACATTAATAGAATTGTTGTATTACCAACTATTGGAGAAAAGAAATATATTATGTTATTGGACGATGTTATTCGTTATAATTTAACCAATATTTTCAATATTTTTGATTACGAAAGTATTTCGGCTCATATGATAAAAATTACTCGCGATGCCCAATTAGACATTGATAGTGATATGCGTAAGAGCATGATGCAAAAGATTGCAACTTCAGTAAAAGAACGACGAATTGGCGAACCTGTTCGTTTTATTTATGATGAAACTATTGAAAAAGATACTTTAGCATTTTTCTTAAATCGAATGAAAATCGAATCTACCGATAGTATCATTCCAGGTGGTCGCTACCACAACCGTCGCGATTATATGGATTTTCCTAACTTAGGAAGATTTGATTTATTGTACCAACAAAAAAAACCATTAGAAGTGGTTGGTTTAACTTTTGAGGGAAGTATTTTACAACGAATTGCCCAAAAAGATTTTCTGATTTTTGCTCCATATCAATCCTATTCATATGTAATAAAGTTTTTGAGAGAAGCTGCTCTAGATCCAAAAGTAAGTTCAATTAAAATTACATTGTATCGACTAGCAAAAAACTCTCAAATCATTAGTTCCCTAATAAACGCAGCAAAGAATGGAAAACGTGTGGTGGTTCAAATTGAGCTACAAGCCCGTTTTGATGAGGCTAATAATATTTCATATGCTGAACAAATGCAACAAGAAGGTATTGAACTTATCTTTGGCATTAAAGGTCTTAAGGTGCACAGTAAAATATGTGTAATAGAAAGATTTGAAGATAAAAAAATAAAACGTTATGGGTTAATCTCTACTGGAAACTTTAATGAGTCTACAGCCAAAGTATATACCGATGTTACTTTATTTACTAGCCATTCGCAAATTTTAAAAGACGTTACTAAGATTTTCGACTTTTTTGATATAAACTACCGTTTGCACCGATACAAACATTTAATAGTTTCGCCACACTATTCCCGTTCTAAATTCTATAAACTTATTGATAGAGAAATTCACAATGCCATGGCAGGAAGGCCAGCGTATATTAATTTGAAAATGAATAGCTTGTCTGATTTTGCAATGATAGACAAACTTTACGAAGCTAGTAATGCTGGAGTGAAAATGAAATTACAAATTCGTGGTATCTGTTCTTTAATCCCTGGTATAAAGGGTATGAGTGAAAATATTGAAGCTATTAGCATAGTTGATAATTTTCTAGAACATTCTCGTGTATTCATTTTTTGTAATGATAATAATCCTGATGTTTTTATTTCTTCTGCCGATTTTATGACTAGAAATTTGGATGGAAGGGTGGAGGTAACTTGCCCAATTTATCAAGAAGACATCAAAAAACAATTGATTGACTCTTTTGAAGTTGGTTGGAAAGGAAATGTAAAAGCACGTTACCATTCGGAAAAATTAGACAATAAATACCGTATTCGAAAAGAAAATGAACCGGTTTTTAGAGCACAGCAAGAAACCTATAATTATTACAAAAACCAACAAGAGACTACCAATGAAAATATGTTTTAAATATATAGTAAGCACCAAAATATAAATGATTTCAATAAAAAAATATGCTGCAATAGATATTGGTTCCAATGCTATGCGGTTGCTTATAACTAACGTAGTTGAACAAGAAGGAAAAGAAACCCAATTTAACAAATCGGCACTTATAAGAGTACCTATACGTTTAGGTCAAGATGCCTTTACTGTTGGAGAAATCACTCCCGAAAATATCGATAGAATGGTAGATGCTATGGAAGCATTTCGACTTTTAATGAAAGTATATAAGGTAGATAAATATAAAGCTTGTGCTACTTCGGCAATGAGAGAAGCTTATAATGGAAAAGAAGTTGTAGAAATTATTTTAGAAAAATCAAAAATTAAAATTGAAATAATTGACGGAAAACAAGAAGCTGCAATTATAGCATCTTCTGATTTGCATAATTTTATTGTTACAGATAAAACGTACTTGTATGTAGATGTTGGTGGCGGTAGCACTGAATTTTCACTTTTTGCAGATGGTGAAATGGTGGCTTCTAAATCGTTTAAAAACGGAACCGTTCGATTATTAAACGATATGGTAAATGAAGTGGTTTGGCAAGAAATTGAAAAATGGATTACCACCAATTGTGCACCCTATGAAAATATTACACTAATTGGTTCGGGTGGAAATATTAATAAACTATTCAAACTTTCTGAAAAACAGCAAGATAAACCGTTGTCGTTCTTGTATTTGAATTCGCAATACCAATATTTGAATTCTTTAACTTACGAGCAACGAATTGCCGAACTCGGATTAAATACCGACCGTGCCGATGTTATCATTCCAGCAACCAGAATTTATCTGAATGCTATGAAATGGAGTGGTGCTCGACAAATATATGTACCTAAAATAGGACTTTCCGATGGAATTGTGAAAGCAATGTATTATGGGACTATATAAAATTACAAATTCCAACTTCCAAATTCCAACTTCCAACTTCCAAATTCCAAAACCCAATACCCAATAGTACAACCTAAAACTAACCAATTATGAAAAAAATAATTATGTTTTTCGCCTTTCTTACTTTAATATCTTGTAAGCAAGAAAAACCTTCTACTTACTTCCAATCGGAAGAAACCGGAATTCAAAATGGCGGAGTTAAAATGATTGCAATTGAAACTCCAAAAGGTAAGTTTAATGTTTGGACGAAACGTTTTGGAAATAATCCGAAAATAAAAGTGCTATTGCTAAATGGCGGTCCCGGATTGTCGCACGAATATTTTGAGTGTATGGAAAGTTTTCTTCCTAAAGAAGGAATCGAATTTATTTATTATGATCAATTGGGGACTGGTTTTTCAGAAAATCCTAATGATACTACCATGTGGGATTTACCCCGATATGTAGAGGAAGTAGAGCAAGTTCGTGTGGCCTTACATCTTAATAATGATAATTTTTATTTGTTAGGACATTCTTGGGGTGGAATTTTAGCCATGCAATATGCCTTGAAATACCAAAATAATTTAAAAGGTTTAGTGGTTTCTAATATGATGGCTAGTTGCCCTAAATATGGAGAATATTCTAAAATTTTAGAAAAACAAATGAATCCGGATGTCTTAAAAACCATCAAAGATTTGGAAGCCAAAAAAGATTATGCCAATCCTAAATACATGGAATTGTTAATGGCAAATTTCTACAACCAACACATTTTAAGAAAACCTCTTACTGAATGGCCGGAACCGGTAACTAGATCTTCGGGAAGAATGAATCAATCCTTATACATTACTATGCAAGGACCAAGTGAATTAGGACTTTCTGGTAAATTAGCTAAGTGGGATGTTTCTAAAGAATTGAAAAACATTACGATTCCAACTTTAGTTATTGGAGGGAAATACGACACTATGGATCCTGAATACATGAAATGGATGGCTACTCAATTCCCAAAAGGAACTTATTTATATTGCGCTAACGGAAGCCATATGAGTATGTATGACGACCAACAAACGTATATGAATGGATTGATTGATTTCTTGAAAAAATAAAATATATTTTTTATCAGTTAGGTTTCTAATAAATTTACATAAATAAATAGATTTTTGCTAAGCAAAACTTTCTATTACTAAATGGACTAACGCTGTAGAATAAAAAAAAGCTCTAATTTTAAAATTCAAGTTCCAACGCAAAACAAGTTTTTCCTTCTTTCTGAATGGTAAAAAGATTTGAATTTCTTGCGATTTCGATAGCATCCAAATGCGATACTTCTTTCAAGAAATTCATTTCAAAACTCTTCAAACTTCGGTTTAAGAGCAGTTTGGGTTCCATGCAATCCAAGCACCATTCTAAATATTTCACACTATTGGCATGATTTACAATATCCAAGTCGGATAATTGCACCACTCTTTGGTGCACTACATCCAATTCTTGAGCGATATTTATTTTAGAAAAAGTCTTCTCAATGGAAATATGATTAGGATATTTTTCAAAATGTTCGTGGGGTAAAGCCAAAGCCTCGGGTCTTCGGGTTGTGGTGTTGAACACCGCCCAAAAGGTTTCGCAACCCACTATTTTCTCCTCACCAATATACAATTCTAAGCAACGAGTAGAACGCGAATTCTCTAACGAATGTATCCAAGTTTTTACCGTTACGGTATCTTTCCATTTGGGTAAACGATGTATTTCCACTCGCATTTTACTGAGCACCCATGCCTGATTGTATTCTTGCATGTCGCTAAAACTAATCCCACCAATTTCTGAATGTGTTGCAGCAGTCAACTGAAAAAGATTGCACAATTCGGTATATTTTAAATAGCCGTTGGGGTAGCATTGCAAAAAATTAATTTCCCAATCTCTAGTTAGTATCGAAGTGAAGTTAGGCGCTATTGGCATTTTTAATTATGAATTATCTATTATCAATTGTAAATTATCTATTATCTCTTTTCTATCAGTTAAATAATCAAACCAAATTGCATTTTCGGTTCGTTTAAACCAAGTTAATTGTCTTTTAGAAAAGCGTCTAGTGTTTTTCTTGATTTCTTCAATGGCAAAATCTAAAGTGATTTTTCCTTCAAAATAATCAAACAATTCTCTATAACCAACCGTTTGCAAGGCATTCAATTCTTTGTTTGGGAACAATCTTTCGGCTTCTTGCAGTTGTCCTTCGTTAAGCATTATATCCACTCTTTGGTTGATTCTGTTGTACATTATTTCGCGATTGGCTTCTAAGCCAATAACAATAGGAGTGAAGTTGCGCTTGTTTTCTTTTTTATTAATAAAGGAAGAATAGGGTTTACTTGTTCCTAAACAAACTTCTACAAAACGCATCATTCGGTGCGGATTTTGAAGTGTTTGTGGATTGTTTTGCAACAACGATTCATAATACAAAGCATCCATTTCTTTTAATTTATTTTGAAGGTAATCCAATCCTTTTTCTTCAAAGGTGGTTCGAACTTCATCCCGAATTTCTGGAGCAATAGCTGGAAAAGAATCCAATCCTTTTAATACTGCATCGACATACAATCCTGAGCCACCAACCATTATTTGAATGTTATTTTTTAAGAATAATTCGTCTAATTTGGCAATGGCTTCTTTCTCGAAATCGCCAACGGTATAGTTTTCAAAAATGGATTTATTTTGAATAAAATGATGGGGTGCTCCTGCCAATTCAGCATCTGTTGGAACTGCGGTACCAATTTTCATTTCTTTAAAAAACTGCCGACTATCACAGGAAATTATATCGCAACCAAAATGTTGCGCCAAAGCAATACTTAAGGAAGTTTTTCCGATGGCGGTTGGCCCGATGATGGTTATTAAAATATTTTTTTTCAAAACTTCAGTTTGTTTTATCCAAAGCATTTATAAAATGCCTAATGATTGGTAGGTCTAGCCCTGATAGCAGTGGAAATCCTTTTCTTTTTTTTCTTTAAAAAAAGAAAAGATTGTAACGGATAGCAGGAAATGGCTCCTTAAAAAAATTAAAACTTTATAATTTTCATTACTTTATTTTTACGCAAATAACTTTGAATTATTGTTCGAGTATCGCGGTTGTTTTGCATCGGAATTAGTATGTTTTTCAATACTTCGACATTGGTGATTTGGTAATTTAAATCATAAAAACAATAGCCTTTATAGATGCCGTTTTCAATTAAAATTGCGATTCGTTCACTCACTTTTCTGCCACGATCTACGATAATCATGTTGTTGTTTTCAAATGCCATTTCGGTAAGAAATTCTTCGACTCTTTGGTTGTAAACTTCGGGAGTTTCTTTGCCCAAACAAGCTCCGTTGCATTCGTTTATTTTATGCTGAAAACAGCCGTTTTGGGTTTCGTATAATCCGTTTAATTTTTGACACAAATTGTATTTTTCGGTAATGCGAAATAGGGCATTTTTTCCTTCTTGAGCGGTGGTGTAGGACGTTATTTCTTTCTTGCGGCCATCGGCTTTAAGAAGTTTTAGGTTTAGATAGCCATTGTCATCCAGCACTTCATACAACGCCCATTGAAAAATGCTTTTTCGCTGCGCCCGATTGTGAATGGGTTTGTTGATTTTTATTTCTTCGCTTTCCTTTAAAAGTGCCACTAGTTCGCTGCCAGTTTCTTCATAAGTAACGGTGAAAACCTGCAATTGTAACTTTTTGCTTTTGCTGTTTTTACCTGTGAAATGCTGGTTGACTCTTTTTTTTATGTTTTTACTTTTTCCGATATAAATTAAATCGCCTTTTTCATTATGTATGTAATAAATTCCAGTTTTGCTAGGAAGCCCTTCTACAATGTCTAATAATTTAGGAGAAAGACCGCTTTTTATTTCAGCTTTTATCAATCCGATTAAAATTTCTTTCTCGGTATCTTTTGCCAAAAGCATTTGAAATAATTTTACCGTAGCAAGTGCATCACCACTGGCTCTATGCCTATCGGACATTGGGATTCCGAGTGCTCGGACTAATTTTCCTAAACTATAGGAAGGTTGTTCTGGGATTAATTTTTTGGATAATTCTACCGTGCAAAGGGTTGGTTTTACAAAATCATATCCCAAACGATTGAATTCGCATCGCAATATTCGGTAATCAAAGGAGGTGTTGTGCGCCACTAGGATGCAGCCTTCGGTAATTTCAATAATTCGTTTTGCAACTTCAAAAAACTTTGGAGCCGAACGCAACATAGCATTATTGATCCCCGTTAATTTCACCACAAAGGGTTGAATGGGTTTCTCGGGATTCACCAAACTGATGAACTGGTCCACGACTTCGCTACCATCAAATTTGTAGATAGCGATTTCGGTAATTCCTTCTTCGTTGAATTGCCCTCCGGTAGTTTCTATGTCTATTATTGCGTACAAATGCTAGTGTTCAGTGTTCGGTGTTCAGTTTGTCATTTTATAGGAATCTCATACTTAACCAAAAGGATTATTGATAATTTCTATTGCCAAAGATACTACTTCCTATCCGAACCATAGTACTTCCGCAATCCATTGCTAGTTTATAATCGCCAGACATGCCCATGGAAAGAGTTTCGAGTTTCAGGTTTAAGGTTTCAAGTTTATTTGTGTTGTCGAAAATCTCTTTTAAATGTTCAAATTCTTCTTTGATTTGGTTTTGATTATCCGTAAAAGTTGCCATTCCCATTAAACCAACAATTCGTATGTTTTGTAATTCTTTGAATTCATTGGAAGTTAGTAATTCTACTAATTCAGTTTCATCTAAACCAAATTTTGTTTTCTCATCGGCGATGTAAATCTGTAATAAACAATCAATTACGCGATGGTGTTTTAGTGCTTGCTTGTTGATTTCTTGCAGTAATTTCAAACTATCCACACCATGAATCAAACTCACGTATTCTGCCATGAATTTAACCTTGTTGGTTTGCACATGCCCAATCATGTGCCACTGAATGTCTTTGGGCATTTGTTCCCATTTTTCGGTCATTTCTTGGATTTTGTTTTCACCAAAAATACGTTGACCAGCATTGTAGGCTTCCATTAAATCGGCAACCGGTTTGGTTTTAGAAACTGCTACCAAGGTTACGTGATTTGGAAGTTGGGATTTTATTTGTAGTAGGTTTTGGGCTATTGACATGGTAATGAATTATAAATAGAATTGTTATCACCCTTCGTATTTGTGATTTACACTTTAGAATTAGTAAACACAAAAATAGTCAAAACTCCCGATTTTATTTAGGATTAACACAAAAAAAAGTGCCTGATTTCTCAAGCACTTAAAATTGATTTAAATCTTTAATTAAGATTTTTTTTCTGCTGCTTTTTTTCCAGCGCAACATCCACCTTTTTTATCTTTATCACAAGATTTCATTTCTTTTTTGCTACACTCTTTTTTTTCTTCTTTTGGTTTTTGCTCTTGAGCATTTACATTAGCAGCAAATAAGAATGCCGCAACCGCCATAACTGAAATTACTTTTTTCATTGTTTATTGTTTTAAATTGTTGTTTTATTATTTATATTTCAAATATAAAAAAAATATTATAATGCGATTGCTAAATTTATCATAATAATTAGGAAATATTTTTAGCCTTAATATTTTGTATTATTTCTTCTTTAGGAACTACTCCCGATTGCCGCCAAATTACTTTTCCGTTTTGAAATAATAGTAGTGTTGGAACGCTTCGAACTTGATATAATGCTGCAATTTCTTGGTTTTTATCTACATCAATTTTAATAATTGATAGTTCTTCTTGCAAAGTGTCTTTTACTTCTTTTAATATTGGGAAAAGCATTTTGCAAGGACCACACCAAGTTGCATAGAAATCTATTAATACTGGTTTTTCGGAAGCTATTAGAGCTTGAAAGGAACTATTCATCTTTATTTCTTTTTAGGAATTGCACATCCGTTGGCACTACATCCAAAATTAAATACTGCTTGAACCAGAAAAAACAATCCAAATATAATTAAATACCACTCGAACTTTTGAGCCGCTTGAGTAAATAATACTATCGCAAAAGCCAAACGAATAATTCGCATTATATTCCAATTTGTAAATAAAATATTTTTCATTATTTAATAGTAGATGGACAAACAAAATTTGTTGTTTTAATTCCGGTTTTTTTGATGGCAGCAAATCCGCCATTTACATTAATTACATTATCGTATCCTCTTGCTTTAAGGATGGACGCCGCAATCATAGAGCGGTATCCGCCAGCGCAAAAAAGATAAAATTCTTTCTCTTTTGGAAATTCCGATAAATGATCGTTTAAAAAATCCAAAGGAGTAGAAGGTGCTTCGTTAAGATGTTCGGCAGTATATTCGCCTGGTTTTCTAACATCAAAAACTGCTATATTCTCTTGTATTTTTTCTTCTAAAGTTTCAGCAGAAATACAATTTATTGTATCCAATTCGAAGCCCGCATTTTTCCATGTTTCCAATCCACCTTCCAAATATCCAATGGTGGCATCATATCCAACACGGGCTAATCTTTTTATAGTTTCTGCTTCTTTTCCAATTGGGGTTACCAAAAGAATGGGTTGTTTAATATCCAAAATTAAAGCACCAACCCAAGGGGCAAAAGCACCATTAATTCCGATAAAAATGGAATTAGGAATATGTCCTTTAGCAAATTCATCTTCACTACGAACATCCAAAATCAAAGCACTGGTTTCATTGGCTATAAGTTCAAAATCTTTCGCATTTAGCGCTTTGGCATTGCTTATGATGTCTTCTACATTGCCATAACCTTCTTTATTTAATTTCACATTCATCGGAAAATAAGCAGGAGGAGGCAGCAAGCCATCGGTAACTTCGTTAATGAATTCTTGACGGGTCATGTTGGCACGAAGCGCATAATTAGTAGCTTTTTGATCGCCAATGGTTCCAACAGTCTCTTTGCTTAAATTTTTTCCACAAGCGCTACCGGCACCATGTGCTGGGTATATAATTACATCATCTGCTAAGGGCATTATTTTAGTTTGAATACTATCAAATAATAAACCAGCCAATTCCTCTTGTGTCATGTGGGCTGCTTTTTGGGCTAAATCGGGTCTTCCAACATCACCTAAAAACACCGTATCTCCACTAAATAAAGCATAATCTTTTCCGTCTTTGTCTTTTAACAAATAACAGGCACTTTCCATAGTATGTCCAGGAGTATGCAAGCAAGTTATGGTAATATCTCCAAGCGGAAAAACTTGTCCGTCAGTGGCTACAACTGCATCATAACTCGGATTAGCATTTGGACCAAAAACTATTGGAGCCTTAGTTTTTTCGGATAAAGTCACGTGACCGCTAACAAAATCAGCATGGAAATGGGTTTCAAAAATATATTTTATAGATGCGTTATCGGCATTGGCTCGGTCAATATAGGGTTGCACTTCGCGTAATGGGTCAATAATTGCAACTTCGCCATTGCTCTCAATATAATAAGCACCTTGTGCTAAACAACCAGTATAAATTTGTTCAATTTTCATAATAAACTAAATTAAAAAGTAAAAGTAATAAGGTTACTCGGTAATGTAAGTAACAGTTGTTACAAAGTTAGTAAATAAAACAAGGAACGTTAAAAGTAACATCCTAAAATAAACATAATCTTTAGTGAATTATTTTAAAATTATTTCTTTTAAAATAATGTAAATTCCCATTGCTAAAACGAACCATCCAAATCCGGTTTTTAGTTTTTCGCCTTCTATTTTTTTAGATAAATAACTTCCTGTAAAAACACCTATTATGGAGCAGATTGTAAAAGTTATTAGTAAATTCCAATTTAGGTTTTGTTCGGGTCTTAAATCTCCAAGAAACCCAATTAAAGATTGGGCAGCAACAATAAAAAGAGAGGTTCCTACTGCCATTTTCATTGGAGTTTTGGCAAGAAACAACAAGGCTGGAATGATTAAAAATCCCCCACCAGCACCTACAAATCCTGCAACTAAACCAATTAATACTCCTTGAATAAAGATTTTAATGTAATTTAGTTTTCCTTCCCCTTCTTGAATTTCAATTTGCAAAGGTTTTATCATTCGAATGGAAGCAAAAATCATGACTATTGCAAAAATAATCATGATGAAAACCGATTTATGTAAGGTGAAAACTGAAGTTGAAAATACTATTTCCGGTATTCTAGGAACAATTATTTTTCTGGTTATGAATACCGAAAGAATAGTTGGGATACCAAATAAAACTACTTTTCTAAAATCGACTAGTTTTTGTTTTGCCTTTTGAAAACCACCAAATAGGGCAGTGGTTCCAACAATAAAAAGGGAATAGGCTGTAGCCAAAATGGGTTCGACACCCATGATATAAACTAATATTGGAACAGACAAAATCGATCCGCCACTGCCAATTAATCCTAAAGTAACTCCAACAAGTACGGCAGATAGGTATCCAAAAATAGAATTTAGTTCCATTTAGTTTGATTTGGGTTAATAGGATTAAAGGGTAAATTTACAACTAATTCAATTATTGTTTGCTACAAATGTTACTTTCGACTGGTTAAGGTTATAGAGCCATGGTGTAATTGTAGGCATCCTTTGTTTTCTAAAACTTTGAGCATCCTAGAAATAACCACTCTTGAACTATGCAAATCGTAAGCAATTTCTTGATGCGTACTATTTATTTCTCGAGAATGATTAATTTTTGCCTTGTCTATTAAATAGTGCAATAATCGCTCTTCCATATTCATAAAAGCTAGTGTATCAATAGCCGAGAGCATTTCTTTTAACCTATTATTATAACTATTAAAAATAAAATTGCGCCAACTTGTATATTTACCCAACCACTCCTGCATTTTTTCTAATGGAATCATTACTACCTGACCATTAGTTTCTGCAGTTGCTCGAATTTCACTTTTAGATTGGTTGATGCAAGTGGTTAAAGTTATGGCGCAGGTATCTCCTTTTTCAATAAAATACAATAGTAATTCGCCTTCCTCAAAATCTTCTCTTAAAATTTTTATGGCACCATTAACCAATAATGGCATTTGATTTATTGTATTTCCAAAATCAATAATGATATCTCCAGATTCAAAGGAATGTAAAGTAGAAACTAAAGCCAATTCTTCAACCAGTTTTTCTTCAAATACACTGCTGTAAATTTGTGTCAGTAATTGCTTCATTTTTTGTTTTTAATCGTGTTTTCATACATTTCAATCCATTGTTCTACCGAAACTTTTGATATTAATTCCCCTATTAATTCATACGGAATAGCATCTAGTTTTTTAAATCGGATGCAGCCTTTGCCCATGTCTAGCTTGTATTTACTATGTTTTGGATATTCGGATACAAACCAATCGTGAATGTCTTTGTTTGCATAAATTACTAAATTGTAGATGTTTACCGAGTTTTTTTGCGATGCGATATTAAAAAAAGGCAAAGGCAACTTGGGAGTACAATGATAACCATCAGGATAGATTTCATGCGGAACTACGTATCCTAACATTCCATAGGAAATGACTTCTTTAAAGCCTATGGGTAAATTTTGTAATACTACTTCTCGAATTTTTTGAACAACAATTTTTCTGTCCTCTGGCAGTTCGGATAAGTATTCTTCGGGGGTGCTTGCTTTGGATTGCATTTTTTTAAAATTAAATTTAAAAACTAAATATAATAAACAAAAGTAGTAATAATTTTTTTTAATAGATTTACATCAAATAATAGTATATCCATTTATGTCCAAACACGATTCCTTGCGAAAAGACAAAACTTGTTTGAACTGCAATTATGTAGTTGATAAAAGATTTTGCCCCAATTGTGGTCAAGAAAATACCGAATCCAGAAAAACTTTCTTTCATTTATTTGTGCATTTTTTTGAAGATTTAACCCATTATGAAAATGCTTTTTGGAAAACCATAAAAAATTTAATTTTCCGACCTGCTTCTTTAAGTAAAGAATATTTGTCAGGAAAAAGAATGTCTTATTTGGCACCAGTTCGTCTATATATTTTTGTGAGTTTTGTTACTTTCTTTTTGATAAGTATGCTTCCAAGTGATGAAAACAATGGGGTTAAAAAAGAAAAAGGGTTGGTTACTTTTGAAGCAGATAAAGGATCTAATTCAAATGAAGGACTTTATTATAAAGATAAATTAGATAACCCTGCAAAAAAATCTATAAAATCACTACCCAAAAAAGACTCTATTGTTAATAAAATAAATCTGTTAAGAAAAAAGGGGATAATTTCTAAAAAAGAAGCAGACTCATTACGCAATTATATAAAAATTGCAAATAAAGAAAAGTCAATAGAAAAAGAAAATAAAGAAGTTACCTTTTTTAAGACAAAATATAAAACGGTGAGTGCGTTAGATTCTATACAAAAATTTGGTAAACCATCCGAAAAATTAAGTCCAATTAAATATTGGTTTGTTCACAAAATACTTTTAGTAGAAGAAAAATATTCCAAAGAAGAAATAAAAGAAAAATTTATAGAATCCTTTGTACATAATTTGCCAAAATCTCTTTTCATTTACATGCCTTTATTTGCCTTTATTTTATGGCTTTTTCAAGATAAAAAGAAATGGTATTATTTTGATCACGGAATTTTTACACTGCATTATTTTTCCTTTTTACTTTTAGGAATATTACTAATAAGTGTGGGAAATTATTTATTAAGTTTACTAGATAATTATCTTATTTTTAGAATAATAGATTATATATTTACCACCGTTGCAATAATTTATATGTTTTATTATTTTTTTCCAGCACACCATCGTTTTTATGGTGATAGCAGAGGTTTAACTATTTTAAAAGGAACTATAATCTTCTTTATCAATATATTTTTCATCTTTGTCATTTTAACTTTATTTGCAATTTACACCTTTATCAATATCCATTAATTTATGAAAAAAATCACCTCCTTTGTAATAGTAGCTTTATTAATAGCTTCTTATGCTAATGCTCAAACCCCAATTGTTTCAAAAAATAGAGAAGCAATTGAAGTAAGTTATATTAATTCGATTACAGAATCTGAGTTAAAAGTCCATTTAAATATTATTGCTGCCGATACTATGGAAGGTAGAGATACTGGAAGCGAAGGCCAAAAAAAGGCTGGACGCTATTTAGTGGAACAATATAAAAAAGATGGAATTCCGTTTCCAAAGGGTGCCGATAGTTATTATCAAAAGGTTCCTGCGGCATTTATGAACAAAGATTCAGGTGAAAATCTTCCGGATTCAGCTAATATTTGGGCGTTTATTGAAGGTTCTGAAAAACCAAACGAAATTGTAGTAGTTTCGGCACATTACGACCATGTGGGCATTAAAAACGGAGAAGTATATAACGGAGCCGATGATGATGGTTCTGGAACGGTATCTTTATTAGAAATTGCTCAAGCATTTGAAAAAGCCAAAAAAGAAGGGCACGGACCAAAACGGTCCATATTAATTTTACACATGACAGGTGAGGAGCATGGATTGTATGGCTCAGAGTATTATTCTGAAAACCCATTATTTCCTATTGCTAATACTGTTGCAGATGTGAATATTGACATGATAGGCAGAAGAGACGAATTACACAAAGACAGCAATAATTATGTTTATTTAATTGGTTCGGATTATTTATCTACCGATTTATTTAATATTTGCGAAGCGGTAAATACTAAATATACCCATCTTAATTTAGATTATAAATTCAACGACAGAAAAGATCCTAACCGTTTTTATTACCGTTCCGATCATTATAATTTTGCAAAACATGGAATTCCGGTTGTGTTTTTATTTAACGGAGTGCACGCCGATTACCACAAAGCCAGCGATGAAGTGGATAAAATTGAGTTTGATGCTTTAACAAAAAGAGCACAACTTGGTTTCTCTATCACATGGGAATTAGCCAATCGTGATGCTAGAATTATAGTAGACAAAGACGGAAAATAATTAAATTTCCCTTCAAATAAATAACCGCAAATTCTCAAATTAAAACACTTTAAAAGTGAATAAATTTGCGAATTTGCGGTTTAACTTTTTAAATTAGTTTTATCTAGGCTTTTTGCGTTTTCACTTTCACCTTCGATTTTTCTAATTCTTTTCGTGCTTTTTCCAATTCGTCTTTTGCTTTAAGCATTTCCTCTTTTGCTTTAAGCATTTCCTCTTTGGTAGTATCCATTTCTGATTTGGATTTATCTAACTAATTAGGAATCAATTTATCCATTTCTTTTTTGAAATTGTCCAATCCTTCTTGGTTTCTAAAGTCAAACTCGTTAGATTTTCCATCTTCATTAGAAAAGCCAAAATGTTCTACTTTATTTTCGCTTTTTATTTTATCTAAATCTTCGGGAGAATAATCCTCACCACCTTCAATAACTTTTCCATCTTCAATAACTAAAGGTTTCTTTCCGTCTTTTTGAATTTGAATTCTCGATTTCGACTGTCCAAAACCCTCTCCATCTTTAGGGAACTAAAACTAAACGATTGCGAATTATCATTACCGTTTCCTAATTGAAATTGTTTTAGCATTTCTTGCGGATTGGAAAAACCATTCATAAAATCATTGCTAGCAATTCCGTTAGTATTGTTGGGTTCCCCAAAACCAACTTCCTCGCCATTTTTATAAAAAGTAATGGTTCCAATAGGTTTTTGGTTGTCGTATTCCAAATTTCCTTTGTTGCCTTTTCTATCCGAATATTCCACACGAATTCCGGTAATTTCGTCTTTACTGTTACGTTTTACGTCCGAATATTTAATAGTGATTCCTTTTTCTGCCAAGGCTTTACAGTCGTCTTTCATTTCCTTCTCGGGAGTGTTTTTCTTCCAAGTCATGACAATATCCTCTTGATGAATATTGTTATCGGTTAACGCAAACGTATCGCTTTGCGCAAAAGAAAAAATAGGTAACAACAACGCTAATAGAAACGAATAGTTCCAATAATTTTTATTTGGTAACATAACAAATTAAATTTAGGGTTTTATGTATTAGTTTTAAATCCAAACAAAATTAAAAAGAGATTTTTTTTGTAGAAAATAGTTTTGCAAATTTTTAACGAAATTAACTTTTTATTAATAACAAAAAAAGATTGTATTTATATACAATCTTTTAGTTTTAAAATTACTTTTTATTCTTTAAATCGAGTTTTGCTTGTTCCGTATCTTTTCTTGCTTGAACTGCATCTTTCCTTGCTTGGATAGCATCTTTTCTCGCTTGGATAGCATCTTTTCTCGCTTGTATTTCATCCTTTTTACTTGAATCTAATTCACTTTTATATTCAATTTCTCGGTCAAGTTCTTTAACTCCAAAATCCCAATTTTTGTTTTTTGTTTTATCTACAAATAGTTCAATTGATTTAATAGGTGTGTTTCTTTCTATATTTAATTTTTGAACTCTTCCATCATTAGATTTCATTACTATAGTGATGGCAATAATTTTATTTTCCTTATTTCTTTTAATGTTAGAAATATCAGTAATTATATTTTGCTTTTTGAAATAATTAGATAGAGAATACCAAACCGCATCAGGTTCACTAGAATTTAATACAATAGATAGATAATCACTATCAGTAATACTATTAGGAGTATTGGTTGATTTAGTTTTAACTTTTGCATAAATCTCAATTACTCCATTTTTTCCTTTATCGCCATAATTTTTAATAGCATTTTCCCCTTTAATAACATTCATACTTTCAATATTATCGGGATTAATCATATTGATGATTTTATCAGTATCCCCTTCAACAATAGAACCATCTAATACAATAATAGGTTTACTATTTAGATTTAAAGTAGGTTCTCCTGGAACTTTTATTCCAGTAAAATTTCCTTGACGAATGACTACAACATCGTCATTGTTTTTATTTTTTGTTATAAAGGATACTTCATTGTTATTTGGAATAGCAACCGCATTTGTGCGTCCGTCATTATTTTGTTTTACCAAGTTGATGGCATCCTTATAATTTATTCCCACTGTGGTATTATTTTCATCAGATGAATTTTGAAATTCATTTTTTGAAAATCCCACTTTATCCCCATCGGCATTAAAGTAAATGGTCTCTATTGGATTATCGGAATCCAATTCAATTTTACCCGATTTACCTTCTTTGGTTTTGTATTCAATTTTGATAGCAATAATTTCTCCTTTGTCATTTCGTTTAACATTAGAAAATTTATAATCGATACCTAATTGTTCTTTGGCTACTTTAGTATAATTTTTCATTTCTTCGTTAGTAGCATTTTTGTCAGTTGAAAAGCCAACTACTATAGCAATTACTGCTTTTGATGGATCTTTTTCTACCTTCTCTTGAGCCACTATTTTTATTTGAAATAAAAATACAAAGGCGATTAATGCCGGAATTACTACTGTGTACTTCCAAGAACTTCTTTTGTGGGATTGCTTTTTGTTTAACATAACGATTCGTTTTTTGATTAATGATTGATAAAAAAGATTGGTAATTGGTAAGCAGTTTTGATGAGAAACTACCTTTAAAAGCGCTTTTTGATAGGCTTTTTTATCTTCTATATGTTGGATTGCTTTGCTATCAGCAATGAATTCTAAATTTTGAATAACCGCTTTTTTGTATAACCATACTATTGGGTTTATCCAAAAAATAATTGTAAATAAATGTACTAGTAAAACATCTAATGAATGCTTCTGACGGCTATGCACTTTTTCATGTAATAAGATACTATCTAATTCATTTTCAGAATATAAAATCGAATTATATACAATGAAATTGAAAAATGAAAACGGAGCGATATTTTCCTTTAAATCAATTAAAGAAAAACTATTTTCTTTTTGAACTACTTTATTTTTTAATAATCTGCTGATGGAATAAATATTGACAATTACTCTAACTAAAAGTAGTAAAGCCACAATGCCATATCCAAATACAAAAACTTGAAGCCAATCTATAGTTTCTATTGTAGGTGTAATAGTATTAAATGGTAGTACTTTCGGATTATTGGACATTGCAATTAAATCGTCTAACGAAATTTTAGGGCGTTCTACATAAACTATTTTCTTAAAAAACAACAAGGGCAATAGGGCAGAAGCAACCAATCCGAATAGTAAAAACCAACGATTGCTTGAGAAAAAAGTTTCTTTGCGCAACAATAAATGATACGCCAAAAAGAATGCAACTAGTAAACCACTTGCTTTTAAAAGATAAATAATTAATTCTTGCATAATTTATAGAATTTAAAATCCCTATTTTCTATTTTCAATAATCTCCAAAATCTCCCGTAATTCTTTTGCCGAAATTTTATCTTCTTCCGCAAAAAAGGAAACCATATTTTTATAAGAATTATTAAAGTAATTCTCAATAGCCGTATTCATGAAGGTATTTCGATAATCTTCTAATGCTATAATCGGAAAATATTGGTGGGTATTTCCATAAGCATTATGTCCAACATAGCCTTTTTCTTCTAGGTTTCTGACGATGGTGGAAAGTGTATTATAATGTGGTTGCTCTTCTGTTATTTCAGCCATCACATCTTTTACAAAAGCCTTTTTTAACTTCCATAAAATATGCATTATTTCTTCTTCTTTATTGGTTAACTTTTGCATGGGTTTGACTTTAAATTCATTACTATGAAACAAACATATAACTATATTTTTAGTTACACAACTATTTTTATAGTTATTTAACTAAATTTAACGTTTTATTTTGGTTTTTTTAATAAAAATATTTGTTTATTACTCAATAAATAGCTTTAAAATTCCACGAATTTTAAAATTTTAAATAAATTAAATGCTATTAATAATCTATAATAAGACTAATTCCTATAAATACATCTTCTGCATTTTTTAGGAAGTAAAATTATAAAATCAAATTGGTAGAAATTATTTTTTTGTAGAAAGCTGAGTTTATAGTTATTTCAATCAATGTGGAAAATCTGTCAATTGTGTGAATTTTATTTCGATTATGACTTTGAAAAATACTATTTTATTAGAAGTTGATTATAATATCCAATCTGCACATTTTAATCATTTTAAAAATGAAAAATATTCTATTATTTGTTGCACAACATCCATAGAAACCAACCAAATTCTTAAACAGATAAGAACTCAGAGAGAAGTGCCCCCTTGGACTGAAATTCTAAATGAAGAGACTATTGAAGTTTACGATAAGAATTCATGGAACAATTAATAACCATGAATAAATCTTTTCAATAAATTAAATAGAATATCTATAAATTTTATTTACAAATTTTTAACAAAAAAAAATTACAGATTTTTTCAATTTAGAATTTGAATAATTAATATTTTACATATTCTATTATTTCAAGGCCGTAACCTATCATTCCAACCCTTTTGGTTTGCTCGGCATTTGAAATCAAACGTATTTTAGAGATATCAATATCGTGTAGAATTTGCGCGCCAATACCAAAATCTTTACTGTCAATGATTATTTTGGGTGCTTTTAAAACTCCTTGTTCTTGTAATGTTTTTAACTCGGTAATTCTATTTAATAAATTCACCGATTGCATATCTTGGTTGATGAAAATCACTGCACCTTGACCTTTTTCGTTGATGATGGTGAAAATATCGTCCAGTTGTTGGTCGGCATTATTGGTTAAAGTTCCCAACAAATCGTTGTTTACTTGGGTGGAGTTTATTTTGGTTAAAACAGTTTCACCTAAATTCCAAGTTCCCTTGGTTAACGCAATGTGAATTTGTTTATTGGTTGTTTGTTGGTAAGCACGCAATCTAAAATCCCCGAAGCGGGTTTGTACCTCAAAATCTTCTTTTTTAACGATAAGGCTGTCGTGTTGCATTCGGTATGCTACTAAATCTTCAATAGAAACTAATTTCAAATTGAATTTTTGCGCCACTTCATATAATTGCGGAAGTCTTGCCATTGTTCCATCTTCATTCATGATTTCTACAATAACTCCCGCCGATTTAAAACCTGCAAGGCGCGCAAAATCAATTGCTGCTTCGGTATGCCCAGTTCTTCTTAATACGCCACCTTGTTTAGCTACCAAAGGGAAAATGTGTCCTGGCCGTGCTAAATCATAAGGTTTGGTAGAAGGATCCACCAAGGCTAATATGGTTTTGGCTCTATCTGCTGCGGAGATTCCGGTGGTTACGCCATTACCTTTTAAATCAACGGAAACAGTAAAGGCAGTTTCCATGTGATCGGTATTGTTGCTCACCATAGGGCGAAGTTCTAATTCTTTACAACGACTTTCGGTAAGCGGAGCACAGATTAATCCGCGTCCGTGGGTAGCCATAAAGTTAATCATTTCGGGAGTTACTTTTTCGGCCGCAGCCAAAAAATCACCTTCGTTTTCCCGATCCTCATCATCCACTACAATAATAACTTTTCCTTGGCGGATGTCTTCTATTGCTTCTTCAATGGTATTGAGTTGTATGGATTTTGACATTATTAGGGTATTGTTAATTAGGTTTAGTTGTTTGTAGTTAGCAATTTGCTAAGTTCTTTCTTAGAATATAAATAGATAATAAAGTAAAACGGAAATGCTACTAAAAGGCTAATGAATATTCCGGGTTCTATTTTTTGATGTATTTGTATTTCAATTTCTTCTATTTTCTTTTGAACTTTAAAAATAAAATATAAAAAAGCAAGTAAAGTCATGGCTCCAAGTAGAAGAACTATCAGAGTATTTATTTTTATTAGAATTAGTGCTATTGCGACTGTAATAGCATAAAGGACTAAAGCAATTTTGTTTATTTTATGGTATTCTGCAATTAATTCTTTAGGATAAACTACAGTAATTTTTTCTGAAATAGAAGTAGCTTCGTCTATAATTTCTTCATTTTCAGAAGAATTAATGAAAAGACTTTTAATTTTTTGAAAAACTAAAGTCTTTTTTAGTGGATCTAGCATTCCGTCAAAACTAACCATTCCGCCAATGTCATTGATGGCTCTATATGTTAATAAAATTGCAAGTGGTGTAAGAATCAAAGAGGACATCCAAACTCCCATAAATGCAGACATTTCATTTTCTTGAGCAACTCTTTTTCCAAAAGTATTAATAAAGTGAAATACAATAAATATAGAAACTGCAAATACTATTGGCAATCCAAGTCCTCCTTTACGGATAATAGATCCAAGGGGCGCTCCTATAAAAAACATTAGCAAACAGGAAAAGGCAATCATGAATTTATCATAAAAGGCAATCCAATGGCTGTTGATGTTTTTTTCTTTAGATTCCATTTCAAACATCGAGCTACTTATGGTAAACCCAGTATTTTCAATGTTATTAATTGCTATTTTATAAATTTCTTGTTTATCTAATTTAGGAAGTTTTTTTATGAAATCAGTATCTGTAATTTTCTTTAATTTTAGTGCTGTTGGTGGAAGGTAAAAAGTACTAGCAACACTAGTTCGAAGATATATATTATCAGTATACGATATTAAATCTTTCTTGTAATTTTTATTTAAGGAATCTAAAGTAAAGCGTAATTCATGTATGTTTAACATGGTTGTATTATTGGAAATATCTATACTTTCCATGCTAGATTGGTTCAGTTTGGATAAGTCAATATTAATAACATCCCTTTTAAAAGTTCCTTTAGCAAAAGGAATTTTATTTCGTTCTCCGTAATCTTTTGGGATAATGTCTTCGTAATAATTTCCGTTGGTGAGCACTAATTTAAGAGTATTAGAAGTTTCACTACTAACTAATTCTCCTTTTTCGGCTTTAATTACTGTAGTGCTTCCTTCGCCATTATCTAGTTTTTTATGGATTGTTACTCCGGTTAAGTAATTTCCTTTGTCACCTGATTTTTTGTCTACTTTAATAGTGTAATTCCCTACTTCACTAAATTGCCCTTCCGCTATTGCCATTGCAGGTTTTACTTGAGCAATGTTTCTGCGGAAATTAATAAATTTATATTCGGCATACGGAATAACATTGTTAGCAAAGAAAAAAGAAATTACGCTTAGAAAAATAATAAATCCAGTGGTGCTTCTTAATGATCTTTGAAAAGAAATTCCTGAAGATTTCATTGCAGCAAATTCATAATTTTCGGATAAACTTCCAAATGTCATGATAGAAGCTAAAAGCACTGAAAGTGGCAGTACTAAAGGAATTAAGCGAGGCATCGCAAAAAGCAAGAATTTAAGAATCATTATAACATCTAATCCCTTTCCTGCAAGCTCGGATATAAACAACCAAACGGTTTGAAGTATAAATATAAAAAACAAGATTACAAATACCGTGGTAAATGTAATCAAGAAGGTTTTTAATAAATACTTATCTAATATTTTCACAAAGACTAATCTAATTTATTGATATAGTAATTTGGATATTTACTAGCTACAAAGGTGAATTGATTTTTTGATAAAGGCTGATTGGTTTTGAAAGAATTAACAGTCAAAGTTGTTTTTGTACCATTTTTTCCAATTTCAATAAGGTTGTAAATCGTTTTGGTTTGAATATCAATACCTAAAAGAATTTCTTTACGTTGGTCTCTGTTGTTATTTGGTGTTAATTTGATGTATTGAATTTTACGTCCTTTAATGTCTTGAAGAATATCCCAAGTAAATTTATATCCACTATTGAAAAAGGTTAGCATTTTAGATGGCGTAATTGCTTTTTCATCACTATCATTTAAATTAGATATTGTGATTTCTTCATCTTCCGGAACAATAGTATAGGTTTTTTTTCCATCAAATATTTTTGTTACTCCCATTAAGTTCAAAACGTATTTATTGCCTTGAAGAGTTACATTTCCTTTGCTATCTTGGTTAATGTTTTCTTTAGAATTATTTAAAGTGTATTTAAAATCTATGGCAATATTGTCATAACTTTTAATTTTGTTCGTTACAGCACTTAGTAACGTTTTGGCTTTTTTATCTTGCGCATTGGTGATCGCACTAAAACCTAAAAGTAGTAGGGCTATGGTGAGGAATCTATTCATTTTCATTAATTATTTTGTTCGTCGTTTAAAAAGTGGTCTAAGGCAACTAAATCAGAAATGTTTACACTTCTTGCTTTACTGCCTTCAAAAGGTCCTACAATTCCTGCTGCTTCCAACTGATCAATCAATCTTCCAGCGCGATTGTAGCCTAGTTTCAACTTTCTTTGCAATAATGATGCCGAACCTTGTTGGGCGGTTACAATTATTTCTGCAGCCTCTCTAAACATGTTGTCTCTTTCGGAAGCATCGATGTCTAATTTAATATTACTTTCCTCACCTACATATTCTGGAAGGAGGTAGGCTGTTGTATAGGCTTTTTGTGAACCAATAAAGTCTACAATTCGTTCTACCTCCGGAGTGTCTACAAAGGCACATTGCACCCTAACTAAATCATTTCCATTGGTGTAAAGCATATCCCCACGTCCGATTAATTGATCAGCTCCACCGGTATCTAAAATAGTTCTCGAATCTATTTTAGAGGTTACTCTAAACGCAATTCTAGCCGGAAAGTTGGCCTTAATCATACCCGTAATAACATTCACCGAAGGTCTTTGAGTTGCTATAATTAAGTGAATTCCAATAGCACGTGCCAATTGAGCCAAACGAGCAATAGGAGTTTCTACTTCTTTACCAGCCGTCATTATTAAATCGGCAAACTCATCTACAACCAAAACAATATAAGGTAAAAAACGGTGTCCGTTTTCAGGATTTAATTTTCTAGATTTAAATTTGTCGTTGTATTCTTTAATGTTTCTGACCATCGCATCTTTTAACAAAGAATATCGATTATCCATTTCGATACAAAGCGAATTTAAAGTATTGATTACTTTGCTATTATCGGTTATGATAGCATCTTCCGAATCCGGAAGTTTGGCTAAATAATGTCTTTCAATTTTATTGAAAAGCGTTAATTCCACTTTCTTAGGATCTACCAAAACAAACTTAACTTCGGCTGGATGTTTTTTGTATAATAAAGAAGTTAAAACGGCATTTAATCCAACTGATTTTCCTTGCCCAGTGGCACCTGCCATCAATAAGTGAGGCATTTTTGCTAAATCTACTACAAAGGTTTCATTAGAAATTGTTTTCCCTAAAGCAATTGGCAATTCCATTTCGGCCTCTTGAAATTTTGCGGAACCAATAACCGTTTTCATTGGTACCATAGTTGGATTCTTATTAGGAACCTCAATACCAATGGTTCCTTTACCGGGAATTGGTGCTATAATACGAATTCCTAATGCTGCTAAAGAAAGCGCAATATCATCTTCTAAGCTTTTAATTTTTGAAATACGAATTCCGGCTTCGGGTACAATTTCATATAAGGTTACCGATGGACCAACGGTTGCTTTTATTTGTGCAATTTCAATTTTGTAATTGCGAAGCGTTTCTACAATGTTATTTTTGTTTTCTTCTAATTCGGCTTGGTTGATGGTAATTCCAACTGAAGAATATTCTTTTAATAAGTCAATGGTTGGAAATTTATAATTAGAAAGTTCTAAAGTAGGGTCAAACAAACCAAAATCGGCAACTAATCTAGATGCTAAATTTTCTTCTATAATATCTTCTTCAAGGGCTTTTTCAATTACAAAAACATCTTCAACTGCAGGAACTATTTCAAGCTCATTAATTTGAAGGGCAGGACCAGAGGGAGTAGCTTTGGGTTCTGATTTCAAAGTTGGCTCCAATTCAATTTCCGAATAGCTAGATATAGTTGGTTTTAATGCTTCTTTATTTAATTCGAATTGTGAAGCAGGTTTAATATAGGGTGCTTCCATAAGATTATCCAAATCATCATTAGGATCTTCTACAGCATATTCCTCTAAATTATAGGCTGAAGAAGCACTTTCTGCCGATTGCATTTCTGCCAAATCTTCACTCATCTGTTTTTGCCTCTTCTCGAAAAAAGTCTTTATACCATCGGGAGAAACTTTTACTTTGAAAAATAAATAAATCAACACGGCAAAAACTAAAATAAGTATGGTTCCAACATTTCCAACAAAAACTCTGAGGAAATCATTTATTTCAAAACCTATAGTTCCTCCTAGATCTGGAATTGTATGAGCAAAAAATCCTAATGTAACCGAAAGTAATACAAGAAAATATAAATCCCAAAACCAAGAGGCTTTTAGTTTTTTCAAGGGTAAATCCAATACCAAGTAGGTCCCTGTTAGGAGAAATATTTTAACAAAAATAAAGGATGCTATTCCAAAACCATTACGAATAAAAAATTCGGATAAAAAGCTGCCAATTTGTCCAGCCCAATTTCCAGATTCGGTTTTCAAACTAGGAAAATGGTTGTAATTACTTTGGTCTTCTGATCCATATTTAAACCAGGAAATAAATGCCACCAATAAACCAACGGAAAGTAATATTAAAAGAAATCCAATAATTACTTTGTATTGTCTCTTAATTTGCCAAGGAAGTTTTTCACTCGGAAGGTTAGATTTGCTTGTGTCTTTCTTTACTGTTTTTGCCATTTTTTATTTGGGATAGATGCCATAAATATAGAAATTTATATTTAAACGCTTATATTTTAGGAATATATATCATGCAGCCAATTGCAATTGCAGTCATTGCAGCAAAGAAAACTGCGCCAGCAGCAATGTCTTTTATAAATCCAATTCTTTCATGAAACTCTGGGTGAATAAAATCGGCAACTTTTTCAACGGCAGTGTTAATCCCTTCAATTCCTAGAACCAATCCTATAGCTAGAGTTTGAATCATCCATTCTTCGTGAGAAATATGAAAATAAAATCCTGCAATAATCATTAAAATTCCTATTGAAGTTTGCACCATAACACTGTGCTCAGTAGTAATCAGCTTGATAGCACCTTTTAGCGCAAAGCCCATACTTTTAAATCTTCCCGTAAAAAAATTCTTGTCTCTTTCAAATTCCATAATGCAATTATTATAGTGCTGCTAAAGCCGCTTCGTAATTTGGTTCGTTAGCAATTTCGCCAACTTGTTCGGCATATTTCACCGTTCCGTTTTCGTCTAAAACGATTACCACTCTAGAATGCAAGCCTGCCAACGGGCCATCAACAATTTCTAAACCATAATCTTTTCCGAAGCTACCTGTTTTAAAATCAGATAAATTAATTACATTTTCTAAACCTTCAGCACCACAAAAACGTTTTTGTGCAAAAGGTAAATCTCTAGAAATACACAACACTTTAGTGTTTTCTAAAGCGCTTGCTTTAGCATTAAAAGTTCTAACAGAAGTTGCACATGTTCCTGTATCAATACTTGGAAAAATGTTTAAAACCAGTTTAGTCCCTTTAAAATCAGCCAAAGAAACCACTGATAAATCGTTTTTTACTAATTGAAAATCTGGTGCAGATGTACCTACTTTTGTTAATTCACCACTTGTGTTTATTGGGTTTCCCCCTAAAGTTATTGAAGCCATTTTTATATCGGTTTTTAAGAGACCAAAAGTAGTAAAAAATAATTTGGAATGGAGAACTTGAAATCAGGAATTTTGAATTTCTTAACAACATCAAATTTAACACTAAAAATTTGGAAAAAGTATCATTGTATTGTAATATTGCAATATAATAATTAATAAAATTATGGGAGCCTCTAAATCCGAATCTTTTTCTGCAGAGCATAACGAAATGGCAACCTTGTTTAAAGCGATGGCCCATCCTGCACGAGTAGCAATTGTAGATTATCTGTTGTCGGTAGATACTTGTATTTGCGGGGATATTGTAAACGAATTGCCTCTAGCGCAGCCTACAATTTCGCAGCATTTAAAGGAATTAAAAAACGCCAACATCATTAAAGGAACCATTGAGGGGACAGCAATTTGCTATTGCATCAATCCAGAAACCATCCAAAAAATTGAGAAGCATTTCAGTTCCATTACCTTTCAATTAAAAAATAAATGTTGCTAATAATTTCAAAAAATCTTACTACTTTCATCTTACTACTTTAAACTATGAAACTATCCGAAATTAAATCCGAATTAAAAAAACTTTCTCAAATTGCTTTTCAATTGCCCGATGGCGAATTGGTGCCGAGTCATTTTCATGTTACCGAAGTTGGTAAAATAACCAAGCATTTCATCGATTGCGGTGGGGTTGTTCGAACAGAAGAAGTGGCAAATTTTCAACTTTGGGAAGCTAACGATTTTGACCACCGTTTGCATCCCGAAAAATTGCTTCACATCATCGAACTATCCGAAGAAAAACTGCAAATCCCCGATTTAGAAATTGAAGTCGAGTACCAAATGAAAGAAACTATCGGTAAATTCGATCTTCAATTTGACGGGACTAACTTTCAATTGCTTTCTAAATTAACCGATTGTTTGGCTAAAGATAAATGTGGTATTCCACTCGAAAAATTGAAAGTTAAAATAGGCGAGTGGAAGGTAAAAGAAAATTCTAGTTGTACGCCAAATTCAGGTTGTTGCTAAACTTGTTTTCAGAAGCTATTCCTGCTTTTCATTCCAAGTTTTTGCAAAGAAAACTGTTTTTGTAATCTAAAAAAAGAGCTTCCGTTGGTCGCTTTTTTTTAGAAACAAAAAACTAGTTTTCTTTTACAAAAAGCTTTCCATTTCAATCAGGGCTAAAAAAGTAAGAAACCAAGACATAAGTAATTTAAATTAAAAAAATTTAGGTATGAATATCTCCAAAAAAGAACATTGGCAAAACGTTTTTGCTACCAAGCAAGAAACCGAAGTGAGTTGGTACCAATCCAAACCACAAACATCCATAAACTTTTTCATAGAAAATGCTATTCCAAAAGATGCTAAAGTAATAGATATTGGTGGAGGCGATAGTTATCTGATTGATAATTTATTAGAATTAGAATATACTAATTTATTTCTGTTGGATATTTCCGAAAATGCTATAAACAGAATTAAAAATAGGCTAGGGGCCAATGCCGAAAAAGTGACCTTCATCGTTTCGGATATTTTAGAATTTCAACCAGAAACCACTTTTGATGTTTGGCACGATAGAGCAAGTTTTCATTTTTTAACTACCGAAAAAGACATAGATAATTATCAAAAATTAGTTTCCAATTCGGTTTCCGAAAATGGTTTTCTATTCCTAGGAACCTTCTCCGAAAATGGACCATTAAAATGCAGTGGACTTGAAATTACACAATATTCAGAATCTAAATTAGAAAGAATATTTGCAACTGATTTCACTAAACTAAATTGCTTTACAGAAAACCATCCAACACCATTTAATACTATTCAAAATTTTATTTTTTGTACCTTTAAAAAGAACTAAATATGTACCCAGATTTACTAAAAACAGTAGAAATTATTTCTAACATCCCCGTTTCAGATGAACGAAAAGAAGTAGTAAAACCATTAATTGATTACATCCAAAACAAAGTAACTACTAATCAAGAAATTCGCTTGAATTTTATTTGCACACACAATTCCCGAAGAAGTCATTTGTCTCAAATATGGGCGCAAACAATGGCTTTCCAATTTAAAATTGATAAGGTTTTTTGTTATTCTGGTGGCACCGAGGCTACTGCTATGTTTCCAAAAGTTGCCGAAACTTTAGTTAATCAAGGATTTCAAATTCAGAAATTAAGTCAAGATAACAATCCGGTTTATGCTGTAAAATTGGATAAAAATCAGGCTCCAATTATTTGTTTTTCTAAAACGTATAGTGATGATTTTAATCCCAAAAGCAACTTTGGTGCCATCATGACTTGTAATAATGCCGACGAAGGTTGTCCTATGGTTTTTGGTGCAGAAGCCCGATTTCCAATAAAATATAATGACCCTAAAGCATTTGATGGAACCGATTTAATGAACGAAAAATATGCCGAACGCAGTTTAGAAATTGCATCCGAAATGTATTTTGTATTTTCTCAAATAAATTTATAAATTTTTAAAAACTTTGCAAACCTTGCGAATTCTTCGTGCCTTTGCGGTTAATTAATATGAAAAAACACCTTAATTTCCTCGACCGTTTTTTAACTATTTGGATATTTCTAGCAATGCTTATTGGCGTTGGGATAGGATATTTTATTCCAAATTCGGCTAATTTCATCAATTCATTTTCTTCCGGAACTACGAATATTCCGTTAGCAATTGGGTTAATATTAATGATGTATCCGCCATTGACTAAAGTCGACTTTAGTAAAATTCCGTTAATGTTTAAGAAACCTAAAATTCTTTTGGCTTCCTTTATCATCACCTGGATTGTTGGCCCTTTTTTAATGTTTTTACTCTCCATTTTCTTCCTTAAAGACTATCCCGAATACATGACCGGATTAATCATTATTGGTTTAGCACCTTGTATTGCCATGGTAATTGTTTGGAACGAACTTGCTGAAGGAAACCGCGAACTAACTGCAGGTTTAGTTGGAATTAATAGTTTGTTGCAAGTATTATTTTTTAGTTTGTATGCCTATTTTTATCTAGAAATCATGCTGCCGTTATTCGGAATAAAAGGCTTGGAATTAAACATAACGATTTATCAAATAGCAACTACGGTTGGAATTTACCTCGGAATTCCATTTGCTTTAGCAGTAACCAGCCGATTTTTAATAAAGAAATTCCTTGGTGATAAATGGTTTAATCAAAAGTTTCTACCATTTGTATCGCCAATAACCTTAATAGCGCTACTTTTTACCATTGTGGTGATGTTTAGTTTAAAAGGCGAAATGATTGTGCAACTACCACAGGATGTTATTCGAATAGCAATTCCATTAGTGATTTTCTTCGCTATAATGTTTTTACTTATGTTCTTTGTGGGAAAAAAAGTAGGTGCTGATTATAGGGATAATGCCGCTATTTCGTTTACTGCTTCGGGTAATAATTTTGAGTTGGCTATTGCGGTTTCTATTGGAGTTTTCGGGATCAATAGCGGTCAAGCATTCGCGGGAGTTATCGGGCCTTTAGTAGAAGTTCCAGCATTGATTACCTTGGTTAATGTGGCTTTTTGGCTTCGAAAAAAATATTATAAATAGATTTTTTAAAACCATTAAGGAATTAAGAAAAATTAAGTTTAGTACTTAATTAACCTTAATATCTTAACGGTTTAAATAAAAAATTCGCAAATAAAATAAATCTATTTGCGAATTTTTTTGTTTTGGTATATTAATTGAATTATTTGTCAATAGAGCCTAAAACCCTTTTCATAAAATCGTTTAAAGCCTCTTTTTTGTCTTTACCTTCTTTAATCATTTTGTTCACTTCTAAAGCGCCGTACATATTAGAAATTAACTCTCCAATTACTTCTAGTTCTTCATCCTTTAAAGAAGAAACTTCACAAAGGTTTTCAAGAACTTCAATAGTTTCCACTAAATAATCTTGATCGTTATTCTCAATAAATTGAGTTAAATGTTTTATTACAGGTAATTTCATTTTATATTTTTTTTAAGTAGGTTCTAAGTTGCTAAGGTTCTAAGAATCTAAGTTTTAAAATCCTTAGCAACTTAGAACCTTAGCACCTTAGAATCTTTATAAAGTAATCTACTAAACCACTTCGTTCACTAATTCTGTTAAAACTTCAACTTTAGTCGTTTGACTTTGGTTTACTAAAACGCCATTTTTGAAAGTGGCAAAAGTGGGTAAATTATCTACTTTAGCCAATTTTCTTGATTCTGGAAATTTCTCAGCATCTACAATTAAAAACGGAATTCCTTCATTTTGTGAAGCCAACATTTTGAATTTTGGTTTCATAATTCGGCAGTTACCACACCAGGATGCAGCATACTGAACAACTACAACATCATTGGATGCAATAACTTCGGCTAAATTATCTTGTTCTATTTCTGAAAACATGTTTTTTAGTTTAAGGTTTAAAGTTTAAAGTTTCAAGTTATTACAACTTGAAACTTTAAACCTGAAACAAATTATTAATGAGAGGCTAAATAAGAAGCAGTACCTTCTCTATCCGGACTCATAGCATCTTTTCCTTCTTCCCAGTTAGCAGGACAAACTTCACCTTTAGTTTGTACGTGAGTATATGCATCCACTAAACGAATATATTCATGAACGTTTCTTCCTAGTGGCATGTCATTTACACTTTCGTGGAAAATTTTACCTTCTTCATCAATTAAATAGGTAGCTCTGAAAGTAACATTAGAGCCTTCTAATATTTCGTCGTTTAATTCTTCATCGTAAACCCATTCTGCATCCAAAATATCTAATGCAGAAGATAAGTTACGAGTAGTATCCGCCAAAATTGGGTAAGTAACTCCTTCAATTCCACCGTTGTTTTTAGGTGTATTTAACCAAGCAAAATGTACTTCGTTAGTATCACAAGAAGCACCAATAACCATTGTGTTTCTTTTTTCAAATTCTTGCAAAGCAGCTTGAAAAGCATGTAATTCGGTTGGACATACAAAAGTAAAATCTTTTGGATACCAGAACAAAACTACTTTTTTCTTGTTTTTAGTTGCTTCTTCAAGAACGTTAATTTTTAAGTTATCTCCCATAAAAGAGATAGCATCTACTGTAATGTTTGGGAATTGTTTTCCTACTAAAGACATAATATATAATTTTAGTTATTAATTTATTTCTGAATACAAATTTACGAAATGTATTACCAGTACAATAGTAGTTTTTATGATTTATTCTTATCTTATAATAGAAAAAACTTATGCTAAAATTAATTTCAAGAAGTTTTAACTATTGTTAATTTTTAGTGAAGTTTACTAAAAAAAAATAAACCATCAAAAAATGATGGTTTAGGTATGTAATAAGTCAACTCGGTAGGATTATTTAGTATACACTATTCTTCCTTTTCATCTATTGTTTTAAAAGGATAGTCGCCAAATAAAGGAGCTAATTGTTTTGTTTTGTAGGTTTTGTGAGTGTATTTATTAGAGATGACGAACATTGTAACCTTTTCTTTCTTCATGTTGATATAACAAGAAGTATTACCATGCCACCATCCATTGTGGTAATAAAAAGGTTCTCCTTCTTCAAATTCTAACATTCGAATTCCCAATCCATAATTTCGTTTCCCTTTCTTTTCATTACTATAACCATGGTACACTTTTTCCAATAATTTCGGATTTAAATAAGAAGGAGAGTAGCGCGCCACATCAAACTTTAATAAATCTCTTGGTGTAGAGTAAATGTTTTTATCACCATAAACGCCATCCAAATATTCAACAGCTAAGTCCATATTGCCTTTGTAGGATAAAGAAACTTTGCCTTTATGTTTGGCAGTTTCGTAAACAAAAGTGTGCGTCATGCCCAAAGGTTTGAAAATCATTTCTTGCATCGCTTCTGGATATTTTAATTCGGTAACTTTTTCGATAATTAATGCCAACATGGCATAATTTGTATTGCAATAGCCAAAACGAGTATCTGTTTTTGATTCTAATGCAATATGTTTGTCATTCATTACCTTAATAATGTCTTGATTGCTAAGTTCTTTTTTTCTGTCCCAATTGCCATCATCGTAAGTAAAATAAGCATAATTTTTCATGCCGCTTCGGTGGTTCAACAAAGTTAAAATAGTTACATCAGGATAAGGAAAATCAGGCAGAAATTCGGTTACTTTTTGTTCTAGTTTAATTTTGCCTGCATCTACTAACATTAATACTGCGGTTGAAGTTACTACCTTGCTTACTGAAGCAATATGAAGCGGGGTATCTGCAGTAATTAATTCTTTTTTGCTTCTATTAGCAAATCCATTGTAATTTTCGTACAAAATTTGTCCGTTTTGCGCCACCAAGAAACTTACATTATCTTCTTTATTCCATACTTTATGAAAAAAAGAATCTATATGTAACTTTTTATCCATGCAATAACTAGAAGTAAGTTGGGGCATTTCATCTTGTAAAGGATGCAATACAGGAAGTCCATTTTCATTGATTTTAACTACTTTTTCAGGAGTATTTGTGTTTTTTTTACAACTACTGACTGAAGTAGTTAGAGAAACAAGTAAGAGACTATATAGGAGAATTCTTTTTTTCATTAATTGGGGGGATAAAAAAGCAAATATAAGTAATACAATTCCCTGCCAAAACAGTTTTTGAGAAAGCTATTAACATGTTTTTCACAATCTTGGATTACAAAATGGTAATCCTTTGTTTTTCAGTAAATAGTACTATTTGTGTATTTGTAATTATTCTCTTAAATGTTTTGAAAACGATTTCGTTAATGGTATTTTTGCCACACAAACAAACAAGAACACCCTACAAATGAAATTTGGAATAGTTAAAGAAAGAAAAAACCCACCCGATAGAAGAGTAGTTTTCACCCCCGAAGAATTAGTTAGATTACAAGCCGAACATCCAGATGCCATTGTTAAAGTGGAAACATCGGATATTAGAGTTTTTACTGATGAACAATACACCAATTTAGGTATTGAAGTTGCAACGGATTTAAGCGATTGCGATGTGCTTTTTGGAGTAAAAGAAATTCCTGTAGAAGCATTAATTCCAAATAAAAAATATTTTTTCTTTTCGCATACGATAAAAAAACAGCCCTATAACAGAAAATTATTGCAAGCAGTTTTAGATAAAAACATCGAACTTTACGATCACGAAACAATTGTAGACGCTAATAATAGACGATTAATTGGTTTTGGAAGATATGCCGGAATTGTTGGTGCTTACAATGGTTTTAGAGGTTTCGGAATCAAATACGATTTATTTAATTTGCCCAAAGCTGAAACTTTAAAAAATCAAGAAGATTTAATTGTTAGACTAAAAAGACAAACGCTTCCTAATCTTAAAATTGTAGTTACAGGTTTCGGAAAAGTAGGCATGGGAATTAAAGAAATGCTAGACGGAATGAAGATAAAAGAGGTTTCTGTATCCGATTTTTTAAATAAAAAATATTCTTCACCAGTATATACTCAAATTGATGTTTTAGATTATAACAAACGTTTGGACGGAAAAGTTTTAGACAATAAAGATTTCTATAAAAATCCTCAAGAGTACACTTCCGATTTTGAGCGATTCACTAAAGTTTCCGATATTTATATGGCAGGTCATTTTCACGGAAATGGCGCTCCAGATATTTTAACTAACGAAATGCTAAAAGCAGCCGATTGCAAAATTAAAGTCGTTGCCGATATTTCTTGTGATGTTAATGGTCCTGTGGCTTGTACCCTCAAAGCATCTACTATTGCCGATCCTTTCTTTGGGTATTTGGCTTCCGAAAATAAAGAAGTTCCTTACACGCATCCAGGTTCTATATTGGTAATGTCCGTAGATAATTTGCCTTGCGAATTACCAAAAGATGCCAGCGAAGGCTTTGGAGAAATGTTCATGCAACATGTTATTCCAGCATTTTTTAATGGCGATAAGGACGGTATTTTACAACGAGCAAAAATGACCGAAAACGGTAAACTAACCGAACGATTCGCTTACCTACAAGATTATGTAGATGGAAAATAAAATTCAATCCCGAGTAAAATCGGGATTTTTTTATGGAAATTGTCAACAAGAAAACGTTTGCGTAAACTTTTTTTGTAGGTAATTTTATTACGCATTGTTTATAAATGTATTTTTATGAAAATTTATTGTTTAGGAACAATTCAATTTTAAATCGAATTAAAAATCCAAGTTTATTTAGCTCTCGTATCTCTTATTTTGTTATGAAAAAACTACCCTTATTAGTGTTATTGTTTTGTGTCACCATTGGTAATTCCCAAAACATTCTTTCGCCATCCCAAAAGGTAAGCCTTACTTTTAGTCTTTCCAAAGAGGGAAAACCAACCTATTTCGTAAATTATAAAAATCAATCCATTGTAAAGGAAAGTACTTTAGCAATTCTATTAAAAGGATTACCTGCTTTAGATGCTAATTTCCGCATCGACAGTATAGGTCAAAAAAAGGTTAACGAAACTTGGCAGCCTGTTCTGGGAGAGCAGTCCAACATAAAAAACAACTACAACGAAATGAAGGTTGCGCTTTCCCAACAATCAACTAACAGAAAAATAAATATTGTTTTCAGAGTATTTGATGAAGGAGTGGCGTTTCGCTATGATTTTCCGAAGCAAAGAAACCTAGATTATTTTATCATTTCAGATGAAAAAACGCAATTTAATTTAACCGGGAATCATAAAACTTTTTGGCTTCCAGGAGATTTTGATAGCCAAGAATATCCTTATACCGAATCAAAATTATCCGAAATAAACACCGATAATATTGATAAAAATAACGGTATCGGATTAAAATCTATTGCCGGAAAATTCGTTATTCAATCGCCCTTAATGATGAAATCGGCAGAAGGAGTTTACATTAATATCTTTGAAGCAGCAGTGGTAAATTATCCTGTAATGCATTTGGATTTAGTTCCTGAGGCTTTCCAACTTACTTCTCATTTAGTGCCCAATGCCATTGGGGATAAAGCCTATTTGCAAACGCCTTGTGTTTCTCCTTGGAGAACCATCATGGTAAGTGATGATGCCCGTGACATTGTGGGTTCTAAAATGATTTTGAACCTTAACGAACCATGTAAAATTAAAGATGTTTCGTTCATTAAACCAATGAAATTTGTAGGAGTTTGGTGGGAAATGCACGTGGGTAAATCTACTTGGGATTATGCAGGTTCTCAAAATGCACAAAATGCTGCCGACGGAAAGTTAAAACCATCTGGAAAACACGGTGCAACTACTGAAAACACTAAAAGATACATTGATTTTGCTGCCAAAAATGGTTTCGACGGAGTTCTTGTAGAAGGCTGGAACACCGGTTGGGAAGATTGGTTTGGGAATTGGAAAGAAAATGTTTTCGATTTCGTTACGCCTTACCCAGATTATAATTTGAAGGAAGTAAACGATTACGCAAAATCCAAAGGAGTGAAAATGATTATGCACAACGAAACTTCGGCTTCGGTGGCTAATTACGAAAGACATTTGGATCGTGCTTTTAATTTGATGAAAGAATACGGTTACCCAGCAGTGAAGACGGGTTATGTAGGAAGAATCATTCCTCGTGGCGAATTTCATGACGGACAAACCATGGTAAACCATTTTAATTATGTTGCACAACGCGCAGCCGATTACCAACTAATGGTAGATTCTCACGAAAGTTCACGACCAACAGGTTACAGCAGAACCTATCCTAATTATGTTGCTGCCGAAGCCGCTCGTGGTAATGAATTCAATGCTTGGAGTGTTGGAAATCCGCCAATGCACGAAACGATTTTGCCTTTCACTAGATTATTAGGTGGTCCAATGGATTACACACCTGGAATTTTTGAAATCAAAATGAGTTATTACGATAAAACCAAAACCGAACAAGTGCATACCACTTTGGCAAAACAATTGGCTTTATACCTAACGATGTATTCGCCTGTGCAAATGGCAGCCGATTTACCAGAAAATTACGAGCGTTACCCAGATGCTTTTCAGTTTATAAAAGACGTTGCTGTAGATTGGCAAGATTCTAAATATTTAGAAGCTGAACCAGGCGATTATTTGACCGTTGCAAGAAAAGAAAAAAATGGAGAACGTTGGTTTTTGGGAGCAATTACCGATGAAAATGCAAGAGATACAGAAATTAAATTGGATTTTCTTTCTCCTAATAAAAAATACAAAGCCATTATATATAAGGATGGTACCGATGCCGATTGGAAAAATAATCCAAAAAGTTATCAAATAAAAGCTATACAAGTTACTTTTAAGTCAAAAATTAAATTACATTTGGCTAACGGAGGTGGAACTGCTATTAGTTTTCAACCTATAAATTAACCAACTAAAACCAACCAAACTAAAAAACTATGAATTCAGAACAAACTAAAACTAATTGGGCGCAATTTATTCCGCTAGTAACCGTATTCTTCTTTTGGGGATTTGTTGCAGCTAGTAATGATATTTTAATTCCCGTTTTCAAAAAAGCATTCGATTTAACACAAGGGCAAAGCCAATTGGTTTCGGTTGCATTTTATATCGCTTACACTGTAGGTTCTATTATTTACATGCTAATTTCACTAGCAATAGGAAAAGATTTAGTAAACAAAATTGGATACAAAAACGGATTGGCATTAGGATTAACCATTTCTGCTTTAGGAACTTTATTGTTTTATCCAGCGGCAAATATGCATTCGTTTCCTTTAATGTTATCTGGTTTGTTTACCGTTGCCTTAGGGTTTTCGTTACAACAAACAGTTGCCAACCCGTTAGCAATTGCTTTAGGACCAATAACTACAGGATCGCAACGATTGACTTTAGCAGGAGGAATTAATAATCTTGGAACTACCATCGGACCATTAATTGTGAGTTTTGCCATTTTTGGATCGGCTGCTTCAGGAAATACCGAAATGAGTATTGAAAGCGTGAAAATTCCGTATTTAATATTAGGAGTTGCCTTTTTACTAGTAGCAATATTACTTAAAATGTCTTCTTTGCCAGAACATCCTGCAACTATTGTAGAATCTGTTGATGATGAAAAAAACTCTAGAAGTTCGGCTTTGAAATACCCACAATTAATTTTGGGTATGATTGCTATTTTTATTTATGTAGGGGTAGAAGTTTCTACAGCAAGTAATTTACCTGCTTATATGGAAAAAAGTCTTGGGTTTTTAACTAAAGATATTGCTCCGTATGTTTCTTTATATTGGGCAAGTTTGATGATTGGTCGATGGACTGGAGCGGTAGAAGCCTTTACCGATAAAATGGATTTGCAAAAAATATTGCGATTTGTAGCACCGTATTTGGCTTTTGGTGTTTTCTTAGTAGTTAATGCTATTGCAAAACACGATTTAGCACCTTTCTATATTTATGCTGTAATCATTTTAGTGTTAATTGCTGCAGATATTGCAAGTAAAGGAAATCCTGCACGAATGTTGTTAATATTCTCTGCATTGGGAATTATCTCTTTATTTGTTGGTATGGCAACTAGCGGAATGGTTTCGGTATATGCTTTTATTAGCGTTGGTTTGTTCTGTAGTACGTTATGGCCATGTATTTTTACTTTGGCAGTAAGTGGCTTGGGAAAACACACTAGCCAAGGAAGTAGTTTCTTGATTATGATGATTATGGGTGGTGGAATTGTAAGTTGGTTGCAAGGAACCGTTGCCGATTCAATAGGAATTCAATATAGTTATATAGTGGGAGTTCTTTGCTTTGCTTATCTAGCATTTTATGGTTGGAAAGTAAGTTCGATATTAAAAAGTCAAGGAATTGATTTTGATAAAAAAATTAGTGGGGGGCATTAATAGTGTTCAGTATTCAGTGATCAGTAATTAGTGTTCAGTGAACTTTTTTAAAAACAAAACTCCGATTGAAATAGTAATTTCTTTCGGAGTTTATTTTTATACATTTAGAATTTATGTAAAATTGAAAGTTTTTTAATTTATTTTTGATGCAAATTATACGCACCATGAAAAAAGCCCTGTTTATAGTACTTCTTCAATCTACTTTATGCTTCTCGCAAAATGCCGACGAAGCCATGTTGAAACAAATTTACAAATCGGCATTAACCGAAAGTCATTGCTATGGTTGGTTAGACGATTTGTCTAATAAAGTAGGACAACGATTATCGGGCTCAGCTGGTGCCGAAAAAGGAGTTTTGTACACCAAGCAACAAATGGAAACTCTTGGTTTGGATAAAGTCTATTTACAAGAAGTGATGGTGCCAAAATGGGTGCGAGGTGAAAAAGAAGTGGCTTATGTTACCGATGGGAAAAATAAAATCACGTTTCCAATTTGTGCTTTGGGCTTATCGGTTGCTACGCCTAAAAATGGTTTGAACGCTTCAATTCTGGAAGTGAAAAGTATAGAAGAATTAAAAGCCTTAGGTGCTGAAAAAGTGAAAGGCAAAATTATTTTCTTTAACCGACCAATGAATCCCGAATTTATTGAAACGTTTCACGCATACGGTAGTTGCGTAGACCAACGATCTTCGGGTGCAAGAGAAGCTGGAGAATTGGGTGCTGTTGGAGTAATTGTGCGTTCGATGAATCTTCGTTTAGACGATTTACCGCATACCGGAATGACCAATTACAAAGATACTCCTATAGAAAAAAGAATTCCTGCTGCAGCCATTTCTACCAATGGGGCAGAGGCTTTAAGCAAACTTCTGAAAACAAATTCCAACCTTTCCTTATATTTCAAACAATCGTGTCAAAGTTTTGCCGACGTAAAATCGTATAATGTTATTGGTGAAATTAAAGGTTCGGAACATCCGGAGCGAATTATGGTAGTTGGAGGCCACTTGGATTCTTGGGATTTAGGCGATGGCTCGCAAGATGATGGTGCAGGTTGTGTGCAAAGTATGGCCGTTTTGGAATTGTTTAAAAAATTGGATTACCATCCTAAAAATACGATTCGAGGAGTGCTATTTATGAATGAAGAAAACGGAGTGAAAGGCGGAACTAAATATGGAGAAGAAGCCACTAAAAATAAAGAAAATCACATTTTTGCCATGGAAAGCGATTCGGGAGGATTTTCACCAAGAGGATTTTCTATAGATTCAGATGAAGTGAACTTTACTAAAATTGCAGGTTGGAAGAATTTATTCGAACCGTATTTGATTCATATTTTTGAAAAAGGCCATTCGGGAACCGATGTGGAACCGATTCAATCGGAAAATATTGTGAAGGTTGGATTGCATCCCGATTCGCAACGTTACTTTGATTACCATCATGCCGCGAATGATAAATTTGATGCCGTAAACAAACGCGAATTAGAACTCGGAGCCGCAACAATGGCTTCCTTGATGTATTTATTTGATAAGTATAATTAGGAAAATTAAAATTAAGAATAAAGTATTAAACATAAAAAGAGACCGTAAAGTCTCTATTTATGTTTAACTATTATAAATCTAAATGATGAAAATTCCACCAAAAGAAATGACTCTTTCTAAGAACATGAAATGTTGACTAGCCGTATCATTTGTGACAGCAGTTGTTCTAATATCTGGCATATTTATATACCCACCTTTTAATTCTCCTTGAATAAAATAATGTTTGAAAAAAGTTAGGTTTAATCCCACTTTTGCTGAAACACCATAACCAGAAACATGAAAATCATCGTGTCTTTTGTATCCTAATATTTGAGCATTTGTTTTAGGAAATAAAAAACCTCCACCAACTCCTTCTGTTAAATTCACTTGAAAAACGTCCGTATTTGTAATTCCAAAAATTTTAGAAAAATCATCTACTCTAGAAATTTCAGTATTAATATAATTTAAACCATCAGTGTGCTCAAATGTTAAAAATGGGAAAGGTGTTCCGTGGTCATAATCAATGTAATTAGTTAAAAAATTCACGGGAGTGTTATTATAAACCCCATTGTACATAGATCCTGCATCACTTGATGGAAGATTTATATTTCCAGTTACATTTGCTATTTGATCTTGTCGCATAACATATTTCATGTGGTCTAAACCAAGAGAAATATTATAATGGTCGTTGATAAAATACCCCATACGGAAGTTCGTTTGCGGGATAGTCATTCTACTTGGGTTAACATAATCTACATGCCAACCTTTTGGTTTGTCGTCTGCAATAGCATTGGCAACTGTAAAATCATAATTATCTCCTTTAAAATGAATGTCCGATTTGGTATAACTATCTCTATTGCCTCCCCAAAAAAAGTAAAATTTTCCTTTATTATGTGCAGTGTATTTAACAGGATTTGGAGTTTCTTGTGCAGATACATTTGAAACTAAAACTCCTAAAAATAGTACGGAAAGAATTCTTAATTTTGGAAACATGGTAATAAAATTAAAATTGATTTATAGTTTTTCTGATGGCCACCAATTTGGTCATTAAATCTTCAAAATAGTCCAGGTGTAACATATTTGCACCATCGCTTTTTGCATTTGCAGGATCAAAATGGGTTTCAATAAAGATTCCATCTACACCAACAGCAATTCCGGCTTTGGCAACGGTTTCAATCATATCGGGTCTTCCACCGGTAACACCAATAGTTTGGTTGGGTTGTTGTAACGAATGGGTAACATCTAGAACCGTGGTGGCATATTGTTGCATGGTTGGAATTCCTCTATAATCCACAATCATATCTTGGTATCCAAACATGGTACCTCTGTCGGTTACCATCACGTTTTCATTATGGCAGTCCAACACTTTTTGAACGGCATGTTTCATACTTTCCGGACTCATAAATTGTCCTTTTTTCAGATTCACCGTTTTTCCAGTATTTGCAGCAGCAACCACTAAATCCGTTTGGCGCACTAAAAAAGCAGGAATTTGAAGAACGTCTACATATTCGGCAGCCATAACAGCATCTTCATTAGTATGAATATCGGTAACAGTTGGGACATGAAAAGTTTCGGAAATTTTTCTCAAAATTTTCAATGCTTTTTCATCTCCAATTCCAGAAAAACTATCAATTCTAGAACGATTCGCTTTTTTGAAAGAACCTTTAAAAACAAATGGAATTTCCAATTTGTCGGTAATAGTCATTAATTTTTCCGCTATACGAAAAGCCATTTCTTCACCTTCAATGGCGCAAGGTCCTGCCAGAAGGAAGAAGTTACCACTTTCGGTATGCTTTATTTGAGGAATATGTGTTAAATTCATGTGTTGAAAATTTTTGCAAAGATAATAAGAAAAAACCTTCTAAAAGTTCTATTTAGAAGGTTTCTCTGTGTTAATTAAAAGTTATTCTTGAATGTATTTTTTTATTTTTAAACCTTTTGGGCAAAGTACTTTCCCTTTTTCATAAATATTTAAATACAAATTGAATTTTGTATCGTTTCCTTCCATAGTAATTATATAAACTTCCAAGGTTCCAGCCCCCATTACGCTTCTTTTGGAAGGGAATGGACAACAGTTATCTATTTTAGTGTAAGTAATTTTCTCGCCTTTAGGACCTTCCAAAGCATTGAAAAAATAAACAATATTCTTAGGGGAATATTTCTCATTTTCAAATCCTAGATTGATGGGATAGTCTTTATCATAACCATATTTTCCATCTGATGCATATTCGGCAATCATAAATTGATTACTTCTCACAGGAGGTTTTATGGCGTTATTATCTACATTTTGAAGGGTCGATTTTACGCTTCCGCAAGAGGTAAAAAAAGCTGTGAATAGTACTAAAAGTAGTAGTTGAAAGGTTTTCATATTAATAAACTAAATTATTTTTATTCAAATATGTTAATTAATTATCAAAAATCAAACCACTCTCTCTATTTTTGTAAAAAAATAATACGAAATGAATTTCTTATCGCAAACCTGGCATTGGTCTATTTCTGGTTTCCTAATCGGAATGGTAATGTTGTGCTTAATATATTTTGGAAAAACTTTTGGAATGTCAACCAATCTCCGAAGTTTGTGTTCGTTAACCGGAATTGGCAAACGAGTTTCTTTTTTTAATTGGGACTGGAAATCGCAACGATGGAATTTAGTTGTGGTTACTGGCGCGATGATGGGCGGCTATTTTGCAACCCATTTTTTATCCAATGCTACAAATGTTTCTATAAATCCAGACACTATTTTGAAATTACAAAAATTAGGAATTGACGCACCAAATGGTAAATTAATTCCGGATGCTATTTTTGGATCGGATGTTTTTCATTCTCCAAAAAAGATTTTTCTATTGGTTTTCGGAGGATTTCTTATTGGATTTGGCTCGCGATATGCTGGGGGATGCACCTCAGGTCATGCCATATCGGGTTTGAGTAATTTTCAATTACCTTCTTTAAAAGCAGTGGTAGGATTTTTTATTGGAGGTTTGATTATGGTAAACTTTATTTTCCCATTAATTTTTTAAAAAAGACAAAATGAATTTAATAAAATATTTATTGGTAGGATTTGTATTTGGAGTAGTTTTAACCAAAACAGAAGCCGTTTCTTGGTATCGAATTTATGAAATGTTTCAGTTTGATTCGTTCCACATGTACGGAATAATCATGACAGCAATTGCTACGGGAGTTGTTGGAATTCAAATAATTAAACGTTTAAAAGTTAAAGATATTAAAGGATTGCCTATTGAAATTTTGGGTAAAGAAAGGGGTACATTCCGATATTGGATAGGTGGTTTAATTTTCGGACTAGGTTGGGCATTGGTTGGGTCATGTCCGGGACCAATTTTTATTTTAATTGGCGCCGGATTTATGACTATAGGTTTTGTATTATTTGGAGCCTTATTCGGAACTTTTATCTATGGTTATTTTAAAGATAAATTACCACACTAATTTGGCTTTATGTGACTTATGTTACACAAAATAAGATGTTATTTGTTTAATTTTGTTTATCTAAAATAAATAATTATGACAACAACTCTGTATATACAAAATTTGAAATGTAATGGTTGTGCTAATACGATTACTACGAAGGTGAGTGATTTGGCTAACGTTTCTGGAGTAATGGTGGATGTAGAAAACGATTCGGTTACCTTTGATTATCAAGACGATTTGGCTCTACATGAAGTGAAAGAAACCTTGAAAGCCAATGGATACCCCGAAGTAGGAGAAAAAAATCCTTTTGGCACTAAAGCAAAATCGTTTGTAAGTTGCGCTATCGGAAGAATGAATTAATAATTAAATGAAATACCCCAAAAACTAAATTAGTATTTGGGGTATTTTTTATTCTATCTCAGCACTTAATCCTGCTTCTAGTAATTGGGTGCAGAGTGGTTTTAGTTCGTCAAACGAACCTGTTTTTACCGTGCATCTTCCTTTGTAATGCACTAAAATGGCACATTGTTCGGCTTGTTCGGAAGTGTGTTTACAAACTTTAATCAAAGTATCAATAACATGATCAAACGTATTGACATCGTCATTATAAAGCACAATTTCATGGTTGATGCCTAATCGATCTTTTACTAAAACCTCTTCTTGAACTTTTTCAATGGTACTCATAATTTTTCAAATATAGAGAATAACTACTAATTTAAATATTTCAAAGAAACCCAATTGTTTCGTTCGAATTTTTTAACATAAGTCAATCCTTTTTCGGTGCAAGAAGCGTCAATAACTGGGATGTCCTGGTTGTAAAATCCACTCAATAAAAGGATTCCGCCTTTGTTTAAACAATCTACATAGGCTTGCATATCGTTTAATAAAATATTTCGGTTGATGTTGGCAATGATTAAATCGTAACTTTTCCCTTTTAGCATTGCGGCTTCCCCTTCATAAACGGTAATTTCATTGCAGTAATTGCGTTCGGCATTTTCAATCGAATTCAAATAACACCAGTTGTCAATGTCAATAGCGTCTATAGGTTTGGCACCTTTCATTTCGGCAAGAATTGCAAGAATTGCAGTTCCGCAGCCCATATCAAGAGTTTTCAATCTGGTTACATCTGTTTCTAATAAATGTTGAATCATCATGTGAGTTGTTTCGTGGTGTCCCGTTCCGAAACTCATTTTAGGTTCAATAACAATATCAAATTCGGCTTCTGTTTTTGGATGGAACGGAGCGCGAACATGGCATTTTCCATCTACATCAATAGGCTCAAAATTCTTTTCCCATTCTTCATTCCAGTTCACGGGTGCTATTTCTTCTATGGTATGGGTAATAGTAAATTCTAGAGAAGATAATATATGGATATCATCTAATACATCATCAGTACAAAGGTCTTTTTGGATGTAAGCCACAATTCCTAAATCGGTTTCAATAAAGCTTTCAAAGGCTTTTTCACCCAATTCAGCAATTAGAATTTCCGATCCCGATTCTTTGGGTAAAATGGTAAAATGATAGCCTAAATATATATTTGACATGTAGTATTTTTTGCAAAGGTAAGAATACAAAATCAAATCAAAGAGTAGAATAAAAAAAACCTAGCTTTCGGCTAGGTTGGATACTTATTTTTTTGGTTGCTCACATACATAAACAACCCTGTTGTAGATGTCGTGAACATTTTCAAATTCCCTCATTATTTCTGCATCAGGGGCTTTGGATTTTACTAATTCGTTAAGTGATTTAGTATGGCTTTTCAATACTGTAAGAACAGATTCTAATCTTGGAGATCTTAATTCTTGTGGTATTGTAGTAATGTCTAAAGCGTCTACTTTGGTAACTAATTCCTGAGAATTGAGTTTTATTGGTTTGAAATCTCCTTCCTCTGAAGGTTTAAAAGAATTAGACATCAATTCGTGAAAATTCCCTAATTGTTTCCATTTATCGGTAACAGATTGAGCAGAAATAGTATTGATTGCCATAAATAATGCAATAGCGAATAGAGATTTTAATAGTTTCATTTTTCGATTTATTAATACTACAATAATACAATTTTTATTGTTAATGAATAGTCTAAAAGTATAAATTATTGTTTTTTTAAAAAAAACTACTCGCTTTTACTATTATTAACAGCAAACTTTTTTATTTGTAAATAAACTCAAACGTGTTATTTGTATTTTTTATAGTGTTAAATTTATTTTAAACCGGAGAATATTATTTTATACGGCATTCCAAATTACATCCTCTGGAGTAGGAGCGAGGATGGTTAGTTCTTCCTTAGAAACGGGATGAATAAAAACTAATTTTCGAGCATGTAAATGAATACCTCCATCGGGATTACTTCTATCAAAACCATATTTCAAATCGCCTTTTATTGGGCAACCTATAATGGATAATTGTGCTCTAATTTGATGGTGCCTTCCGGTGTGAAGATTTATTTCTAAAGTAAAGTAGTTGTTTAATTCTTTTATGATCTTATAATCTAAAGAGGCTTTTTTACTATCGGGAACTTCTTTAAGATGTGCTTTGGAAGTGTTGTTTTTTTCATTTCTTTTGATAAAATGAACCAAATTATCTTCGTTTTTAGGTGGTTTATTTTTCACCACAGCCCAATAGGTTTTATGGGTTTCGCGATTGCTGAAAAGTTCGTTCAACCTAGTTAATGCTTTACTTGTTTTAGCAAAAACTACTATTCCGGTTGTAGGTCGATCCAATCTATGTACTACACCTAAGAATACTTCCCCTGGCTTATTGTATTTTTCTTTAATAAACTCTTTTACAACTTCCGAAAGAGGCTTGTCACCAGTTTTATCCCCTTGCACAATATCGCCTACACGCTTATTAATCACAATAATATGATTGTCTTCGTGAAGTACTTGAAGGTTGGATTTTGTAGATATTATTTTTTCTGCCAAAATAAACTATTTATGCTCTATTGAACTTTTGCTTTGCTCTACTGAAGTATTTACTTGCTCTTCTGATTACTGACCACCGACCACTGATCACTGAATACTAATTAATACTGCTCATTAGCATTCGGGAAATCTTTGCTTTTCACATCAGCAACATAATTACCAATGGCAGCAGTCATTTGTTCGTAAAGATTTAAATATCTTCTTAAAAAACGTGGACTAAATTCGTTGTTCATCCCTAACATATCGTGAATCACTAAAACTTGACCGTCAACACCACCACCAGCACCAATTCCGATTACGGGAATAGAGATACTTTTGGCTACTTTTTCGGCTAAATGAGCAGGGATTTTTTCTAAAACCAAAGAAAAACAACCTAGTTTTTCTAATAATTTAGCATCTTCTATAAGTTTTTCTGCTTCGGCATCTTCTTTAGCACGAACGGTATAACTTCCAAATTTATAAATAGATTGTGGCGTTAACCCTAAATGTCCCATTACAGGAATTCCAGCATTTAATATTTTCTTGATAGAATCTTTAATTTCGCTTCCACCTTCTAGTTTTACTGCGTGACCTCCACTTTCTTTCATAATTCGAATAGAAGAACGTAGCGCTTCTTTGGGGTCCGATTGGTAGCTTCCAAAAGGTAAATCCACTACTACTAAGGCTCTATGCACTGCTCTAACTACTGAAGATGCGTGATAAATCATGTGATCTAAAGTAATAGGCAAAGTAGTTTCATAACCAGCCATAACATTACTGGCAGAATCTCCTACCAAAATAACATCAACCCCTGCGGTGTCAACAATTTTAGCCATAGTATAATCGTAAGCCGTTAACATAGAGATTTTTTCTCCGTTGGCTTTCATTTCAATTAAGGACTTGGTAGTAATTCTTTTGTAATCTTTTTTTGCTACTGACATGGAATAATGGAATATTAGATATTAAATTTCTGATATTAAATTTAGGATGTAAAAGTAGTAAAACCTATTTGTTTAGTTGTGTTAATAGTAGAAAAAAAAATCTTTATAAAATCTTTATACTTTCTATATCTATTATTATTTTTAACTAACAAGTTCCACCGTAACTTTGTCAAAAATAATAACAATGGAAAAGTTATTTCACAAGAGTCCTTCTAAACCTTACTTAATCAGTATACTCTCGGTGGTGATTGTATCTTTGTTATGTCTTATAGTTAGAGATTCTATCGATTATAAAATTGTAGGATATATCCTTTTGCTTTTGGTTTCTTTATTAGCCATTTTTCTAGAAATTAAATCGGTTTTATTGGCAGCCATATTAAGTGCTTTGGCATTGGATTTTTTATTTATAAAACCCTATTACACCCTTCATATTGATAATGCCGAAGACGCATTTTTATTAATAATGTTTTTCATAATAGCATTAATTAATGCTGTGTTAACCAATAAGTTTCGAAGAATGCAACGTGCCATTCACATTAAAGAAACTAGAGCAAGTACAATGAGATTATACAATACATTATTAGATTCGCTATCACATGAATTGCGAACTCCAATAGCAGCAATTGTTGGTTCTATTGATACTTTACAGCAAAAAAATGTAAATTTATCTATCGAAAAACAACAAAATTTGTTTAATGAGATTGAAAAAGCATCCATGAAATTAAATTATCAAGTAGAGAACTTGTTAAATATGTCTCGTTTAGAATCGGGTTATATTCATCCAAAATTAGACTGGTGTGATGTTAAAGAGATTGTCTATAATGTTTGCAATCGCTTATCGGAAGAAACTAAAGACCATAAAATTGTTTATTTAATTAATGATAATTTGCCTCTATTTAAATTAGATTATGGTTTGATGGAACAAATTATTTATAATTTAATTTACAATTGTTCCCAGCATACTCCCAAAGGAGCAACGATTGAAATCAATGTTAAATATGACGTAGATGTTGATTTTGATATGCATATTGATTTGATAAAAAAGTGCATCATCACTATTTCTGATAATGGTTATGGATTTCCGGTAGATGAAATTGATAGAGCATTTGATAAATTTCATAGATTTAAAGATTCTAAAACTGGTGGAACTGGACTTGGATTATCTATAGTAAAAGGTTTTGTAGAAACTCAAAACGGAACTATTTCTTTAAAAAATGCTGAAGATGGCGGAGCTATTTTTACCTTAGAATTTAATGTAGATTGTTTACCTATTAATTCCTTGCAAAATGAGTAACGGTTATTCCATATTGGTAATTGATGATGAAGCTCAAATAAGAAAATTATTAGAAATTTCTTTGGAAGCGAATGACTATAAAGTTCATTTTGCTGTTAATGGAAAAGACGGAATTACAGCTGCAGCAAGTTACCAACCCGATTTAATTCTGTTAGATTTAGGTTTGCCAGATCAGGATGGGCAAGATGTTTTAGTTAAATTGCGAGAATGGTACCACAATCCGATAATTATTTTAACGGTTAAAAGTGCCGAAGAAGAAATTGTAAAAGCTTTAGATAATGGAGCTAATGATTATCTAACAAAACCTTTTAGAACTCAAGAATTATTAGCAAGAATTAGAACTGCGTTACGAAGTAAATCTAGTAATACCAATGAATCAATCCTGAATTTTGGAAATATAATGATAGATTTTGCTTCCAGAGTTGTTAAAGTAAAAGAGGAGATTGTCAAGTTTACTGCCACTGAGTATAATCTACTTACGCTTCTAGTAAAAAATGATGGTAGAGTTTTAACCCATCAATACATCCTTAAAGAAATTTGGGGACAAAGTTATTCCGAACAAACCCAATACTTACGGGTTTTTGTAGCACAACTTCGAAAAAAAATTGAGGAAGACCCCAATCGACCAAAATTTATCCTTACCGAATCGGGGGTAGGCTATAGGTTTAATACTTCATAAAATTACGAATTATGAATTACGAATTATAAATTGAATTGCATTGCATGTGAAAAAACAGAGCAATAAGTGGGTCTTTGTCTAATTTTTAAAAATTAAAATAATGAATCAAACAACAAAACATAAAATTACAGCAGTAACACTTTTAGTGGCACTCGGAATTATTTATGGAGATATCGGAACCAGTCCGTTATATGTTATGAAAGCAATCATTGGAACCAAACAAATAACAGAACTATTAGTTTATGTTGGCGTTTCTTGTGTGTTTTGGACTCTTACTTTTCAAACAACTTTAAAGTATATAATTCTTACACTTTCAGCAGATAACCATGGTGAAGGTGGTGTGTTTTCGCTTTATGCCTTAGTAAAACGCTTCGGAAAAGGCAAATTAGTTATCCCAACCATTCTTGGTGCAACCACTCTTTTAGCCGATGGAATTATTACGCCACCAATTTCTGTTGCATCAGCAGTAGAAGGACTTGGCGATGTTATTCCGAATATTCCAACAATTCCAATTGTGGTGGTAATAATATCCTTATTGTTTATTTTTCAACGCTTCGGAACCCAAAAAGTTGGTTCAATTTTTGGTCCAGCCATGTTTATTTGGTTTACTATGTTATTGATTTTGGGAGTTTCGCAAATCTTGCACCATCCAATGATTATTAAAGCATTAAATCCAATTTATGCTTATGAATTACTTACACAATATCCAAAAGGTTTTTGGTTACTTGGTGCAGTTTTTTTATGTACTACAGGAGCAGAAGCATTATATTCTGATCTAGGACATTGCGGAAAAGAGAATATTCGATTGACTTGGATTTTTGTAAAGATAAGTCTTGTGGCTAGTTATTTAGGACAATCTGCTTGGTTAATGGCGCATCAAGGGGAACTACTTTCTGGCAGAAATCCATTTTATGCCATCATGCCCCATTGGTTTTTATTACCCGGAGTATTCATTGCAACATTTGCAACTATTATTGCTTCTCAGGCCTTAATTAGTGGTTCGTTTACTTTAATAAACGAGGCTATTTCCTTGAATTTTTGGCCAAGAGTAACCCTTAAAAATCCAACCAATTTAAAAGGACAAATCTATATTCCGTCTATTAATAATATACTTTGGTTTGGTTGTATCTTAATGATTTTGTATTTCAAAAACTCTACTAATATGGAGGCTGCCTATGGTTTTTCAATTACTGTAGCCATGATGATGACCACCGTTTTACTAGGATATTATTTGGTATATGTTAAAAAAGTTAGATTGTCTTTAGTAACTTTAATTTTAGTAGTTTTTGCAATTATTGAAATCTCTTTTTTCATAGCAAATGTTTCTAAAATCAAACAAAGATGGATGTTCTTGTTCTTTGAATTGTTCATTTTTATGGTAATGTACGTTTGGTATTATTCCAGAAAAATTAATAATACTTTTTTAAGATTTACTAATCTAAAAGAGCAAACTCCAATATTAAATGAATTAAGTGAAGACGATAGCATTCCAAAATATGCTACCCATTTAATTTATTTATCTAAAGCAGATAAAACGTATGAAATTGAAGAGAAAATCATTAAATCTATTTTTGCAAAAAAACCAAAAAGAGCCGATGTTTATTGGTTTTTACATATCAATAGAACCAACGATCCTTTTGCATTAAACTATGAAGTTATTGAATTGTTAGACGATAAAGTAATTAAAGTGGTTTTAAATGTTGGTTTCCGTATCCAACCTAAAGTTGAACTGTATTTCAAAAAAATTGTACAAGAATTGGTGGATAGAAAAGAACTAAACTTACACATTCGACCAGATGGCTCTACAAAATATAACAACGAACCCGATTTTAAATTTGTAATTATTGAAAAATTTATTTCTGTTGAAAATGAATTTGCATTCAAAGAAGGATGGATGTTAACTACATATTTCTGGTTAAAAAAATTATCATTATCCGATGAAAAAGCATTCGGATTAGATAAAAGTGATGTAAAAATTGAAGAATATCCAATGGTTTATTCACCAACTTTAAATGTTCCGTTACATAGAAAAAATGGGTAAATTTGCCAACATTAATTTTGGAGATAATTTATTATCCCTGTATAAAATTCAATTGCAATGATGTTTAATTGTTTTTATTTGATTCTATTTTTAAGTAGTACTTCCTGTCTTTTTTCTCAGGAAAATAAAGAAGTAAAAATTACCTTTTCTGGTTTTTTGGAAACGTATTATTCCAATGATTTTCAAAATTCCAACGCTGAAAAAAAGTTGTCATTTATGTACAACCATAACCGTCAAAATGAAGGCAATCTAAATATTGGATTGCTTCGTGCGAAGTTTGCATTTGAAAATGGATACGGAAGTTTTGCTTTACATTCGGGTACTTATGTCGATGATAATTACGCTAATGAAAAAATGAAATACATTAGCGAAGCCTATTTAGGATTGTATTTGGATACCTCTAAGAAACAAACTTTAGAAGCAGGAATCATGCCTAGTTACATTGGTTTTGAATCGGCAACTACGGCTTCCAATTTAACACTTACACGTTCTATCTTGGCTGAAAATTCGCCCTATTTTATGACTGGTGTAAAATATAATTACACACCGTCTGCAAAATGGAGTTTTTCGGGTTTGTTAACCAACGGATGGCAACGCATTAACAAGCCAAACAAAAAAGCATTGCCAAGTTTTGGTTCTCAAATAGCCTACAAACCTTCGGATAATGCTACTTTAAATTGGAGTGTTTTTATTGGAGACGAACCAATAGTTACCGATTTACGAACTCGATATTTCAGCAATTTATATTACGATTTTAAATGGAAAAATAAATTCCGGACTATTGCTGGATTTGATTTCGGATTACAAAAAAACTTAGAAGGCAAATCATATTCTAATTGGTTTAGTCCTGTAGTTATAACCCAATATACCATAAATTCCAAATGGCAAACGTCCTTAAGAGGCGAGTATTATCAGGATGTAAAAAATGTAATGATAGCAAGTACCAAGGAATTTAAAACGTTTGGAACGTCACTTAATTTTGATTATTTACCAAATTCTAAAATGAAAATAAGAACTGAAGCAAGGTATTTCAATTCTAAAGAAGCCGTTTTTTTAAGAAATCAAACTGCAGTTACGTCTAATTTTTTCGGAACTATTAGTTGGAGTTATGAGTTTTAAATAAAAAACTATCCATTACATAAGCAACTGCAACTCCAAGTGTATAAAATCCTAAATCACTCCAGAGAAATCCTTGACCAAGAACATAATGTCCTAAGGTAGTATTTCGGATATTCAAAATCCAATCGGCTCGATATAGTTGTTGGAATTCAATGCAATAGCAAAAAAGCAAAGCGAGTAAAATAGATTTTATTGGAGATAATGAAAGAAACAAAAATCGCATTCCAAAGTAAACCATTACGGCATATAAGGTATCTCCAATAAAGGTTGGAATGCCATTAATTTTTCGGGATACTATTCCCAAAAAGAGTACCATTAATATAATAAGGAAATACGAAATGCGTTTTTTCTGAAACATGAGTGATTAACAATCGGCTAAATTAACAGCTACAGCCAAACCACCTTCCGAAGTTTCTTTGTATTTCGAATTCATGTCTTTAGCTGTTTGCCACATGGTATCAATTACTTTATCCAATGGAACTTTTGCATTTTTAGCATCGGTTTCTAGGGCTAATTCTGCGGCATTAATGGCCTTAATTGCGCCCATTGTATTTCGTTCTATACACGGAATTTGAACCAATCCACCAATAGGGTCACAGGTCAATCCGAGGTGGTGTTCCATAGCAATTTCGGCTGCCATTTGCACTTGAGCAGGTGTGCCACCCATTAATTCACAAAGTGCTGCTGCTGCCATTGCCGACGAAACGCCAATTTCTGCCTGACAACCACCCATTGCTGCTGAAATAGTAGATCCTTTTTTGAAGATACTTCCAATTTCTCCCGCAACCATTAAAAATTGTTTGATTTCTTTTTCACCGGCTTGGTGGTTTTCAATAACCAAATAATACATCAGTACTGCAGGAATAACTCCAGCACTTCCGTTGGTTGGTGCTGTAACCACTCGTCCTAAAGCAGCATTTACTTCGTTAACTGCCAAGGCAAAGCACGAAACCCATTTTAGTATTTGACGGAATTTCACTTCGGTTTTTCGAATACATTCCATCCATTCTTGCGGATTGGAATAATTAGATAATCCAATTAAATTTTGATGCATATCAAATGCTCTTCTGCGCACGTTTAATCCGCCAGGAAGTATGCCTTCGCTATGACAACCTATATACATACATTCGAGCATGGTATCCCAGATGCGCATTAATTCGGTGTGAATAACTTCTTCCGAACGCATCGATTTTTCATTTTCGTAAACTACTTCTGAAATAGATCTATTCTGGGTAGTGCAATATTCCAATAATTCCTTTGCATTTTGAATAGGATAGGGGAAAGCACATTTTATGGCATGTTTCTTTTGGGCATTTACACGTTCTTCTTTCACTACAAATCCACCACCAATAGAGTAGAAGGTGGAGGAATATTCGGTGTTGTCAAAAAAGGAAGCAGTAAATGTCATTCCGTTGGCATGAAACGGCAAGAAATTTTTATTGAATTTAATATCTTCTTCTATATAAAAAGGAATTTCAAATATGTTTCCTAAAAGCAGAATATTAGTATCTTTAATTTCTTTTATAATTTTAGCAATATTTTCCACCAGAATATATTCTGGATCTTGACCGCTCAAACCTAGCATTACTGCCAAATCGGTAGCATGTCCCGTTCCAGTTAATGAAAGAGACCCATATAAATCGACTTTAATAAAATGAACCATTTCCAATTTATTTGCCTCTCGAAGTTCTGCTAGAAAACGTTCGGCAGCACGCCAAGGTCCAAGAGTATGCGAACTTGATGGGCCCACGCCAATTTTTAGCATGTCAAAAATCGAGATACATTCTTCCATAAGAAAAGTTTAGTTTGAAGCACAAATATAATCGAATAACTCAAAAAACAGAGTTTTAATGCGTCTTTAATTGCGAATTTGATAAACAAAAACCTTATTTCAGTGGCATTTGTGTCATGTTGTCATATCTATTTACGCCAATTTTAACAAAAACTGACAATTCCCCATTTTTTTTCTATTGGCACAAAGATTGATTATTGCAACTCGAGTTTATCAAATAAGTATTCAATATAATTAAATATAAATAAAAATGGGTAAAATAATCGGAATTGATTTAGGTACAACAAACTCTTGTGTTTCTGTAATGGAAGGTAATGAAGCAGTAGTTATCCCTAATGCTGAAGGAAAAAGAACAACACCATCTATCATCGCTTTTGTAGAAGGTGGAGAAATTAAAGTAGGTGATCCTGCTAAGAGACAAGCGGTAACTAATCCAACTAAGACTATTGCTTCTATCAAACGTTTTATGGGTCATTCTTTTTCTGAAGTTTCAGCTGAGGCAAAAAGAGTTTCTTACTCTGTAGTAAAAGGAGACAACAATACACCACGTGTGGATATTGATGGTCGTTTATACACTGCACAAGAATTGTCAGCTATGACACTTCAAAAAATGAAAAAAACTGCTGAAGACTATTTAGGTCAAACAGTTACGGAAGCAGTTATTACTGTTCCTGCTTACTTTAATGATGCACAACGTCAAGCTACAAAAGAAGCTGGTGAAATT
>CANFHX010000003.1 GCA_947446865.1 Flavobacteriaceae bacterium | reverse complement strand
AATTTTCAAGAACTTCTAGAAAAAGCATACGTTACTGAAATTAATGGTGTTCCAGTTTACTTTTTAGATTATGATAATTTAATTATTGCCAAAAAAGCATCTAACAGACCAAAAGATCAATTGGATATTGAAGAGTTAGAAAAAATCAATAAAAATTCTAATTCTTAAATTTGAAAACCGAACCAAAAAAACTCCTAATCATCACTTATTATTGGCCACCAGCAGGAGGACCAGGCGTGCAACGATGGTTAAAGTTTGTTAAGTATTTACCCGATTTCGGAGTGCAACCTGTAGTTTATGTTCCCGAAAATCCCACGTATCCAATTGTAGATGAAGGGTTGCTTAAAGAGGTTTCTGATAAAGCAATTATTCTTAAAAACAAGATTTTTGAACCGTACCAATTGGCTGGAATATTTTCTAAAAAACAAACCCAAAAAATTAGTTCCGGAATTATTACTGCAGTCAAAAAACAATCTTTTTTAGAGAAAATTTTGCTTTGGGTTAGAGGAAATTTATTCATTCCAGATGCCCGAAAATATTGGGTAAATCCTTCGGTTACTTATTTAAAAAAATACATTCAAGAAAACAATATTGATACCATAGTTACTTCGGGACCACCACATTCGTTGCATTTAATTGGCTTAAAATTAAAAGAAGAATTGGATGTAAAATGGTTTGCCGATTTCCGCGATCCTTGGACGACTATTGGCTACCATAAAGCATTGAAATTGTCTTCGTGTGCCGATAAAAAACACAAGTTTTTAGAAAGCAAAGTACTCAATACTGCTGATACAATTATTGTTACCAGCAAAACAACCAAAACCGAATTTCAAGCACTTACCAACAAGCCAATTGAAGTAATTACTAATGGTTATGATATAGAAAATATTCCGAGACAAACTTTGGATGAGAAGTTTACAATGGCGCACATTGGATCTTTTTTATCCGATAGAAACCCAAATATTTTATGGGAAGTTTTGCAGGAATTGATATCCGAAAATGAAATATTCGCAGCGAAATTCCAATTAAAATTAATCGGGAAAATCAGTCAGGAAATTCTAGAAAGCATTTCGAAATACCAATTGGATGTTTATTGTAATAATTTAGGATATGTTTCCCATTCGGAGGCAATCGTACACCAAAAAAAATCGCAAGTATTATTGTTGATAGAGATCGATTCAGAGGATACTAAAAGCATCATTCCGGGTAAATTATTTGAATACATGGTTTCCGAAAGACCAATTATTGCTATTGGTCCAAAAGATTCTGATTTTGCCGAAATCATAACCACTACCAATACCGGAGTTTTCTTTACTTATTCTGAAAAAGACCGATTAAAAAAGACTATTCTATCTTATTTTGAATTATTTTTAGAAAATAAATTACAAGTTTATCCTGTTGGATTACAACAATATTCCAGAAAAAGTTTGACGGAAAAATTGGTGAATATCCTAACTAAAAACTAAGTACTGAATATAACTGAGCACCGAACACTGAGCACTGATTACTGACCACTGAACACTAAATATGGGAATCGTACAATCACAATCTATAAAAAATACAATAATCACTTTCTTTGGATTTGGTATTGGTGCTATTAATGCCTTGTTTTTGTACACCAATTTTCTAGGAAAACTGCATTACGGAATTGTTGCAACCCTACTTTCCGGAGCCAATATTATGATGCCTCTTATGGCTTTTGGAGTTCAAAATACCTTAATTCGATTTTTTTCGCATTATAAAACCGAGAAAGAAAAAGAAGAATTCCTGACCTTTATGTTGGTGATGCCTTTGGCCTTTATCATTCCGTTAAGTCTTGGTTTTTATCTTTTTTACGATCCAATTTCTTCTGTTTGGGTAACCGAAAATCCATCATCGCTAAAACCTTTTTTCTGGTTGATTCCAGTAGTGGGATTATTCATGGCGTATTTTGAAGTGTTTTATGCTTGGGTAAAAATCCACATGAAATCGGTGGTTGGAAATTTAATCAGTGAAGTTTTAGTTCGATTAATTGTAATGGTCTTGCTTTTTGCGGTTCATTTTAATTGGATTGAAAAAGCAACCTGCGTTTATGGTATTGCGGGGGCTTATTTTGCACAAATGGTTGTAATGAAGCTCTACGCGATTTCGATTAAAATGCCTGTCTTGCGTTTTGTTATCCCTAAAAACTTGAAAGATCTAGTTCAATATTCCTTGTTCATTATTGTTTCGGGTGGCGTTGCAGTGATGTTAGTCGATTTTGATAAAATCATGATTCCACTTTATCAAGATATTGGTCAGAATGCATTGTATGCTGTGGCGATATTTATTTCAACGGTAATTGTGGCGCCAAGTAGGGCAATGACTCAAATTGTAGCTCCCATTACCGCCAAATTAATGGTAGAAGGAAAGCACGACGAATTGAATGATTTGTATAAAAAAAGTGCCATCAATCTGCAAGTAATCGGTGGATTCATTATGATGCTTATCTTTTTAAACATCAAAGAAATGTATCAATTAATTCCGAAAGATTACAGCGGTGGTATTTGGGTGGTATTCATGATAGGACTTTCAAAATTTTACGATGTGCTTTTAGGAAATAATAATTCGATTATCGTCAATACTAAGCACTACCGAACGGTTCTTTTATTCGGAGTTTTTACGGTCCTTCTGATGATTGGTTTAAATATGATTTTCATTCCGCTTTATGGAATTGAAGGTTCGGCATTTGCAACCTTAATCACGGTGATGATTTACAATACCATCAAGTTATTTTATGTAGTCAAAAAAATGGATTTGTATCCTTTTACGAACAAAACATTGCATTCTTTAGGGATTTTGGTAGTTTGTTTTGGTCTGTTTTATTTTTGGGATTTTCCGTTTTTTACACTTATTAATATTATTTTGAAATCGATATTAATTACCATTTTCTACGGATATTTGAACTATAAATTACAAATTTCAGAAGAAGTGAATAATGTAGTTGGTTCTGTTTTAGAGAAATTGAAAATTGTTAAATAACAGAATATCAAAATTTTTAACCAGAATATAAGAAAAGTACTGCAAATTATTGTTTGAAATTTTATAAATTTGAAATCGTTTTCCCAATCGAAGCACCCTATATTATGAATATAAAATACAAAAGCATATTATTCTTACTTCTTACTTTGTTTACAGTGAGTACCTCTTTTAGTCAAACCTTTATTCAAGGCTACGCCAATGTGGTGAACCAATGTTCGCAAACTAATATCACCACAAGTTTAACCGAATTTGAAGGATTAGGAATGAAACGACGTGGAACTGCTCCCTTACAAAGTACTCTCGATTGGTTAAAAAGTAAATACTTAAGTTACGGTTATACTACCACCCAAATGCAAGAAGATTCTTATACTTATAATGGTTCAACAGCAACTTGCAAAAATTTAATTGTTACCAAAATAGGAACACTGCATCCAAATACTTTTGTAATTGTTTGCGGGCATTACGATTCTATTGGTGGTACAGGAACTAATGATAATGGGAGTGGCGTTGCTAGTATTCTAGAAACTGCTCGATTATTACAAAATATCCCTACCGATTATTCTATAAAATTCATTAATTTTAGTGGAGAAGAAGATGGATTGTTCGGAAGTCAACATTATGTTTCTTCGGTTGTGAATGCTACTAATCCTAAAATGGATATACGTATAGTTTTTAATTTAGATGAGGTTGGTGGTGTAGCAGGAATGACCAATAACACGATTACTTGTGAACGGGATACCAATAACAATCCTTCAAGCAATAATGCAGTATCCTCCACGATGACCAATGAGTTGATGAATTGCGTTACTTTATATTCTCCGTTGAATACGTTTCTATCGTATGCTTATGCATCCGATTATATGTCTTTTCAAAGTAATGACGAAATCATCACTGGTTTTTTCGAAACAAATGAAACTACTCATAAACACACTCCTACCGATTTCTTAATCTATATGGATCCTGTGTATAATTATAATGTTGCCAAAGCCACAATAGGAGCCACTTTGCATTTTGCACAAGCCAATCCTGCAACTATGGCAATTACTAAAGTTAATGATTTTGGAGTTAGTTTATTTCCTAATCCTATTAAAGATACTTTGAATATCAATTTGGGTTCTTTGCCCGAATCGGATTATACTTTTTCGATAATAAATATAGAAGGTAAAGAAGTGTTGAATGTTACTTTTACCAACGCCAAATTGATAGAATCAGTACCAGTTTCTTCTTTGTCTAAAGGGATTTATTTAGGTGTTTTACAAAGTGGAAGCCAACGAATTACTAAGAAAATAGTTATCGAATAATATTGGCACGCGGATAAAACGGATGCTATGCAACGCAGATAGTACGGATTTTACAACTTCTCCTTTAAATACTTCCCAGTAATTGATTTTTTATTCTTTACAATATCTTCAGGAGTTCCAGCGGCTAGAAGTAATCCTCCATTTTCACCACCTTCGGGACCAAGATCAATAATCCAATCGGCACATTTTATTAAGTCGAGATTGTGTTCTACCACCAAAATCGAATGTCCTTTGTCTATTAAGGCATCAAATGAAGCCAATAATTTTTTAATATCGTGAAAGTGCAAACCAGTTGTAGGCTCATCAAATACAAATAGCGCTTTGTCTTTCGTTGTTCCTTTAACTAAGAAAGAAGCCAATTTGATACGCTGTGCTTCACCACCCGAAAGGGTAGAAGACGATTGCCCTAATTGCACATAACCCAATCCAACATCCTGTAAAGGTTGCAATTTCTGCGTGATTTTAGTCTGCTTGTGTTCATTAAAAAACAAAATAGCATCATCCAAAGTCATGGTCAGAATATCATCGATATTTTTTCCTTCAAAATTCACTTCTAAGATTTCTTTCTTGAATCGTTTTCCGCTACAAGTTTCGCAAGGCAATTCCACATCGGCCATGAAAACCATTTCCACATTGATAGAGCCATCGCCTTTGCATGTTTCGCATCGGCCACCATCCACATTAAAAGAAAAATGTTTGGGTTGGTATCCTCTAATTTTAGATAATTTAGTTTTCGAATACAAATCCCGAATATCATCGTACGCCTTAATATACGTCACCGGATTGGAACGGGAACTTCTTCCAATTGGGTTTTGATCTACATATTCAATATGCTGAATTTTGTGGTAATGCCCTTGCATATCGGTGTATTGTCCTGCTTTTTCACTAACGCCTTCCAATCTTTTTTGAATGGCTGGAAATAATATTTTCTTTACCAAGGTACTTTTTCCGCTTCCAGAAACTCCCGTAATCACGGTCAAACATTCCAACGGAAACCGAACATCTAGGTTTTGCAAATTGTTTTCTCTAGCGCCAAGAATATCAATATAAGTCCCCCATTTTCTGCGGGTTCTAGGAACTTTAATTTCCATTTCACCATTAAGGTATTTGGCGGTCAACGAATCCGATTTTAAGATTTCTTCAAATGTCCCTTCGGCTACCAATTCACCACCATGCGTTCCTGCTTCAGGACCAATATCAATAATCCTATCGGCTTGTTTCATGATGTCTTCATCGTGTTCCACTACAATAACGGTATTACCTAAATCCCGAAGATTTTTCAGAACTTCAATCAATAATTCGGTGTCTTTGGGATGCAAACCAATACTTGGTTCGTCCAAAATATACATCGAACCAACCAAACTACTTCCTAGCGAAGTGGCAAGGTTAATACGTTGGGATTCGCCACCAGATAGCGTTGCCGAATTCCTATTTAAAGTTAAATAATCCAAACCTACATTGCTTAAAAATGCCAAGCGGCTGTTGATTTCAATTAATAATCGTTTCGAAACGGTGGTGTCGTATTCGGATAATTTTAATTCTGTAAAAAACGGAATTAATCGTTTTATGGATAAATCTACCAAATCGGAAATGGTTTTTCCGCCCACTTGAATGTAATTGGCTTCAACTCGAAGTCGTTTGCCTTTACACACATTACATTTTGTTTTTCCGCGGTAACGCGATAACATTACCCGATTTTGAATTTTATAGTTTTTCTCTTCTAATTCCTTAAAGAAATCATTTAGACCTTGAAAATATTGATTTCCTTTCCAAATCAAGTCTTTCTGTGCATCTGAAAGTTCAAAATAAGGCTTATGAATAGGGAAATCAAACTTGTAGGCTTTGTTTACTAATTCATCTCGGTACCAGCCCATACTTTCACCACGCCAAGGATAAATGGCATTTTCAAAAACAGAAAGAGCGGTATTCGGAATTACTAATTCTTCATCAATGCCAATAACGTTTCCATATCCCTCACATTTTGGGCAGGCACCATACGGATTATTAAAACTAAACAAATGCACGTTTGGCTCCAGGAATGTCATACCATCCAATTCGAAATTGGAACTAAAATGCATGCGGTTATTATCTTTTAAATCTTGCAAATAACAATCGCCTTTACCTTCAAAAAAAGCGGTTTGAACAGCATCGGATAGTCGGTTGAAAAATTCTTCTTCGTCTTTTACAACAATACGGTCAATAATTAGTAAAATGTCTTTATTATCAAGCGAATGTTTGTCAATTTCATCCAAACGCACCATTTCATTGTTTACTAAAATCCGTGCAAAACCTTGTTGCAACAATACTTTTAGTTTGTCTTCTAGTTTTCTACCTTCTTCCAAATGAATAGGAGCAAGTAGCAACCAACGGCTTTCTAAATCGAAGTTTTTAACTGTGGAAATAACATCAAAAACAGTGTCTTTTCGAACTTCCTTGCCAGAAATTGGAGAAATTGTTTTTCCAATTCGAGCAAAAAGTAATTTTAGGTAATCGTATATTTCGGTAGAAGTTCCTACAGTAGACCGAGCATTAGTAGTATTTACTTTTTGTTCAATAGCAATGGCAGGAGCAATTCCTTTGATGTAATCTACTTTAGGTTTGTCCAGTCTTCCAAGGAATTGTCGCGCATAAGAAGACAAACTTTCTACATAACGGCGTTGTCCTTCGGCATATAAAGTGTCGAATGCCAAAGAAGATTTTCCAGATCCCGAAAGCCCAGTAATCACTACTAATTTATTCCGAGGAATAGCCACATCCAAATTTTTTAAATTATGAATGGCAGCACCTTTTATGATTATATTTTTCTTTGGATCGAGGGTAGCAATATCTTTTGGAATCATAGTAAAAAACTAATTTTTGCAAAGATAATGATTTCTAAAATGAGATTGGGTGTTGAACAAATCACAAATTTTATTTTGATGATTTTATACTATATTTGGATTATTGTTTTACGACAATATTGCATATTTGCTATGTAACACCACAAGTTAACACTAAGAGTAGCATCTAAATTAAAAATATATTTTGGAAGAAAAAGAACTTATCCTAAGATTAAAGAAGAACGATGAAATTGCGTTCGGTTTTTTGGTGGATTTGTTTTCCAAAAAGGTGTACAATACTTGTATTGGAATGTTGCAAAACTTGGAAGATGCCCAAGATGTTACCCAAGAAATATTCATTACCATTCATTTAAATGTCAAAGATTTTAAGGAAGAATCTTCCCTTTCTACTTGGATTTATAGAATATCGGTTAACAAATGTTTGGAATTTATCCGAAAGAAAAACAGAAAAAAACGGTCTGGAATTTTTAGATCTATTTTTTCTGCAGATGGTGAAAAAGCGATTGAAAACCATTCGGATTTTAGCCATCCAGGAATTCAATTAGAAAATAAAGAACGTTCAATAATTTTATTTAAAGCCATTGGTTTATTGCCCGAACAGCAGCAAACTGCTTATATTTTGCATAAAGTAGAGCAGGTGAGTTATAATGAAATAGCCGTAATTATGGAAGTTTCGTTATCGGCAGTAGAATCGCTACTTTTTAGGGCTAAACAGAATTTAAAGAAGCATTTGGCAACTTATTATGAAGAAAATGAAAAATAACCGCAAGTTTTTTAAGAATTAAATCTCTATAGAATTATGAATACTCAAGAAAATACTATAGAAACCACTTTGCAATCATTGGATAATCTCCAAAGATTGGAGGTGCCTATTGGTTTGCAATTTTCTATTAAAAATAATTTTAATGGAAATGCATCAACTACTATGAGTACAACTCAAAAGTGGATGTTAGCAGCAAGCGTTGTAATACTTATTGGATTAAATGTTCTTACAATAAAACAATATTCGAAACAATTCGAGAAAACGACTGACACCGCTTCTAACGAGAAGAATTTAATATATAAAGAATATTTTTCTAATACAATAGAATAAAAATCGCTCCAATGAATAATGTAAAATTTTTAAAATCAATTTTGCTAGTCCTACTACTAGTAAATGTAGCAACCATAAGTTTTTTATGGTTTACAAAACCACCAAAGCCTAATCCGCATGGTTCCGCTAAAGGTTTTTTTGCAAAAGAATTATCTTTTTCTGTAAAACAAGAACAACAGTTTGAAGCATTGCAAACTGCTTTTCAGGAGCAAAGAGAATCATTAAGACAATCGAATAGAGAAACTCATGATGCCTTTTTTGATTTGCTTCAAAATCCAAAAGTAGATTCTGCTACAGTAAAAAAAGCAGCAGATGAAATTATTAAAATTAAAGAAAAAGAGGAACTAGCAGTTTTTTATCATTTTCAAAAAGTGAGAGCCATTTGTGATGCTTCTCAAAAACAAAAGTTTGATAAGATTGTTAAAGAAGCGGCTCAAATGATGGGTCCAAGACCTCAAGAAGGCCAACGTCCGCCACCGCTAAGAAGAGAAGGAGATGTAAGACCACCGCCACCAAGAGGAGATAGACAAGGTTCACCACCACCGTTAGAAATGATGGATGATCAAGGTCCACCACCTCCAAGAGGAGATAGACAAGGTCCGCCACCGCCACCGCCACCACCTGGAATGATGGAGGATCAAGGGCCACCACCTAGAAGGTAATTTATGAAAAAAGTAGTTGTTGTAATAGTGATTTGTGCCTTAACCTGTCTTTCTTTTAAAATGAAAAAGAATCAGAAAGATGTTGGCGTTTTACTGCATCTTAATTTTCAAAACAAACCTTTGGTTTTGACGGATAAAAAATACGTTACTAAAACAAACGATACAGTTACAATTACAAAAATGAAATTTTACCTTTCTAATATTGTATTAGAATTGGAAGATGGAAGGGAATATAAAGAAAGTAATAGTTTTCATTTGGTGGATGCAGAAACCTTGAGTTCCTTGGGATTTAATTTGAAAAATGTACCAGATGTAAAAATTATAAAAATACGATTTAACATTGGGATTGACAGTTTGACTAATGTTTCTGAAAAATTTGAAGGTGATTTAGATCCTGCACTAGGAATGTATTGGGCTTGGAATACAGGATATATCAATATGAAATTAGAAGGAAAAAGTTCGAGTTGTACCAGTATTAAAAAAGAATTTCAGTTTCATATTGGAGGGTATTTGCCAAAGCAAAATGCTCTGCAAAAAATAGAGTTGAATGTTACTGAAAGTCAAAATATAATTATAAAAGTGGAATTGGATAGATGGTTAGACGCTCTATCCTTAAAGGAAACAAACTCCATAATGATACCAGGAGAAAAAGCCTTAGCAATGGCACAGAAGTATAAAAATATGTTTCAAATAACACAATAAAAAATAAAATAACCAGTAAACAATTAAATTATTTATGAAAAAGAATTTACAATTATTTTCGTTACTCCTTTTGATAAGCAACGGTATTCAAGCGCAATACAATACAATGCCAATGCCACAAGCATTATACGGAACTACTTTTAACTTAAATATTCACGAGAGCACTAAGCAATTGGTAACAGGAAATCAAACTATTACTGGCGCTATTAATAATGAAAGTATTTGGGGACCTACCTTATTTGTCAATAAAGGTGATTTAGTTCACATGAATGTTACCAATAATTTGAATGAATCTACTACTTTGCATTGGCACGGAATGCATTTGCCTTCGGTTATGGATGGAGGCCCGCACCAAGTAATTCCTGCAGGAACCCTTTGGCAACCTTATTGGACAGTGATGAATCAAGCAACCACTTTGTGGTACCATCCTCATTTACATGAAACAACTCAAGCGCAAATGACTAAAGGTATTGGTGGGTTTATTATTGTTAAAGACCCTCAAGAAACTACTTTGGCACTACCAAGAACTTATGGTGTGGATGATATTGTATTGGCATTAACCAGTAGAAGTTATACTGCCACAACCAATACTTTTGTAAGTTCTACTCGAGTTTATGGAGATTATATGTTGTCTAATGGAACTCCAAATGCACAAATTAGTTTGCCAAAACAATATGTTAGAATGCGAATCTTAAATGCCGAAATTGAGAGAGGTTATAATTTAGGATTTAGTGACAACCGTACTTTCTATATTATTGGAAATGATGGAGGCTTATTAAACGCTCCAGTAGCAGTAACAAGAGTTAAATTAATGGTAGGAGAGCGAGTGGAAATTATGGTGAATCTAGGTAGCGATTCCGTAGGGTCTAGTTTAGATTTAAAAGCCTATAATTCGGGTCAAACATTAGGTTTTCCAGGAGGTGAGCCAAATACTTCTGGAGATTTTGGAAGTTTGTTAAATAATATAGATTTTAATGTATTACATATTAATGTCGCTGCAACTACTACAGCAACTACGCCAATCACTGCTGTGCCAACTACTTTGCTTTCCAATACCTATTGGACTGCTACTGATGCAACGGTTACTCGTGCAATAGCAGTAACAAATGGAAACCCAGGTCCTGCAAGTGTGCCATTTAATTTTGACAATACGTCTTACACGCTTACAATGACGCCTAAGGTGGTTAATCTTAACGATGTTGAAAAATGGACGGTTACCAATAATAATGTTTTCGGACATTCTTTCCATTTACATGATGTTGAATTCAAAATTGTTGCTCGAAATGGAAGTGCAACAGCAGTTGGCACTCATGAAAGTGGTTGGAAAGATACCTTTTATTTGCCAAGAAACGAGTCTGTTACTTTTGTAGCGAAATTTGATGACTTTGCAGATTCCGATGTAAACCATCCTTATATGTACCATTGTCATTTTGGAGGTCACGAAGATGGTGGAATGATGGGGCAATTTATTGTTACAGGGACTATGGCAACCAATCAAAATGCTACCAATACAAACTTTAGTTTGTATCCAAATCCAGCAAATGATAAATTATTTGTTAATTTAAAAGATACTGCTACCGAAATTTATTACGTTACAATCTCTACAATTACAGGGAGAATAGTGATGATGTTACCACAACCAGAATGGCAAAACGGAATTGATATTTCTTCATTAGAAGCAGGAGTTTATACTTTTCAAATGATGGATAAGCAATCAAAAAGTGTTACTACCAAAAAATTCATAAAAAAATAAACCATGAAAAAGTTAGTATTCTTTTTCTATGCTATTGCCCTTGTGGTGTTTTCTAGTTATACGATTTATGAAAAGGAGAAAACGATTTCCGATTTTAAATTAAAAAGTGCAACTACTAATCGTTGGGTTTCGCTTTCGGATTATAAAAATGCTAAAGGTTTTGTAGTCGTTTTTAGTTGTAATAAATGTCCGATGGCAAAGTTTTATTCCCAACGAATAAATCAAATGGATGCCAAATATAAAAAATTAGGAGTACCGGTATTGGCAATAAATTCTATGGATACCCTGGCTTATGCAGAGGAATCTTTTAAATTAATGCAGAAGAAAGCCAAGAAAGATCAATTCCAATTTCCCTATTTGCAAGATAAAAAACAAAATATCGCTAAAGAATTCAAAGCAACTCATACGCCACAAGCATTTGTGATTTGGAAAAACAATGTCGGAAAATTTGTTGTAAAATATCAGGGTGCTATTGATGATAATGCTGGAGAACCTGAAAAAATAAAGCAACATTTTTTGACCGATGCGATAGATGATTTGTTGCAAGAAAAAGAAGTTGCTACTCCAAAATCGGAATCTTTTGGTTGCCGAATATATTTTAGAGGCGAGGTTCAAAAAATGGATTAATACCAAACTAATTGAAAAAAAAGAAGTTAAGTCTTATCGTAATAGTGCTTTTAGCATGCAGTTTTCTATCTTTAAAAAAGGTAGAAAACTTCGCATTTTATGAAGATTTCTTTGTTCCAAAAGGATGGCCAAAACCCGTTTATAATTTTAAAGGAAACAAACCCACTAAAGAAGGATTTGAATTGGGGAGGAAATTGTTTTATGATCCCATTCTTTCCAGAGATAGTACTATTTCATGTTCTAGTTGTCATTCACAATACACCGGTTTTGCTCATACCGATCACGCGTTAAGTCATGGCATAGAAGGACGTATTGGAACTAGAAATGCACCATCCTTAGTCAATTTGGCTTGGACCAAAGTATTCCATTGGGATGGCGGAGTACTTAGTTTAGATGCGCAACCCATCAACCCGATTACCAATTCGCAAGAAATGGATAATACCTTGGTAAATGTTTTAGAGAAATTAAACCAATCTAAAAAATATAAGAGCCTGTTTAATAACGTTTTTGGGGATAGTTTAGTAACCACCAAAAAATTATTGAAAGCGATAGCACAATTCACGGTTTCGTTGCAAACGTATAATTCAAAATACGATAAAGTTACGCGGCATGAAAAAGACATTTTCTTTACAGTTCAAGAAGAAAATGGGCACCAATTGTTTAAACGAAATTGCGAATCGTGTCATAAAGAACCACTGCTTACCAACGATAATTTTGCCGATAATGGTTTGCCAATAGACAAAGATTACAAAGATTACGGAAGAGTGAAAATCACCCAAAATCCTAAAGATAGTTTTAATTTTAGAGTGCCAACCTTGCGTAATATTGAATTTACGTATCCTTATATGCACGATGGACGGTTTATGAAGTTACGAGAAGTTTTAGATTTTTATACTAACGGACAAGTTAGACGTAAGACAGTAGCAAAGGAATTCCATATGCCATTAGTATTATCAGATAATGATAAGAAAGATATAATTTCTTTTCTGAAGACATTAACAGACAAAGAGTTTTTATTTAATCCAAAATTTAGTTTTCCTAAAGAATAAAAAGAATATAATTTAATCTGAATCAAAAAAAAACAACTATGAAAAAAACAAGTACTTTTTTAATTTTATTGATGACATTCTCTTTGAATGCACAAACTAATCCTATTATTACAAGTTGGTTACAAAATTCAACTGGAATCACCGGAAGACATTATGTTGCTGGAAATCCAACACCTTTCACAGACGCTGTGCAAGCAAATGTTCAAACAGTTCAATACAATACGACCAATGTTTATGTTTCGGCTACTGGAATTCCAGCGTATATAACTGGACCATTCCAAGACGGTAACCCTTCCTTAGCAACTGCTCAAAATAAGATTTTCAAATTTCCTCTAACTCCAACTCAAAATACAGGAACTGCAACAGCAACTTCAGGAGGAAATATTGGGATATTCAAAAATGGAGTTGCTTTATTTGATTATCGAGATGGAGTAGCATGGAATAATACTACTCAGTCACTTTGTGGAGGGCCAGGATTCACAGCATGTCCTGGTGGACCTGGAACGACACAAGCATGGAATCGAGATGCAATTCCTGCAGAACGTGCAGGTTTTGATTGTGCAAAAGCACATCCAGCGATGGGAAATTATCACCACCATCAAAATCCTAGTGCCTTTAATTTAGATTTAAATGTTTTATCTACAGTTTGTAACACATACCCTTCGGATGGTTTGTATGTTATTAATCCGTCTCAACATTCACCACTTTTAGGATTTGCTTATGATGGATTTCCAATTTATGGAGCTTATGCATATACAAATATAGATGCAACTGGTGGGATTTCAAGGATGAAATCAAGCTATCAATTAAAAACTCAAACTACTAGAACTAATGGACCATCTGTAGGTCAGGTTGTTGGTACCCAAACTATAATTAATGGATATTTTAGAGAAGATTATGAATATGTTACTCACCCAGGAGATGCTACCTACTTAGATATTCATAATGGCCGTTTTTGCATAACTCCAGAATATCCTAATGGTATTTATTGTTACTTTACTACAGTTGACGCGAATCATAATTCGTCTTACCCTTATGTAGTGGGGCCAACTTATTATGGAAATGTTGTTGCAGCTTCAGTAACAACTGTTCCAAGTGGAACAACAACTTACACACAACTTTCTAATGATGTATTTGAAAATAAAGAATTTAAAGTTGTAATAGCTCCAAATCCAGCTCAAGATTTTATAGCAATACAAACTCAAATGGCTGAAAAAGATTATAAAGTAGAGCTTATTGATGAGTTAGGTAAAATAATTAAAACCTTAAAGATCCTTCAGGGAAGTACACTCTCAATTATTGAAACAGATACCCTTCACAATGGAGTTTATTTTGTTAGAATTTCTGATGGTAAAAATTATAAATCGACTAAAGTTATTATAGAATAATTTATTAATTACAATATATGTTGTTAGCTTTTATTAAGTTAGTTAGATATTAATTTTGAATTACATATATTACAGTTAAATTTAATGATATTTAAATTTCTTTATTAAATGCGATTACGAAATCGAAATAGTTAAACACAACATTGCCACAACATTTATTGATTTTGATTTTTTCGTTGGTTACAAATAAACATCACATTAACTAAAAAAATCATTGATAATAAGTTAATTAGGTTCTAATAAGCTTTAAAAATAAAATATTTTAAATGTATAGTTTTTTTATAGTCTAACAAAGCTACATTATTTTAAATTTTTTATAAATTTGAATAATAACAAATAACAAAAAATTATGAAAAAAATTACTTTTTTTATTTCCCTAATGATAACGTCATTAGGTTTTGCACAACAAGTTGTTGTACAAAATTTTGAAACACCTGCTTCATACACTATTACTGGTTTTGAAGGATTAGGTAGCGCAACCATTGTTGCAGATCCGGCAGCTGGTGGAACAAATATGAATGGATTAAAACTTGTTAGTGTAGCTACAGGTAATCCTTGGCAAGGAGCAACGGTTGAACAACTAACAACTAAACTCAAACTAACAACAGATAAAACAGTAAAAGTTGATGTTTATTCAACTCAATCGTTTAAAATGTTAGCTAAAGTTGAGATAGGTGGAGCAGCAGCTGCAACAGCACAAACTTATACTACACCCGGTGTATGGCAAACTCTTACGTTTACATTTACCGACGCATTAGATGGAACAGCTGTAGCAAATGGAGAATATTCTAAAATCTCATTTTTTCCAAATTGGAATGGAAATTTTGGAACCCCAGCAACTAATTTCACAGTTTATGTAGATAATATTACTGCAGTACCTGCTGTTGCAGTGCCGGATCCTGCACCAACTACTGCTGCACCAACACCTCCTGCTAGAAATGCTTGGGATGTTATTTCTCTTTTTAGTGATGCTTATACTTCTTTTACCATTAATGATTGGTCTGCTGGTTTCGGATGGGGAGGTGGTTCTCCAATAACAGATGTTTTGATAGCTACAAATCCTACAAAAAAAATTGTTTTTGCAAATTTCATTGGAGTTGATTTTGGAGCTGGTCATCATCAAGATGCAACAAACATGACAAATTTCCATATGGATTTTTGGATTCCAGGTACTACAGATTTAACAGGTAAAGTATTAAATCCAAAGTTCTCAGAATGGACTTCAGATACATCAGGTGAAACTTCAAGTTTCATGTTAACTTACCTTCCAACTGTAAATGGTTCTTGGGCATCGATTGATGCACCTATTTCAACATTTACTGCAGGAACAAGTGATCCAAATATTAGAAACAATGTTGCACAGTTTTTAATTACATCTAACTTAGGGGTTGTTTATATTGATAATATTTATCTATATAGAGCGCCTACAATGTCAAATAATAGTTTTGCTACTTCTACAGTTAATATGTTCCCAAATCCTACTTCAGACAATGTAACAATCACAGCTAAATCTGTTATAGAAACTGTTTCTGTATACAATGTTTTAGGTCAAGAAGTAATGACTATTTCTCCAAAAGCGGATTCAGTTACTATTAATATTTCTGATTTTCAATCAGGAGTTTATTTAGTAAAATCAACTGTTGATGGAACTACTTCAACTTCAAGAATTATAAAAAAATAAATTCTTTTATTTTTAACTAAAAGCACGTTTTTTAAAACGTGCTTTTTTTTTCTAAAACTTTTTAATTATTAGAATTTAATTCAATTATTTATATCTTTATATCTTAATATATAAAAGGCTCCATGTTTAAAATAAATTTTTCAAAACTAATAGTATATATTTTATTATTAAATGGAATTTTGAGTTTCTCTCAAGAGTTACCTCCAATAATTAAATACAATCCTGTCACCTATAACGCTGGTAATCAAAACTGGATGGTGTCGCAAGATAAAAACCATATCTTGTATTTTGCTAATAACGAAGGATTGCTAGAGTATAATGGTACCGTTTGGACTTTGTATAAATCTACAAATGAGACTATCATTAGATCTGTTAAAGCTATAGATGATCTGATATATACCGGTAGCTATATGGAATTTGGTTATTGGAAAAGAATGACCAACGGAAGGTTAACTTATACTTCTTTAAGTGACAAAATAAAGAATATCATTATTGATGATGAGCAGTTTTGGAATATTTTAAATTTTGATAAATGGGTAGTTTTCCAATCCTTAAATAGAATTTATATTTACGATTTAGAAAGTAAAAAGTTTAAAATAATTTCTCCAAAAAATAGTATTACAAAGATTTTTAAAACAGAAAGTGCAATATATTTTCAGGTTTTTAATGAAGGATTATTTGAAATTGAAAATGGTAAAAGCCAATTAGTTTCAGATGATTTAATTTTAAAAAATAATAAAATTGTAAATGTATTTCAAGATGAAAACGGATTAATTATTCATACTCAAGCTAGTGGATTTTATAGATTAAATAAAAATAGTGTATCTAATTTTGCTACTTCTGCCGATTCAGAATTAAATCATACAAGTATTTACAGCAGTTACCAATTAAACAACGGCAATTTTGCAGTAGGAACAATATCCGATGGAATATTTATTATTTCTAGTTCTGGGAAAATAGAATACCATATTTCTCAAACCAATGGATTAAGTAATAATACGGTTCTTTCCTTATTTGAAGATTTTGATAAGAATTTATGGATAGGTTTAGATAATGGTATTAATTGCATTAATTTACGATCACCTGTAAAAAGTTTTTCTGATGATACTGGAAAGCTTGGAACAGTTTATGCTTCTATTCTATTCAATGGCAAACTTTATGTTGGAACTAACCAAGGATTGTTTTGTAAAGAAAATAACAGTCAGGATTCATTCCAATTTGTTTTTGGTACAAAAGGTCAAGTATGGTCTTTATTTGTAAACCAAGGCACTCTTTTTTGCGGTCATGATTCAGGAACTTTTGTAATTGAAAGCAATATTGCTAAGTGTATCTTTAATCAATCGGGCACTTGGAAATTTCAAACTATCCCAAATAAAAATTTATTACTCCAAGGAAATTACTACGGAATCTCAGTATTAGAAAATAATAACGGTCAATGGGTTTTTAGAAATAAAATAGTTGGATTTGGCTATTCTTCAAAGTATTTTGAATTAAGTAATTCTAATCATGAAATATATGTAAGTCACGAATATAAAGGGATTTTCAAATTTACAATTGATAATAATTTCACTAAAGCAGAAAAAATAATTAAGCTTAAATCTCCACCAAAAGGTAAAAATGCTAGCTTAATTAAATATAATAATGCTATTTATTATGCTTATAAAGAGGGCGTATTTAAGTTAAATAATAAAAACAAAACTTTTGAAAAAGATTCATTGTTGAGTAATCTTTTCACTAAAGATGAGTATACTTCGGGAAAAATGATAGTAGACAAATCGAATAAAATTTGGTTTTTTTCTAAGAATTACATCTATTATTTTTATAGAAATAAATTGAACTATAAACTAAAGCAAAATACTATACCAATTCCTTCCAAATTCACTAATTCATTAACGGGCTATGAGAATATTACCCAGCTTAATAATTCAGAGTATTTTATTGGCACAACAGATGGTTATTATACCATTAATTTAAATGATTTGAGTTTTAAGAATTATACTGTTTTTATTTCTACAATTAGCGTTAATAAACTAAATGAAAAAGCTAAAGATATTTCTATTCTTGACCAAGGTGAATTACACTATGATCAAAATAATATTGCTTTTTATTATTCGGTAGCAGAATTCAACAAATATATTAATGCAGAATACCAATATAAATTAGAAGGATTTCAGGATAATTGGAGTCAATGGAGTACTAAATCGTCAATAAACTTTAAAAATTTATCTCCAGGCGATTATAAATTTATTGTTAGATCCAAAATTGCAAATTCAAATCTTGAAAACACTGCAGTCTATAAGTTTACAATTTTAAAGCCCTGGTATCGCACTAATTTTGCATTGTTTATTTATTTTCTAGGATTAATATATTTGGCATTCTTTATCAATAAAAGGTATAAAAATTACTATCATAAACAAAGAATAAAGCTTATTGATGAAAATAATTTATTGCTTGAAATTAAAGAATTAGAAAATGAACAGCAATTAATGAAATTGCGAAATGATCAATTGTCATTGGATGTAGACGCAAAAAATAAAGAGCTTGCATTTTCAACTATGAGTTTATTGAAAAAGGATGAGTTGCTTTCTGTAATCAAAGAGGATTTAAAGAAAACCGCTGACGATGGCAATAAAAGCATGAGTATCAAATCAGTAATTTCAACAATTACTAAAAACATTAATCATGAAGATTCCTGGAACATATTTAAAGATGCATTTGATACTGTAGATAAAGACTTTTTGAAAAAATTAAAAACTATGCATCCTTTATTAACGCCAAATGATTTAAGACTTTGTGCTTATTTAAGATTGAATCTTTCATCTAAAGAAATAGCTCCATTACTTAATATTTCTGTTCGAAGTGTAGAGATAAAACGATATCGTTTGCGTAAAAAAATGAATTTAAACCACGAAAACGGTTTAGCTGAATATATTTTGTCTGTTTAGCAACTTAACAATTAGCTATTTTGCCTATACAATAGTACAACAAAAGCTGTTTTTAAGGCTCATTTTTAATTAATTTTCAGTGTGTGATATTCATTAAATCATTGTAATTAAAGACTTTTATTGTCAAATAAGTAATTAAATAGTAATAATAATAATATGTATGTTTTTTGTTGTATTTGTTTTTAATATTATTAAAATCATTACACATACTTTTATAATAAATTTAAGATAATTAATTTAACATAATTAATTTCTATTAAAAGTAATTCATTTAATCAACCAAACCTTTTAAAAAAATGTTTAACATTAAAATTAAGCTTAACCCTATGAGAAAAATCATTATTTTACTAACTCTCTTTTGTTTTACTACCTCTATTTATTCTCAAGCAGATAGGGTTGTTGTAGAAAAGAGCAATTCTGGATATAAACTTAAAGTCAATGGGAACGACTTTATAATTAATGGTATGAATTGGGATTATTTCCCAATTGGTACTAACTACAACTATAGTTTATGGAAACAGTCGGATGAGGTAATTAAAGCTGCTTTAGATACCGAGATGGGTTTGTTAAAAAACATGGGTGTAAATACAATTAGACAATATACAGGCATACAACCTAAATGGATAACTTATATTTATCAAAAATATGGTATTTACACAATGATTAATCATTCATTTGGTAGATATGGTCTTACTTTAAATGGTACTTGGGTTCCTAACATCGATTATTCTAGTCAAATTACCCAACAAGAATTACTTAAGCAAACCAAAGAAATGGTGGATACTTATAAAAACACTCCAGGGATGTTATTGTTTTTATTAGGAAATGAAAATAACTACGGTTTGTTTTGGGATGGTGCAGAATCGGAGAATATCCCTTTAGAAGATAGAAAATCTACTATTAGAGCTAAAGATATGTACAAGCTTTTTAATGATGCAGTTCTTCAAATTAAAAAAGCAGACACTTCGCATCCTGTTGCAATTTGTAATGGAGATTTATTGTTTCTAGACATCATTGCTAAAGAATGTAAAGACATTGATATTTTAGGTACTAATATGTATCGTGGTGTATCTTTTGGAGATGCTTTTCAAAAAGTAAAAGAAAAATTAAATAAACCATTAATTTTTTCAGAATTTGGAGCAGATTCATTTAATGCTATAGAAAATGCCGAAGACCAAAAATCTCAAGCCTATTATATGGTAAATAATTGGAAAGAAATTTACCAAAATGCTGCTGGTTTAGGAAAAGCAGAAAATTCTTTGGGAGGTTTTACATTTCAATTTAGTGATGGTTGGTGGAAATTCGGACAAACTAAAAATTTAGAAATTCATGATAATAACGCTTCTTGGTCTAATGGTGGATACCAATCTGATTTCCAAAAAGGAGAAAACAATATGAATGAAGAGTGGTTTGGTATTTGTGCTAAAGGACCTACAAATTCAAGAGGTTTATATAATTTATATCCACGTGCTGCTTATTATGCATTAAAAGAAGCTCATAATACAAATCCATATCAAATTGGAACTACTGCAGAAAATATTGAAAAGTATTTTAATAATATCCAATTAATGGATGCCGTTTTAAGAGCAAGAGGAGATAAAGCTGCACTTGGAACTAATGATACTGACATGTTAAAAGTTAGTAATCTTAGAGCTGAATTTACTACATTCAATACTGGTGGAAGTTTAATTACTACCCCTAAAATTGCAGATCCAACTTCTACTTCCTATCCTAATAAATTAGGTTTTGATCAAATGCAATCTTACTATATTGGTGTAGAAGGAAATCCTGCGCCAAATATGAAAGCCAATGTAAACGTAAACATTCTTGGGCACGTTGCAGAAAATCCAATTAATGAAATCTTTTATGAAAATAGAGGTAGAAGCCAAAATGTAAAAACCGAAAATGGTGTTGTAACTCAAAGCGATATTAATCGTGTTCAAGTTTACAATGCTTCTTATACTTGGAATGAAAAAGCTTTTGATTTAAGAGGTTTTTATAGAACTGGTCATTACCATTGGGGTTATGAAGGTGATTTCTTCGGATTATACCCAGAAGCTAATTATGGTCCTAATTTGGATTTATACAACGGGGAAACCTCTGGTTTTGAATTTGACGGTAAAAAAGCTTTAAATGGTTTAAAAGGTGCTTTTGGACCACAATTATGGTGGGGAGCTAACCCAGCTTATCTATTGAAATATGCTAAAAAATTAGGAAAAATTGATTTAGCTGCTGTTTATCATGAAGATATTGCAGACGCTAACGCAGCTACTACCTCAATTGCTATACCATTACCAAAAACTCGTAGAGCTACAGTTTATTTTAAAACAAAATTAGGAGCCGTTGGTTTTGAATTAGGAGGTATTTGGGGAGGGCAACCATTAAATGGTAGAACTTTTCAATTTGCACAAGAAAAAGATGGCGTTTATACCGTTTATGATGATAAAATAACAGGAAAAGACAACTGGGGAGGTAAAGCTAAAATAACATTCTCTAAAGGTAGTTTTAATATGTATACCCAAGGAGCAATAATGGGGCTTGTTGCTAATGGAGGTGCCGATAATACAAAAACCTTCACAGGTTGGAGACTTAAAGATAGTGGAAGTGGAAACCAAACTAACTTCTTAGCTGGTTTTACTTACAGCATAGGTAATCTTCAAATTGCGCCAAACTTCTTATGGCAAAAACCATTAGTTGGTGCTATGCCAAATGATATCAACGCGCCTGGAAGATTAAGAAATATTCAATCAGATCCTTTTGTTGTGAGAACCAATAGAGAAACTGTAGGAGGAGAGTTGTTACTTACTTATGACCCAACTCCAGCAACTTGGTATTACGAATGGGATAATGATATGGCTGAAGATGCAAAGTTTGCTATTAATGCCGATTTTGTTTTCCGTCATTTGCCAACAACTCAAGATGCTGCTATTGGATTTTTAGTAAATCGTACTGCATTTGCATTTCCAAATTCAACACCAGCACATGATTTATGGGAGCTAAATTCAAGAATTGTTTCTAAACTAACTCCAGATTTAGGATTTATTACAAATCTTTACATTGGTAATGCACAAGCAAACGGAAGCAACTCTAGACTTATTGAAAGAATGGGTGGCGATGTTAGATTAATCTATAAAAAAGTAAAATTAGTTACTTCATTAAAACTTAATGATTGGGGTCCATACGATTACCACCGTGATTTTAACTTGACTTATCCAACTCAATTTTCATTAGATTTATCTACTTCTGTAGGAAAACCAAATTGGTTTGTATTACCAAATACTAAAATTGGTATAATGGGAACTTGGCGTTCATTAGATCAATATTCACCAAGATTTCTTCCAAATCAAACAGCATCTCTTTTCGCTACACAACCTATAATAAGTCCTGTTGGATTTAATAATGGTTCTGAATGGGAAATAAGAACCTATATTCATATTAATATTGGAAAATAATTTAAAAATAAAAAACATGAAAAATATAAAAATTAATTATATAAAAAATACATTATTATTAGCCATTGTTTTACTTATCAATGTTAGTTGTGAAAGAAATATGGCTGATGATGCTACACTTTCAACTTATTCTAAAAATGCGGATGTTTTTATAGACACATTTAGTGCAGGTCTAGGATACGGTGCTTTTGGAGGTTCTAAATACACCGCTTTTACAGTAGATACAGACGTTAAATACCTTGGAACAGCCTCTATGAGATTTGACGTACCAAGTGTTGGTGATCCAAGTGGCGCTTATGCAGGAGGTGTATTTATTGATGGGTCAGGCCGTAACCTTACAGATTACGATGCTTTAACATTTTGGGTAAAAGGATCTCAAGCAGCAACATTAAACGAAGTTGGTTTTGGAACCGATTTTGGATTAAATAAATATAATGTTAGAATGCAAAATGTTCCAATTGATACTAATTGGAAAAAGATAATTATTCCTTTGCCGGATGCTTCTAAATTAATCCAAGAAAAAGGAATGTTTTGGTATTCTGAAGGTGCAGAAAATAATTTAGGATATACTTTTTGGATTGATAATGTAAAATATGAAAAATTAGGTACCATTGCACATCCGCAACCAGTTATTTTAGATGGATTGAATTCATCTGAACAAACTTTTATTGGATCAAGTATTAACTTAACGGGTCTTACAGATACATTTAATATGCCAAATGGAATTAATCAAACTATTTCAATTGCTCCAAGTTATTATACTTTTACATCTTCTAATCCTAGTGTTGCTACTGTAAGTGAATTGGGAGTTGTTTCTGTTATTGGTAGTGGAACTTGTGTTATAAAAGCAACATTAGGAGGTGTTAATGCCGCAGGATCTTTAACCCTAAATTCTATAGGTGTTTTTACTCCAGCTCCAACACCAACACAAAATGCTGCTAACGTAATATCTATTTTTAGTAATGCCTACACTAATGTTCCTGTTGAATATTACAACGGGTATTGGGCACCTTACCAAACTACCCAAGGAGGTGCAGACGTTCATATTAATGGCGATGATCTCCTTAAATATTCTCAGTTTAATTTTGTTGGAGTACAATTTTCTCAGCCAACAGTTAATGCTTCTCAAATGACGCATGTGCATGTAGATGTTAAAGTTTTAAATGCTACTGGTGCTGCAAATTCTATTAAAATAGCATTAAATGATTTTGGTTCTGATGCTGTTTATGGAGGTGGAAATGATAGTGGTTATAATCTTATAGTTAATAATGCTAGTTTAGCTGCTGGTTCATGGGTAAGTTTAGATTTGCCGTTAACTCTATTTACAGGATTAACTAGCAGAACACATTTAGCACAAGTTGTTTTAGAAAACAATTCAGGAATTACAGATCTATTAGTTGATAATGTATATTTCTATAAGGTTTCTTCAGCACCTTCAACAGCAGCACCTACCCCAACGGTTCCAGCTGCCAATGTAATATCTGTGTTTAGTGATTCTTATACTAATATTTCGGGCACTATTTTAAATCCAAATTGGGGACAAGCTACTGTTGCTACTCAAGTACCTATTTCTGGAAACAACACCCTTAAATATTCGGGTTTAAATTATCAAGGAATTCAATTAGGTACTAGTCAAAATGTTTCAGGAAAGACCTATCTCCATATTGATTATTATACTGCAAATTCGACAGCTCTTAATGCCTATTTAATTAGTACAGGACCAGTTGAAAAAGCAAAGGCTCTTGCGGTACCAACTTCTTCTGGTTGGGTAAGTCTTGAAATTCCTTTATCTTATTTTTCGCCTGTAAACCTTGCAGATATAATTCAGTTAAAATTTGATGGAAACGGAGATATTTATTTAGATAATATTTATTTCCATAATTAATAACTGTAACTTTTAACTTTTATAAAAATTTAAACATGATATTAAATACTAAAATAAAAAACATCTTATTAGGAAGTTCATTACTTCTTGTTTTAGGTTGTTCAACCGATGAAAAACAAACAGTTACCAAAATGACTCAATTGTTAAAGCAAGATGAGTTTGATGTGGATGGTGCTCCAGATAGTTCTATGTGGAATTATGAAATTGGTACGGGTAATAATGGTTGGGGAAATAATGAATTAGAATACTATACTAGTAGACCCGAAAATATTAAAGTTGAGGGAGGCATTTTAAAAATAACTGCCAACAAAGAAACTTATATGAGTTCCGGTTATACCTCTGCTAGAATCACTACAAAAGGCAAGTTCGAACAAAAACACGGTCGTTTTGAAGCGCGTATTAAAATGCCTTGGGGAAAAGGAATTTGGCCAGCTTTTTGGTTATTAGGTGCTAATTCTAGCACTGTTTCGTGGCCACAATGTGGTGAAATTGATATTATGGAATACCTTGGAAATAATCCATCCTCCTTTTTTGGAACAGTTCATGGTCCAGGATATTCAGGATCTAATGGGATTTCGAAAATTTTCAATTTAACAAATGATAGATTTGATACTGGTTATCACGTTTTTGGAATAGAATGGGGAGAAGATTATATTAATTTCTATGTAGATAATGTTTTGTTCAACCAAGTTACTCCGGCAAAAGCTCCAGGAGAATGGGTTTTTAACCAACCATTTTATATAATTCTTAATCTTGCTGTTGGAGGTAATCTTCCTGGATCGCCTAATAATGAAACTGTTTTTCCACAAACAATGCTTGTTGATTACGTAAGGGTTTACGAATAGTAGCAATCAAAATAAATAATTATTTCAATACCAATATTAGACTTTTTGTTTCAAGAAGTCTAATATCTTTTTTCTTTATTTTAATAAAAAGAAATAGAATATAAAACCGTCATGAGCCTAAACACAACTATATTAGATAGTAAAAAATCCATCATTAATAATAAAACTGTTTCTTTAGAAATAGCAACAATTGATGGGGAACAATATTATAAAATAGCCAATAACGATGCCATGCGTCCTTTTTTCATGAGTATTGTAAGCGATTCCAATCACTGGATGTTTATTTCTAGTAATGGAGGACTTACAGCTGGAAGAAAAAATGCCGAATTTGCTCTTTTTCCATACTATACAGATGATAAAATTACGGAATCTGCTGATATTACTGGTAGTAAATCTATTTTTCAAATTACTTATGATAATCAAACAGTAATTTGGGAACCTTTTTCAGAACGATTTACTGATCAATATTCTATCACCAGAAATTTGTATAAAAACTTCTATGGTAATAAAATAATTTTTGAAGAAATTAATAACGATTTACAATTAACGTATAGATCACATTGGAATTCCAGTAATAAATATGGTTTTGTAAAAAAATCAGAAATCAGCAATCATTCGCCTAACGATTATGGTATTTCTATCTTAGATGGTATTCAAAACATCATGCCATATGGCGTTAACAGTGATTTGCAAGCAACAACTAGTAATTTAGTAGATGCTTATAAACGAAGCGAATTGCACGAAAATTCTGGGCTAGGTATTTTTGCTTTAAGCGCTATTATTGTGGACAAAGCCGAGCCTAGTGAAGCATTAAAAGCAAATATTGTTTGGTCTTTAGGGATGGAAAATCCAACACATTTAGTTTCTTCATTACAACTTTCCAACTTTAGAAAAAAACAAAAAGTAACTCCCGAAAATGATATTAAAGGAGAAAAAGGAGCTTATTTTTTAAATTCCGAAATAACATTAAAAGCCAATTCCAAAAAAGATTGGATGCTTATTGCCAATGTAAATCAGGATCATTCCGATATCGTTCAAATTATTGAAACAATTAAGAATGAAAAAAATATTGAAAATCTAGTAAAAGAGGATGTTGAATTAGGAACTCAAAAACTAATTAAAATTAATGCTTCTTCGGACGGACTTCAAGCAACTGCCGATCATTTAAGAGATACCAGACATTTTTCGAATACCCTTTTCAATATTATGAGAGGTGGAATATTTGATAATAATTATCAAATAGAAAAACCTGATTTCATTAATTATTTGAAAAAAGCAAATAAAGTTGTTTATCAAAATCTTGAAAAAAATATAAATCTTCTTCCTGAATTATTTTCCTTACAATTTTTGAAAGAATTTGCAACGACACAAAATGATGCCGATTTGGAACGTTTGTGTTTGGAATATTTGCCATTAAAATTCAGTAGAAGACACGGCGATCCAAGTCGCCCTTGGAATAAATTTTCTATCAATACCCAAAGCGAAATTGACGGTTCTAAAATATTAGATTATCAAGGAAACTGGCGTGATATTTTTCAAAATTGGGAAGCTTTGGCGCATTCGTATCCCGATTTTATTGATAGTATGATTCATAAATTCTTAAACGCTTCCACATTTGACGGATACAATCCGTATCGTGTTACCAAAGATGGATTCGATTGGGAAACCATTGAACCAGATAATCCTTGGTCGTACATCGGATATTGGGGAGATCACCAAATTATTTATTTGTTGAAATTCTTAGAATTTATAGAAAAACATAATCCAAATAAACTCGATTCGTATTTTGAAAACGAATGTTTTGTTTATGCAGCCGTTCCCTACACGATTAAATCGTATGAAGAAATTTTAGAAAATCCTAAAGATACCGTTGGCTACAACCACAATTGGGAAAAAGTTATTAATGAAAGAAAACAAGCTATTGGTGCCGATGGAGCATTATTAAATAGCAACGATAAGAGCATTTATCATGTCAATTTTATTGAAAAGATATTAGCTACTGTGTTATCTAAAATGTCCAATTTTATTCCCGAAGGTGGAATTTGGATGAACACCCAAAGACCAGAATGGAACGATGCCAATAATGCTTTGGTGGGTAATGGAGTTTCGATGGTTACTCTTTATTACTTAAGACGATTTTTGAAATTCTTCCAACAATTATTAGAAAATTCTAAATTAGAAAATATTAAAATCTCAAATGAAATGGTAGAATTTTACCATGAAGTTAGAGAATGTCTACTTGAAAATCAGCCTTTGCTTTCAGGAAAAATTGACGATAAATCCCGAAGAAATATTTTAAATCGTTTAGGAAAAGCCGCTTCCGATTATCGTTATCAAGTTTATAATAGTGGATTTTGGGGTAAAAAAAGAACCCATTCTATGGCAGGTCTAAAAACATTTACACAAGTGTGTTTGGATTTTATTGATCATTCTATCGATGCCAATAAAAGAGCCGATAATTTGTACCATGCCTATAATTTAATGACCATTAAAAACGATAGCGAAATCTCCATTTCCTATTTAAGCGAAATGTTAGAAGGTCAAGTTGCAGTGCTAAGTTCCGGTTATTTAAGTTCCAAAGAAGCATTAGTGGTTTTAGACGGACTAAAAAACAGCAAATTATTTAGAGAAGATCAATACAGTTATTTGCTGTATCCAAATAAAGAATTGCCAAAATTCTTAGTTAAAAATACTATTGCAAAAGATGCAGTTGCCCAATCGGAATTGTTAACTAATCTTGTTGCGCAGAACAATACACAAGTTATAAAAATGGATTGCGATGGAAACTATCATTTTAATGGTAATTTCAATAATGCCAACGATTTGAAAATAGCTTTAGAGCAATTAAAAAATATAAAAGAATACCAAACTTTAGTAGAAAAAGAAACAGATAAAATAACTGAAATTTTCGAAAATGTTTTTAATCACAAATCATTTACTGGAAGATCAGGAACATTTTATGGTTATGAAGGATTGGGTTCTATCTATTGGCACATGGTTTCTAAACTGCAATTAGCGGTGCAAGAATGCTGTTTTAAAGCCGAAGTAGAAAAAGAATCTCCTGAAATTATAGGACGATTATTAGAACACTATTATGAAATAAATGCTGGAATTGGCGTGCACAAATCGCCAGCTCTTTATGGTGCCTTTCCTACCGATCCGTATTCGCATACACCAGCAGGAAAAGGAGCGCAACAGCCAGGAATGACCGGACAAGTAAAAGAAGATGTGTTAAGTCGTTTTGGAGAACTTGGTGTTTCTGTTAAAAATGGCAACCTATATTTCACTCCTTATTTATTAAGAAAAGACGAATTTCTATCCGAATCAAAAACATTCCACTATATAGATGTTCAAATGGAGCAGAAATCTATTGAATTAGAAAAAAATTCACTTTGTTTCACTTATTGTCAAATTCCGATTGTATATAAAATTGGCGCAAACAGAAATATTGAAATTGGTTATAGCGATTCTACGAATAAAATAGTAGAAACTTTATGTCTAGATAAGAATACGAGCCAACAGTTTTTTGGAAGAACTAGTGAAATAAATAAAATTATTGTCAATATTTTAGAAAGTGAATTAAAATAAATGCAAGATAGTAATGAAATCAAGGTATAAACATATTATTTTATTAGTTGTATTATCTTTTTTTTATGCAAATAAAACAAGTTCACAAACCAATAATAGTAGTCCGAAAATAAAAGCGGTGACTGCAAAAGATATTCTTGGAAATCCTAACTATTTGGCATTATGTTATGGTGGTTATAGAACAAATACAAGAGAAGTACAAACAACAATCGAGCAGATAAAAGAGGATTTGAAAATCATGTCTGCAATGAATATTAAGTTGATTAGGACTTATAATGTTCATTTTGTAGAAGCTGCCAATTTGTTAAAAGCCATTAAAGAATTAAAAAAGGAAGATTCTAATTTTGAAATGTATGTAATGCTTGGCGCTTGGATAGATTGTAAAAATGCTTGGACAGATAAAACGCCGGATCACACTATTGAAAGTGAACGAAATGCAACAGAAATTAAAACTGCAGTTGAACTAGCGAATCAATATCCTGATATTGTTAAAATAATTTCCGTAGGGAATGAAGCAATGGTAAAATGGGCAGAAAATTATTATGTACAACCGAGTGTAATTTTGAAATGGGTAAATCATTTGCAAGATTTAAAAAAGAAAAATAAATTATCCAAAAAGGTATGGATTACAAGTTCGGATGATTTTGCTTCGTGGGGTGGTGGCGATAAAAGCTACCAAACTAAAGATTTGGAAGATTTAATTAAGGCTGTAGATTATGTTTCGATGCATACTTATCCGTATCACAATACGCATTACAATCCAAATTTTTGGAAAGTACCGAGCAAGGAAAATTCCTTAACGGATATTGAAAAAGTAGATGCAGGAATGGCAAGAGCACAAGAATTTGCCGAAACGCAATACAATAATGTTAAAGATTACGTGAAAAGGATCAGTCCAAATAAACCAATTCATATTGGCGAAACGGGTTGGGCTTCTAGTTCGGATGGATTGTATGGCAATGAAGGTTCGAAAGCTTCAGACGAATACAAACAAGGGCTGTATTATAAAAGCATGCGAAAATGGACGGCAAAACAAGGAATAAGCTGTTTTTTCTTTGAAGCTTTTGATGAAACATGGAAAGACAAGGCAAATCAAAATGGTTCTGAAAATCATTTCGGACTTTTTACTGTAGATGGAAAGGCAAAATACGCACTTTGGAACCAAGTAGATGCCGAAACATTTAAGAGTTTAAAAAGAGACGGAAATTCCATTGGGAAAACATTTTCAGGAAATGAAGAATTGTTAAAAAAAACAGTTTTAATTCCACCAAATTAATTTATTAAACGAATCAAAAAATTTCTAAAATAATAAAAAATAAAATTCTATAAATATGTCAAATAATAATATAAAAACAAAAGCGATTGTCCCGATGGGTCAAAAAATCGCCTTTGGATTAGGTATGTTAGCTAATCAAATGTTTCCTGCAGCTTTAGGAATTTTTATGGTTGTGTTGGTTGAAAATTTAGGAATGCCTACTTGGATGTGGGGTATTACTTTCTTTTTACCTAGAATTTTAGATGCTTTTATTGACCCAATTATGGGCTTCATATCCGATAATACTCGATCTAAATGGGGAAGACGAAGACAATATGTTTTTATTGGTGCCATAATTATGGGGATTTCTTTTGTAGTAATGTGGCAATTATTTAGAGAAAGTGGCATTGATTATAATTTCTACTATTTTCTTATATGGTCAATAATATTTTATATAGGTCTATCCATTTTTAGCGTTCCTTTTGTAGCAATGGGATATGAAATGAGCGATGATTTTCACGAAAGAACTAGTATTATGGCAATTTCCCAATGGATAGGGCAATGGGCTTGGGTAATTGCACCTTGGTTTTGGGTAGTAATGTACGATCCAAGTTGGTTTCCAAATGCTGATACTGCTACAAGAACTTTAGCCGTTTGGGTAGGGATTTCGTGCATGATTTTAGCAATGATTCCTGCAATCTTTATCAAGAGCAAATCAACAATAGATGAAACTAGTTTTTCACCATTAACATTTAGTAAAATGGGAGGCAGTTTAAAGGAAATTTTTTCAAGTTTTATAGAAGCTTTTAAAAATAAACCTTTTAGAAAGCTTTGCATTGCAACTTTCTTCATTTTTAATGCCTTTAATACTGTTGCTGGATTTACTTTTTTTATAGTAGTTTATTATTTGTTCAACGGAGTTTCTTCGGATGCAGGAATTTGGCCAACACTTTTCGGATGTTTAGGAGCTTTGTCTACTACTTTTATAGTAATTCCAATAGTGTCATGGATGTCTAAAAAAATAGAAAAAAAGAAAACCTTTTTAATATGTCAAGGAATATCAATTTTCGGATATCTTTTGCTTTGGTTTCTATTCATTCCCGGAAAACCGTATATGTTTATATTTGCCTTACCTTTCTTCTCCTTTGGTATTGGAAGTTTATTTACTTTAATGATGTCCATGACAGCAGATGTTTGTGATATGGATGAACTAACTTCTGGTAAAAGAAGAGAAGGAATTTTTGGAGCTATTTACTGGTGGATGGTGAAATTTGGTTTTGCTATTGCCGGATTGTTAACCGGTATTATTATGTCTGCTGTGGATTTTCATCCAGGTGCTGCAACGCAAGCAGAAGGTGCTGTTTCGGGTTTAAGACTTTTTTTCTCCGGAATCCCTATTTTAGGAACACTAATTGGAATGTGGGTAATGAGAGACTATGACTTGACGGAAGACAAAGCAAAAGAAATAAAAGAAACCCTAGAAGCTAGAAAAGGAGATTTATAATAACTAATAAATTATTATTATGTCATTCAGAAAAGAAAATAATCATCCTCATACCAGTTTTATTTATGATGAAATGTTAAATAAATCTAATGAATTTGATTTTGAAATTTTAAAACCATTAGAATTATCTAGTTTTTATAATCAAACATTAAATTCTGGTATGCACGGAATTTGTTTCAGTCTATACGAAGACGGTCAAAAACCAGGCGACATTATTACCGAAGAACAAGTGCGAAGACGCATTAAAATTTTAGCACCTTACACTAAATGGGTGCGCTCATTTTCTTGTATAGAAGGTAACGAATTTATTCCAATTATTGCACGCGAGTATGGCTTAAAAACCTTAGTAGGAGCATGGCTAGGCGATGATCCAGAAGTTAACGAAAAAGAAATTGAAGGTTTAATTAAACTAGCTAATCAAGGATATGTAGATATTGCAGCTGTAGGAAACGAAGTTATTTATCGGAAAGATTTAACTGAAGACGAACTTTTATCATTTATTGAAAAAGTACGAAATGAAATACCTAATAATATCCCAATAGGATACGTCGATGCCTATTATGAATTTACTATAAAACCTAGAATTACTCAAGCTTGCGATGTAATTTTAACCAATTGTTATCCATTTTGGGAAGGAACCAATATTGATTATTCATTATCCCACATGAAAAGCATGTTTCATCAAGCTAAGAGTGTCGCCAATGGAAAAAAAGTAATTATTACCGAAACCGGTTGGCCAAGTAAAGGGGAGAGTTTCAAAGATTCACATCCTTCAGAGGCTAATGCAAAAAAATATTTTATTAACACCCAACTTTGGTCTAATGAAGAAGATATCGATATTTTCTATTTTTCCTCTTTTGACGAATCATGGAAAGTAGGAGCAGAAGGCGAAGTAGGGGCATATTGGGGAATTTGGGATAAAAACGAACAATTAAAATTCAATGAATAGCTTTAAAGCATTAAATTTAAAACCAGGAAGAGCCATTTGCTATTCGGGGTTTCGTGAAGGGCAATCTCCTTCAGGAATTTACCCAACCTATGACGAAGTAAAAGAAGATTTACTCTTGCTTCAAAGTCAGTGGAGCTATTTGCGTTTGTACGATTGCGATGCCCATGCCGATACCGTTTTAAAAGTAATCGAACAAGAAAATCTGCCCTTTCAAGTCATGCTCGGCGCTTACATTGTTGCCGAAATGAACAATTTTGGATGCCCTTGGGGCGGCGGCGTTTATACCGAAGAGCAATTGGTAGAAAACAAAATTAAAAACCGAAGCCAAATAAAAAAACTCATTGATTTAGCCAATCAATTTCCAACAATAATTTGCACTTTATCTGCAGGAAATGAAGCCTGTGTAGATTGGACTGATCATTATGTTTCGGTTGCAAGCGTAATAGAATATGTAAATTTAATTAAAAGCGAAGCCAAACAACCCGTAACTTTTTGCGAAAATTATGTGCCTTGGTTAACTAAATTAAACCCTCTGGTAGATGCCGTAGATTTTATTTCAATACATACCTATCCGGTTTGGGAATACAAAAACATCCACGAAGCATTAGATTATACCAAAGAAAATTATTTTTCGGTTGCCAACAAGTATCCCAACAAACCAGTAATAATTACTGAAGCAGGATGGGCAACCAATTCTAATGGAAGAGGAATTGAGCCTCATAATGTGAGCGAAGAAAATCAAGCCATTTACTATCAAGATTTAGTAAATTGGACGGACAAAGATAAAATACTCACCTTTGTTTTTGAAGCATTTGATGAATCCTGGAAAGGATCTCCAGAACCACTAGAACCCGAAAAACATTGGGGTCTTTATAAAATAGATCGTACACCAAAATTAGTTATGACCAATTAACAATATTATTAGTTTTATTTGGGCACCTTATCCGCCCTCCACTCCCGCTTTTTTTTCTTGCCTCCCAAAAGAGGCAAGAAAAAAAGAGCTCCGTTCAGGTCGGGGTGCGGGTATCGAGCTAAACCAAACATAGGTAATTGAATAAACAGAGTATCAAAAAATAAAAGCTGTATATGAAAATAAGCAGTATCATAAAATAAGCACAAGCACAAGCACAAGCATAAACACAAGTACAAACACAAGCACAATCACACTCACGTTCCGTCACCCCCTCCTTCGGAGGAGGCCTGGGGGAGGTTAAAAAATAAAAATCATGAAAAATACTACAACTATTAAAATATTGTTATCCTTTTTTCTGTTCTGTCAATTTGGTTTCGCACAAGTTGACGTGGTTTATTCCGATTTAGTTTGGTCGGATGAATTCAATACCAACGGAGCTGTAAACTCAACGAACTGGTTTCATCAAACACAATTGCCGCCTAGTGGTAGCTGGTTTAATAGTGAAGTGCAACATTATACCAATCAATTAACCAATTCATTTGTGAATTCAGGTATGCTAAATATTGTTGCAAAAAAAGAACCTTACACCGATCAAGGAATAACAAAACAATATACTTCGGCACGATTAAATTCTAAATTTGCATTCAAATACGGTCGAGTAGATGTCAGAGCTAAATTACCTATAGATGCCGGAACTTGGCCTGCTATTTGGATGTTAGGTAAAAATATAAATGAGCCAGGAGGGTATTTTTCATCCTCTTTCGGAACCACAGATTGGCCTGCATGCGGAGAAACAGACATTATGGAGCATGGAATTTTTCCGTCCCAAAACATCAATTACGTTCAAAGTACTTTACATACGCCATCTTCTTTTGGAAATTCTATGAATAATGGAGGTATAGTTGCCTCCGATTTAGCAAATAATTATCATGTATATTCAATAAATTGGTCTCCTTTTGAAATGTCTTTTTTGTTAGACGGAGTTGTTTATTATACTTATAATCCATCCGTAAAAAACGCTAGTACTTGGCCATTTGATAAAGAACAATTTCTATTATTAAATGTTGCATTGGGTGGAGTTGCAGGAACAGTGCCTTCTAATTACACTCAATCTTCAATGTTAATAGATTATGTTCGGGTTTATCAAAATACTTTAGTCGATACCCAAGCACCTACAAATTTTACAGCTTCCATAGGTGCAATAACTAGTACATCTGTCGAATTATTACTAAATGCAACAGACAACTCTGGAACAATTGGATATAATGTTGCTTATGGTAGTTCTTTCAATGGAATGGCAGGTACATCAGGCATTCAAAAATCGGTAATTATAACAGGATTGACACCTAATACATACTATAATTTTACAGTTACAGCAAATGATTTGTCAGGAAATCCAGCCGCAAATAATCCAATAGTTATTGGAGCAACAACTTTGCCAAACTCTACTTTAATATGTTCCGGAACCTCTACTTTGGCGCAACAAGGTAGCTTTACTACAGGTTATAATTATGAATTTCAAACTAATGGAACAGACGTTAAAATAACCTACGGACTTTTAGATACAGATAAAGTAGGGGTAGTAGCTTATTTATGGAAACAATCTCCTTTTTCTGAAACACCAATGACTAACGTTTCGGGAAATATATTTACACGTACAATTACAGGACAAACAATTGGAGCAACTATTAACTACGGAGTTAAATTTGCATTTGCAGGAGGGTTGTCTGTAACTAATTATTATTCTTATGTTGTGGGAAGTTCTTGTTCTATGGGTGTAACTACTTTTCCAGAATTGAATCAAATCTCTTTTCCAAACCCTGTTTCTAATTTTATAGATATTACTTCTAATGTAATATTAGATAATGTAGAAATTTATAACCTTTTAGGTAATTTAGTTTTGAAATCCGAAACTAATACTAATACAATTGATGTAACTAATTTATCATCCGGAATTTATCTTATAACTTTTTATTCAGGAAACGAAAGGGTAGTCAAAAAAGTCATTATTCAATAAGAATTAATACTACATTCTATATAAAGTGTGTGAAAATAATATTTTTCGCACACTTTTTTTTTTTAATGCTTTTGTTTAATTCATAAACTCGGCATTGATATTTGTACATAGAATGGACCTACAATAGTATTTTTAATCATAAAAATCATTGTATTTTACAGTTTATTGTATGAAAAGTGTTAAATTTTCATTTTAGATTTGCATATTAAGAAATTATTAAGTTATATTTGGCTATAATTTAATCAAAATTAACAGTCGCCTATCGAAAAAAATTACTTTTAGAAAAAACATTTAGATTTTTTAACACAACACTAAAAGGTAATTTTATGGCTACTATTCAAATCCCAGATTCTTTATTGGTAAAGAATTATATAGCAGGCGACGAGAACGCTTTGTCTATATTAATTAAAAAACATCAGTCTAAAATTTATGGTTTTATATATTCCAAAATGCCAGATCGTGATGTTGCCGACGACATTTTTCAAGATACTTTTATCAAAGTAATAAAAACTTTGAAATCCAATTCTTATAATGAGGAGGGTAAATTCTTGCCTTGGGTAATGCGAATTTCCCATAATCTTATTGTGGATCACTTCCGTAAAAATAAAAAAATGCCGATGCTTCGCGAAACCGAGGAGTTTTCAGTTTTTTCAATACTTACTGATACATCTTTAAATGCAGAAGGTAGAATCATAACAGATGTCATAGAAAAAGATTTGCAAAAAATAATTTTAGAACTTCCGGAGGATCAAAAAGAAGTACTAATGATGCGTATTTATCAAGACTTAAGTTTTAATGAAATAGCAGAACTTACAGGGGTTAGTATCAATACTGCTCTAGGAAGAATGCGTTATGCACTCATGAACTTGAGAAAAATAATAGAAAAAAACAATATTATTTTAACTAATTAAACAATATTTTATGTATTAATTCGTTATAGAGTATAACCTAAATTATTCTATGGCAAAAATCTACTCTAAAAAAGCATTAGCAAGCACCAAAATGTTACCAAAAAAAGAAACAATTAGTTTTATTCTTAATTATTCAAAAGTTTTGAATATTATTAAAATAGGTAACCGGAACTTCGAAATCATTGCTAATTAATTAATATCCCGATAAAGTTATCGGGATATTTTTTTTGTATTTTCTTTCAAAACCGACTTTCGTCCAATAGTTTGGGTGATAATGTCTTTTTCAATGTCCCATCCACGCGCAGGCGAATATTGTCTACCATACCAAATAATCTGCAAATGCAAGTCGTTCCATACTTCTCTTGGAAATATTGCTTTAGCATCTTTTTCGGTTTGAACTACGTTCTTGCCCGAAGTCAAATTCCAGCGATACATTAATCGGTGAATATGAGTATCAACAGGAAATGCTGGCACACCAAATGCCTGACTCATTACTACACTTGCTGTTTTATGCCCAACTGCAGGAAGTTCTTCAAGAGCTTCAAAACTCTGAGGTACTTCGCCATCATATTTATCAAGCAGGATGTGTGATAAACCATGAATTCCTTTTGATTTCATTGGCGATAAACCACAGGGACGAATGATTTCTTTAATTTCTTCCACACTCATTTTTATCATATCCCTTGGATTATCTGCTTTAGCAAATAGCAAAGGGGTAATTTGATTCACTCTTACATCGGTGCATTGTGCTGAAAGTAGCACTGCAATAAGCAAAGTATAAGGGTCTTTATGCTCTAATGGTATTGGAATTGTAGGATATAAATCTTTTAACGTATTTATAACAAACGTTGCACGCTCTTTTTTGGTCATTTATTACTAAATTTGAGATGTAAAATAAATCAATTTCAAGGACAATAGCAAAGTTAAATTCAATTGCAATAGCAATAACAAAAAATAGAATTTTAATTAATATCTAACATTACTAATATGACAACATTAATAAAAGGGGATAAAGCACCTAATTTTTCGGCAAAAGATCAAGACGGAATTCTACATTCGTTAGAAGATTATAAAGGAAAAAAATTAGTAGTTTTTTTCTATCCAAAAGCAAATACCCCAGGTTGCACTGCGGAAGCTTGTGATTTGAGAGATAACTTTGAACGTTTTCAAGCCAATAACTTTGCATTACTAGGAGTAAGTGCCGATGCAGAAAAAGCCCAACTTAAATTTAAAGAGAAGTATGATTTCCCTTTTCCTTTATTAGCAGATGAAGATAAATCGGTTATTCAAGCTTTTGGAGTTTGGGGGCCTAAAAAATTCATGGGAAAAGAATACGATGGTATTCATAGAACCACTTTTGTAATTGATGAAAACGGTATTATAGCATAAGTTATTTCCGAAGTAAAAACCAAAACCCATGCAGCTCAAATCTTAGGATAAATTATATTTTTTCTAACATTATTCTTTTAGTGTAAATATTTCTTTTTTTAAAATTGGTAGGAGTTAAGCCTGTAACTTGTTTAAATTGTAACGATAAGTGTGAGACACTACTATAATGAAGTAAATGTGTAATTTCATTTAATGTTAATTCATCATATAATATTAGCTCCTTCACTTTTTCTATTTTATGAAGTACTATAAAATGTTGAATGGTCATTCCAGTTACTTCTTTAAATAAATTCGATAAATAGGTGTAGTTATGATTTAGTTTTTTGCTTAAATAAACAGATATTTTTTCTCTTGGAAGTTCCTCAGAATAATGAACCATTTCTACTATTATATTCTTTATTCTTTCTACAATAGTAGATTTTTTTTCATCCATTAATTCCAACCCAAATCGATTTAGGGATTCTTTTAATTCCTCCCTTTTTTGTTCAGATATTTCATTAGCTAAAATTTTCACTTCCCCTAAATTTACACATGAATATTCAATCCCTAAAGAGTTTAAAGCATCTTTAACTACTAGTTTACAACGAAGAGACACCATGTGTTTTATATGTATTTTCATGCGGTTACTTCTCTTTTTTTGATTAAAGCATAATAATATTTCAGGAAATGTTCCTTCAATAATTAACTGTTTCTTTTAGTAGGTGTAAAATCAAAAAGTTTCAAATTTGTTATATTATTGGGGTAATACGAAATTTGAACTAAAAATTCTATTGTTTTGATTTCTTAATTATTTGAAATCATTACATAACGATTTGAGGCTTTGCGTTATTGTCTTTATTAAAGATAAAAGAATAAAATCATATTGCCAAGTAAAAAATATTTTTTTAATTATTTTTTTTTGATTAATAAATCAATGATATGGTTTTGCATTTATCTGAAAACAGGTGGATACTAATTAATAGTTTTTCATTTTATAATGGTCAAAAAAAAATCCTCAATTTTAAAATTGAGGATTAAATAGTATATTTATTTTGCTTCTTCCAAAACCCTATTAGGATCGTAGCCAAACAATCGGTGTTGTTTAATTAATTCAGCAGTTCCTTTTGGCAATAACCTTTCCCAGCCTGGAATTCCTGTGGCAATCATTTTTAAGACTTCTCTAGAGAATATTTTTAAATTCTCTTCATCATATTCGGTTACATCAATTACTTTGCCGTTGTAAGCAAAGAATTTATATAATTCCTTCATTCTAGGATGTACTTTTAAGTTTTGTGAAGTAATTATTTCGCCATCTTCTATCATAGGATAGAGGTACACTTTTAAATCGCGATAGAATAATTTTCCAAATGCTTCCAATATTCCACCACTTAAATGGCGGTAGTATTTCTCGTCAAAAATGTCCACTAAGTTATTTACTCCCATCACCAACCCCATACGGGCTTTGGTATAGCTAGAGAAATATTCTACCACTTTATAATATTCTTGAAAATTCGAAATCATTACGGTTTGCCCAAGCGAGCAAAGTAATTCGGCACGATCCATAAAATCGCGTTCGTCAATTTCTCCTTCTGATCGTAAGTTAGAAAGTGTTATTTCAAATATTACAAAGGTGTTTTCTTTTTCAACTTTGTTTTCTTTTACGAACATCTCCAAAGAACGGTCTAGCATGTCCATATTTACTTTAGTAACCGGACGGAAACTTCCTCTTAAGGCCAAGATATTTTTTTTGTATAATACTGCAGCTGGCAAGATATTATGTCCATTAGGACTAAACATTACAGCATCGGTCATTCCGTTTTTTACCAATTGTAAACTCATTAATCTATTGTCTACATTAGCAAATCGAGGTCCCGAAAAATTAATGGTATCAATCTCTAATTGGTCTTTATCTAGGTGGTCGTAAAGATATCTAAGTAGTTTTTTAGGGTCGTTATATTTATAAAAAGCGCCATATATTAAGTTAACTCCAAGAACTCCAAGGGTTTCTTGTTGTAATCTTGCATCAGTTTCTTTGAATCGAATGTGAAGAATAATTTCATTATAATCTTCATCCGGCTCAATTTGATACTTTATTCCAACCCAACCATGTCCTTTAAATTGTTTGGCAAAGTCAATGGTTGCAACGGTATTGGCATAACTAAAAAACATTTTATTAGGATGTTTTGTTCTATCCAAACGCTTTTCAATTAAATCTACCTCGTGAGAAAGCATTTTGGTTAAACGACTTTCCGTTACATAACGGCCGTCTTCTTCAATACCATAAATTGCATCACTAAAGTCTTTATCATAAGCCGACATTGCTTTAGCGATAGTTCCTGAGGAACCTCCAGATCTAAAAAAATGACGAACCGTTTCTTGTCCCGCGCCAATTTCAGCAAAAGTTCCATAGATATTTTCGTTCAAGTTAATTCGTAACGCTTTATCTTTAATAGATGGAATTTGCTCTATTATTTTATCTCCTTTTAATTTTATGTCTAATCCAAAATTTCCCATAATCATTTATATACATCGCAAAGTTACTAAAATTGGTGCTTTATAAAAGGATAATTAATGCTATTTTTGTATTAATTTAAGTAACAGTTAATTTTAACAAATTACCTACCCAAATTTATTCATAATGAAGGTTTATTTTTTAGGAACTGGAACATCTCAAGGAATTCCCGTAATAGGGAGTCATCATTCAGTATGCCAAAGTTATAATTCCAAAGACAAGCGATTGCGGGTTTCCGTTTGGATACATACCGAGGAAACTTCAATCGTTATTGATTGTGGTCCCGATTTTCGTCAACAAATGCTTTCTTCTGGATGTAAAAAGGTAGATGCAATTTTATTTACTCACGAACATGCGGACCATACAGCAGGAATTGACGATATTAGACCATTTAATTTTAAACATGGGAAAATTCCGATATATGCACACTCAAGAGTTATTGAAAATTTAAAAAAACGTTTTGAATATGTTTTTGAAACCGAAAATAGATATCCAGGAGCACCTTCGGTAGATGCAATAGAAGTTGTAAACAACGTTCCATTTATGATTGGCAATACACAAGTAATTCCAATAAATGCTTATCATGCCAATCTTCAAGTTTTTGGCTATAGAATTAACGATTTTGCCTATTTAACTGATGTGAAAACGATAGAGCCCGAAGAAATTGAAAAAATTAAAGGAGTAGATGTATTGGTTATTAATGCTTTAAGAGAAGAACCACACCATTCTCACTTTAGTTTGCAAGATGCTTTAGATTTTGTAACTTTGGTGCAACCCAAAAAAACCTACCTAACCCATATTAGCCATTTATTAGGCTTTCATGATGAAGTACAAAAAAAGTTGCCGCCAAATGTTTTTTTGGCTTACGATAATTTAGAAATATCTATTTAAAATGAAAAGACAGTTATACCTATACTTATTTATTTTATCGACTTTAGTTGCTGCTTTTACGTATATGTATTTTAGTAAAGCAATTGCATTTGAAAAGAAAAAAAATGAAAGCGAACAAAAATATTTAAAAGACAGTATTTCGGGAATTTCCAACAAATTATTTGATGCCGATCATTTTTCGTTAGAAAATAACGATTATGCCAAAGAGTATTTTGCCGATTACAATCTGCAAAAATTGATGCCTCAAATTAAAGAAGCATTACTGGCATATAACGACGATCCAAAAGGAAATATCTACACAGGTCAAGAAAAGTTAGGAGAACAAAAATTTATCATTAATAAAATAAAAATACTAAATCACCGTTGGATTATTGCGGATTATAGCGATGGCCAATATTGGGGAGATGTAGTATTGAAATATTTTGTTGCTAAAGACGGAAAAATAACCTTTCAAATAATGGATACTTTTATTTATCCAAAACAAGAATATTAAACTAAATAAAAATTTTATCCCAATAAAATTTTAATTATTATGAAAAACCTACTTTTATCGTTTGCACTATTTTCTGTTTTGATTTCTTGCAAACCCAATGATGTTCATCCAGTAGCTACAAACAAACCTCATAAAGACTCTACTATTGTGGATGTTGATAAGGATAAAAATGGTTGTTTGGCTTCGGCTGGATATACCTGGTCCAAACTAAATCAAGAATGTGTTAAAGCCTTTACAGGAATTCAATTAAATCCTGCAGATAATGCTTCTACTGAAGATGAAACGTTATGTGCTTATTTATTGTTTAATGAAAATGCAAATAAGGCAGAAATATTTTTGCCAGATGATAAATCCTTTATTCTAGCTAAAAGTGGACAAAGTAAATCTTGGATTTACAACGATTATCAGCTAATTGCTCATAATGGCTATGAACTTAAAAAAGCAGGAGTGCTTATTTTTTCTGGCGATGGCGAAATAGGAAATAAAGTTTCTGGTTCGGATAATCCGGATGGTCAGGAATAATATATAAAGTCTTATAAAAAAATAGTCTCCTAATTATAATTAGGAGACTATTTTTTTAGTTCTGTAACCAATTCTTAAAATCATAAAAATTTTGTGGCGCAACACCATGACCAATTGGATATTCTTTATATACCACTTCAATTCCAAGTTTTGTTAATGCAGGTGCGGCTTTTCTTGCCCAATCTACAGGAACCACTTGATCTACTGTGCCATGGGAAGCAAATATTTTTAAATGACTAAAATCATTATTTTCAAAATTTGGTAATGCCATTTCCGTATTCAAATAGCCACTCATTGCAACCACTCTTTGAATTTTTTCGGGGTAAGAAAGTGCAATGGCATAACTCAAAATGGTACCTTGACTAAATCCAATCAAAGTTATTTTAGTAGCATCTATAGGATAATTGGCCACCAATTCATCAATAAAATTAGCAATTAAATCTCTGGATTGTTGCGCTTGAGGAACATCTGAAAATTTATTTTCATCAGCATCAAAATTAATAGCATACCAAGCATAACTTCCGTAGCCCAATTCATAAGGTGCTCGAACCGATACCACATAATATTCTTCTGGAAGTTCAGATGCAAAAGAAAATAAATCTTCTTCGTTGCTGCCATAGCCATGCAATAATAGCAATAAAGGATTTTTTTCTAATTTTATTTTAGGTTCACGAACTAAATGGTGTAATGATAAATTCATATATTAAAAGTTTTGAAACCATTTTTGAAACCATTTCCCCAATAAAGGCATTGGAATTGTTTCGCCTTTAGCAGCAGAAAAAATCCCGTAAATTGTCAATACCGAAATGAAAATCCACATCGGAGCAGCAACCATCATACTTTCAAAATAACTTATAGAAACTCCCAAAGTAATGAAAGTTAGGGTTAATCCCAATCCTTGACGGATGTGAAACGAAGCAAAGGCATTCTTGTTTTCAGAATTCATAGATATTGCAATTAAAACCCCTACAATTAGTATGTAACTGGTTATTGCTGCCGATTTTCCTTCGTCTATAGTTTTTTGATCCATTAGGACAATATTAAAGTTTTGTTATTATAAATCCCAACTACTTTTCCTTTCATTTTACATCCAAGAAAAGCCGAATTTTTTGATTTTGATAGTATGTTTTCTTTGGAAAATACCCATTCGTTTTCGGAAGTAAACAGGGTTATGTTTGCTGTTTTACCTTCTGCAATTTCTGAATGTTCTATTTTGAAAACAGATTTTGCATTGGTTAATTTTGCTACAATAGTTTCTAAAGGTAGTAGGGTTAATAAGGATCCAAAAGCACTTTCCAAACCAATTGTTCCATTTTTAGCTCCGTCAAATTCCATTTTTTTGTGCTCAATATCCATCGGATTATGATCGGAAGTAATCAAGTCAATGGTGTTATCGGTTACTCCTGCAAGTAGGGCAACTCTATCTTTTTCGGTTCTTAAAGGTGGGGATACTTTATATCGAGTATCAAAACCATCTAGTTTTTTATCGGTTAAAACCAAATTATGCACCGCAACACTACAAGTAACTTGCAATCCTTTGGCTTTCGCCTCCCGAATTAATTCTACCGATTTGGCTGTAGAAATGGTAGGTATGTGTATTTTCCCTCCAGTATATTCCAATAAAAATAAGTTTCTAGCCACAATTACTTCTTCTGCAAGATTCGGAATTCCTTTTAATCCCAATCGAGTAGAAACCACGCCTTCATTAACCACTCCGCTTCCTTTTATCTTTTCATCTTGGCAAAAAGTAATTACCAATCCGTCAAAATCTTGAACATATTGCAAACCAATTTTCAACAAATTTGCATTGGATAAACTCTTTCCATAATCACCAAAAGCAATTGCTCCCGCATTTTTCATGTCGAACAATTCGGCTAAATCGGTTCCTTCGCTATTTTTGGTTAACGCTCCAATAGGAAATAAATCGGTTGCAGTAGTTGTAGCTTTTTGTTTTACAAATTGAATCTGCGATTGGTTATCCAAGACCGGAAAACTATTAGGTTGCAAAGCAATTGCAGTAAAGCCGCTTTTGGCAGCAACTTGCAATCCATTAGTAATGGTTTCACGGTCTTCAAATCCTGGTTCTCCCAGAGATACACTGCTGTCCATCCAACCTTGGGAAAGGTGTAAATCGGGATGGGTTATTTCTTCATAATCCAAATCTTTAGCCAGATTTTTTCCAATTTTTTCCAATATTCCGTCCTTGATTTTTACATCAACTACTTGGTGGTGAAAAGGACTTTTTGGGTCAATAATCTTGGCTTCTCGGATTATAATTTTCATAACTTTTATTTTATTAGATTCTTAATTCTTAGGAGTTAAAAATCATTTTACAAATTTTTGAATTAAAATTTCTAGTGCTACAAATAATAAGGTTAGTAGCAGAAACCATTTCCAAATTTGATTGTCGGCTCGGTTGGCTTGCAACGTATCAAATATAGAATTTACATTGCTTATTTCTTTAAAATCACTAACCGCTCCTGGGTTGGCATTTGCTAAATTACTTTCGGTGCGATTGTAATTAAAACTAATGTTTTCAATAAGTTGGTTGGTATTAAATACTCCAAAGTTACCTGCCATTTTCGGATTATCGTTGCAGGTTATTTTTACTTTATTATTTAATATTTGTTGCATCGGAATAAAACTTTCTTGGTCGTTTTTCACGGTCACAATTTCGTCTTTTCCAATTTTTGTTTCCACCACAAAAGGTTTATTTTCGCCAATAATTAAGGCAGTAATTCCCGCTTTTTGGGCATTTTGACCCATATTATAAAATGTAGGAACAATTATAGGTGAATTCTGAAAATTACTATTGATAGTATTGATTGGCGCTGCAAAAACATAAACACTTGCAATGCCGTTTTGAATTGCACTCAAGAATGCCGATTGGTCGCTATAACCTAAAACCATTGGTGCTGAGTTACTAATTTCAAAAGAAACTTTAGTTTTTGGATATTGAAAATTAGTAACTTTTTTCTCGAAAACACTGCTAAATAAAGGATGACTGAAATTGATTTTGGTAATCATTTTCTCAGCAGAACCAAGCGCTTTGTATTGAATACCCCCAATAGTTGCAAGAAAACCATTCATATTGGTTAAAGCACTTTCGGCGTTAGGAATAACCACCACATTTCCTCCTTTTTCTACAAAAGATTTTAGAGTAGTTTGTAAGGCTTGCGGAATTTCTTTCAACTCATTTAAAACAATAGCATCCTGTTTGTCCAACAAATTATAATCTAAAGATTGCAGTGAATAATTCGAATAATTAAATTCGGTTGCCGTGTAAATTCGGCTTAAGAACCCACTTTTTTCGGGATCACCAATACTAATTACGTTGCTTTTTTGAGGTTTAGAAAGGCTAAAATAATAGGTGTTATCGTATTCTAAACTAGTATCCGAAATAGAAACATATCCATGAAAATCTTCTTTTGGAATAGTGAAATTGATGACTTTACTTTTTGTTTCAAAATTCACTAAGGTCTTAGCAATCAGTTTATTTTTGTTGTATAAAGCAATTGGAATGTCTTTAAAATCATCGCCGTAAGCATCTATTTTTACCCCAATTTCATAGAAATTATCCATGGTTTGGTTAATGAAAACGCTATCAATTGCAATATTATTAGTTTTTTCGGCTTCGGGAAGAATGAAATACATATTTTCATCCTCGGTACTTTTCTTTATTTCATTGGCTTGTAGGCCAACAGCATCGGTAATCACAACAATGTCTTTTCGGAATGCCGATTTATGGGCTTTAATTTTTGCTAAAAGATTCTCCAATTGAAAAGGGGAGGCGCTGTATTTTAAATTTTGTAATTCTTTTTGAATTGATTTGATATCGGTATTCCAATAATTATCCGAGCAGGTTATTAATGAAAAATTGGCATTTTCTGGAGTGTGTTCTAGCAAATCTTGAACGGCACGTTTTAGCAATTCCCCTTTTTGCCCTTTGGCCTGCATGCTAAAAGAATTATCGAGAACGATATACAATTCATTGGTAGCGTCTTTGTGGTCTTTGGCTTTGAAGAAAGGCTTGGCAAAGGCAATAATTAAGAATGCCAACAAAAGCATTCGTGTGGCTAGCAATAAATATTTTTTTAATTTGGAACTTTTTCGGGTTTGTAGTGCAAGTTCTTTAAGGAATTTTACATTAGTGAAATATTCCGTTTTGAATTTTCGCAATTGAAAAAGATGCACCAGAATTGGAATGACCAATAAGAAAAGGAAATAAAGAATTTCTGGGTGTTGGAACTGCATTTTTATTTTAGTTTGTCAAAAGTAATAAAAAGTTTAAAGGTTTTAAAGTTTAAAGGTTTAAAAATTTGATAAAACTGTTGGTGGAACTCAATTTGGATTCCAACTTTGTCTGAAGGACAATATTGAGCATAAAAAAACCTTCCACAACAGAAGGTTTAATATATTTATTTTTGCAAATGACTGAACACTAAAAACGGAACACTGAACACTATTTCTTCTTCTTAGCGTCTCTTTTACGTTCAATTCCACGGTTACGAGATTCGGTTTTTCTAGGTTTCGTTTTAGCAGGACCTCCAAGATTAACTTTCTGATTTTTCTTAGATTTTTCGTGAAATGCTTCTCCACCTTCTTTTTTAACTCGTTTTAAAAGTTGTTTTACTTTCTTTTTATCTTTTTCAAATTCTAATAATCGTACGGCAACTTCTACACCTTCTGGGAAATCTAAAAAGACGATTTCTTTTTCCATTAAAACTTCAGCTTCAATTTGAATTTCTTCCTCACTCGGACTAATAAAACTGATTGCTGTACCCGATTTATCGGCACGACCTGTTCTACCAATACGGTGAATGTATTGCTCCGGAATTTCAGTAAACTCAAAGTTGATAACGTGAGTAACATCGGAAATATCCAATCCACGCGCCATTACATCCGTAGTTACAATACCTCGCAATTCGCCTGCTTGAAACGAAGCCATGGTATTTAAACGGTAATTCTGTGATTTATTAGAATGGATTACTCCAAATTGATCTGGATAATTTTCTTCAATGCTATTAGCAATTAAATCAACGGTTTTTTTATTATTTGCAAAAATCAAAACACGAGAAGTGCTTTCATCGTATGCTAAAATATGTTTTAACAGATTTATTTTGGTTAAAAAATTGGGAGTATAATAACCCAATTGCTCAATTTTTTCTAAAGGAGTTCCCGATTGTGCCAAAGTAATTTCTTCGGGAAGTTCAAAATATTCGTCCAAAAGTGCATCCACATCATCCGTCATGGTTGCCGAGAATAAAATATTCTGACGTTTGTTACTCATCATCGTTAATAACGAAGTCACTTGGTAACGGAAACCTAAATTAAGGATTTCGTCAAATTCGTCAATTACTAATTTTTGAAGTGAGTCAAATCGAACCACATTATCCAAGGCTAAATCCATCGTTCTACCAGGAGTACCAACAAGAATGTCAATTCCTTGATAGACCGCTTTCTTTTGGGTGTTGATGTTTACGCCACCATAAATACCTAGAGTTCTAACCGACATGTATTTGGTTAAACTTTCAATAACATCCACAATTTGCACTACTAATTCTCTTGTTGGTACTAAAATTACCAAACGAGCCGAATCAGTATGGACAAATTTCCATTGTTTTAAAAGGGGTAATAAGTACGCTAAAGTCTTTCCGGTTCCAGTTTGCGCTATTCCCATTACATCACGCCCCGACATAATAGTAGAAAAGGATTTCTCCTGAATTGGGGTTGGTGTAGTTAATCCTAAATCGTCAATTGCTTTTTGTAAAGATTTAGGAAGGTTGAATTGCTCAAAAGTACTCATTGCGTATTATTTTTTGCAAAGGTAGGGAATTCTTTTTTGGGGTAGAAGCAGAGAGTATTCCTTGCTTTTACTATGGATTCTTTTATAGAATTTAGTATTTTAATTTTTCTTAAATCTATTAATTTTTCGCTGTAGCAAAATTAACTTAAGTTTCCAATCGTTGTATGCAATTCCAATAAGTAGGGTAGTTCCAGCAAGAATTAGAACGTGTAATCCAAATGGGGCGTAAAAAACACCTCCAATAATTCCTCCTAAGAAGAAAAAACTGATGATGGTTAATCGTAACTTAATGGAAGAATGTAATCGGTATTTTTGTTCGGGTTGTTTGTAAAAAAATAATTGGGATAATTCAATTCCTAAATCGGTAAAAAGTCCTGTTAAATGCGTAGTTCTAACTGTTTTTTTAGAAATAGAAGTTACCAAAGAATTTTGGAGTCCCATAGCAAAAAGTAACGAAAAGGCAATTAAATTCGGGTTTTCAGTAATAAGAATTTCACCAAAAAGTGCTACGGAAAATAGTATTAGACTTTCAATGATGGTAGGTATGACATAAATGAAATTGGCATTTTTTCTAGAAATTAATTCCACTAAAAAATTAGAAACAAAGGAGCCAAGAAAAAAGAAAAAGATAAACAGAAAGTACACAAACCCTTCCCAAAAATGCATTTTAAAGACTTCGTCTACAAAAAAAGCGAAATGTCCCGTAACATTTGTGGTTAATCGTTGCACGGCTAAAAATCCGGCTACATTAACAATTCCAGCAACAAATGACAATAAAGAAGCAATTCTTAGATTGTGTTTTAGAGTTCTGGTTTTACCTAGATGTTTAAACATAATTTAGTTATTGGTAGGGTACAACAGAAGGTTGGCCAATTTGAAAATCGTGGTACTCAATATTGGAATTTTGAAATGCATTGGTTTTAATAATATTACTGCCATCAATTGGTAAGGAAGGATAGTAAGAAAAAGATATTTGAAAACTACTAAACACTAAATAACCGTTGTTTATTAATACTCCAACGCCAATTTGAGAATATACTTTATTACTAAAAAAGGTATTATCTCCTTGATCAAGAAAGCCTACTGTAAAATTCATAAACGGACTAAAATTAAAACCATACCAATTTTTTTGGTTATAAGATTGGGTTTGAAATGTGGTTAAGAATTTTTTGGTTCCAATAAGTGGGGAACTATTAAAACCTGGAATACCATTGATATCAATTAAATTTAAACGGTCTTGAGAAGTGTTCAATCTGTTGGTTCCTATTACCAAAACAGGTTTGATAAATTGTCGGAATTTCCAAGAGCCAATAGGAAAGAGGTTCGTGAAATAATTTGCTTCAAATTTATAAATACTTTGTTCGGAATTTTTACCATTAAAGAAACTTCCAACTTCAATATTTCCTTGTATATAGCCATAGTCAAAATAATCGCCATAAGAAAATCTTCCACCAAAATAGGCTCTATTTACGCCATTTTTATTCTCAACTCCACCAGTCACCGAAAACACCTTCCCGTAAGGAATATCTTCAATGATTCCAAAACGGAAGAGGTACTTATCTTGGTAATATTTTTGACTAGATATTCCGATAGTTGCCAAAACCGATTTAGAAGAATTGTTGTACTGAATTGGATCATAAGTACTACTAGGTTTTTCTAGATAAGCAGTATTGGTAAATCCTGTGGCAAAAACTAGGTGGGTAGTTATCCCAAACTCCGATTGATTTCCAAACACATTGAAGGCGTGTGCTCCCCAAGCCGAGTAGGTTTTTATTTTGAAATTTTGTGACGCTAGTATTGCATTGGCATCTGCCATTATTTGAGTATGAACATTATAGTCATAATGTATTCCGCCAGCCCAATGTGTTAAAGTGGAATAGAATGGGCGATCTATTTTTACCGTTTTATAAGTATTGTTGTATAAATCGATTTTAGATGAAACTGAAGTATTTATAAAGGTATTTTTGAAATTTGGGATCGTATATTTTGCGTCGTATCCGAAGTTATTGGTGGTGCTGTTGTTAAAACTTTTGATGTAGTTTAGTTCTAATTCATGTCCTAAACCAAAGAAATTGCGCTCGGTTAAATCTAAATTGGCTTTAGCACTCGAAAATGCTCCAGTAGGAATGCCACTCCAGGTGTCCAAAACTCGAATGGAAACATCTACCGAATCGGTACAATTTGCAATTGGAATCGGTTTGATTATTACACTGCTAATATACCTTTGACTTCTAATAATTCTTTCGGATTCTTTTACAATTAGTGAGTCTAGTTCTTCATTTTTTTTGAAAAGCAATAAATTTCTTATTGTCCAGTTTTTGGTTTTTATATGTAACGAGTTGCCAAAACGTTCCATTTTGTACTTAGGTATTTGCTGGTCATTTTCTATTGAAAAACCAAACGGATCTAAAGTTTCAATGTTGATGTTTCTAATTATTTTGCAATTGTATTTATTAAAAGTAACTTGAAGGGAAGTAATTGTTTTTTGTTTTTTCTTTTTACTTACTCGGATGGTTTCTTTTTTTCGAAACATTATTTTATGAATGAATTTAAAGAATTTTTTATCTTGAGAAAATTCATCTATTTTTTTGTAAACACTATCCGATTTAGTAGGCACAAGTTTTTGAGCCTTCATTATAGAAAAACTACATAGAAAAACTACTAAATAAATATAAATTCGCAATGCAATTATTTTAATTTATAAAGATATTGTTTTCAATAAAGAAATGCTACATGTTTAACAAAACAAAAAAAATCCCCAACTGCTTTAACAATTGAGGAATAATTTTTACTTTACTGAACACTGAACACTACGACTTCTGCTCTTTATTGAAATACACCAAGTAGTAATACATTTGCTTTTCTTCATCCCAACCTTTTTCTACAAATTTTTCTGCACTTTCAGGGTTGATGAAATCTAATTTTATTTGGATATGGGTATCTAAATTAATTACATTTTTAATTGTTTTTCTAACATCCGAAACTGCTGCATTAGCAATAGGGAAGGAGGTAACATCATCAATGCTGTATTTCTCGCCACGATCGGCTTTATAACTTTTAAACTCCGGAATCAAATCGGGGTTTTCCATAACATCGTTCAAGAAAGCAGTTTCTTCAAAATTGTCGTTTTTGGCAAAATGATTTACCGCACGGTTCATGAACATTACTTCTTGCTTTTTGTCTTCGGCAGGAAAAACTACTTCTTTAGCAAATTCCTGACAGAATTTTAAGTATTTCTTAGTCATGAAGTTTTCATCCTGAAACGCATCTACCGAAAGGAAATGCTCCAACCAATAACGTGCATCGTATCGGTTACTATCAATGGTAAGAATTTTATAACCTTCTTCTTTTTTATGATTGAAAATCAAACAGCCTTTATCTAATTTATTCAAATTGATTCCTTCTTGAAGCACCATTTCAAGGTTGCTTTCTTTTTCTTCAAATTGAAGAAAATCGGTGCGCAATTCACTTTTAAAAACGCCAATAGCATCTACCACATTATTGTCAATAGAAACGTTGGTTAAGTAAGTTACATAAACCTCTCCGTTTTTAATGTGCGGATGGTTCGATTGCTCAAAAAGGTGTTGGGTGATTTTTTTAGACACTTCATGCACCGAGCCAGGATTGGTAAATATCTCGGTAGCCAATTTAAACATGTCGTTGTATTCTAAATCTACTTCGTGTGCAAATTGGAAGTAATTTTCTTCTTTTTCACGAAACGATTTAAAGAAATATTCTTTTAGTATTGGAACAATTTCATCGTTTAAACCGTATTGGTTTTCCGATAAGAAAATGGCTTCGTTGCGGCTTTTATTTCCAACTCTATGGATGGATAACGATTCGATGTGCGTATTGAATAGGTTGATCATTATTTTTAGTTGCTGAGGTATTTAGGTTCTAAGTTTCTAAGGTTTAGTTTCGTTCTTTAATTTTGTTGATGAAGGAAATTAACATTCTTTCTAACTCTCGACTCTCCTCGTATAGGTTTATAAATTCTAGTTCTTTTAAATAGTCAATGTTTTTCGCGATTTCTAATTGGGTTTGAAATTCAAATAAGGAACTAATAGACACATTTAAAAATCTTAGGTATTCTTTGTTGCTATCTCTTCCAGAGCCTTCTGCAATATTGCTAGGAACAGAAATAGCGCTTCTTCTTATTTGAGAAGTTAATCCGAAGATTTCTTCTTTTGGAAATTGTTTAGTGTGATTGTAAGTTGTGGTTACTAAGTTCATGGCTTTTTGCCAAATAAGAAGTTTTCTAAAATTGCTCATGATTTGTATTTTTAAAGTTTAATTAAATATACAAAAAAACCTTAGAACCTCAGACCTTAAATCCTCAGAACCTTAAAAAATCAATTCCAATTCTCCTCAAATCCGTAATCCTCAAAACTATCATCGCCACTAAACATGTCCAAATCGTCTTGGTCTAAATCGTCTTCAAATTCGTTGTAACTTTCTTCCTCTTCTAAATCGGAAACAAAATGTTTTTCCATTGCTTCGGCAGGCATTTCGCCATGTGAAAACATTAAGTTAGGATAGATAACACCCACTTCTTCGGTTTCTTCAATGGCAGCAAGTTCTACAAGAAAAGTCCACATATTGATAAAATCATACACGTAAAGAATCTTGGTATTTTCGGCATCCAAAATAGCATCTAAAGTATAATCACTCATGATTTTATTTTCTCCAGGAACATCTCCTGAGTCAAACATCGGAATTTCGTCTTCCTGATTCCAAGTATCATCGCAAGTATAAAACGAGGCTACTTCCAATCCGTCAAAGCCAAAAGCATTAACGATTGCATTATGTAAATCTTCTAAAGTGTCACTTTCTAAGATGGCGATGTCTCTAAATACATCTTCTTCGGCATCCAGAATTACTCTAAATTTATAAACCATGGTTGTAATTTTATTTAAGACGTCAAATGTAAAATAATAATTATGAATTATGAATTGCGAATTACGAATTGTTGATAATATTTTGTTTTCCAAAAAACGGTTCTTGCATTCTGAAAAAGGAATTTGTATTTTTGAATTTTGAAACCCATTTGCTATGAAAATTGTTATCTCTCCTGCTAAATCTCTAGATTTTGAAAGTCCGTTGCCAACTAAATTGTATTCGGAATACGGATTTCAAAAGCAATCCCTAGCAATTGATGCCGTTTTAAAGAAAAAATCGCCAAAGCAATTATCCGATTTAATGTCGATTTCCGAAAAATTATCCGATTTGAATTGGCAACGCAACCAACAAAGAAATGTTGCAGAAATCACTACAGAAAATGCACGTCCGGCAATTTATGCTTTTAGTGGTGATGTGTATATTGGTTTGGATGCGTATTCCTTATCCGAAGAAAAAATAAACCTTTTGCAAGACCAATTACGAATTCTGTCGGGTTTGTATGGATTATTAAAACCTTTAGATTTAATGCAGCCTTACCGATTAGAAATGGGAACCAAATTGCCAATTGGAACCAAAAGAAATCTATATGAATTTTGGAAAGCAATGATAACCAAAGAATTGAATTCCCAATTGGAAAAAGGCGAATTATTTGTCAATCTTGCCAGCAACGAATATTTTGATGCTGTGGATGTAAAGAAATTGAAAGTGCCTGTTATCACACCAGAATTCAAAGATTACAAAGAAGGCAAACTAAAGATAATAAGTTTTTTTGCCAAAAAGGCTAGGGGAATGATGGTGCGATACATCCTCGATAGCAATGCACAAACTATGGATGACTTAAAAGGATTTAATCACGAAGGCTATGCTTTTGATGCTAATTTGAGTAAAGGGGATAGGTTGGTTTTTACTAGGTAAAAGACATTAAATTATAATTTTGGTAAATCATTCAAAGTGTAAATGTCATAATTTGTTCTTTTTTGACTTTCAGAACCGCCATAAATAACTCCTAAATTAGCGGCATTATTTATTTTTTTAAAATAATCCAAACCTTTAAAAAAACTTTGATTTACTGTTTTACTTGATTTTATTTCAAATGCTTCGATTTCGTTTCCAGTTTCTATAATCAAATCCACTTCGTTATGAGAAGCATCTCTCCAAAAATATAATTTTGCTTTAGTGGATTCATTAATAGAATTTTTTAGTAATTCTAAAACTATTAGATTTTCAAAAATACTTCCTTTTGCATAGTGATTTTCTAAATCATTTTCGGTTCTAATTCCAAGTAAATAACACAATAAACCAATGTCGTTAAAATATATTTTGGGAGTTTTAACTAATCGTTTGTTGAAGTTTTTGTAATAGGGTTGAAGTTTAAAAGTAATAAAGGATGCTTCCAACAAAGTAAACCAAGAATTAATGGTTTTGTTGTCTAAATCCAATTCATTTCCTAAACTAGATTGATTGAACAATTGTCCCACTCGACCGGATAATACTCGAATAAATTTTTGAAATAAGTCTAAATTTAGGATGTTTTTTAAAAGTCTTACATCTCGTTCTACATAGGTTTTTATATAATTTTCATAATAATCATCCGATTGAATACCTTGGATTATTTTTCTAGGATACGAACCAGAAAGCGCATATTTCTCCCAAGTTTCGGGTTGGTAAGTTGTATTTTTTAATTCATTTAAAGAAAATGGAAGTAAGGTAAATAAAGCAACACGACCCGCAAGAGATTGTGTGATTTGTTCCATCATTAAGAAATTTTGTGAGCCCGTAATTATGTATTCGCCATTCTTATTTCGTTCATCGGTAACGATTTGTAAATAAGAAAATAAAGATGGCACATTTTGAATTTCATCAATGATGACGCCATCTTTATAGGTATTTAAAAATCCAATAGGGTCTGTAAGTGCAAATTCTCTATCGGAGAGGTTTTCTAAGTTAACGTATTTGTAATCTGGTCGTACCATTTTAGACAAAGTAGTTTTGCCAGATTGTCTAGGACCAGTTATTGCAATAATTGGAAACTTTTCAAGTAGTTCTAAAACCTTGGTTTCTAACGCTCTTCGTATCATTTTGTAAAATTAGGAATTCAATTCCTAATCTGCAAGTATTTTTAAAATAAATATTTAATTGCCTTCTAATGCATTGCATCTGCAGGGTTAATTTTGGTTTTCCCTTTTTTGATTAAGAATATAATCGGAATACAAAATAAAAATAATAGCCCAAGTGCCATAAATATATCCATATACGACAATACGGTACTTTGTTTCAAAACCGAATAATCTAAAACTTGATAGGCTTTTTTCAAGGCCTCATTCGTGCTAAATCCTTTCGACATAAATCCTTTTTGGATCATTAAAATACGTTGTTGTACTTCTATACGACTTCCGTCAAGGTGTGCCAATAAATCTACTCGGTGTTTTTGCGATAATCTGGTAATGAAGGTTGTGATAATTGCAATACCAAAAGACCCTCCAAGTTGTCGCATCATTCCGGTAAAAGCAGCACCTTCCCCAATATTTTTTCCTTTTAAAGTTGAAAGCGATAGGGTAGTGATGGGTACAAAAAGTAATCCCAAACCAACTCCTCTTAATATTAATGGCCAAAAGAAATGTTCTACCCCAGTATCGGGTGTCATGGCATTCCGCATCATAAAAGTAAATAGGAAGAATATTACAAAACCTACTCCAACCATATAGCCCTGTGGCACTCCTTTTTGAATCATTTTACCAATAAACGGCATCATGAAAGCAGTAGTAATCGATCCCGGAATTAACAATAATCCGGCATCGGTAGCGGTCCATCCTAAAATGGATTGGGTATAAATTGGGATGATAAGGGTAGAGCCGTATAGTCCAAATCCCATAATGAACGACATAAGGATTCCGATTCTTAAATTACCATCTTTAAGTACGCTTAAGTTTACAATTGGAAATTTATAATTTAATTGCCTCCATACAAAAGCCAAGAATCCAAATAATGAAACCACACTCAGGCTTACAATCAAATTATCGTTAAACCAATCGTCTTGTTGCCCGTGTTCCAATACAAATTGTAACGAACCAATAAAGGACGCCAAGAAAAATATTCCCCACCAATCTACTTGGTTGGCTTTTAGTTTTTCACCGTATTTTGGACTTCTAACAAAACTTAAAGTAAGTATAGTCGCTACAATTCCGATAGGAATGTTTATGTAAAAAATAAAGGGCCATGAAAAGTGATCTACTATATAACCTCCCAAAGGCGGTCCTAATGTTGGTCCCACAATTACTCCCATTCCGTAAATTGCTTGCGCCATTCCACGTTTGGCAGTAGGGTAACTCTCGGTAATGATGGTTTGTGCGGTTACTAATAAGGCACCACCACCAAGACCTTGTATGAATCGGAAGGCTACCAATTCCCATATATTGGAGGCGTTTCCGCAAAGGAAAGACGCAACCGTAAATAATATAATAGAGAAAGCAAAGTAATTTCTTCTCCCAAATTGTTGTGATAACCAACTCGTCATCGGAATTACGATAACGTTGGCAATGGCATAAGCGGTAATTACCCAAGCCACATCGGTAAGTGTAGCACCAAGGCTACCCCGCATGTTGGTAAGCGCCACATTTACAATGGTAGTATCTACAATTTCCAACAAAGCACAAAGCACTGCTGTTATTGTGATAATAACCCTCCTGTAGCCATATTCTACTAAATCGTCTGCTTGTACCATTTTTAATATTAGATATTAGATTTTGAATATTAGATTTCAGATATTTAATATCTAAAATTTTAAATTTAATATTATTTCAAATGTACATCCACATCTACATTCATTCCCGGACGAAGTAATTTTACTTTTTCGGCATCGTTATCTGCATCAATTGCAATTTTAACAGGCAAACGTTGAATCGTTTTTACGAAGTTACCGGTTGCATTATCTGGAGGTAAAATAGAAAATCTAGCGCCAGTTGCAGGAGAAAAACTTACAATAGTTCCTTTGAAATCGGTATCCGGATAAGCATCTGCTTTAATAGTTACTTTTTGACCGACAACCATTTTGTTCAGTTGGGTTTCTTTAAAATTAGCAGTAACCCACGCTTCCGAATTGTTGATGATGTAAAACAACGATTGCCCGGGTTGTAAAAACTGTCCTGGTTGGATAGCAATTTTAGAAACTTGTCCGTCAATTGCAGCCGTAACCACGGTATACTCTGAATTTAATTTTGCAGCATCTAGCATCGCTTGCGCTCTTTTGATATTTGCAGCAGCAACATCGGCTTGTTTGTTAGAAACATTGGTTCTAGCAGCCGCAACATTTTTTTGGAAAGAACTTGCTTTTTGTTGTTCTTGCAAAATACGCAATTGGCTTTGTGCTTCTAGTTTAGTAGCCTCTGCTTGCTCGTATTGTTGTTTAGTGATAGTGTGATTTTTATACAAATTAGCATAACGATCAAAATCATTAGTGGCACGATTCAATCTAATTTTGGCCGTTTCAATGTTTCCACCTGCCGATTGCATGTTGGCATCCGAAACCGAAACGTTTGCTTGTGCAGTTCCGATATCTGCTTTAGAGGCAGCATAACTTCCTTCTGCCGATACTAATGCCGCCTTGGCATCTTCTATTTTTACTAAATAATCTTTATTGTCAATAGTGAACAAGGTATCTCCTTTTTTAACAAAGTCATTATCCTTTACATACACTTTGGTTACATACCCAGCAACTCTAGGAATAATAGGGTTCATGTTTTTTTCAATTTGTGCATCATCGGTAGTTTCGTGCGCAAGGGAATGCAAATATTTGTAAGTACCGTAAGATCCTCCCACAAGGATTAATGCTGCGAAAATGAAAATAAATTTTTTATTAGTTTTAGTCTTTTCCATGTTGGTATTATTTAGTAGTAGATAAATTGAATGAGTTAATTAATTTTCCGGATGCGAATTGTAGTTGGTAGTATTTTAAAGCAATATCTGCTTGGCACAAGGCTAAGTTTATTTTGCTTTGCAATTGTTGAACGTCGGCTTCCAATAAATCGTTGGTGTTTGCCAAACTGTTGTCGTATTTGTCTTTGATGATTCTGTAATTTTCAGTTGATTGTTCTACCGCTAAAGCATAAACTTTATTTTGTTTTAAGGAAAGCGTATAGTTTTCTTGGGCTTGTTGCGTTTCTTCTTTTATCTTATCCGATAAAATTGCAATCATTTGTTTGCTTTGATCGGCTTTGCTTTTAGCCAATTTTACTTCTTTTCCGTTTTTAAAAATAGAAGATAAATCGTAGTTAAAACCAACTCCAAAGTTCATAGCGTTACTAACTGAAATCACATTTTTCAAATCCAATGCAATGTATCCTCCAGTTAAAGATAGAGAAGGGTAGTAACCTGCTTTTGCAATTTTAATTCCGGCTTCAGTTGCTTTTTGTTGGAAGGATAAGGCTTCTAAATCGTTACGAAGAGCACTAGTAATTAGCAACTGGTTTTTAGCCATATCACTTTTTACAGTTTCAATATCGATGTCGATTATGGTGTTTTCAGGTAAACGAAGCAAGGTTGCCAATTGATAATTAACCACATTTACATTTTTGACAGCAGTTGCCAACGATAGTTCCAAGTTGGATTCTTGCAATTGGGTTTTCAATAAATCGTTTCGGGCTAACAATCCGTTGTCTACCATAGCCGAAAAGTCTTTGGTGCGTTGTTGGGCACTTTTTATATTTTCGTTAAGCAACTTAACCATTTCTTGCGATTTGTAGAGATTTGCAAATAATTCAACTACTTCAAGAGCAAGTCCCTCTTTGGTATGTGATGCTGTAAAACTCTGTGCTTGGTATAAATTTTCGGAAGCAGCAATGCTGTTTTTTAGTTTAAATCCACTAAAAATGGGCATCGAAACATTGGCTTGACCAAGAAGCAATTGACTCACATCGAGTCCGGTTCCAGATCCACCCAAATGGGAATTGACATTAGCCCCGGTCAATCGCAAGTATTGCCCCGAAACTTTAACGGTTGGATACAGGTTGTTTTTCATGGTTTCCAGTTCCAGTTTAGAAGTTGCGACTTTAGTATTTGCCAAAACTGCTTCGTTACTGTTGGTAACCACTAAGGAAACCGCTTCTTTTAACGACATTATTTTTCTTTCTTGAGCGGTAATTATAGCGCTTCCAAATAGAAAAAATAGTGCTAGTACAATTGGTTTAGTCTTCATATATAAGTAGTGCTTTTATGGTTTTCTGAATGTGTTTTGTTAATTCGTTTGCAATGTAATTTTCATATTTTTCATCCGAATCCAAATGTAATAAATCAACAAAATAATGTTTGTTCATATGAAAATGGGTAATCGTGCCAATGATAATAGGAGGGATTAAAGCTACATTGATGTTGGGTTGAAAAAGCCCTTGTAGTCGCCCTTCGGTTATAATATTTTCTAACAATATTAAATTGTTCTTTTTTACTTTAGTGAAAGCATCTAAATTGATTTCACGTTTGGTTGTGGAGAGCTCAAAATGCAATATCTGATACATACATCTATTGGAATTTATTCGATGTATATAATAGCTAATTAACTTTTCTATTTTTTCAATAGGAGAGATGTCCTCTGTAGAAAGCGATTCTAAATGTAATTGCATTCCTGATATTCGATACAACACTAATGCTTCTAAAAGTTTTTCTTTGGATCCAAAATAATACGAAATCATTGCTACATTAATGTTTGCAATTTTGGCGATTTCTCTTACTGAAGTTCCATCGAAACCTTCTTCGGCAAAAAGCTGTTCGGCAACGAGAAGGATCTCAATTTGTTTTTCATTAAATTCCATAGTTTAATAATTTAATAGACCGCAAATTTAAACAATCGTTTAAATTAAACGTTTGTTTAATCTAGAATTAACGATTTATTAACGTTATTTTCGAGATAGACAATATCTATAGTAGTTGTTTAAATTATTTAAATTCAGATTTATAGATGTTTTTACCTATATAATTAGTTTAGTAGTATCAAAAAAATAATTAAGTCAGAAAAATTTGTAAAATTTAGAAAATAGAGAAATTTATTCTTGAATCCAATTGGCTAAAATGGTTTTTCCAGATGGCGTTAAGATACTTTCGGGATGAAACTGTACTCCTTTTACATTGAAATTTTTATGTCGAATGGACATTATTTCTCCGTTTTCCGAAACCGAAGTCACTTCTAAAACTTCGGGTAAATTAGTAGGGTTTATCGCCCATGAGTGGTATCTACCGACTTCTATTTGCTGAGGTAAATTGCTAAATAAGGTTTCTGTAGTGTCGGTAATATTTATTTTGGTGCTTACTCCATGAAAAACCGTATCTAAATTTAGTAGAGTCGCTCCAAATACTTCTCCGATGGCTTGGTGTCCTAGGCAAATTCCGAGTATTTTTTTAGTGGAAGCATAGGTTTTGATGACTTCTAATAACAACCCTGATTCTGAGGGAATTCCAGGTCCTGGAGAAAGTAGGATTGCATCAAAGGACTGGAGTTCCTCTATTTCAAATTCATCGTTTCTGAGCACTACAACTTCGCAATTTAATTCTTCTAAATAATGAACTAAATTGAAAGTAAAACTGTCATAATTATCTATGAGTACCATTTTTTTCATAGAGCAAATATACTATAACTCGTCATTGGATACCATAAAAAAAACCTTAAAGATTTCTCCTTAAGGTTATTTTATTTTGGGTAAAAAGGGTTTTCTTAGAACTTTAAAGTAACAGTCAATTCAAATTCGTCTGAGATAGTTTTGTCTCCTAAGTTTTCAAAGAAACTTCCCGAACCATATTTAATTCCGTATTTAGTTCTGTCAATTTTTAATGTTGAAGTTGCAGTAGATCCTTTAACGATAATTACAAAATAGATTGGAGCAGTAACCTCTTTAATTGTTAAATCAGCAGTTACAAAGTAAGAACCTTTTCCATTTTCAGTGATTTTATTGAAAACCAATTTAGAAGTTGTGAATTTTTCAGTTCCGAAGAAATCTTCCGATTTCAAGTGACCGTTTAATTTTCCTAAATAGTCTCCAGTTAAATCTGTAGAAGTTAAACTAGTCATGTCTACTACAAAAGATCCACCAGTTAATTTTTTTCCTTTAAAAATTAAACTTCCTTCTTTCAAGGCTACAGTTCCGTTGTGTTGTCCAGTTACTTTTTTACCGATCCAAGTGATAGTACTTTTAGTAGCATCTACTTTTTTTAATTGTGCAGTAGCAATTGTAGAAACTGTTATTAATAATGCGATTGCGATTGTTTTTAAATTCTTCATTTTTGTTAATTATTTGGGGGTTTGTGATTAAATTGTAAAAAATAAGTCTTCATTAGATTTTCTAACTTTTGCATAATGTTGCGTAGCATCTTCTTCGTGACGGTACCCAATAGGAGCAACCAAAGAAGCATTTAGGTTTAATTTATCCAAACCTAAAATCTCGTTGTATTGAGCAGGAATGAATCCTTCCATAGGAGTTACATCAATTTTTAGTTCGGCGGCAGCATTTAAAAGATTGCTTAAAGCAATATAAGTTTGTTTTGCATTCCAAATTGGTTTAATCTCTTCAGGAATGTTACTGATAGCACCTTTCATGTAATCGCCATATCCGTCTAAAGCGCCTTGAGGTAAGTTTCTTGTTGCGATTGCATTGTTTAAATAAGCATCAACATCAGCGGCAGTTGCTGTAGTTTGGTTAGCAAAAACCAATAAATGAGATGCCTCAGTTATTTGAGTTTGTCCCCAAGATGCTTCTTGTAATTTTGCTCTAACTTCTGGATTTTCTACAATAATTACTTTGTATAATTGCAATCCGAAAGAAGAAGCCGACAAACGAATTGCTTCTTTTAAAGTTGCTAAATCTTCGGCAGATACTTTTTTAGTAGTATCAAATTTTTTCGTAGCATAACGCCAGTTGGCATTTTCAATAAATTGACTCATAATTTTATTTTAAGGTTCTGTATTTTTCTAAAAGCGTATTCAATTGTTCTTTTTCGTTAGAAGATAAATTTGAAGCAAATAAATCTTCGTATTCTATTATTTTAGGATCTAAAATTGTAAGAAGTTCTAAACCCTTTTCGGTGATAAGTACTTCAATTTTTCTTCTGTTTTCTGGGCAAACTTCTCGGGTTACCAATTCTTTTAGAAGAAGTTTATCAATTAATCGGGTTGTATTGCTATTTTTAGATAACATTCGTTCTTGGATGATGCACATGTTGGCAGGACATCCTTTTTGCCCTCTTAATATTCGCAATACGTTATATTGTTCACTAGATAAATCATGAGGTTTTATAATTTCATGTAATTTATCGTTGATTACGTTTTGAGTATAAATAATATTTAAGATGATTTTTTTAGAATCTTCTAGGTTAATATTAGTTTTTATTACTTCTTCAATTTTCATAATCGGGGGCGCGATATTTGTAGGTACAAATGTAAACTATTTCTTAGTTGTATATACAAATGTTATGTTATTTTTTTGTTAACTTAATTTTTGAAGGGTAGGTAGACGAGTAGATACTTGTGATTGCGAGGAAATTTCTTATTTTTGAAAAAAAATAAACTATGAATTTATCTCAAGACGACTGGGCTGCACAATTAGCAGCCGATACCAACGCAGTAATTTTAGATGTAAGAACCGAAGACGAATGGCAAGAGGGAATTATTCCGGGAGCAGTTTTAAACGATATCTACAAAGGCCAAGGTTTTATTTACCGTTTGGAAGAATTAGATAAGACTAAAAATTATTATGTGTATTGCAAAGCCGGCGGAAGAAGTGCTCAAGCTTGTAGTATTATGAAGCAATTGGGTTTTGAAACTACTTATAATCTAGAAGGTGGCATGATGCATTGGGAAGGTGCCGTGGTTGCGCCAGAATAAGACATTAATATTCGAATTAAAAAAATCGTAATTTTCTAACAAGAGGATTACGATTTTTTTTTGATTTAAATAATAGGATTTTTTTATATTTTTTACTTACTAAATTGTTATTGCCTAATTTCTTTTTAAATATTCCAAAGGTAATAAATGAGTATATTTTTTAAAATTCACATAAAATGAACTATAAGATAAAAACCCTGTTTTTTTAGATAAGGCTTCTAGTGTGTCCTTTTTAAGATAATTATTGTCTATTAAAAAAATGGCATTTTTAATTTGACACATACGTTTAAATTCATGAAAACTTATTTTGGAATAGTTTTTAAATAAAAAGCGTAAATGATTGATTGGAATATTACATTCATTTGAAAAATCTTGCATAGATAGGTCTTGAGAGTTAAAAAAAGCATTATAAGGTTCCTCATGTATGCTGTCTAGTTTTGCGAAATAAATACTAATATAAGGTTCAATACTTACTATTAAATTTTTATCTGAACTTTTTAATGGTTCATTGATTTCTATCCAATTAGAACAAAAATCAATCGATTTAAAAGTGCTTTTGGAGGGCAATAAACTATAAATTGGATTTACTTTTTTTAAATTCATAAAAAACTTAAAATTTATTCGTTTTTTATTTGCGATAGTCCAAAAATGATTCACGTTATAGAGTCCAAAAATAATAATAAAAAATATTGGAAAGTATTTGTTTTTATACATTAGATTTATAAAACAAATGATAAAAGTAAAATAAAATACAAAGGTTACTATTATCGCATTTTGAATGAGAGGCATATCGCTTCGCAACAACATGTAAATTTTTTTATAATTTGAAACCAATAATTGAATTAATACAAAAATGTAATACAAAAAATATAAAACTATAAATACCTCAAAAAACAGCTTTTCGGGTGTTTTTAATAAAAAAATAGCAATCCCAAAAAGTGCTGTTGAAATTAACAAATGCGATCTAAATAAGAAAAAATCAAGATCTCCTTCGTTAAGTTTTATATAATAAAAGTAATAAAGAAATGGACAACAAAAAATTAAATTTCCTGTACCCAAAAAGTAAAGATTTAAATAGTAGGTATTAACAAGAAATACAACAGTATTGAAAATTAAAAAGACAAAATAAAATTGACTTCTTTTTACAATAAAATTTTTTGAGAATAGAACTATACAAAAAAAAAGTATGGTTAAGGAAATTAAAATTTGCATTTATTTACAAGATACTAATAATTAATGACACTTAGACAAATGTTAATCTTTATTTTTTAAAATACCTTAAATTGAGTTTAGCTACAATTAATAATAATCATTTTGTAAGCTATATAGTAAGTTGTTTTATTAACAAAGAACTAAACCAATAGTAACTTTCAGACCATAGGTTTGGTTGGTATGCGCACTTGTAAAACTTATATTTTCGCTATGAATTACACAAATTAGCACAAATTAATTTGTAGAAAAGTATGTGATTTGTAACAAAATTGTAACAAATTTTAAAAAATGTACTAAAAGTATATGTTTATAACTATACCTGTAGCCTACAAATAATTTTGTAGAAACTTCAGTCCAATTCATATTTTCGAAATAATTGTTTTGCACTAATTTACTCCATTATACCCTACTCAATTTAGTTTAAAAATTCTTCAAACCTATAAAATTAAATTAACTGTTTGCTTCTTTTTTTGCAAAAATAATGTCAAAATGTAACATAAATTATAACAAAATTAAACAAATAGATTACTATTAAAGTTCTTGCAATAAGCGTAGATGAAAATCTTTTAAAACAGTATTATTTGAAACTCTTGAAAATATAGTTTGACAATAACAAAAAATGATATTTCACAAAAAAAACTTTGTGCTTTTTTCAAAGTAATTACTACAAAATACAACACTATTTTCTTTCTTTTAAAAAAAAACAAACCTTTTACAGAATTAAAAAAAAACCAGTATTATCAGGCTTTTTGAAATAATTAGGTCGTTGATTAATACTTATTTCAATTGAAAGCAACCTATTTATGTCGAATAAAATTACGCAGCTATTTATTGTTGAATTGTAGTATAACTTTGATAATTATATTGAATAATACAAATTTTAAAAACATTTTTTTGTTTGAAAAAGGAACACTAATAAAAGTGTTTTCAAGAAAAAAAAGCAAGTTTTTTTGTCAACTTATTTTACTAATCAGATTACTAATAATATAAACAAAAATGTTAAAAAAAACGGGATTAATAATGCTAGTAAGTCTACTAAGTATTATAAAAGCCAACGCTCAAGAGGATATGGGAATACAGAATGAAGATTCCTCTTTTAATAAGGCAGGAAATGTTCAGTCTTCAACAACTGATACAACAACTGGTCCTGAGGCTCCACCTCAACAACCAATAAATGACTTTGTAGTCCCTTTTTTATTGATAGGTACTTTAATGGGTGGTTATTTCTTTTATAAGATAAATAACAAAAGTACTGTTAGTAAATAATAACAGGATTTTAGGAAAATTATAATTTAGTAAATATAAAAAAATGGATAAAAAAAACAGATTAATTTTTCTTTTAATGTTTGGAATGCTTTTCTATATGAAAACCACCCACGCACAAATGCACAATAACGGCGCACTTTATATAGGAGCAAATGCCACTGCCTATATGAAAACTGGAGAATTCAGTTTTGGAGATTCCGCTTCAACTTCCACCAAAAAAGAAGACCCTAAGGGAGTTCTTTCTATTGCTTCGGGTGCCGCTATTGCGAGTGGTACTTCGTCGCAATTTGTAAATGGTTGGGTAAATACTAAAGGTACTGGAACTTTTACGTTTCCGGTAGGAGTTGCTTCACCAACCAATTATTACGCACCGATTCAGGCAACACCCGTTAGCGGAAGTCCAGGAGTAAGTACTGCTTATTTTAGAGAGAATCCTAATTCAATTGGGACTTTAGATGCAAGTTTAACAAGCATTTCTTTAAACGAATATTGGAAAATTGTTGGCTCAAATGCTACGGTTTCTTTAACTTGGAACAATGCAAGTGCCGTACCAGTTACTCTAAATCAGTTAGCCAATATTACAATTGCGGGTTTTAATATTTCCAATAATAAATGGGAAGCAATTAGCTCTATGGTAACTGTAAACTCGGTTTTAGGTGGCGTGAGTTCGGTGACTTCAGGATCTGTAACCTCTTCAACAACTATTACTCTAGCTAATTATAGTGCTTTTTCTATAGGCTTGAAAAGTTTAATTTGCCCGCAATTAATCAACCCGGATGGTACTGCAATAACGTATACATTTACAGAAGGTTTCTCAGTAGATCCAACACTTGCCAGTGTGGTAACCATAAATAGTTCTGGTAGTACCGGTTCTTTTAGTTGTAATAGTTTAGTCCTAAATGCTGACATAACCCTAGAAGATAATGAGTATATTGAAGTAGTAAACGGAATTACAGGAACTGGAAAAATCATCATGTCGAGTCAAGCTAGTTTAGTGCAGAGAGCTACGGGTGTTTCTTCACCTACTATTGAGCTAACTAAGGCAAGCCGATCAATGAAGCAATTCGATTATATTTATTGGGGAGCACCTGTAATAGGAGATGTTTTTTCGCAATTGGATTTAGCCCAAGCGAGTACAGCAAATCTTTCAAATGCTTTTGATTATAAATACAAATACGTTTCAGGCACAGGTGGTGGATGGCAAGCGTTAATTGAAACGCAGTTAGGAAGAGGTTTTATTACACGAGTTAAACCTCAAGCACCTTTTGCAACAACTGATGGTTCTGATTACATTAATTTAAAATTTACAGGAACAGCCAATAACGGAGATATTACCGTACCAATTACCAATAATCTTACTAATCCAAACGGAGGAACGAGTCATAATTTATTAGCTAATCCGTATCCGAGTGCTTTGGATGCCGATAAATTTTTGCAAGGCAATACCGATATTGATGGGGTTATTTATATTTGGAAACAACAAACAGCCTCGGTAGGAAGTGTTACTCCCTACAGTCAAGCCGATTATATAGCTTATACTAGAGCAGGCACTACCTCTCCGTCTCCAATACTGGATACTTTTTCGGGAAAAATTGCTTCAGGTCAAGGATTTTTGGTTAAAGCTTTATTTCCAGCTCCAGCAACCGTTACGTTCACTAATTGCATGCGATTAACAGGAAATAATAATGAATTCAACAAATTTTCAGAAACAACTCCAGTTATGGATCGTTATAAAGTAAACATGGTTGGAGATAATGGAGTATTTAGTCAAATAGTAGTTTCCTATTTGTCACAATGTACTCTTGGCTACGACCGTATGTATGATGCTGGAAGAAATTCAGTAAGTACAGCGCAATTATACAGTATTATGGAAAATGATGGAAGAAAATTGGCTATCAATGCTAGACCTTCTTTTGCAGATACCGATGTAGTCCCACTTGGAGTTAGCAAAACCGGAACTGTTTCCGAAAATTTCACCTTAAGTATTCAAGAAAAAGAAGGTGTTTTTGCAGTAAATACGCCAATATATGTGCACGATTTACTATTAAACACTTATAATGACTTAACCATTTCCGACTATACTTTTTCATCAGATGCGACACTTTTAAATACAAGATTTGAATTAGTATATCAAAATGGAACTTTAAACAATCCTGATTTTGAAAACAGCAAAGCAACCGCATTTATTAAGAATGGTCTATTGTCAGTCAGTGCTACTTTAGAAATGAAAAGTATTGCAGTATATGATATTTTAGGTAGAAACGTACTTACTATTTCTACAAATGGATTAAAAACAATGACCAATTTATTTCCTTTTACAGAAGGAATATACATCGCAAAAATAACTATGCAAAACGGAGTTATAGCAACAACAAAACTTATAAACAAAAACTAAAAAAAAGAGCATGAAAAAAATATTTTTAACACTAGCAATTTTGGCAGGAATAATTTCCTCAGCACAAGTAAAAATTGGAGGTACTGTAATTACTAACATAGAACTAAATCCTTCCTCACTTTTAGAATTAGAATCTACAACCCAAGGGGTTTTATTTCCTCGAATGGCATTAACAAGTACAACATCTCCTTCTCCGCTAGCAGGGCAAGAGCATGTAGCAGGAATGGTGGTTTATAATACAGCTACAACCGGGGATGTAACAACTGGAATGTATGCCAATGATGGTGCAAAATGGGTGAAAATGGGTGCGATTGCAGCTAGTAATTTATATAGTTCTGACGGAACATTAACAGCCACAAGAACCGTAACTCAAAATAACAATGACCTTACTTTCGTAACAGGAACAGGAAAAACTATTGTGAATGGAAATTTTAAAACTACTGGAGCTGTATATGCAAATGTTAGAACGGTTACTTTAGCACCTATTGCAAGTGATTACTTAAGTTCAGATCAATATGTAATTATTAAAGTTTCAGGAACTGCGAATATAGCGCTTCCTGACCCAACAACAAATAGCGGTAGAGTTATTACAATTAGAAATGGTTCAAGCCAAGCTGGAACTTCAGGAGCATATACAATTACTGTGAATGTACCAATGGGATCAACATCTATTTTGATAAATAAGGCTCAAACCTATATTTCCGATGGAACATCATGGTATATGATGAACTATTAACAAACACAAATTATCAATTATTAAATTTTATTATATGAAAACATATTTATTTAAATCAATATTTTTTTTCTTGGTATTACTATTTTCAAATGAGATAGTTAATGCTCAAGTTAATACAAATGGAACAATAGCTAATAATATTACGAATGAAAATCCATTTTTGGACGCTTCTTCAAACTTTGATAACTCCTTAGATCCTACTGGTAATGGAAAAGGGTTACTTTTTCCAACAACTGATTTGACAACTTTCACTTTTAATACAACTACATTATTTGCGGGAGGTTTCCCGAGCGGTTTGGATGGTATGATTGTTTATAATGCTACAATAGGAAACACTCTTGCTGCAGTAAATGGAAATAACGGCATAGTCACTGCTGTAACACCAGGGTATTATTATTATTATAATCCTGGAGGGTTTGATAGTATTACAGCTGGTAAATGGACTCCTTTAGGTAGCAGCGGTATAAAAAATTATTCAACTACTGAAGTTGCAACCTCAACCTCCATTGATGGTAAACAAGTATATGCTATAAAAGGTACTTTCACCACTTTAGGAACGGATGCATTATTAACCATAGCTAAACCATCAGGTATGACCGGTTATTATAAAATGACTACCTACCAAAGCGGAATGACTTTTAGAACTGGGATTTCTACTTTCAATATGGACCTTATAACTAACAATGTGGTTACCGGTAATGGTTTGTTCTCTGAGGTCTATCCATTAGGAGTTTACACTTATACTCTAGAATATTTTAAATAGCAACGTTTTATAGGAAAACGTATTAAATTCATTGATAAAATATTTAGAACTTTTTTGATCAAAATATAAAAAAAATGAAAAATTTTATAATCTTTTTAAAAATACTTTTTTTGCTTGCATCTTCTTTTTTTTATGCCCAAATAGGTATAGGAACCTCAAGTCCGGATGCATCTGCATTGTTAGATTTAACCTCTACAACCAAAGGTTTTTTATTACCTAGGATGACAACATTTCAGAGAGAAGCTATAGTAAATCCTACTATTGGGTTGTTAATATTCAATACTAGTAATGGATTGGTAGAAACAAATGTAGGAAATGAATTCGGTGCTTTCTGGATAAGTGTTACAGGGGCGACAGGTCCTAAGGGAGATACAGGAGCAACAGGATTATATGCCATACCTGGAACTAGTAATATAGCAAGTGGGGCAACATCAACAGTAGGCGGGGGAACAACCAATAGTGCTTGTGGAGCTAATTCTACCGTAAGCGGAGGAACCACTAATACAGCATGTGGCTCCGTAGCCACTATTGGAGGCGGAACCACAAATATAGCAAGTGGATTTGCATCTACAATTGCAGGAGGATCAACGAATATTTCTTTTGGTGCAGGATCTTCTATTGGAGGTGGAACTACAAATGAAACTTTTGGTGCCAATGGCAGTGTTTCTGGAGGAACGTCTAACTCAGGTTGGGGAGTAAATTCACACGTGGGTGGCGGGGTAACTAATCTAGCTAGTGGAGCTGCAGCTGCTATTACGGGTGGTACTTCCAATACTGCAAGTGGAGCAGCGTCAAGTATTGGAGGAGGAACCTCCAATATAGCTAGTAATGCTACATCGAGTGTAGGAGGAGGAACTTCCAATGTTTCGAGTGGAGCAGCGTCAAGTATAGGTGGAGGTACTTCCAATGCAGCAAGCGGATCAAGTTCTGTTATTGCAGGTGGTACTTCTAATATTTCTAGTGGAGCTGCTGCATCAGTTTTGGGAGGCACTTCTAATATTGCTATCGGAATAAATTCAAATGTTTCAGGTGGAATAACCAATATTACAAACGGAACGGCTTCAACTGTCTCAGGAGGTACTACCAATGTAGCAAATGGGGAAAATTCTGTAATTTCAGGAGGTTATGGAAACCTAGCGCAATCTTACGGAGAATGGGTAGGAGGAATTTGCGGAACCGATTATGTTCCAACATCAGCAAATTTATTTTCATCTACCGATAGAATTTTTAATGTAGGTAACGGAACAGGTCCTAGTAACAGATCGGATGCAATTATTATCTTGAAAAATGGTTTTGCTAGTTTACCCTCTGTAACAAATGAATTAATTACTGCTGGAACTATAAAAGCAATTGTAACTAAAGAATATGTTGAAGCTAATTTTCAAATTAAAATTTCAACAATCGCACCAACTTCAAGTACCGATATTGGTAAACCAGGAGAAATAAGAGTAACACCAACTTTTATTTATACCTGTATAGCCATAAATACTTGGGTTAGAACAGCAACAACAACTTGGTAATCAAAATAAATAAAGCGATTAATATTTTAAATTAATCAAAACATAAATGAAACTATTAAAATATTATTTTCTTATTTTTTTTCTAACATTATTCGGTTCTTTAAATGCCCAAATAGGTATAGGGACCTCAAGTCCAGATGTGTCTTCATTGTTGGATTTATCTTCTACAACCAAAGGTTTTTTATTACCTAGGATGACCACTGCAGAAAAACTACTTTTAATAAATCCGGCAATTGGTTTAACAATTTTTAATACTTCTTCAGGACAAATAGAATCCAACAAGGGTGATGGACATGGAGGAATTTTATGGAGTGGGTTTACAACATCCGGAGTTACGGCACCTGTTGGAACCAACACCACACAATTAGCAACTACTGAATTTGTAATGACTAACTCTAACAAATACAATGCAGTAAGTGGTATTGGTTCCATTTCAACATCTTCCACTTCAGACATAGTAGTTCCTAGTATGACAATTTCTCCACCAGCAGGTACTTATTTTGTTAATTTTAATAGTCAGTTTAATTTTACTTCATCAACAACTACAATTCCTGGAGTAGAGATAAGTACAAATCAAACTGCAACAGATTTACAAACTGCCTACAACCAACTTAATTCACTATCAGTAACAAATTCAGCACATGCTGCTGTTTTTGGAAATGGAGAAACACTTACAGCAGGCGTGTATTCCATTGCTGCTGCTGCTTCTATGGCAGGAATATTAACTTTAGATGGTCAAAATAATCCCGATGCAAAATTTGTTTTTAAAATTGGTGCTGCATTTAATACTGGTGCGGGAACAACAGTTCTTCTAACTAATGGTGCAAGTGCATGCAATGTTTTTTGGGTGGTAGAAGCGGCAGTTGGACTTGGTGCTATTACAAAAATTAAAGGAACATTAATATCCCATGGTGCTGCACTAGCAGCTGGAGCAGGGTGCATTATTGAAGGAAGGCTATTGTCAACTTCTGGAGCATTAACCTCTGATAATTTAACCTTAACTATTCCGCAAAATTGCAATTTTATTAATCTTGGAGTTGCCGCACGATTTGGAATGTTTACGGCTGATGGCGCTATTGCTAATACCGCAATTTCAACAATAACGGGAGATGTTGGGACTAATTCAATTGGACCTATTTCAGGATTAACAACCCCATCTGTTGTAAATGGAACGATTTTTCCTCCAGGGGGCTCTGTTCTTGTAACTCCAGAAATAACTGCGCCAACATCAAGTATCGTTGGATTTAGTATTTATCAAAATGGAGTTTTAATAACAAATTCTTATAGAACACGAACAAGTTTAGTAAATCCTGCAGAAATTTCTCTGCAAGCAATTGCAACAGTTACCGCTGGTCAATCTATTGAAATTAGATGGAAGACAAATACAGGTATTTTAACATTAGATAATAGAGTTTTGACCTTGTTAAATGTTAGATAGTCATCTGATAAATTAAAAATAAAACCACTATGAATATTCCATCATTTTTATGGATTGTAATTTTTCTAAATCTATACGGAACAGCAAATGCTCAAATTGGAATAGGTACTTCAACTCCAGATGCTTCCTCTATTTTAGATTTGAGTTCAACTACCAAAGGGTTTCTAATGCCAAGAATGACAACTATAGAACAATTGGCTTTTGTTAATCCTGCTATTGGTTTAACCATTTTTAATACAACTTCTGGACAAATAGAAACGAATGTAGGTACTACTTTAGGTGGTATTTTATGGGCAGGACCTAATATAGGTAAATCTGCAGCAGTTGGAACCAATACAACAGCATTTGCTACTACAAATTTTGTGTTATCCAATACCAATAAATACAATTCTGTTTCCTCTTCAAGTGAGACAACAACAGTTTCTGCAAGTGATGTTGTAATTCAAGACATGACAATTTCGCCAACTGCAGGCACTTACTTAGTTTCATTTAATAGTGAATATACAAATATTCCAACTACCATTCCGGGTACCACTTCTACAATAATAAGCCCTTATTCTTCTGCACAAGGAGTTTTAGTTTTAAATGCTATTTATGATCAAATAATGAATATCCCAGTGACCAATTCAAGTCATACTATCACTTTTGGAAGTGGGGAAACACTTTATGCCGGTGTATATAGCACCGCTGCAGCCTTATCAATTGCTGGGGTTTTAACCCTAGACGGAGGAGGAGACTCTAATGCAGTTTTCATTTTTAGGTCTAGTGCCGCTATCGATACTGGGGCAGGAACTTCTATAGTTTTAACTAATGGAGCATCTGCTAGTAATATTTTTTGGATTGCTGAAGGTGCAATTGGATTGGGAGCAGGAACCATAATGAAAGGTACACTTATTTCTCATGGTGGGGCAGTTGCTATGGGTGCAGGTGGATTACTTGAAGGAAGATTGTTTTCTACTTTTGGAGCAATTGCATTTGGCCCTGGTACTGCAACTCTACCTTCAAAATGTAACTTTATTGATTTTGGAACATTAGAAAGTTTTATAATTTTTACAAATTCAGGTGCTTTAAATGGTACAGGTATTTCTTATATAACAGGAAATTTAGGAACAAATTATGGGATAATTGGTGGTTTTTCTACCTCAGTTATTGTTGGTACTGTTTTTCCTCCTGGTGATGGAACAATTACCACATCGGTAATTACTCCAACTATTGTTTTTCCAAATTCTACGGCAACATTTAGTTTGTATCAAAATGGAATAGTAATTGGCGATTCTGTAAGAACGAAGTTGAATTCAAATTATACCTCTGGAATTTCATTACAAACGATTGCCACTGTAGGAGAAAACCAGCCTATTGAGGTTCGATGGAAAGTTGCAACAGGAACCTTAAAATTAAACAACAGAATTTTGACTCTTATCCATGTGAGATAACTAAAAATAGGTACATCTATAAACTCAGATTAATAAATAATAAACCTAAATATGAAAAATAGTTCACTTTTTTTTCTTCTAATTTTAAATTTTTGCTTCGTAACCTCATTTGCTCAATTAGGAATCGGAACTAACGCTCCGTCTACTTCAGCTGTTTTAGATTTAACATCTACCAGCAAAGGGATGCTAACCCCTAGAATGACTACTTTGCAAAGAAATGCGATTGTATTACCTGCGATTGGACTCGTAGTATATAATTTAGATGATGCTACTTTTAACACTTTTAATGGTGGTACTTTGGGCTGGCAAGACTTTACTGCTCGATATAAAACAATAACTTCCATTTCAAGCGCTACCAGTGCATCTACATCGGATGAGGTAGTTTCAGAAATGTCCATAAGTCCACCAGAAGGTAATTATATGGTAAGTTTTAATAGTGAATTTAAAAACAACCCAATAACAACGATAACAACAGTAGTTACTCCAAATACGAGTTCTATTAGCAGCAGCAATTGTTCTCCAGCCTTTACTAATGCAATAGCTTCTTTGGATGCAGTAGCTGTTACAGATGCGGCTTTTACAGATTTGTTAGGAACCGATGAAGGTCAAATTGTTTATCCAGGTAAATATTATATCCCTGCTGCATTAGCATTAAGAAAAAATATAACATTAGACGCAGGAGGAAATCCAAATGCCATATTTATTTTTCAGGCAAATGGAGCCATAAATTCTAGTGTATTTACAACAATAACATTAGCTGGTGGAGCCAAGTCTTGTAATGTGTTTTGGGTTGCACTAGGCGGAATAGGTATTGGAGCTGATTGTGTTATTGTGGGAAATCTTATCGCTAGAACTGCCGCAATTGCAGTTGGATTTCGTTCTACCTTAGAAGGCAGATTGTTATCCGGTGGTGGGGCTATAGCCTTTGGACCCGGAACGGCAAGCGTACCAGTGGGTACATCTTCAATTGATTTAGGTGTTTTAAAAGAATTTATTATTTACACCCATGCTGGTGCTTTAGGAAATGTAATTGATGGTGCCAATACCACTTCAATCTACAATGGATATATACTCTCGGATGCTGGAGCAGCAACAGGTTTTGAAACAGCTACATTACAATATCCGATTATTCCCGCTGGTGGAACGGTTAATATATCGGATGGCACCTCTACGACCTCTTATGTTACGACAGAAACCGAAAATACTGCTTTAGGAGCGGCTCATTTTAGTATTTATTGCAATGGCATTTTAGTGCCTAATTCTACTAAAACACTTCCAAGTAATGCAGTAAATACGACTATTTCTTTGAGAGGAATCGTATCGGTAACTTATGGTCAGTCGGTAGAAATTCGCTGGAATACCCCTTCAGAAACCTTACTTATGAAAAATAGAACGCTAACTTTAATTAGAGTACAATAATTCAATCAGTAACAAAAAACAAAAAACATGAATCATTTCAAACTCTTTTTCGGCCTTCTCTTTTTCATTCTAACAGGAATTAGTAATGCACAGGTAGGATTAGGAACTACTTCTCCTGCAACTTCTTCGGTTCTTGATATTACCTCCACTACTAAAGGATTTTTGGCTCCAAGAATGACGACTTCAGAACGAAATGCAATTGCATCTCCTGCTGAAGGTTTACTAATTTACAATACCGATGAATTAAATCTCAATGGTTTTTCGCTATCTACAGGTTGGAAAGTCTTGGCTTCTGCTTTTAAATCAAAAACAATTGCAACCTCCGACACTACCAATTCAATTGTGGATACAACGGTTTCTGGAATGACTATTATTCCATTAAATGTTAATAATCTTGCCATCAATCCTTTGCCAGGCACCTATTTAGTAACGTTTAACAGTGAATGTCATAATGTGAATGCCCTGCCAGCTTTGGTATTAGCGACATTTAGTATTTGCGTAAATGGTGTTCCCGTACCCGATTCTGTAAGGAATTTTACCAGCAAAGAGGCGCAACATGAAGTAGCCTTACAAACTATTGTAACTGTAAGTAAAGACCAAATTATTGAGGTAAAATGGCATACCGATTCGGTATCTAATCCAATAGTTCTTGAAAATAGAACACTAACAATCATGAAAGTAAAGTAGGTAAAAAATTTAAATCAAACTTATTATGAAAATCAAAATAGTATTCCTTCTACTTATTTCGTTCCATTTTTGTAAAGCACAACTTGGAGTGGGAACAACAACGGCACCAAATAGTTCCTCGGTATTAGATTTGGCGTCAAGCAATAAAGGACTTTTAGCTCCAAGGCTGACCAATGCCCAACGCGATGCAATACCAGCACCCGCCATTGGACTTTTAATTTACAATACTGATGACTCCGATTTTAATTCCTATAATGGTACACTTTTGGGTTGGCAAGATTTTTCCACTGCATATAAGTCAGCAACAGCAACATCAGATATACTAACAACTTCTTCTATTGATGAATCCGTTAACGGAATGAAAATCACCCCAAAAACAGGTACTTATTCGGTGATGTTTAATGGTCAATTTAAAAATTCAGATAATTATACCTTTGCTCCAACAACTGTAGGTTCTATTTTAGTAGATTTAAGTGTGCTTATTCATGATTTAGATAATTATTTTATATCTGGAACTTCTGAATATAATTCAATCGGGCACGTTCATTATGCTGCAGGTATTCAAGCTCCAGGGGAACAACCCATTTCAAATGATTATCAAGCCAACTATTCCAATTTAGCATTGACATTATATCCAGGGGCTTATTATGAAGGAGCTGCAATTAACTTTATTGGAGGAGCCGTAGTAACATTTGATGGCTTAGGAGATTCTAATGCAAAATTTATTTTTAAAGCCAATGCAGCTATTAATACGGGTATTGGAGTGACTATGAATTTAATTAATGGTGCTAAAGCCAATAATATAATTTGGTTAGCTACGGGTGCAATGAGTATTGGGGCAACCAATGAAATGAAAGGAAATTGTGTTTCCCGTGAAGGGGCAATGGCAGTTGGGATAGCAACAAATCTTGAAGGTAGAATTCTTACAAGTGCAGGAGCGTTAACAATTGGAAATGGTACTTTATCCATCCCATCCGAACCTTCTTTTATTAACTTAAGGTCATTAGTTTCCTTTTTAGGATTTACAGGGGCTGGAGATATTAATATAACAGGAGCTCCTGCAACTACAAATACTACTATAATAGGTGATTTATTTACTTGTGAAGCTTTTAATAATTTTGGGTTCACACCCCCATTTGGTGGAATAACAGATAATAGTCAACCTATAGTTGGGCCGCCTGTAACCTTAGTTGGTAAATTATATCATTGTTCAGGGCCTCAGGTTATTACTGGATCGGTAGTAAATAATTCAGATTCCACTGGAACTTTTAGTCTCTATAAAAATAATGTATTAATTCCGAATACTACCAAAACATTGGTCAGCAATAAAAATTCAGACATTATTACTTTACAAACTATTGCAGACTTTAACGAAACAGATGTAATTGATGTAAGATGGAAAACAGCTGACGGAAATACTTTAGTAATGGGTAATAGAAACCTAACATTAATTAAAGTACAATAATCGGTATAATTAATTTTAAAATGCCAATCATGATACAAAATAAACTTCTTCTTTTCTTTTTTTTTACTATTATTTCAAATGCACAGATTGGAATTGGGACAACCTCACAAGATCCTTCTTCTATATTAGACATAAGTTCAACAACCAAAGGATTTCTTATGCCTAGAATGACCACTACGCAACAACAAGCAATCTTAAATCCTGCTATTGGTCTAGCAATATTTAATACGACTACAGGTCAAATTGAAACAAACAAAGGAGATGGTTTGGGAGGGATTTTGTGGTCTGGAAGCTCAAGTTCAAGTACTACCTCCACTGGAGGAGGTATGACTATTTCGGGAACCACAGATATTGCAACCGTTTTAGATACAGACACAAAAGTTAGTGGAATGGAATTGTTACCTAATCCAGGAACGTATTCGGTACTATTTAATGGTCAATACAATATCAACCCTGGAAACGTTGCAAGATTTATTACTACCCCAAAAGGAGTTGTCGATTTGGCAGCAGCTTATAGTCAGTTAAATTTTCTTACTCCTACTAATACTACTCATGCTTTAGCTTTTGGTCTTGGAGAAACAATAACTCCTGGTGTATACGCTACAGCGGCCTCAACAATTGCTGGAACAATTATATTAGATGGTCAAAATAATCCAAATTCACTTTTTATATTTAAAATAAATGGCTCGTTAGGGGTTGGAGATGCAACTATTATCTATTTGATAAATGGTGCTGCTGCCCGAAATGTTTTTTGGGTTGCCGAAGGAGGAATCAGTATTGGAGCAAGTTCTGTAGTTAAAGGAACATTTCTGTCGCATGACGGAGCAGTTACTATGGGGTCATCTTGTATTTTAGAAGGTAGATTACTATCAACATTAGGTGCAGTTAATACTATTGCATCTACAATTAATGTTCCATTAAATACCTCAATAATAAATTTAGGTATCTTATCGGTTTTTGCACTTTTCACTTCTTCAGGTGCTGTTGGAAATACAGGAGTTTCTTTTGTCAGCGGTCACGTAGGATCTAATGTAGGAGCAATAACAGGCTTTACTGTAACCACCGATTCTATGATTTTTACCCCTTCATCAGAGCCATACCCTATAGATAATAGCATTTTTGCCAATTTTAGTGTTTATTTAGATAATGTATTAATACCAAATTCGGTTCGAACTATTATTAGTAAAGTATATAAAACAGACGTTATTACTATTCTTACTAGTGCCACTGTTTTAGAAGGAAAAAAGTTAGATGTGAGATGGAATACCAATTTAGGAACCCTATCTATGTCCAATAGAATGTTGACAGTAATAAAATTGTAATAAATAAATAGCCTCTGAATTTTTATTCAAAGGCTATTGGTTTAATTGGAAAAGAGGGGAGTCCTCCCTAACTTTTTTGATTTAGATTTACAGACTTTTTTGAATATTAAACTCTAAATTTAGTATTATTCTCTTGTTCCTCCATGTCCGAAGGCTACAACACTCAATATTTTTATATTTAAATAGAGAAACATAAAAAACTGAATAAAAGGATTGTGCATTACAAATTTTTGGAAGCGGGTTATTTTCTTAGCCATAATTTTTTATTTTTTAGTGTTGAATTTCAAGGTTTATTCTGGAATTAACCACCAAAATGGTTTTAGTTTTGCTTTGTAAAGGAAGGCATAATGCAATGCTAATTTTACCCAATGCCCTGCTAAACCTAATGCTCCAAATGTTTTTCCTAAATCACGTCCTCCTGAATTTGTATACTTTACATAATCAGGAACGATAGGATAAGTTGTAATACTAATCCCTTTCCCTTTTAATAATCCATAACCTGAAGATGCAATACAGGCAGCACCCATATTTCCCATGGAACCTTTGTGGTGTAAACTTTCTCTTCCTAATTTAATAGAATCTATAATGTTATCCGCCACTAATTTTGCTGTAATTCCAGACGGCATTCCGGTTCTTGGAGGAGCAGGAAAGATATCAGTGCCATTTTTGCTTTTTCGTGGTTTGGAAATAGTATGTGGGGGAGCAAAGGCTATGCCAGGTGCAAAAATAGTACGGTAACTTGGGTTTTGATAGGTTTCTGGCCAGTCTTGAACCGTCCATTCTTCATAAGGTCTTGGGGTGTAATCGGCATCAACAATCATGAATCCTTTAAAGAGTTTGTCTGTGATATCGGCTTCATTTTTATCAAAAGCCTTAAAACCATGACCCGAAAAGGCTGGGATTAACATGGCAAAATCAAAAACTTCTGATTTATATTCTCCGTCTAAATTTTCATAATGAGCAATTCCATCCTCTACTTTGGTTACACCGGCCCCCAAAATCCATTTAATTCCTCTATCGGCAAAAACCATTTCTACTAATTCATCCGATGCCATTGGTTTTCCACCAACGCTCATCAGCATGCCATCCATACCAAAATCACCTAATTTATATTCGTTAGATATCCAAGTAAGATCAACTTGATTTCTAACGCCGTGGCGGTTAAGTTCTTGTTCTACATTTAGAATATATTCAAAAGCGGCGCCTTGGCAAGTGGCTTTAGCATGTCCGGTTCCAATAAGAATTTTGGCTCGTTCTTTTGATTTTTTTAATTTTTTTATCAAATCGTGAAGTCCCTGCCAAGCATGTTCTGCATGATCGTAAGTGCAAACAGAATACGCTTTATTGGTTCCAGGATTTAAACCTTCTGTCAAATCAAAAGCTAATTTTGGTCCTGTAGCATTTATCAAATAATCGTAAGTTACTTTTTCATGAGTTCCTGCATTTTCTCCATATAAATATTCGATTGCAACATACGGTTTGGTTTCGGTTGCATCGCCTTCAGGATGAAAGGTAACTACTTTTGCTTGTTTGTAACCAATATGGTGTTTTTTGTACAAAGGAATTAACGGAAAGAAAACCTCTTTGGCTTTCATTCTGCCAACTCCAACCCAAATGTTGGAAGGTACCCATTGGTAATTTCTATTTGGTGAAATCACCAAAACTTCATGTTCTGTGGATAATTTTCGTCTTAAATGAGTGGCTGCAGTATGTCCTGCAATTCCGGCTCCTAATATTACTACTTTTGCCATGAGTTTAATTTTTATCAAACTTAGCATCTATAAATCAGACAGAAAGCAACAAATGTTACATAAACGAAATGTTTTTGGATTTTAAGTATTTGAAATTAAATAGTATATAATTTGAAAGTGATAGTTGTTTTAAGAAACCTTTTTATAACTCCACACTGCCATTCCATTTACAAATACTGCAAATCCGGTAACAATTAATAGGTTTGGAAGTACTTCAGAAAATCCAGAACCTTTTAAAAGTACCATTCGTATAAATTCTACAAAGTATCGAATAGGGTTTAACAATGTTAAGCTTTGAGCCCATTGCGGCATACTTTCGATAGGTGTAAATAAACCACTCATTAATATAAAAATTACAATAAAAAACCAGGCAATAAACATCGCTTGTTGTTGTGTTTCAGTATGATTGGAGATATACAGTCCGAATCCTAAAATTAAAAGTAAATACACCGATGTAAAGCCATAAACCAGAAAAATATTTCCTAACATTGGAACGTCAAAAACAACTTTGGATATTACTAAACCTACGGTCAAAATCACTAATCCAAGTACCCAAAACGGAAATAATTTTCCAATAATAAACTGGTATTTTTTTATGGGTGTTACATTTATTTGCTCTAATGTGCCCAATTCTTTTTCTCTTACAATATTCATTGATGATAGAAATAAAGTAAGCATGGTAACCAATAAAACCAAAATACCAGGAACCATAAAGGTTTTATAATTTAAAGTTTTGTTGTACCAAAAAGACGGTATAACCATAATGTTTTGAGGTATTTCTTTATTTCCTGAAAAATAGTTGGACTGCATTTGAATGTTTTGATTGTAAGTATTTATAATTTGTGTTACATATACGTTTTCAACACCAGCTGTTGCGGCGTCAATGGCATTAATACTTACTGAAATACTTGCTTTTTGTTCTTTTTGCAGGTCCCGATTGAAGTGAACTGGAATATTTACTATAATATCGGTTTTTCCTTTTTGCATTTCTTGGACAGCATCTTTTTCAGAAAAATGAGGTGCTGTAACTTTAAAATAGGTTGAGGCTTTAAAAGCATTTATTAAATCTCTTGAATCCCGACTTTGGTCATTATCAACAAATGTTATTGCAATGTTTCTAACGTCGAATGTGGCTGCATTAGACAAAATAAGTAATTGTAAAATGGGCAAAATAAATATTAGTTGGAGCATACTTTTATTTCTAAAAATTTGCTTAAACTCTTTTTGTATGATGAATAATATTGTTTTCATTGTGTGATTTTTAGCCCTGATTGCAGTGGAAATCCTTTTCTTTTTTTCTTTAAAAAAGAAAAGATTGGAGCGGAAAGCAGGAAATAGCTCCTAAAAATTATTCTAATCTAATTTTATATTTTTTGATACTTAATGTTATAAAAAACACGGTCATTCCAATTAATATAAGGGTTTCTTTCCATATATATTGAATTCCGACTCCCTTGAGCATAATGGCTTTTACAATAATAATGAACCATTTTGCAGGAATGATGTTACTGATGACTTGCATGGGTAAAGGCATACTGTTTATAGGAAAAATAAATCCGGAAAGGATAATAACGGGCAACATTAATCCCATTAAGGAAAGCATCATTGCGGTTTGTTGCGAATTAGAAACCGTAGAAATTAGTATACCTAATGAAAGTGCGGAAATGATAAATAAAATACTTTCAAAAGCTAACAAAAAGAGGCTTCCATTTATTGGCATTTTAAAAACAAAATAGCCCAATACTAAAATTACAATTGCGTTGATAATGGAAAGAAAAATATACGGAAATACTTTGCCAATAATTACTTGAAATGGTTTTAACGGGGAAACTAAAAGAATTTCCATTGTTCCTAATTCTTTTTCTCGAGTGATAGAAATTGAGGTCATCATTGCTGATACAAGCATTAGAATAACAGTCATTACACCTGGAACAAAATTAAAAACGCTTTTGAGTTCTGGATTATAGAACATTCTGGATTGTACTTCAACCTTTACCTGATTGCTATTGGATTGTTTTTTTTGAGCTTGATAATTTTGAATAATCGCCGAGGTATAATTAGCGATTGTATTGGCTACATTTGGTTCGGTAGCATCAGTAATTGCTTGAACTACAGCTATTTTTTTGGTTTCTAAATTTTTACTGAAATTTGGTTCAAAAATCAGAACTGCTTTAATTTTCCCTTTTTTAAATTCGGATTCTATGTCACTTTCTTTTTCAATTTGGTTTGCCACATTAAAATAAGGAGATGCTTTTATTTTATAGATAATTTTCTGAGTTTCTATATCATTTGATTGGTCTAAAATGGCAATGTCAACATTGTTAATTTCATTTGTTATGGCAAAACCAAAAAGCAAAATTTGAGCAATTGGCATACCAAACAGAATAAACAGAGAGCGCTTATCTCTGAAAATATGGTAGAATTCTTTTTTTACAAATCCGATAAATCTTTTCATAATTGATGATGCGAGGAGCGAAATAATCTTTTCCTCTTTTTAATTATTTATTCAATATTCCGCGCTAATTTTAAAAACACATCATTCATAGAATCTACTTTGAATTGTGCTTTCAAGTTTTTAGGTGAATCGAGTGCTTCAATTGCACCATCAACCATGATAGAAACTCGGTCGCAATATTCGGCTTCGTCCATGTAATGTGTAGTGACAAAAATGGTGGTTCCTTTGTAAGATTGGGTGTAAATCATTTCCCAAAACTGTCTTCTTGTAATAGGGTCAACACCACCAGTTGGTTCATCTAGAAAAACAATTTTTGGTTCGTGCAATAAGGCAACAGAAAACGATAATTTTTGTTTCCAACCTAATGGTAATGAACCCACTAAATTATTTGCAACATCCTGAAGCTGTAACTCTTCGACTAATTGGGCTATTTTTTGTTTGATTTGAATTCTTGATAATCCATAAATTCCGCCAAAAAAAGTAATGTTTTCTTTTATTGTTAAATCATCGTACATAGAGAATTTTTGGCTCATATATCCGATACTTTTTTTGACCATTTCGGCTTGTGTATGCACGTCAAAACCCGCCACTTTGGCTTCTCCAGAGGTGGGATTTGAAATTCCAATCAACATTTTCATTGCCGTTGTTTTTCCTGCTCCATTGGCTCCAAGAAACCCAAAAATTTCCCCTTTATAAACATCAAAGGAAATGCCTTTGACGGCAGTGAAATTGCCAAATTTTTTGGTTAGGTTTTTTACTTGTATTATTTTTTCTTTATCCATTTTGTCATTGCGAGCTTGCTAAGCAATCTCATTTTGTTTAGCCACAGATTCACAGATTTTTAATTGCTAGGTTTATTTGCTGTCCCTCGGTGCATAATTTTCAATTGATTTATAAGTCCATAAAAACATCTTCAATAGTTATTGTTGCAGGTTTAATAAAGATATCCGTATGATTTTTATTTTTTAAATAATCGTGCAAATCTTTTGGATTAAAATCTGCCTTTTTATCAATGTAATGAATGAATTCGCCAAACGCATAAACACTATATTGATTCGGATAATTCTTTAAATCATGAATCAATCCGTGTGTGTTTTTTGCCTGAACATCATAAATTATTTTTTCATAATTATTTATGATATTTTCTGGAGTATCGATTTTTAGAATTTTTCCTTTTTGAATTAATGCGATTCTATCGCAGAGGCTTGCTTCATCCATGTAAGGAGTGGAGACTAGAATGGTTATTCCTTTTTGTTGCAAACGTTTGAGCATTTGCCAAAATTCTTTTCTAGAAACAGGGTCAACTCCAGTCGTGGGTTCGTCCAAAAACAGCACTTTTGGCGCATGAATTAAGGCACAACATAAGGCTAGTTTTTGTTTCATACCTCCCGATAATGCTCCGGCTCTTCGAGTTTTAAAAGGTTCTATTTGTATGTAAATGTCTTTTATTAATTCGTAGTTTTCTTCGATGTTGGTTCCGAAAATAGTAGCGAAAAACTTCAAATTTTCTTCAACGGTTAAATCTTGGTATAACGAAAATTTGCCAGGCATATATCCCACCGAATTCCGAATGGCTTTATAGTCTTGTACAACATCAAAATCAGATACTGTTGCGGTTCCCTCATTGGCAAACAACAAAGTTGTTAAGATTCGGAAAAGCGTTGTTTTTCCTGCTCCATCGGGGCCAATTAACCCAAAAAGTTCCCCATCGTTTACTTCAAACGAAACGTCATCCACCGCTTTTAAGGTTTTGTAGGATTTGGATATATTTTGAACTTTGATGCTCATTTTTAAAATTCAGATATTAGTTTAATTCAAATGTCACTTTGGAAATTATTGGGCTATCCACATTTCTGCAGGCATTCCTATTTTCAAACTTCCATCATTTTTCACTTTCACCTTTATAGCATATACCAAATTGGCGCGTTCTTCCTTGGTTTGGATGATTTTTGGAGTAAATTCAGCCTGTGCTGCAATCCATGAAATAGTTCCATTATAGGATTTCATTTCCTCTATGCCATCTACTTTTACGGTAACTTTTTGACCAATTTTTACACTTGTCAATTGTTTTTCTGAAATATAAACTCGAAGTTCCATTGCAGAAATATCGGCTATTTTATATAATGGTTTACCAAAAGCAGTCACTTCATTTGGTTCCACATATTTGGCTAAAACAGTTCCTTTCATAGGGTTTATGATTTTGCTTTTTGCAATTTGATTGTTAATTTTTGCAATTTGTACATCCACCGATTTGGCATCACTAACAATGGGCGCATTTTGTGTGCCAACACTTTTTATTTGCTCTTCAATTACTTTCACTTTTCCGTCAATTTCATCTACTTGACGTTTGGTTGCCGAATTTTCAGCAAACATATTATGAATCCGATTTTTCTCAATCATTGCTGTTTTCAATTGTTCTTGTAAAACACTTTTTTGCGAAGTCACATTTGCTGATTTTGAAAAAATAGTATTTTTGGAAGCCATTAATTGTAGTTTGCTAAGATACAATTGTGTTGTATCTACCAAACCAACTTGAGTTTGTGGTTCTAAAACAGCACCTTCTTCAAGATTTAAAAATTCAATTTTGCCATTGGCTTCGGATGAAATGGTGACTTCTGTGGCTTCAAAATTACCATAACCATCGGCTTTGTCATTGTTCTTATTGCAAGATAAAAATGTTGCAATTACTACTAGTGGGATTATTTTTTTCATGTTAATTTCCTTTTATTACTTGATAATTGGCTTTTGCTAGTTCTAATTGAATTTCGTGGAGTTTTTGATTGGTTTTTGCTTCATACAGATTGGTAAATTCTACGATATAATCGGAGGAAGTGATAACGCCGTTTTTTAATTGGGAATCGGACGATTTTAAAATAGTATTTCTTAAATCTATAATTTCGGTATCGGTGGCAAGTATGTCTTGATTTTTTTGAATTTCATTTTCAAACTCTTGCAATTGCATTTGATTGTTTATCGTGAAGGTCTCTTTCTCCGAATTTATAATTTCTTTAGAAACAGACAAGGCTTGTTTTTCGGCTTTAGTTTTATTCCAATCAAAAACATTCCAATTGGCTTTTAAACCTACCATATAAAAAGTTTCAAAGGAATTATTCAGCATGTTCAATCCCGGATTTCCATATCCGGCTTGACCGAAAGCATTTACTTTGGGTAACTGGTTTTTGGATAAAAGAGCAGAAGAGGTTTCAATTTGTTGGCTTTGTAAATCAAATAATTTCAGTTCAGGGCGATTGCTTTCTTTTTTAAAATCAATAGTAAAATTCGGTTTTACTAATTTTGTAGTATTTTCAATAGGGGAGTAGGTGAGTGTTGCCATATTTTGAAGCAACTTAGTTTTATCCGATTTAATTTCTATTAATTGTTGTTTGATTTTAAGGATTTCGGCTTCCAACACTTTTTCAGAAGCAGGAAGAATTGCGCCATATTTCACACCCGATTGTACTTCATTTATTCTAGAACTTAATTGTTCTTGTTTAGAAATTAAAAGGGCTTCTTTTTCTTGCAACAATAAAATGGAGAAATAATATTGATTAATTCTAGTTTTCAATTGGTATAAAGATACTGCTACTTGTTGCTGTTGGGTTTTAGTTTGTGCTTCTTTAAGTTTGGTATTGGCATCAATTACACCACCATTATAAATAAGTTGGTTTACATCCAAGGTGGCTCGATATTGGTCTTTATTTAAAGGGGTTACAACCACATTTGGAATTTTTATTGGCAATTCCGTCACCTCCGATTGGTAAGTGGCTTGGGCATTCAAATCAATTTTTGGCAATTTACCTTTCTTTAAAGCTTCAATGTCGTAAGTGTTTTTTTGTTGCAATAACTCAGCTTGTTTAGCAATTGGATAATTTTTATTTGCTAAAGCATAACAATCTTCCAACGTTAATTTTTGTTGTGCATTTACTACCAACGATAGTAAAACTAGTAGTGCAGTTAGGTTTTTTTTCATTTTTTTATAGCATTAATAATTTGATTGGCACTATGTGTTTTTCGTTCTTGCATCAAAGTGTGAAACTCTTCTTCCGATAGACCTATAATGCCACGCACCATTACTGGAGCAGCAAATGCGAAGATGGTCATGGATAAAATATCCAATACTAACTGTTTTGGATTGATGGGCTTGATGATTCCCAATTTGATTTCTTTTTCTATTTGAAGAAGTAATTTTTGAGGATTCGGTCGGTTGGGATTTTGCATGAATTTCTGAACAAAGCCAGGATTGCTATTCAATTCCTGAATAATAAATTGGGGCAAGAACGGATTTTCAATTACAAACGAAATGTAACTTTCTGTAAATTTTTGAATTTTTTCAAATACCGAATCCTCTGAATTGAAAATCAAATTGATTTGTGGGGCCAATTGGCCAAACGCATTCATAAACACGGCTTCAAAAAGTTGTTCTTTATTTTTAAAACAATAATGTAACATGGCTTTGTTGATGCCTGCTTCATCGGCAATTTCTTGCATGCGTGTTGCTGCGAATCCTTTAGTTTGGAAAATCTTTCTTGCAGCATTAAATATTTTTTCTTCTGTTGTCATTAGTTTTTAACTATATGGTTTAACCAAATGGTTAACAAAGGTATTTAAAAAAAAGTATTATACTAGTAAAATACTTTTTTTTTTAAAACTCTAACTGCTCTTTAATAAAATGAATGGGTTGTATGCGGACTTGTAAATAGGATAGGGACAAAATATAAAGACTATTTATTATCAGTTTTTTTAGATTCAAAGTAGATTTCCTGAATTTTTTTGAGTTAGATTTCCGGACTTTTGTACAAAAAAATAGCCTCTGAATTTTTATTCAAAGGCTATTGGTTTATGTGGAAAAGAGGGGAGTCCTCTCGAACTTTTTTGAGTTAGATTTACGGACTTTATTGAATATTAAACTCTAAATTTAAATTACAATTTTCCGACCCATTTGCTGATTTCATTAAGAATATCATTAAAGTTGGGTTGCCCTTTATAGTATAATGCAGCTGTCTTTTTAAAGCGTTCCATAAATCGTTTGTAATAGTTGAATTAAGAAATGTTAATTTTTCAACAAGTATACTAGGATTTTTTTTAAATATTCCAAAGGCAATAAATGAGTATATTTTTTTAAAATTCACATAAAAAGAACTATAAATCAAAGACTAATATTCAGAAATTCTTTTATCAAAAAAGCGTATTGGTTTTCGACTCATTTGGTTATAAACCAATGGATTCAAAATTTCAATTGTACTAAATTCAATTTTTGGAGTTACTCTTAATTTAGCCCTAAAATGATCTTTTAATTTCTGTAAAAATAGTTCAGATTGCTCTATTACAGCAATTTTTATTAAAATCTCATCAGTTCCTAAATCATTTGTTGAAATTTCAATAATATAGTTTTCAATTGCGTCAAAGTTATTCAAAACATCATTCATTGCCGGTGGATATAAAGTAGTTCCTTTATATTTAATCATATGTTGTTTTCTTCCTATTACAGGGCCTACACGAACTGTATTTCTTCCACAACTACAAGGATTTGAATGCAATTGAACGATATCACCTGTTTTAAAACGAACTAATGGCATTGCTTCAACGCCAATTGTAGTGAAGGTTAATTCACCCGATTCTCCATTTTTAACAGGTAAGTTATTTTCGTCTAATACTTCTATAATAATTAATTCTGGATGATGGTGTCCACCAATAGAATTTTCACATTCCGTAAAAGCGGTACTCATTTCAGTAGATGCATAGGTTGAAAACAATTTAATATTCCATTTTTCGGAAATTTTTTGCGCTAATGTATTTAATGTAAGATCTTGATTTCTGAGTGATTCCCCTATGCAAATTGCTCCTTTTACACCCGAATTATTGATGTCAATATTATGAATTTCTGCATATTCAATAAGTTTTAATAAGAAAGAAGGAACCGTTATTAAATAATTAGGTTTGTATTTCAAAATAGAATCCCATTGTAATTCTGGAATTCCAGCACCAACTCGGATAACTCCAACCTTCATTTTCCTCAATCCTAAAAAATAGGCTAACCCAGCCATAAATCTTCTATCCATTGTGGTCATCATTTGCACAATATCCCCTTCTTTTATCCCTGCACAATCAAACGAAATAGCTTCATTATAAGCAAGTCTATCCAAATCATTATTGGATAAGCCAAAAGTAACGGGCTCGCCTAATGTTCCTGAAGTAGTAGCGTAATCAATAATTTTATCGGGTGAGATGCACAAAAAATCATCATTGTATTTTTGCAAATCCTCCTTTGTTGTAACTGGCAACAATGCCAAATCCTTTAATGTTTTTATGCTTTTTATATCAATTTTTTCATTTGCAAAAAGTCTTTTATAAAAAGGCGAATTTTTATTTACATAATCTAATAGCTCCAAAAGTTTTTGTTCCTGAAACGTTTTAATTTCCGATAAAGATGCAATTTCAATTTTTGGAATCATTATAATTTTCTTTGTATTTTCTTTAGGTAATTAATTATTTCTGTTTTTTTGGGAAGCGTAGTGATTTCTTTGGTTAAAGCCATTTCAAATTGTTCTTTTGCAGATTTATACATTTTTTTATGAAAATAATACAAGCCAACTTTATAATATACATCCCAGTAATTGGAGTTCAACGATTGGTAATTAATAATAAAATCATTTGAAACATCCTTATTACTTATTAGTAAGTCGTCTAACACTCTATCTTCAGTTCGAAATTTTTCATATTTTTTATAGGCTTCCGATTCTAAAAAAATATCTTTTGGAATATTTAAATTTTCTTGTTGTAATGAAACTACTTCCTCTTTTGGATTTCGGTCATTAAATATTTTATTCAAATCATAACAAACAAATTCTCCCATTTGATAAGGATTTGCAGAAATCCAAACTAATTTTTGTGCTGGCTTAAAAATAACCCCGTGATGTGCCAACAATTGATTTAATGATTTTTCGTTTCCATAGCCCAAAGGTAAATCATTTAAACCCTCTTTATTTCGAAGTATTTCCGATGCAGTTTTGGGATTTATTTTAAGATTTTTATCGAACAATTCTATCATTCTATCAAAACGATACTTAGAGTGGCTATTTAAAATTTGATTTTTATTTCTTTTATTATTTTTTAAATTCTCACTTTGAAAATGGTTAGAACAAATAAGTTGATTTCCATTTACCACATCATATACACCAAAACTATCTGGAGAAACTTCAATTAAAATTGCCTTATTATCATTAGCACTCCCTATCATTATTGATTCTGAAACAAAAACTTTTCTTTTTTTTGCAATTAGAATAGCTTCATCAATATTTTTAGCATATTGCAAAATTTCTCGAGATAATATAGAAATTGGAGTTTTTGCAATTAAAGGAATTACCGATTTCCCGGCATTTAAAGTAATCGTTAGTCCCTCATTATTCATACCAGAACATGCGCCTATCATTCCTGCCCAAGTTACCATCATAAAGGGATAGCCTTGAGATGGTTTTACAAAAGCTACTATTTTATCTTTTGCAAAATCATCTCCCGCATAAAAATCGAAGTTTCTACCCAGAATTAAACTTCCGTCTTCCGTCTTCTCACCCCAAGCGGCAAAAGAAGAACAGCCAACTAAAGCCAAATCCTGCAATGCATGACCAATATCATGAGCCCCATGCAAATACAAACATCTTAAATACGGGGGAGCAAAATTGTCAAAATTAGGAGATGAATATCGAGATACTCCATAAATCTCTGTTTTATATTCATCTGTAACATTCAAATATAATTTTCTATTATACCATTTTAAAAAGTTTCTTAATAGCCTTTGTTTAAATTTTGAAGGGACAATTGTATTAATTTTTGAAAAGAAAACAGTTTCTTGCTTTTTTAATAAACTATCCGATAAACTCCCGAATGCCAATCCTCTTTGAAGCGGATCTCCTTCTATGTATAGCTCCCAAAGATTTTGTTTATTTTTTAATAATGAATTATTACCCGAGGTAAAAAGTGTATTTGAATGTTTTTTTACTATTGGAATTGTATTATCATAGGACGTCAATTGTGGTATATGATGCAATGAATTATAGGTGCCACATGAAGTAACTAATTGAAAATAAATACATGAAACTAAAAATAAGAAAGTCTTTTTCATATTCAATAGTATATAAATTATTCTGAAAATTGATTGATTTTATCAACTAGATATTCTTTCCCAATAATTTCAGAGCAAGTAACAACTGCTCCAATTGTCACACCAAGAACACCATGCATATTGATGCTTTGACCAGTAAGATACAAGTTATTCAATTTTGTTTTCGATGCAATGAATGTTTTCATCGGATTGTTTGAATCTTTTTCGTATCCATACATATTCCCATTAAAACCCCCAATATAATCTCTATAAGAAAGAGGAGTGGAGGTGTGAACGGACTTAATACAATCTCTAATCCCCGGAAATTTAATTTCAATTTTTTTCAGGAACTTCTCAACTTTTAAATTTTTAAATGCTGTATAGCTTTCGCCTCTATCTTGTTTATCTGCAGTGGTACTAAAAGTTTCCTCCCATTGTTTAACTTCATCAAACTTCATATACGTCAAAAAAGTCATTCCGTCTGCCCAAACATCCTCTTTTCCTGCATTCATCGATGCCATATATGCTTTAGGCCAGGATTCTTCGTCATATTCATGAGCGGTCCAAACTTCATCAATAGTATTAAAATGATAATAATTATGATTTCTGTATTTAAAAGTATTAGGTTTAAAAACAACATATAAACTAAATGCTGAAAAAACGCCATCAAGACTCTGGATTCTATTGAAATAGGGTTTTCTAAATTTGTCTTCTCCCACCATTTTTAAGGTGGTTTTTGGATCAATATTAGAAATAAAAATAGTACCAGTTACTGAAGACCCATCTTTCATCTCTACAGAAGTAACGGTATTATCTTCAACTCCAAAGCGAACTACTTCTTTATATTTATAAACTTCACCTCCGTATTTTTTAAGTTCTCTAATTAATAGTTTTGTTATCTGACTTCCACCATTAATACAACGCCAAGAGCTTTGAATATAAGAGTTTACAGATAATGCATGCACATAAAAAGGTGATTTTTCAGCAATTCCAGCGTAAAGAAAATTAGTCCCTCCTAAAACAGCTCTTAATTTTTTATTATCTGTTAGCTCATCAATATATTGTTTTGCATTAATGTATAATATTTCACTATCATAATTACCCTCCGATTTGATATTATACAAAGGAAATGAATTGCAAGTAGTGACAATTTCATCACAGTATTTTTGAATAGTTTCTCGTTCTTCTGGAAAATATTTTAATAATTGATTGATAAAATTATCATAACCTTGAGCATGCGGATATTCTTGATTTTGATCTTCAAAAGAAACAATATCAAAACCATCTTCATCCATTTTTTTAAGTTTCAAATCATCCATAATACCTAAATACTTAAAATATTTATGTAAATTTTGACCTTCACTTAATCCGCCAATGTAGTGAATACCAGTATCAAAAATAGTTTTATCTCTTACAAAAGTTTGTAAATTACCACCAAACTGATTGTTTTTTTCAAGCACACAAACTCGGTAGCCCTCTTTAGCCAGTATGATTGAGGAAACTAATCCACCCAAACCACTTCCAATAATAACTACATCGTAATTTTCTTTCATTTGTTGCTTTTTATTAATACAACTATTTTATTTTCTTCCGATTCAATTTTAAATCCCTTAGCAATAATTAGATTTTTATTACTTAAATCATTAATTAATATTATTCTATTGACACAATTAATTATAATATCATTGTCTAGATCAAAATTAATACATGAAATTATAGCAACCTCATAATTAGTTACTTTAATTGTATTGAAATCATCCAAATAATTAATCCCTCTTTTATTAGTTAAATAATTTAATTTAGCCGTTGCTCTTTTCTCTTCATTGGAAATAAATGAATTGATTTTTCTATGAGGTCCCTGAAGAGACAATAAGACATCCAATTGTCCATAATCATCTGCTAAATGAATCAAATTTGCTTTAGATGACACATATTTATTCAATCGGTGGTAAGTCTCTAAATTATCGGTTAAATCGGTTTTAACATTTTGAATTACACCATCTTCTTTATAAGCAAAACTATTCAGAATCATTTTTTTGAAATAATTTACATCTTCAATCTCAGAACGCATTTTTAAATAATGAGTCTTAAAAAAAGTACTCATTATCTTTGTTTTCTCAGAATAATCAGTACCGAAATGAGTGTCGTTTGGTGTTATTCTATTTAGTATTTCAACAGTAGTTTTGCCTCCGTTAATAATAAAATCGCCTTTTGGCAAAATCTCTGAATACCCGTGAATTACAATCGGAATAATATCCAATTGAAGTTGTTCTGCTAAATAAAATGCTCCTTTATGAAAACGTTGTATCGAATTATCTTTAGAACGGGAACCTTCAGGAAATACCATTAATGAAAATCCTTGGTCTACTTTTGATTTTAAATGTTCTATTCCATTATCAATACCATTTGAAACAGGATAAAAACCAGCTAAACGAACTCCACTTCCGAAAATCGGAGAATTATAAACCCAATCACTAACTAAAAATATTATTTTAGGACTCAACATTCCAACTGCCAAAATATCTAAAAATGAGGAATGGTTGGCAATAATAATAGCAGGTTTATTAAAGTTTTCGTTAGGACTGTTTATTATTGTGCGTTTATTTGAAGGATAAGTCCAGAAAACAGACTCCATGAATTTTGATAATAAATAATGGAAAATTTTCAATTTTCTTTTTTTAGAAAGCGGTAGAATTTTCATTAATATAATGCTTGCAATTGACAATAAAAACCCTCCTAATCCATAATAAATAAAAGACATTGTGGAATGCACCAATCTTTTAATTTCAAATGGAGGTTGACCATTCTTTATTCTTTTGGTTACAAAGAAATTAAAAACTAAAGGTTGAATAATAAATGTCATTAACAATGCCGAAAATATTCCAATAATTGCTATTAACGAAATTGACTTTAAAGCAGGGTGTTTTGCAAAAATTAATACACCAATTCCTAAAATAGTGGTTGCAACAGATAATAAAATTGAGGTTCTATAAGTAGGTAATTCAATTTTTCCATAAGTATGCTCTTTTTGCAAAGCCATTGTCATAAAAATACTATAATCAACTCCAATTCCGAAAATTAAAGTGCAAACAATAATATTAATCACATTAAATTGTATTCCAAAAACTGCCATTATTCCCGTTGTGAAAACCCAACTTATCATTACTGGAATAATGCTTACAATAACCAATTCAATTCTTTTAAAAGCTATTAATAAAACGAAAAATATTACAATAAAAGAAAAATCAACAAGGGTTGCGAAATTTACTTTTAATGAACCTAGAAAGGTTTCGTTAGTTTCTTGACGATCTATTACAACAAGTTTAGGTTCCTTTTTTATCTCATTTACAAAAGCATCTCTTTTATCGTTTGGAACTTTAACCAGTGTTGAAATTGTATGCAATTCGTTTTTATTTGCTACAAATTCATCCAAAAAAAATGTTTTTATTTTGGCAAATTTTTCAAAAGGAATTGGAGTATATTTTTGATCTAAACTTTCGTAAAATTTCAAGAACGTATTTTCCTTAAAACCATATTTATTTCCGTTTAAAACTAGGCCCGATTTGACAGCATTCTTTTTTTCTTTATTCCAAAATAAATTCCATTTTTGAATTTTTTCTTCCTGAACTTTTTTGGAATAAACAATTCCTCCGATAGAACTGAAATTAAGAATTTTCGAACTTTTTTTATCCTCTTCTAATTTCAAAAAAAGTGCGTTATTTAATTTTAAAACATCTTCATAATTACTACCGTACGAAACCAAATAAATTGATTTTGTAGTTATACCAGCAATGTTTTCAAGTGTTTTTTCGGTTTTTTTTAATTCGGGAGTCATAAAATTTAGTGCCGAAAGATCTTTATTAAAAGTAACTTTTGAATACGTGAAAAATGAAATAATTAAAAGTGATAATGAAGAAACAATAAGAAACTTATTTTTATGATAAGAAAAACCACCTAATTTATCCATGGTATTTGACTTATTTTCGATAATATTTCTGTTTCTTTTATATAAAAATGGAATTAAAATAAGAGAGAAAATCGATGTGGATAAAACACTCAGTGCAGCAAAAATTCCCAAATCATTCAGTGCCTCAGATTTAATAAAAAACAAACATAAAAAAGTAATTGAAGTGGTAACACCACATAGAATTAAGGGTTTGGAAATGTCTTTATAAAGTAACTTTACATCTTTTTTATTCCTTAAATGGGTTAGGACATAAATAGAATAATCGGTAGTTTCCCCTAATAAAATGGAGCTAATACCTAAAGAAATTGCCGAAATTGTTCCTTTAAAAAAATACAAAATTGCTAATGCAAATAATGCTCCAAAAATTGATGGAATAAAAATGATGATTGGGGTTGCAATATTTCTATAGAAAAGGGCAAGTATTAAAATCAAAAAAACTGTAGCAAAAATAGAAGTGTTTCTTACATCTGCTTTAATTTGAGTAGCATTTGCAACTGCAACTGGGGTAGATCCAAAATAGCTCATTTCTACTTTATTACTGAATTTAGAATTTAAATTTTTTCTAATTTTTTCTAATTTTTCAATAAAAATTGTGTTTTTACTTGTTTCATTTGCAGGCAGTTTGGTTGTGATAAACAACAATAATTTCTTTTTATCTTTAGTAACAACAAAACCGTTTTCCAACAAAAAATCATCACCAATGTTCAATTGCTGTAACTTTTTTAAAGCTATAAATGAAATTCCTAATGGGTCTTTGAGTATAAAATCTTTTGAAACAATTCCTGTTGGAGAAACTAGAGATTTATAATTGGCCTCTAAAATATTTGAAAGACTATCATTTTGGATTTTGTTTTGAATTGTTTCGTAATCTTTGTCTTCAAGAAAAATTGGTAAATTACTATGAATGAAATCATAAGACTCTTGCAAATTTTCGTCTTCAACTTTTCCTTGAATTTTTCCAATAAAAGGTTTGCATTCTTTGTTTATACTATCTAAAAAAAGGGAAGCATATTGAGTTAAATCTTCTGTAGAACCACTTTCACTTCTTTTTATAATGATTGTAGTTTTATCTGCAAAATTAACTTGTTGAAGCACTTTGGAAGTGATTTCTGACTGATTATTTGAAGGTATTAATTGTGTGATATTTTCTTGAAAAGAAATCTTGGAAGCAAAAAACCCGAAAACAAATAGTATTGCAAGTAGAATCCCTAAAAATAGTATTTTATTTTTATTAGCAAATGTTTGTATTGCAAGGAATTGCTGTTGCATTATTTATTTATTTTTTTTAAACCACTAAAGATTGATAATAATAAAAAACCAAAAAAGCCAAAAATTATTGACATTACAATTGCTAAAATAAAACTTCCTATGAGATATTGACTAATATTATTTTGAATATCCAAAAAAGTTATGTGAGAATTAAAAAGTAAAGGCTTTCCAGAAGGAATAAAATAACTTCCCATTTTTAATGACCCAAATATAACGATAGGAATTAATGGGGGAAAACTAATGTTTGAAAAGGTGAATGAAATTAATTTATTAAGTCTAAAGGTTACTGCCAATAGCAATACCAATACCGTTTGAAAACCCCAGAAAGGAGAAATCCCTATAAATACTCCTAATGCAATAGACAAAGATTTTTTTAAATTGCTATCATCATGATGCAGTATATTTTCTAATATAAATTGTCTAAAACTTTTTTTTTTAATACTTAAAATAAAATCTCGAGGTTTGATATAAAAAAGGGCTATTACTACTAAAACTGTATTTAATATACTAATTCTAGTGAAATCTCTAAAAGGTCTAAAATGAGAAACTCTTTCATTTGGATCATAAAGAATATTTATCGGGATATTATTAACAGGAATTCCTGCCCAAGCAGAACGAACAATAACTTCTATTTCAAATTCAAATTTATTCGTGAAATATTTTTTGGGAATATGATTTAATGGATAAATCCTGAATCCTGACTGGGTATCGGATAGTTTATTGGATGTTTCAAACCAAAACCAAAAATTAGAAAACTTGTTTCCAAAACTACTTTTTTTAGGGATATCCTCATGCGTCATATTTCGACTACCAATAAGTAAAGAAGTTCCATTATCCGAAATATCATTAATAAATAGAGGGATGTCTGAAGGAAAATGCTGCCCGTCAGAATCTATGGTTATAGCATATTCATAACCTAAACTAATTGCTTTTTGGAAACCTTTCCTTAAAGCCATTCCTTTTCCACTATTTTTTGGGAAATGAATTTGGGTTAGATTGGAAAAGGAGTTTAATATATCAGTAGTGGAATCTGTAGAGCCATCATTAACAATAATTATATTTGAAGTATGTTCAAGAACCGAATTAATAACACGAGATAATGTCTTCTGGTTATTATAAGTTGGTATAATAACACAAAAGCTTAATGTATTTAATTGATTTGTTTCAGAAGTAGAAGTATACATTTAAATTGCTTAACTATTTTAAAGTCAGTTTTTCTTGTTCAGTAAAACTTTTTGATTGCAATATAAAACTTTTTAAATATTCTTTCAAAGAAATAGGCTGTTCTTTATAGTAAACTAATAGAAAAGAGGAATCTTCATTTTTATTTTTATAATAATTTGCAATTTTAGGGATGTTTTCTTGAATACTTAAACGTATTAATCGAATTTCAACGTTTTTTGGTTCACTTGCTACTGCATATTCAATAAGTTGAATGCCTTCTTTTAATTTTCGGATTTTGTCTTTAATTTTCTTAGAAAATTTTGCGCCCATTGCTATAGAAGCTCCTTTGTAGGCAACTAATGTTTTGTTACTTCCATTGTTAATATCGGAGAGTTTTGAATACAATTCTAGAGAAGTACTTTCTGAATTTGGAGCATTGGGGTATAACTTTCTAATTTCTGAAATTTCAGGAATGTTTAGAAAAGTAATAAACAATATTGAAAATATTAATTTCATATTTTTCTGTAAACACTACTCAATTTCAAAGCTATTGTTTCATTAAAATAGGTTGTATTCTTTATTTTAACCAGACCATCTTCAGTAGTATTAATATCTAATTCTAGTACTAATTTTGAATTAATAAATGGATTAATCAAAGCCATAAACTTGACATTTGTTAGCGTTTGCATAAACAAAGAACTTTCTGTTATTTGTTCAGAAAGTTCTTTGATAATTTGCATCATACAAACACCTGGCATTATTGGATTTCCAGGAAAATGTCCTTTAAAAACATCATGGTTTTCATTAACTTTAATGGTAATTAAATATTTGGAACCAATAGTGTTTTCTAATGAAACTACATTATAAAAATCTTTTAAAAGCATCTTTTTATTTTATATCAAATGTATATGTAGCGCCTAATTGAAAAACTACATTTGTGTGGTTTGCATTAGAATTATCAATAACTGGAATTATTCCTTTTTTAATTCTTGCTTCAATTCCAAATTCTTTTGTAAAATTATATCCAGCACCTAATATAAATGCTAAATCAACTTCACTATCGGCATTAAAGTTTTTATCAACTACAAAATCAATTGTAGGACCAATATGTACATTGAATTTATCAAAGGTAAATTTATTTAAAATAGCTAAAGATAAATAAGTAACTGTTAACTTTGTTTTGGTGGATTCATCATAAGAACCTTGTTTTGAATAATCAATTTCGGGTTGCAAAGTGTAGTATTTAGTAAGATGCAAAGCACCATAAAAACCAACATTAAAGGCAGTTTGAGAATTGTATTTGTCGGGGGCATTTGATATATAATTACCATTATAATCATAATAACCATAGTTTGAAAAAGTTCCTTTAGTAAAGTGTGAGATATTTAATCCTCCTCTAATTCCTGGTTTAAAACTCACTTGAGCTTCTGCTTTAGAAACACACATTAATGTAACAAATGCAATAATTAATACTTTTTTCATTTTAATTTTAATTTAGTTTTGTTTTAATAAAAATAATTTTATCCTTAATTTTAAATTGTTTTGTTGAATAAGAATACTGTCAGCAAAAATATTATTTTCCGATGTATATTCAATACTAATTTTTTCTTTTCTTTTAGATGCAAATACTATTTTTGATAGTTTATTATCCAATTTTGAAAAATAAAGATAATCAAAATTATTTCCATCTACAATTTTATAAACTTTAAAAAATTCATTTTCAAATTGTTCTTTTATATTATAGTTATTTTTTAATAATAACTTAAAATCTGTTTCTAATGTATTTTTAAGTATTTTTCTATTCAATTCCTCAACAATAAAATTGATTTTAAAATTAGAATTAGAAATTTCAAAATCTAATAGTTTATTGCCAAATTCTGTAGTAAAAACAAATCTATGTGTTGTTCCGTTAATTTTTTTTATAATAACAATACCAGATAATTCATTTCCATATACCGTTATGTTAGCTTTATAGACATAATCTGTTTCTGAATTGGAAAAGTAAGGCGCACTATAAATTGAATTTTCTAAAGTCACTAATTTCAAATCTTTTTCAAGATTATTCGTAGCACAAGAAGCTGCAATAAATAATGCATTAATTAAAAATAGAATCGTCGATTTTTGCATTTATCACTTTATTTTTTAATACAATTCGAGTAAAATCTTCCGATGATTCTATTAGTTTTATTTGAATAACAGTAGCGTCTTCTTTATCAAATGTTAATTCTATTTGTTTTATATATTTCTTTAAAGAAGCATCTTTAGGAATTAATTTTGTACAATTATTAGTACTGCTTTTAAAATAAGATATCTGAAATTCTTTATCATCAAACATATCTCCACTAACACTTCCAACAATTAGCTTATTTATTTTCCCGAAAATTTTACTATTACCAACATCGGTAGAGCTTTTTTTACCTTCATCATTTATAAATATTTTACCGTTTTTGAAAACAATACTGTAATTGTAAGGTTTTTTATATTGCCACTGAATATTATTAGGTTCATTAAAAACCAATTTACCAGAAGTTTCAATATCTTTTGATAAAAAATCGAGGTGTTTATATTGGGTAAAATCAGAACTCATCGATTTTATTTTTTTTGCAATAGCCTTAACAGATAGCTTAAAAAAAACAATTTCAGATTCTGACATTTTTTGATCTTGTGCAAAAGAAAAACTAGTGCAAAAGGGTAGAATTAAGGCAATAAAACAATATTTAATTTTCATACGCATTAATATTTAATAATTGTTCTAACGGAATTACACTGTAATTATTTTCTTTTAAAAAAAGTAATATTTTTTCTAACACATTAACGGATTGCAAAGTTGTGTCGTGCATTAGGATTATTGCTCCTGGCGAAAGACGATTAATTATTCTATTATAAATTATTCTTTCATTTTTGATTATTCCATCTAAAGATCGGATGTTCCATCCAATAACTTTATGTCCGGTAACTTCTAAAGCTTTTCTAATAGAGGGATTTGTTACTCCATAAGGAGGTCTAAAAAACCGCGCCTTTTTATTAGTAATTGTTTGAATTAACGCATTAGTAATTTCTAATTCATTAAGCACCTTGTTTTTTCTATAAAAATCAAAAAAAGAAGAATGACTATAAGAGTGGTTTCCAATAATATGTCCTTCTTGGTTTATTTTTTCTAGTATCTCTGGATGCTTTTCAATATTTTTTCCAATACAAAAAAAAGTTGCTTTCACGTCATGTTTTCTTAATAAATCGAGAACTAAAAATGTATTAAGACTCGGGCCATCATCAAAAGTGATTGCAATTTTTTTTTGAGTTTCAAGTTTATTGCTACAATAAGCTTCTAAATGAAAATTCAAATGAATTAAGGATGAACCAATCATAAGAATTATAAATCTAATAGCAAAAACCACTAAAAACCAATACCATTTTACTTCAATAAAGAAATTTAATAAAAATAGTAATACAACTATTACATAAAATAACACTGTTATGTTTTTATGCTTTAGCATCTCGTAATTAATATGAAACTATGATCAATACCTTTGTATTGATTGTACAAAAGTATGGTTTTATAACTTGTATTTTCAATAGAATTTACTTTTACTATTTGAGGGATTTGCTGTGATTTCATGATTTTTGAAGCTACCCATAAACCAAATGCAGAAGATGTGTTATATTCACCTGACAAATGTTTGTAATAAACTTGCGAGGTATTTACAAAAGTGTTATTTGATAGAGATTTATAATAAGAATCTGTTCTAACATCTCCATTATATCCTAAAACAATGGCATCGATATCTGAAATTTGCATTGCATTTGCTTTCAAAAAAGATTTAATTTTCACTTCAACTTCCTCTATTTCAAGTTTATTGTGTATTTCGACATCCAATATTTCTGCGTAGGTACTTTCTTGTTTTTTATCTTCTAGAACAAAAAAAGTAGCTCCTTCACTATAGACAACTCCTGTTGTTGTTGAATTTAATAAATCATTAGGGTTTTCAAGCTCTTTTTTGATGAACCCTGCCAATTTAAAAAGTGAAACAGTGTAATCATTAATTTCATCAATTCCACCAATTAATATAGAAGCAGCCTCATCTTCATCAATTTTCAATTTTGCATCTAATAATGCTGATTCAAAGGAAACAGAGCCATTTACATAAGTAAAGTTATATGATTTGCATTGCAATCCCAAAGCAATTTGCGCACCAACAGTATTGTGTGTAGATTGGATAAACGATGTTGGAGTTAAAAACTCTTCATTATTATCAAGAATTGCTTTCAAAAACTTGTCCGAATCATCTATACATCCCATCCCTGTTCCAGTAATAATAGCTTCAAAAGATGTTTTATTTGCATCTTTCATTGCTAATGAAGAGGCTACAATTCCGTTTTTTACTCCCTTTGCCATTCTTCTAATAGCAACTGGAGAAATATAATCTTTATAAACAGGAACTATTAATGGCAGAACCGTTTGATCATGATTTAATTCTGCACTTTCTAAAAAAAAAGTGTCAAAAGTATTTTGAGCAGAAATACAACCTACTCCATTGATGTATGTCTTTTTCATTTGTTTTTAGAAAATATAAGTGTTGAACAATTTCCTCCAAATCCAAAAGAATTAGATAAAACGTGTTCAATATTTTTATTTTTTAATGTTGTTTGTGGAATCAGATTAAATTCCTCCATTTGTGTTTTAAAATTCAAATTTGGATATACCACATTGTTCTGAATTGCTAATATACTGTAAATTGCCTCGATAGCTGCTGCTGCAGCTAATGTGTGTCCGGTGAATGGTTTAGTAGAACTAAATTCAGGCACCTTATTTTCTCCAAAAATTCTTACTAAAGCTCTTCCTTCTGACAAATCATTATTAGGTGTTGCTGTTCCATGAACATTAATATAATCAATTTGTTCAGGCTTTAAATTGGCAATTTGCAACGCTTTTTGCATTGCTAAAAAAGCACCATCTCCATTTTCAGAAGAAGCAGTTTGGTGAAAAGCATCATTTGCATTACCGTAACCAGATACTCTAGCCAGCACTTTTTTATTTTCTTTTTCAACAATTTCATCCGATTCTAATACTAGATAAGCTGCTGCTTCGCCTAGATTAAGTCCTTTTCTATCTTTATCAAAAGGCATATTATTTTCATCTGATAAGATCATTAGAGTTTTGAATCCATTGATGGTAAATTTAGCCAAGGCATCAGTACCCCCAACAACAACGCGGTCTAGTTTTCCGGATTTTATCAATCGTGCGCCAAGCATTATCGCATTTGCAGCAGAAGAACAAGCGGTGCTTATAGTGGTCACCATGCCTTTTAAACCGATTTCATTCGCTATTTTATTTGCAACTTCGCCTCCATCATGACAACTAATGTATCTGATTGTATCTTGATTTTTAAAATAATCATAATAATATCTTTCGGTCATATCCATTCCTCCAACACTTGTTGCCGAAATCAATCCTGTATTATATTCATTAATTAAATTAATCCCAGCATTATTTATAGCTTGTTTTGCAGCATAAATACCAAGCATGGCTGTCCTAGAAAAATTATTGATTTCCGGAAGTTGAAGAGATTCAGATAGCTCTTGATTGGTTTTTTTAATTTCACCAACCTTAATAATATCTGAATGAACCGTTACAATATTTTCTATTCTTGAAATTGCAGTTGTATTGTTTAGTAAAGAAACATAATTTTCCTCTACCGAATTTCCGATTGCAGAAATAATTCCCATTCCTGTTATTGCAACTCCATTATTGTTCATCAAAAATAATTTATTTTGTCCTATTGGCAGAAATATAAGTAGCCATAGTTTCAATAGATTGAAAAATATTTTTACCTTCTTTTGGATCTACTAATTTGATACCATAATCTTTGTCTAACATAACAATAAGTTCCAAAGCATCAATAGAATCTAATCCTAATCCGTCTCCAAATAGAGAATCATCATCATTTATATCTTCAATATTGATGTCTTCCAAATTTAGGGCATCAATAATTTTTGTTTTTAATTCTAATTTTAATGCTTGCATATTTAATTTTTATATAATGTTTCTAATATTTGTTTATTATGATTTAGTTTTCCTTCATTAGTGACTAGATAAAGGAACGCTTTATATTCTTCGTTATAGTATTCTACCCAACCACAAAGTACTTTAGCTGCTTTATTTGTGTTCAAAAGTACATTTGCATAATTTGTCATAAATTCCAAATTAAAGTCCTCAAATATAAAGAAAGAATTCTCACTTTTCAATTGGTATTTGATAGAAATTTCTCCTATGCAAATATTTGGCAATGTATATACAAATATAGCAGGGCTAGGAAAATAATTTTCTTTATCAGAAATTGAATTTTGATATTTGACATCCGTATCTAAACTGGAGGATTTATTGGCGAAAACTAAAGCAATATCAGATTCTGAAATAGAATCCACCTCTTCCTTTAAAAGTAAATCTGCAGCTAAAAAAGCTAATTTACTTAAATTATCCATTTTAAAAAACTTTGAATAATTAATTTCAAAATTATGATAAACTTTTTTTGAAAAATCAGAAAATAAATCGGATTCAGATTTAAAAATTATTTTCCCATTCAAAATAACTTCGTTGTTTTGAATCGTACAATAGGATTTTATATAGGTTTCATTTTTTTTCATTAGCTAACTTTTTCAAATACTACGGCAGTGTTACAACCGCCAAATCCAGAGGCCGTTTTTAGAAAATAATTAATATTTAGATTTTCGTTTTTCTCAATAATATTTATAGACTGACTTACTCCCAATTCGTCAAAGCCTAGTGAAACATATAATTTTCCTTCTAAAACCGATTGAATTCCAATAACGGTCTCTAATAAGCCTGAAGCGCCTAATGTATGCCCATAAAACCCTTTTAAACTATTAACGGGTACTTTTTCTAATCCTAGACGGTTAAATGCAATTGCTTCCATCTCATCGTTAAAAGGGGTTGCTGTTCCATGAGAGGAAATATAATCTATCTTTTTTGAATCGATTTTGGCTTCTGCCAATGCCTTTTGGATACTTCTAAAAAGGCCTTCGCCTGTTCTTGATGGTCCAGAAATATGATTAGCATCATTTATTGCACTTTCTCCAATAATTTTTATTTTGGCATTTTTTTTATCAGAAGAAACTAAAACTGCTGCTGTTGCTTCTCCAAGTGTAACGCCGGATCGATTTACCGAATAAGGTTTACAAGGTAAATCACTCATTGCTTGAAAGGAATTAAATCCAGACAAAACAAACTCAGACACCTCATCTCCTGCAACTATAAAAATATTGTCATACATTTCGGATTGAATAAGTTTCTTAGCCACGGAAATTGCTAATATCCCTGAAACACAAGCATTTGAAATCACAATGGGAGTCGCTTTAAATCCAAAAAAATCAGCAATATTTTTTGCAATTTGGTGCAAATAAGCATTATTTATAGTAGTTTGCGATTGGTTTGTTAAATCTGTGATATTCCCTTTTGTAGTGGAAAGCAAAAATCCTGTTTTGGTATCAAAATCAAATTTTGAATTTTGAACTATAGGATGTAACGCCAGAATCATCATTTTTTCTAATCGTGTAAAATTTTCTGATGAAGAAACTTTAGCAAAAGCCTCGTTTAATAGATTATCATTGATAATAGAGGAATAAAATGGCTTTTCCATTAAAGACGTGTTTTGATGCAATTTTATACCAGAAAGTCCTCCTGCAATATTTTGTATATTGGTAGATACATCAAAGCCTAAGGGTGTAATGCAGTTCGTTTCGGTAATAAATACTTCTTTAATCATACTATTTTATTAATCCCTTTTTTCGTTTCCATTCTTCATAAAATGGAGGATTGGTTAACATTAACTCCCCATTTTTATCTAAAAAAACTTGGATGGTTTCTCCTGTACAAGCAATTTCATTATTAGCATCGTAAATAATATATCTGTAAATCATTTTTGCTGCTGGGGTATCTACAATTGTCGTTTCAATTCGAGCTACATCGCCATAACGCAGAGACAATTTATGTTCGCAAGTAGATTTAACAATTGGAGTAGTAAATCCACTATTAAAAACATCGAGATATGAAATACCATGCTCTCGACCAAAAGCTTCTCTACCATCTTCAAAATAAGTTATATAATATCCATGCCAAACTATTCCAAGTGGATCTGTTTCATTAAATCGCACTCTAATTTGTTGAGAAACTATTAATTCTGTTGCTTCGTTATACTGCTCTTTTCTTTTTATCATACAATAGTGCGATGGTTGTTGTAATTATGAAAAACAAAAATAATAAACTTATTTCTGGTACTATATCTAAAAATGTGGCGTTGCGCAAGAGTACATCATAAAATGCATTTAAACCCCAGTTCATTGGTGATGATTTTGCAATTATTTGCATAAAATTTGACATTGCAAAAACAGGTACCCAAACGCCACCAATTGCTGCAAGGATAATAACCGATGTTGCGCCAAATGGAGCTGATTGTTCTTGTGTTTTTGCTATTGTACCCAATAATAATCCAAATCCGATTGCAGCAAAACCTGAAAAAAGTGCAACAATACTCATCAAAAACAAGTTTCCTTCCACATTAAGTGAGGGGAGACCTATTTTTGGAAATAGAAATATTGCAACAACTATCATCATGTAAAATTGAATCATACAAATGATTAAGTAGGTTATTGTTTTTCCACCAAGGACAATGATATTAGAAACTGGATTAGTTCGTAAACGAATAAAAGTTCCTTGAGATTTTTCTTTAACAATATTAATTGATAATGGAATAATGATAAAAAATATTGCAAATAATGTCCATGCTGGAACATTGTGCTGAGCAGAATTTGGAATAATTTCTTTATCGTTTATTTTTGGGATAATTTCCTTGAATGTTATGAAACTTTTTTGTTCAAAACTATTGTTTCCATCCCCCAATTGATCCTGAAAAGTAGCATAAATAGAATGCGTTTCAATTTGAGAAATCATTTTATCAATGGAACTCATTACGGCATTTTTAAAACTCATTTGAACCGCAGGGTCAAAATAAAGTTTCACTTCTTTTTGATTTAAAATTTTAGTTTGTTTAGTTTTAGCTATTGTATCGGTAATCCCTAAACTACTAGTAATTTTTTTAACATTTTGATCAATTTTCAATTGTAAATCGACACTTAATTTTTTAGGAATAATGATTGCAAGTTGGTATTTACCTTTGAATACAGCATCTTTTGCTAGAGTTTCTGTAAGTGATTTGTTGTCTATTTTTGTAACAACTGTGAAAATATTACTTTTCTTTAAATTTTCAAAAACTGTTTTGGATACATTCCCTTTATCATAATCTACTAATAGAATTGGTATTTTAGAATCGCTCACCGTTTTGAATGCACTATCTTGTATTAGTGTAACTGTAATAATCAAAATTAGAGGCATTACAAATAAAATTACAGCACCTCCAAAATCTCTTTTTAGAAGAAGTAATTCCTTTTGAATCGACATAAATAATTTATATATCATCTCGTAATTCTTTTCCAGTTAATGAAATAAAAACATCTTCAAGATTTCTTGCATTTGATGTAGAAACTATCAAATCATTTGGCGTTCCTTGAGCATAAATTCTTCCTCTATCTATAATTGCAATTTCTGTACAGAAATCTTGTGCTTCTGATAAATGATGAGAAGTATAAATTATAGTTGTTCCGTTTTTATTAAGGTTTTTTAAATATTCAATGATTGAATTTTTAGATTGAACATCAACACCAACAGTAGGTTCATCTAGAAAAAGGACTCGTGGATTATGTAAAATTCCTGCTATTAAGTTAACTCTCCTTTTCATTCCGCCAGAAAAAGTTTCAATTTGTTTGTCGGCATATTTTAATAATCCTAGAAAATCAAGACTCTCAGTAACTTTATCTCGCAAATGTTTTCCTTTTAGTCCATACATACTGCCAAAATATATCAGATTTTCTCTTGCAGTTAATGTTTGATATAAAGCATATTCTTGTGGAACAACCCCAATGATTTTTTTAATCTCATTTTCATTTGCATCATAGTTCAGATTTGTAATTGAAAAATTTCCTGAAGTAGGTTCTATTAAACCACATAAGATGGAAATCAAGGTTGTCTTTCCTGCTCCATTGGGACCTAATAAACCAAAAATTTGACCTTCATTTATAGAAAGTGTAAAGTCATCCAAAGAATACATTTCTGCATTTTTGTATTTTTTTGAAAGAGATTCTATTTTGATAATTTGTTCCAAATATTTATTTTATAGCAATTTTTAATTTTTTAAAAAACACTTCTTCTTTATTGGCAATATCTAAAAGTTGATTAGCAAGGCTATTGTAGACATCAATCTGTGTACTTCTGTTTTTATAAACTCTTGAAGCTTCAACTGCATAATCACGCCATAAATCGCCAATAGCAGTAATTTCTTTAGATAATTCAAGTAATTTCTTGTTTTCTAAAATAACAGCGGCTTCTTGTAAAAAAGCGCCATAAATAAATCGGAATCCACCTCCTCCTGTTCCTATTTCCTCTTGCATTCTAACCATTTGTGCTAAATAATGATTTGCCATTTTGGTTCCATGTTTTACAGGCCACTTTCGGATTTGTTTGGCTACAAACTTAATTCCTCGAACACCTATTATAGGCACTGGAGCTAACATATCTCTACAAGTATTTTGAATCCCTTTTTTTATAGCACTTTTAAAGTCTACGTTTTCAGGAATCTGAATAGGATAATACATTTGTCCTCGAGGTGCAAAAGCACCTTTAGCAAAACGTACTATATTTAGTTCTTGATGTGTTAAAGTTGTAACGCTTTCCATTACTGGATCGCTTATCAAATAATCGGTTTCAGTTTTCCCATAAACAACTAAATTATGAGCATTAAAATGAAATCGGTATTCGTCAGGAAAATAAGTTAAATTGTAAACACCAACTTGCAATCCTGTAGGGATATTATTTCTTAAATTTTCATCCAAAGCATTTGTAGCTATGGTTTCGTTAGAAAATTTTTGTCTTTTTATTTTTAAATTTAATCGTTTTGCTAATTTATTAAAAATTTGTCCTGGCAAAGGTCTGTAGCTAATTGCTGGAGCATGATTTACTTTTATAAATGGAAGATAAACAAAGAATAGCCCCGATCCAATACCGAAAACCATTGGTTCTGAAATATTTAATCCGTTAAATTTTAAAAGATTAGATGCTACTCCATTTTCGCAATGGGCAGATTGATGATGTGTGAAATTAGTATCCATAAATCTAATCTTTATTAAAATTTCTTAATTCCTCAATAGAAATATTAAATGTTATTGCATATTTATGAATAATTTTATCACTTAATTTGACAAATACTTTTGGTTTAAAATGACGTTTTACACGCCATTCCCAAATTTCAACGTAACTAGAGAGAATACTAATATCCATTTTATGCAGTTCCATAAAGTAACAAATTGGACTAATTTCTCCTTTAAGCACTTTATCTTTTGCAATTGCAACTCGCTCATTAATATCGTTTATCGAATTAGATAGTGCTATTGTTTTTGGCTCCCAACCAGAACTTAAAGTAGTTGTGTAATTTCCTTTTTCATCAGTTGCATAAACTAATTCTTTCATATTACTTTTAGAAAGATTTCCTTTATCTTGAGGAACTTCATCTTTTCGCATCTTGGCTATTTTTCGAATTGTTTTCTTTTATAAAAAGATTAATATCTCCTTCTAAAAGTAACTCTTCATTATAAAAAGTTTGACAATTCATTGTACATAAACTATATTCATCGGTTACAAATTTTGAAATTAAAGTTGAAATTGAAATAATTTTATGACCAACTTTTGGTAGTTTATGAATTTTTAATGTTTTTATTGCGCTTATAAATCCAACAATATTTACGTTTACTTTATCTTGGTTATTTTCATCTATAAAATAATCTTTTGCAACAATTGAAGAACAAGTTTGTGCTGCATTTTCAATTAATCCAGCTTCCACTAAAATATTATTTTGGACAAATATATTGTCGTTTTTTATTTCAAAAATAGTTTTGACTTTTTCATTATCCATTACCAAAATCATATCAACCATTAGCAATGGAGAACGGTGAGGCAAATAATTTTTTATATCAATTAATGTGCCCATTTATTTTGCTAAAACTGTTTTCATTTGTCCCTTAGCAATTTCAATGTCATTCAATTTTGTAACTACATCCACCAAAGTAATTCCTCCAAACTCTTGAAGAATTGATACTGTTGTTTTAATTTCATCATGTAGTTTTGGTAATACTTTAATTTCAATATCCTTTATTGAACCTATATAGCCGGTTGGTGCAGCTTCTTGTTTTAAATAAAATTGATATCCGGTGTGTAATGCCACAGATTGTGCCATGTGTTCAATTAATCCCGATTCTAAAAAATTATTATTTTGAAAAAAAATGTTGTCCTTTTGAATTTTTAAACCTGAAATTAATGAGATTTCTGTATAAGAATACATTTTGTCAACCATTACAAAAGGAAATTTTTGTGGCAACAAATTTTCTACAAAATCTTTTTCAAAAAAAACAATTGATTTATCCATAATTTTCTAGTATACTGTTAAAAATGCATAGGCATAAGAAAATCGTCCGCTTTCTGGAACAGACAAAAGTATTTTATCGCCTTTTTTTAATTTTCCAGAATACATAAGTTCATTTAAAGCTAAATATATTGATGCTGAACCAACATTTCCAACTTTTGCCAAATTCATAAACCATTTTTCATTTGGAATAATAATTCCATTTTCTTCAAAAGATTTTTTCAATCCTTCAACAAAGTAATGGGATGAAACATGAGGTAAAAAATAGTCTATTTGACTTGCATTTACATTATTTTTATCCAATGCAGACTTCATACTTTCTGCACCTTTAATTAAGATGTTTTTATCTAATAATTTAACATCTTGTTTGATTGAAAATATGGATTCTTTTAGCCATTGTTCAGGATCATAATCACTCCAAGGTTTAATATCTCCATTTTCTAATTTGTCTCCACCTGCATACATACAGGTTTCAAGTTCATGAGCAAACGAATATGCTTCCATCCACTCAATTTTGAGAGATAAATCACCTTTTGGTTTGTTTTCTAATAAAAGAGCTCCTGCACCATCCGATAACATCCAACGTAAAAAATCTTTTTTGAATGCAACAATGGGTTGGTCTTCTAGTTTTAACAAGTTAATGACTTCTTGTTTATATTTTTCAGCCCTCATCCAAGTTGATACTTTTTCAGATCCTGTACAAACTGCATTTTTTGTGTTTCCAGATTTTACAGATAGAAATCCAAATTTTAATGAATTCATTCCTGCACAACAAACTCCTGTAGATGAATTTAGTTCTAAAGATTTATTTTTCAGCAATCCATGAACCATTGCAGCATGTGATGGTAAAAGAATATCTGGAGTTGAAGTTCCGCAGGAAAGTAATTCCATATCATTAATGGTAAAACTTTGGTCGAATAATTCTTGAATAGCATTATTTGTTAATTCGGCATTATTATGGGTGCTATTTCCATTTTTGTCAATAGCATAATACCTGCTTACAATTTTATTGTTTCTTAGGATTATTCTTCTTGCTTTAGAGGTAAGGTCATTAATAAGTCCCAAATAATTCTCCATTTCATCATTTGAAATAGAGTTGTTTGGCAAATATTTTCCAGATTTTGTAATGTAAACTTCAAACATAATTAATATAATCTAGTTAACCCCTTGATAATAAATAGTTTCTTTTTTAATTTTATTTATATTAAATGGATATAATACGACATGCAATATATACACAATTGGTGAGATTAACCAAATTGCAAGCAATAAATAAATATTAAATACTTTCAGCCAGAATTTTCTTGTTTGTTTTCTATTATAAATAAAATTTGACCATTTATTAAATATTTTATTTGCAGTTTTATCTACGCTAACAAGATATGAACTAATTTTCACAGCGTCAATTTCTACTAATTTTTGTTGTAACTCGTCTAAATTATTTTCATTTAGTTCCGATAATATAACCTCCCCAAATTTTTCAGCATCTAAAATATCTTTTTCAGATACTCCTGGTAAAGGAAATATTCCTAAATATTTTTTTTTGATTCCAGAAAACATCCATTCAACAATAGTAATAACGCTAATTAAATTGCCTGCTCTGTCTACCAGAGCAATGTTACCTTTGAGTTGAGCATTATTTAATTTTAATAATACTTTTACTTTTTCTTGAGCAATTACCCACATATTTCTTGACCCATTAATTGTGACAACTGGAGTTGAATTTAAAATGATTTTAGCCTCCTTACTTTTCAAAAATGAATTTACGGGAATAGAAGGAGTTAAATACCAAACTTGAAAATTTAACAAAACTAAATCAAATTTTGTATTTAATATTTCAGTTGGAATAGGTTTTAAAAGTGATGGGATTTGTAAAAAAGATTCTGGAAAAGCATCAAAAAATGCAGCTTTGTTCCATGGAAATGGAAAATTTCTCTCCATTTGAATTTCATAAAAAACAACATTAATATCCTCGGAATTTAGAAATGGTTTTGCAATATTTCTTGCAATAGACTCTAATTGACCTGATTGAGAATAATAAATAACAAGCACATTTTTCATGTATATGAGTAAAAAGGGTTATTAAATGCAAATTTAACTTAAAAATCACTTATTTGTTATTCAATTATTATTTCCTTAAAAGTTCTTATTTTATCCGATCTTTTAGTGTTTACCCAATTTGGCCATGTTTCTGGATTTTCAGCATCATAAATTCTAAGTGATTGATTGGGATCTTCTATCAATAAATCGGACGGTTTGCAGTTTAATATTGTTGCAGCCGCTGCAACTCCAGAATGAGTTGCTCCTCCAACTCCATGAGAAAGTGTACTGGCCCCACAAAGATATAAGTTTTCAATCTCAGCTTTATTTTTATAAGAAAATGGACCTACTTGATTCAAAGTTTTTTCAGTACCGTAGACATTTCCTCTTGTAGAATTTACATAGAATTCATTAGTCTTAGGCGTTCCCAATTCTACTTGAACAATATTTTGTTTAGCATTAGGAATTATTTTTTCAATATTATTCATCAATTTATTAATTACCTTTAACTTAAACGTTTTGTAATGCTCGTTATGATAATCCTCTAAACCATTAAAATCGTCCATTTTATCATAATTCACATAAGTTACAACTTCAAAATTATGATATCTTCCATTGAAACTTACTGGGTCTTTTATAGTGGTACAACTTATAAAAACAGCAGGAAAAGAATCTCCTTCTGCGATATCATTGTTCATTAAGTCATCAAAATTGGCATCATCATTTTCATCTTTCATCATCCAAATATTACCTGAATCTATACCGAATTTTGTAACATCCATATCTAAAGTCAAAAATAAAATTAATGACGTTACAGAGTATTTTGTTTTTTCAAGTTTATTAATTAATTTAGAACTAAGGTGTTCTTTACCAATTAAATTTAGGTAGGTAATTGATGGATCTGCATTTGAAACTATATTTTTTGCAAGTATTTTTTCACCATTTTTTAATTGAATTCCAATTGCTTTATTATTTTCAACAAGTATTTTTACAACATCTTGTTTTACCCTTATTTCTCCGCCATTTCTTTTAACCCCATTGGTCATCGCCTTAACAATTCCGCCTCCGCCACCCATCGGGTAAAACCCTCCATCAAAATAATGACTCATTACAGAACAATGAACAGGAAAACAAGCTCGATTGGGCGGAAGACCATGATCACCACATTGAATATTAAGAACGGACTTAAGCAAAGGGTCATTAATGTGCCAACCTATAACTTTTTTTAATGGAAACAATGCAAATTTTCCGAAATGTTTGGTTCTAAAAGGAACAGTGATTTTTTGCCACCAGCCGGTCAACTTTGGAATTAATTGCAATTCATAAGAGACTCGTTGAACTAATGTAAGATATTTTTTAATGTTTTTTTCTTCTTTTGGAAAACGTGCGGAAAGAACTTTGTTTAAATTTTCTACACCAGCAGGCAAATCAAAATTTTCATTATTGATTAAACAATGCTCATATCCATTGGTATTCATTCGAAAAAAAACCATGTCATTTGCAATTCCTAGTCCTCGATATAGTTCATTTGTAGATTGTCCTTCATCTATGAAGCCAACATAATGTACGCCTGGGCTAAATCGTTGACCATTTAGTGTAAAACTATGACTCCATCCTCCTGGAACATAATGTTGCTCAAGAACCAATACTTTTTGTCCAGCTCTAGCCAAACAAATCGCTGTAGCTAATCCTCCAACGCCAGAACCAATAATGATAGTATCAAAATTTTCCATTTTTATTGAAATTTGTTAAAACACAAATTAAAAGTTGTAATCTAATTGTAGTTTTAATATTAATTTAGTTTAGATTTTATTTTCTAATTACTATCGAATTGATTCCAAAAATCAAAATAATTAAACCACTGCAAAGGATATTTTTTTAACATTGTTTCAACACTTTCAGTATATGCTTTTAATAAGGCCTTTTCATCGCGATGTTTTACATTTGCTTCTCTAGTGTAAAGATGGTAGTGTAAGTTATCTTCTTTCATCACATACACGAATACAACGGGAACTTGTAATCTTGAAGCAATTAAAAATGGACCAGCTGGAAATTTAGTTTCTTTTCCTAATATTTTTTCAACTAAGAATTTTCCTCCATCAAAATATCTGTCACCAGTAAAACAAACTAATTCATTTCTTGCTAAAGCAGCATTTATCTCGAAAATATGCGATAAATCATCTTGTATAATTATAAATTTTACACTCGATTTTTTTGATATTTTGCCTAAGTAATTCTTTATCGCCGAATGCTCCAAATCGGTTGTAACTAAATTTGTTTGTAAGTCGATGTCTTTTTCTCCAAAAAAATGTTGAGCAATTTCAAAATTACCAATATGTGCACTGATAAGTACGCCTCCTTTTTTATCGGATAATAATTTTTTTAGTATTTCACCTCCTTCATGCTCACTTGTAAACTGCTTTTCCATGCCGGAAGAAATAGAAACTTTGTCGAGAATAGTTTGCCCAAAAGTATAATAACTTTTGTAGATCATAATTTTAGACTTAAAATAGGAATAGCCTAACCTCTCATTGAAGTAATAATAAATTGCGCGATTACTTTTTTTAAGAAACAAAAAATAATAGGTAGCAACAAAGTAAAGTATGAAATATGCTGATTTAATACCCGTTCTTTTGAGAAAAAAAACAAAAATTTTGTAACCTAGAACAGTCCCTTTAGATTTTCCGTCCCATTTAGCCATTTTAAACTTATTAGATTTTAGACTTATTCAAATATAGAAATCTAAATAATTATTTAAGTTTTAATTTGTTTTCAATTAAGTCATAAAAATGTTGAAAAGTAGAAAGCCCAACAAAATCAACCTCTACCAATTTTACTCCAAAATTAGATTCGACAGAAACTACCAAGTCAACATAGTCTAAACTGTCAAGCCCTAAAGTGTCTTTTAATATAGAGTCTGGTTGAATTACATCTTCATCTACTTCAAACTCTTCAACAAGAAATGCGTTAATTCGCTCTATAATTTCAACTTTATTCATCACTTTTATATTTTTTTATAATTAACGCCGAATTTGTACCTCCAAATCCGAAGGAATTAGACAAAAATATATCTATTTTTTTATTTATCGTACTTTTTACTAAATTTAATTTTTGTGCATCCTCATCAGGGTCTTCCAAATTTATGTTTGGAGCAATGAAATCATTTTGCATCATTAGTATTGAATATATGACTTCACTTGCACCTGCCATCCAACATTCATGGCCTGTCATTGACTTTGTAGAACTTACATATGGATTGTTTTCGCCAAAAACTTCATATATTGCCTTAGCTTCATTTTGATCACCAACTGGTGTTGATGTGGCGTGAGCATTAATATAATCAATTTGGTTTGGTTTTACATTAGCACTATCTAAAGCCCTTTGCATTGCTGTTGATGGGCCTTCTACATTTGGCGTAGAAATATGCCCTCCATTTGATGAAAAACCATAACCAACAACTTCTGCAATAATTGTAGCACCACGTTTTATGGCAGATTCATAACTCTCTAAAATTAGTGTTGCACCTCCACCACTAGGAATTAATCCGTCACGGGAAGCATCAAAAGGTCTTGAGGCTTTACTTGGTTCATTTTCTCTAGGAGAAAAAACACCTAAAGCATCAAAACTACTCATGGCATATTTATTGATTTCTTGTGCGCCTCCACAAATTATCATGTCTTGTAAGCCACTTTTAATTAAATGAAAACCTAATCCTATAGAATGCGATCCACTAGCGCAAGCAGCGCTAATGGTTAAATTTACACCTCGAAGTCTAAAGATGGTAGATAAATTCATTGTAACCGTTGAATTCATCGATTTGAAAATTGCTCCAGTACCTATGAGCGCGGTGTCTTTTTTATCCCGAATAATATCCGTTGCTTCAATAATGGCTTTTGATACACTATCGTTTCCATACATGATTCCAACTTCGTTATCGTCAAAAAAGGCATCATCAATATTAGCGTTTTTCAAAGCTTCAATCGTAGCCATATAGGCATATTCGGATTCTTCTCCAAGACTAATTCGTTGTCTTCGAGAAAGTAAGTTTTTTAAATCTGGTTTTGGTACCATGCCAGTTAATGCAGACTGAAAACCAAATTCTTTACGTTCGGGATCAATTACAATTCCGGATTTTCCATTATATAGTGATTCTTTTACTTCGTCTAAAGAAGTTCCTATGCAGGAGTAAATTCCCATTCCGGTAATGACAACTCTTTTATCCATTATCTATACAGTTTTATTTAAGAATAAATTCCCCCATTAATATTGATAATTTCTCCTGTTATATAACTCGCTTTTTTGGAAACTAAAAAACTAACTAAATCAGCAACTTCTTCAGCTTCTCCAAAACGATTAACTGGAACTAGCTTAATTAGTTCTTTTTCATCCAAATTACTTGTCATGTCAGTTCTAATGAAACCAGGAGCAACTGCATTAACAGTAATATTTCGTTTTGCAACTTCTTGCGCTAATGCTTTTGTTGCTGCTACAACAGCTCCTTTTGCAGCGGAGTAATTAGTTTGTCCAGCGGTACCTTTAACACCTGAAACGGAAACCATATTTACGATTCGTCCATATTTATTACGCAACATTTTTTGTATAAAAAAATTGGTTACATTAAAAAATCCATTCAAACTTGTATTTACTACGCTTGACCAATCTTCAGGACTCATCCACATAAATAAGCCATCCTTTGTAATTCCTGCATTATTTACAATAGCCTCAACAACAGCTTCAGGATTTGCTTCTTGCCATTTTGTTAACACCTCTTTTACTTCCTCAAAATTAGAAACATTAAAGGCTATTATTTCTCCTGTTCCACCATTTTTAATAACTTCTTTCAAAGTTTCTTCGGCAGCTGTTTTATTAGATTGATAATTTATTAAAATATGATAATCAGAATCTTTTGCTAATTTTTTACAAATAGCACTTCCAATTCCTCTTGAACCACCCGTTACTAAAGCACACTTCATACTTATTCTTTTATATTATTTTTGAAAAGGTTCAGCATTATCAAACCATTGGTTTCCTAACACTTGACCATCCGGTTTAATAAACCCCCATTTTTTTTCGTTTTTTACTCTAGCTAAACCATTAATAAAGCCTTTTTCTTCAAATTTAAACATTGAAAATCCTCCAGCTGTAATTCCGTATTTTGTTGGAATAACTAATTTCCCTGTTTCATTTATAAACCCCCAATTTTCCTCTTTTACAGGAGCAAAACCATCGGCACTAAAAACCTCGGCATCATTGTATATAAATTCAATAATCATTTCACCCTTTCTATTCACAAAGCCCCATTTTTTGTTTAGTTGAACTGGAGCTAGATTTTTTACAAATGATTTAGCTTTGTCAAATTTCGGTTGGATTACCCAATTCCCTTTTGCATCAATAAATCCTATTTTGTCATTTTTTCGAGCATAAGTAATATCATTTTGCAAGAAATCCCAAATTTTATCAACACCTTCAATTACTTTAAATTTCCCTTCAATTATTAATCCAAAATCAGTTCCTTTTTTTGCCCAAGTAATATTCTTAGTATAATTGCCAATTTCATCGTATATAATTTCAATTGTTTCTTTTCCAGATTTATCAATAATTCCCCAAAGAGCATTGTTTTTTACTCTTGCATATCCATTTTCAAATGACTTAATAGCATCGTATTTTGGCTTTAGTATCACATCCATTTTAGCATTGATAAGACCCACTTTATCACCTTGTTTAATAAAAGCAATTCCATCCTCAAAATCGTATGGTTTATCTGAATTTGGAGCTGTAACTGTTTCTCCTTTTATATTGATATAGAACCATTTTTTATCTTTTGCAACAATACAAATTCCAGTATCAAAGTACTTTGTGTCATCAAAAGTGGCTGGAATCACCCATTCTCCTTTAGAATTAATAAATCCCCATTTCCCATTATCTTCGGCAGCAGCTAAACCGTTTGAAAAGTTTTTTGATGTTTTAAATATTGGTTGAATAACAAATTCTCCAGTTTTAGAAATATATCCAAATTTCTCGTTCTTTCTAACTAATGCTAATTCTTGAGCATTTGTAAATTGAATAAATAATATTAATAATAAAATTATTTTTTTCATAATTGTATTTTTTTTAAAATAATTATTTGAATGAAATGTTATCACAATTTTTAGTTTGATTTTTTATCAAAAAAACTAATATATTAATTATTTATTAAATAATCTTTTACTTGTTGAACAAAAGGATACATTACTTGATCTTGACTGAATTTAGGAATGATTTGACGTACTTCATCATACATTTTTCTAGTAACCGATGAAATAGCCTCTTTTTGTTCCAAACAATCAATTGCTTGAACTATTGTAATCAACTCAATTGCTAATACTTCAAATGCATTTTCTATTACTTTAGCAGTAATAACTGCTGCATTTGTTCCCATGCTAACAATGTCTTGATTGTCATTATTGTTAGGGATACTGTGTATATACATAGGATTAGATAACATTTGGTTTTCTGCAGTTGTTGAAGTAGCTGTAAACTGAACTCCTTGCATTCCAAAATTAAAACCAAGGGTTCCTAAATTAACAAACGGAGGAAGAATCTCATTGATTTTTGAATTAAGTAAATAATTCAATTGTCTTTCTGCCAACATTGTTAGTTTTGTTATTACAATTTTAAGTTTGTCCATTTCTAAAGAGACATAATCTCCATGAAAATTGCCTCCATGGTAAACATGTTTATTTTTTACATCTATAATTGGATTATCATTAGCCGAATTGAATTCGTCCTCTAGAATAGAAGCTACATTGTCAATTGTCTCTAAAATTGGGCCAAGTATTTGAGGCACGCAGCGTAATGAATAATATTCTTGTACTTTTTCTTTAAATATATCTTCGGTATTTTCACCTGTATACAAATGATCTTCTCGTTTTCTTATTAAAGTACTGTCTTCAAGATTTTTTCTCATTCTTAAAGCTACTTCTTGTTGCCCTTTATGACGTTTTGTATTGTTCAATTCCGCCGAAAAATGATCATCATAAGCTTGAACAATTTCGTTAATTGCACAAGAACATTTAAGAGACCAATTTAATAATTTATTAGCATGATAAACATTAACAACTCCAATTCCAGTCATTACGGAAGTACCGTTCATAAGAGCTAAACCTTCTCTAATTTTTACTTCAATTGGTTTTAGATTTTCTATTTCAAAGACTTCTTGAGTAGGTTTTCTTTCACCCTTATAAAAAACTTCGCCTTCACCAATTAAAACTAAAGCTAAATGTGCTAATTGCACTAAATCTCCACTTGCTCCAACGCCACCATGTTCAAAAATTAATGGGGTGATATTTCTGTTTATAAGTTCTTTCATTAAATGTATTAATGAAGGATGAACTCCAGAATTACCTAACGAAAGTGTGTTTATCCTTGCTAACATTGCTGCTTTTACACAGACAGCGTTCAATGGTTTTCCCGTGCCTGAGGAGTGGCTTCTAATTAAATTATATTGTAATTGAATTCTATCTTCATCTTTTATGCGGTATTGAGCCATTGGACCAAAACCAGTATTTACTCCGTAAATAACTTTGTTTTCGGAAAATTCATTTAAAAAATTAAAACTTTCATTTACCCTATTAAGTACCTCATCACTAATTGCTACTTTATTATTGTAAAAAATAATATTTTCAAACTCTTCAATACTTAAGTAACTATTTATATTCATTCAATGCGGTTTTTTAATACTAAAAAAAGTTTTTTTAAGTACTAAATTTATAATTGTTTTTTTTTGAATTACAAATGTAAACTTAATTTAAGACTTTTAACAAAAATAATATTTAAGTTTACAGAGTTAAAAATTTATTTAACAACTAATTTTAAATGATTTTTAAATGAAAAATATTGGAAATGATAAAAAAAGTGTTGTTCAAGCAAACTTAGATGCGCAAAAAATTGCTTTTGCTCCTATAATGTTTCAGGCTGCAAAAACTTTAAGAAATCTAGGTATTTTAGAATATTTATTCAACAATAACAAAGCGAGTATAGCAACTATTGCTAGCGCCTTAAAACTATCCATTTATGGGGTAAAAGTATTATTGGAAGCTGGGTTGAGTATGGAAATTGTTTATTTGAAAGAAGGTGAATTTATTTTGACTAAAACAGGATATTTTATTTTAAGGGATGCCATGACTAATATTAATATGGATTTTACTCAAGATGTAAATTATTTAGCTATTAACCATCTTGAAGAATCTATTGTAAATGGAAAACCGGAAGGATTAAAAGAACTAGGAGATTGGAATACTATTTATATTGGATTATCCGAACTGCCTAGAAAAATTAAAAAAAGTTGGTTCGATTTTGATCATTTTTACTCTGATTACACCTTTCCTGAAGTAATGCCTATTATATTTAAAGACAATCCAAAATCTTTTTTAGACATTGGTGGAAATACTGGAAAATTTTCGTTGCAATGTGCAAAATATAATTCTTCTGTTAATATTTCCATTCTTGATTTACCAGGACAAGTTAATGTTGCACGTAAAAACATTGAAGAGGCAGGATTTTCAGATCGAATTACGGCAAATTATATCAACCTGTTAGATAATTCAATTACTTTTCCTAAAGGATTTGATGTAATATGGATGAGCCAATTTATTGATTGTTTTTCGCTTGAAGAAATTTTTGGAATTTTTTCAAGAACTTACGATTCTATGTCGGATGAAGCAACTTTTTATATTTTGGAAACTTTTTGGGATTTGCAAAAATTTGAGGCCTCAACTTATAGTTTACATGCTACCTCTTTATATTTTACTGCCGTTGCAAATGGAAATAGTCAGATGTATCATTCTACCGACATTTTAAACATTATCGAAAAAGCAGGTTTTGATGTTGATGAAATGCATGCCATAATCGGGATGAGTCATACCCTTATAAAATGTAAGAAAAAAAGAATTTAACGTTAACAAATTAGTATATTTGTATTATTGCATTAAAAAATAACAATAAAGTTAAGAATATGTTAAAAGAATATGTTGATGTTTTAATAATTGGAGCTGGGCCATCAGGTTGTGTATCAGCGTCTTATTTGCATAAAAATAATGTAAAAATTAAAGTTGTAGAAAAAACTAAATTCCCAAGACTTGTTGTTGGAGAAAGCTTAATTCCTCGCGTGATGGATCATTTTGCAGAAGCAGAATTATTTGATTGTTTGGATGCTATGAACTTCGAAAAGAAATTAGGAGCAAGATTTATTAGAGGTAAAGAAATTTGTGTTTTTGATTTTAGTGATAAATTTTCGGAAGGTTGGGATTGGACTTGGCAAGTTCCAAGAGCTGATTTTGATAACACTATGGCTCAAGAAATTATTCGAAAAGGAATTGATTTAGAATTTGAATCGGAAGTAATATCTGTATCTTTTGAAGGTAAAAACTCTACAACTATAGTAAAAGATATTAATGGCAATTTAAAAGAGATACATGCCAAATTTATAATTGATTCTAGTGGTTATGGCAGGGTATTACCAAGATTATTAGATTTAGATACGCCATCTAAATTAGATCTTCATTCTTCAATTTTTACGCACGTAAAAGATATTAATCGTCCTCAAGGTGAAGAAGGAACCTTAATTTCATTTGATATTTTAGAAACTGAAGTATGGTTATGGGTTATTCCTTTCTCCAATGGAAATACAAGTTTAGGTGTCGTTGGACCAACTCATTTTATTAATTCACTTTCAAAAAATAAGGATGTCCGAGAAGCTTTAAATAATGCTATCAATCTCTCTGATTTTTATATAAAACGCTTTGCTGGAGTTGAGTTTTTATTTGAGCCTGTTAAATTAGAAAACTATTCTCGTTCTGTAAAAAAAATGTATGGTGATGGGTTTGCGCTTACTGGAAATAGTTCTGAATTTTTGGACCCTGTTTTTTCATCTGGAGTAGCTTTCGCAACTGAATCAGGAATGCTTGCTGCTAAGTTATATTTGAAAGAACACCAAGGAATTGCTGTAGATTGGGAAGTAGAATTCACAGGATATATGAAAAGAGGAATTGGGGTATTTACAACTTATGTAAAAGAATGGTATACAGGAAATTTACAAACTTTGTTTTTCCATCAGCCAGAAAACATAGATGTAAAACGTAAAATATGTGCAGTTCTTGCTGGCTATGTTTGGGATGAGACGAATCCATTTGTTAAAAAGCACGATAACTTAATAAAAAATATGGCTCATCTAATAAAAATGGAAGAGTTGAATTAAAAAAAAAGCATAAAAGTAGTTTCATACTTTTATGCTTTTTTTTAAATATTAAATTAGAATTTTATTTAAATGCTTTCTTTAAAATTGTTTTAGATAATGATTTTCCTGTTTTCGCAAATCCTTCTCCAATTCTAGATTCATTACTAAAATTATTTCCCCATTGATCCCCTGGAGCATCTTCACTAGAAATTTCTAAGACAACATTTGATTTATTATTGGTTTCAACAAATTTCAATGAAGTTGTAACCTTAGCAGGTTGTTTCATCATCATTGCATCCCAGCCTGGATAAATCCATACTACACCAACTATAAGAGTGTATTTTGCAGAAGCTATGCCTTCTTGGAAAACTAAATCTTTATCTTCTTTGGATAATACAATATTTGCTAATTCTAAAAATTTAAGATTCCAAATTAGTTCTTTGCTTGCTTTCCATTTTTTTTCCCAAAAAGAACCACTTGCTTTGTTTTTTTCATTTAATTCTTTTGATCTTTCTTCAATATATTGGGCTTCAGTTAGCTTTTCTTTTAGCACCGTCATTTTTGAATAATCAAACTCAACGTTAATTTGTTTTTGATCTTTTAAAAAATCAAAATTTCCTTTTACAACCTTCATGTCTTGTGCCGATACAATAGTCGAAACAAATAATACTGTTAATACTAATAATTTTTTCATTTTATTTATTTTAATAATTTAAGTACTAAAAATATAAAATTTATTTTATAAAATATTATTTAATTTAAAAAAAAACAAAACTATATTAATAGCTTCAAAATATTCTTTAATTAGATTTTTACAACAGACAATATAGTTATATAAAAATAGTAGAAGATTTTTTTGTTTCTTGCTTTTTTTCGATATTAAACAGATAATTGTATTTCTTCATTTTTTTTCATGAAAAAGGAATAATAATTATTTTAAAATTGATTTATTTTTTGATGAAATAATATTTTATGGTTTAGGGAGTAAATTTCAACATACTTCTATGCTGAAATTTGTGCAAGTAATTTAATATTTAAAAAAAGTGATAACAATAAAAAAATAGCAACTAAAAATGTAACTAAAAAAATTAATCCCTTGTAAATCAATTTATTACAAGGGATTATGTGGAGTCGCCGAGAATCGAACTCGGGTCCAAACAAGCAATCAAAGAGCTTTCTACACGCTTATTTTCTGATTGAGTTTTCGATATTTTGCTAGGCCAAAAACAGCCACAAAATACTTATCTTCTTAAATTTTCGTAACAGCTCCAAAGCTTTACTGTTCTTAGGTTCATATTTACGATTCACCTATACCGACCGCCATAAACCAAAGCTTTCGAGGTGAATCCTGCTTTCCTACCTAGTAGGAGCGTGGCTAATCTTACTATAATTCAGATTATGCAGCAAGAGCGTAGTTTCCTTCGCCGTTTGTGTGTTTTGAAAATTGATATTTACGAGCCAAAATTCAATGCTCGACGTGCTTACTGTTCAATTCCACTCGCTGTCAAAACCAGTCGACCCCAAGTTATACTTAGTCTCCTTGCAAAAACTATGCCTACAAATATACGAACAAATACAAATGCAATCCAATCTATTTTGGGTAGTCAATAAAAAAAGACGACTAAAAGCCGTCTTTTAAAAAGGATGTTTAAAAAATTAAACTAATTTCTTGTCTAAATTTTCTTTTATTGCTGCTAAGAAACCTTCGGTAGTTAAGTAATCTGCAGAAGTTAATCCTACTGGTTTTACTAACATTGCTAAGTCTTTAGTCATTTTACCACTTTCCACAGTTTCAACACAAACTTGCTCCAGTTTCAAACAAAAATCAATTAATTCTTGATTTCCGTCTAATTTACCACGGTGCTCCAAACCTCTAGTCCAAGCAAAAATAGATGCAATTGGGTTAGTAGAAGTTGCTTTACCTTGTTGGTGTTGTCTAAAGTGACGCGTTACTGTTCCGTGAGCCGCTTCTGCTTCAACCGTTTTTCCATCAGGGGTAACCAAAACAGAAGTCATTAATCCTAAAGAACCAAATCCTTGTGCTACAGTATCCGATTGCACATCGCCATCGTAGTTTTTACAAGCCCAAACAAATCCACCATTCCATTTCATGCAAGAAGCAACCATGTCATCTATAAGTCGGTGCTCATAAATCATTCCGTTTGCTTCAAAATCTGCTCTGTAAGTAGATTGGTAAACTTCTTCAAAAATATCTTTGAAACGTCCGTCGTATGCTTTTAAGATCGTATTTTTTGTAGAAAGATATAACGGCCATTTTTTAGTTAATGCCATTTGAAAAGAAGAATGTGCAAATCCGTAGATGCTTTCGTCGGTATTGTACATTGCCATTGCAACGCCGTCGCCTTCAAAATCAAAAACTTCCCAAGATTGCGTTTCTCCCGTTTCCGAAACAAAACTCATTGTTAGTTTTCCTTTTCCTTTGATAACCGTATCGGTTGCTTTGTATTGATCACCAAAAGCGTGACGACCAATAACGATTGGTTTAGTCCAACCTTGAACGTAACGAGGCACGTTGCTCATGATAATTGGTTCTCTAAAAACAGTTCCACCTACAATATTACGGATAGTTCCGTTTGGAGATTTCCACATTTTAGATAAGTTGAATTCTTTAACACGTTCCTCATCAGGAGTGATGGTTGCGCATTTAATTCCAACATTGTATTTTTTTATTGCCTCTGCAGAGTCAATCGTGATTTGGTCTTTAGTAGCTTCGCGGCTTTCAATTCCTAAATCGTAGTATTTAATATCTAAATCAAGATACGGAAGAATTAATTGTTCTTTGATAAAGCTCCAAATAATTCGAGTCATTTCATCGCCATCCAATTCTACAACTGGATTAGCTACTTTAATTTTTGCCATTTTTATAAGGTTTAATTTTGCTGCGCTCCGTTCAATTCTGCTGCGCCGCGAGTGTTGTTTGTTTATTTATTCTAATTTTTTTTGAGCTAACAAATATAATAATAAGATACCAATATATTTACACTTGCAAAACGAAATCGATTGAATTGTGAATTTGATATTTAAAAGCATCTTAATTATGAATTTGATAATTAAGAGGTGGGTTTTTTATGCATAAAAAAAGTCTCAAATAAATTGAGACTTCTTTTATGATTAGAGAATTTAGAATTATCTTCTTCTTTCTTTAATTTTTGCTTTTTTACCAGTAAGTTCTCTAAAGTAGTAGATACGAGCTCTACGAACTTTACCTCTTTGGTTCACTTCCACTTTTTGTAAAGCTGGCATGTTAACTGGGAAGATACGCTCTACTCCAACTGCACCAGACATTTTACGAATTGTAAAAGTTTCAGTCATTCCTGACCCTTTTCTTTGAATAACAACTCCTTTAAAAAACTGAGTTCTTGTTTTTTCACCCTCTTTAATTTCGTAGAAAACTGTGATAGTATCACCAGCTCCAAACGCAGGGAAATCTTTTTTTGTTGATAATTCGTTATTAACGAAATCTACTAAATTTGCCATTTTTAATGCTAATTATGGTTTAAATCTGAGCAACATTCACGGTTTTCGCCAGAGGTTAGTCAAATGTGGGTGCAAAGATAATTAAAAAAATCAATTTTCAAATTCCAAATCCCAAAACTTTTCAAAATTAGGTAGAGTACTTTGGAATTTGGAATTTATTTATTGGAATTTTATTCTAATAAATCCGGTCTTCTATTTTTAGTATGTTCATACGCCATATCATCCCGCCATTGATCAATTTTAGCAAAGTGGCCACTGGTTAAAACTTCGGGTACTTTCCATCCTTTATAATCTGCGGGTCTAGTATAAATTGGTCCAGAAAGTAATCCGTCTTGAAAACTATCCGTCAATGCCGAAGTTTCATCGCTTAATACCCCAGGAATTAATCGGATTATAGCATCACAAAACACGATGGCACCAACTTCACCACCACTCAAAACATAATCTCCAATAGAAATTTCTTTAGTAATAAAATGATCCCGAACCCTTTGATCTACTCCTTTATAATGCCCACAGAGGATAATGATATTTTCATACATCGAAGCAGTATTGGCCAATTTTTGATTCAAAGTTTCCCCATCTGGCGACATATAAATAATTTCATCGTATTCTCTTTCACTTTTTAAATGGGTGATACAAGCATCTATTGGCTGTATTGTCATGACCATTCCGGCGCCACCACCAAACGGATAATCATCTACCGATTTCTGCTTGTTTGTAGTATAATCTCTTAAATTATGAAAATGAACTTCCACCAATCCTTTGTCAATGGCACGTTTCATTATAGAAGCTTCAAAAGGACTGTGTAATAATTCGGGTAATATGGTTATAATGTCTATTCGCATTTGGCAAAGATAATTTTTTATTTTTTTTAGGAGCTATTCCCGCTATTCATTCCAATCTTTTCTTTTTTTAAAGAAAAAAAAGAAAAGGATTTCCATTTCTATCGGGGCTAAGAGAGAAAAATACTTTTGGATTTATTTTTTAGTTCCTTTTATAGAATATACCATCGGGATTTTATTTCCAAAATTCTTAATTCGGAATTTATTTGGTTCGAATTCTTCGGTTTCATTAAAACAATTATAGGGAGAATAATCGTATTCGTTAAAACAATTTATCTCCAAACCGCTATTAATTAAACTATTTAAAATTTCCGAAATTGGATGATTCCAACCAATAGTTTTTGCAGAAAGTTCAGCATCTTTTTCAGCATAAGTCCCAGTTTCTTCTTCTATTATTGGTTCTACATTAAAATAATGATAAAAAACTTCCTTAAAATCATTGTCGTACATCCAAACAACAGGATGAAAATCGGCCATAATAAACTTGCCTTCCGGCTTTAAAAAATGAGAAACCACATTTGCCCATTTATCTAAATCAGGAAACCAACCAATAGTTCCAAAACTGGTAAAAACAATGTCAAATTTCTCATCTATATATTTTGGAGTGTCATAAATATCACAACAAACAAAAGTAGTATCTAAGTTCAATTTGGATGCAAATTCTCGTGCTCTTTCAATTGCTTTATCCGATAGATCAATGCCAGTTGCTTTTGCACCCATTCTAGAAAAGGTCATAGTGTCTTGACCAAAATGGCATTGCAAATGCAAAATCTTTTTACCAGAGATATCTCCCAATAGTTCTAACTCAATAGAATTTAAAGTGGATTTTCCCTCAAAAAGCCTTTCATATCATAAAATTCGGAATTGATATGAACATCTGTTTTATTGTTCCAGGTTTGTTTATTTATGTTGATGTAGTTTGATTCTTCTTTCATTTTTTTTAAATTAAACCCCAAATTGTCTTAAATGGTGGTCTAGATGTTTCCACATTAATTTATCCCAGTCTTCATAGGTCATGTTGCCCCAAAACGGATGTTTCATAACGGTAATTGCACTTTTTCCTTCGTTAGAAAATCGGCTGTATTTTTGAATTAAAGTAGATTTAGAAGTTTCAAAATCATAATTGTCTTCAAAAATAAATTCGGGAGCAGTAGGACTATTGTGTTGAAAATCACTATTAAATATTTTTTTCTTGACTAATTTCCCAAGAAGTCGCATCATCCAATTTACCGTTATTTCTTTTTCTCCAAAAGCCACTTCAATTGCAGCATTACAATGTTGTAGCATTTGATCTACGTTCATTTTTCCCCATACGGCAGGAGTGTTTGGAGATAGAGATTGTATTCTAGCGATTGTTTTTTCAGTATCCGATGTATCGTATATGGAATTCGTCATTTTATATTTTTGGTTTATTCAAAGGTACAATTTTACATTTTATATCCAATAATATATTAAATTTGCACCATTATAAAAAAAATATAGCCATGGAAAACGGAATATATGCTAAATTCAACACCACAAAAGGTGCAATTATAGTAAAATTAACGCACGATTTAACCCCAGGAACTGTTGGAAATTTTGTAGGATTAGCCGAAGGGCAACTTGAAAATTCAGCAAGACCAATGGGAAAACCTTATTATGATGGATTAAAATTTCATAGAGTAATTCCAGATTTTATGGTTCAAGGAGGATGTCCTCAAGGAGTTGGTACAGGTGGCCCAGGGTACAGTTTTGAAGATGAGTTTCATCCAACTTTAAAACACGATAAACCAGGAGTTTTATCTATGGCTAATTCGGGTCCGGCAAGTAATGGATCACAGTTTTTTATTACTCACGTTCCAACTAATTGGTTAGATAATAAACATACCGTTTTCGGAAATGTTATTGAAGGACAAGATGTTGTTGATGCAATTGGTCAAGGCGATAGTATTGATAACATTGAAATTCTTAGAGTTGGAGCTGAGGCTGAAAAATGGAATGCTATAGAGGCTTTTAGAACTTTTGAAGGTTCACGTCAAAAAAAAATCGAAGACGCTAAAAAACTTGCTGAAGAAACTATGGAGCGTTTAGCTGCTGGTTTTGATAAAACGGAAAGTGGTTTACGATATAAAATGATTCAAAAAGGTTCTGGAAAACAAGCAGAAAGTGGTAAAACAGTTTCGGTTCATTATGAAGGTTCTCTAGAAAGCGGAAAAGTTTTTGATTCTTCTTATCCACGAAAAAAACCAATTGAATTCCGTCTTGGTCAAGGTCAAGTAATTGAAGGTTGGGATGAAGGTATTGCTTTGTTACAAGTTGGAGATAAAGCACGTTTTGTAATCCCTGCCTATTTAGGATATGGCGAAAGCGGTGCTGGTGGGGTTATTCCTCCAAATGCTACATTGATTTTTGATGTAGAATTAATGGACGTTAAATAAAAGTACGAGGTTCTAAATACGAGGTACGAAGTGAAAAATAATCCTGATAGTTATTCTATTAGGATTTTTTTTATATTTACTTTTTTAAAATCAATAATTTATGAAAACAAGAATCCTCTCTCTAGTTCTATTAGCCTTAGTTATTAATTCGTGTGGCCCATCTAAGGCTTCTATAGCAAAATCGGAACTGGCTATTTTAATTGCAAAGCAAAATGCGGGTAAAGAAATATATGAAAATAATTGTGCTAAATGCCACCAACTTTCAGATCCTAAGAGCCATAGTGTACAAGAATGGCAGCCCATCTTGAAAAAAATGCAAGTAAAAGCACGTTTACAAGATGCTGATATGGATAAAATCCTTGCTTACTTGTCTAAAAATTAATTTATGAAATCATTAAATCAATGGTTTGATGAATATGCCATAAGCCATCAAAATACCACCAACAAAAAGATCCATTATGTATGTGTTCCTGCTATTTTCTTTTCTATTATTGGATTATTGATGAGCATTCCCAGTGGATTTTTGGCAAATAATTTAAAATTAAATCAACCAATTATAGAAAATTGGGCGGTAGTTATTTTAGTTTTGGTTATGATTTTTTATATTAGATTGTCTGTTGCAATGACTGTTAAGATTGCAGTTTTTGCATTGTTCTGTTTAATTTTGAACTACTATATTGGGCAATATGTATCTTTAAGCATGTTCTCAATTGCCGTGTTTGGAGTTGCTTGGATAGGACAGTTTTACGGACATAAAATAGAAGGAAAAAAGCCGTCCTTTTTAAAAGATTTACAATTTTTAATGATTGGTCCTGCTTGGGTGGTTCAAAATTTATTCTCCAAAAAATAAAACTATGATTACTTGGAACGATTTTGAAAAAGTGGAAATGCGAGTAGGAACAATTTTAGACGCTAAAGAGTTTCCAGAAGCGAGAAAGCCAGCATACCAATTATCTATTGATTTTGGGAAAGAAATTGGGGTCAAAAAATCATCGGCACAAATTACCAAGCAATATTCTAAAGAAGATTTAATAGGAAAACAGATTATTGCTGTAGTAAATTTTCCAAAGAAGCAAATAGGCAAATTTAATAGCGAATGTTTGGTTCTAGGCTCTGTAAATGGAGAGGATATTGTATTGTTGACTTCCGATTTGAAAGTGGAAAATGGCTTGCGAATAGGCTAAAAAAAAGTCCAAAACCTTTTGGATTTTGGACTTAACTATTTTTTAAATGATACCCTAAATATCATCAAAATTAATATCAGTAAAACTTTTTTCTACTTGTGGGGTTTCCTCCTGATTATCTGAAGTGTATTCTCTTTTAAAATCTTTTTGGTGTCTTTCTGAGATTACTTCTTCTCCTTTATTATTTAAAACAAAGGAAGTCATTTCTTCTAGAATTTCTTTAAAAGCAGAAAAATCCTCTTTGTATAGATAAATTTTGTGCTTTTTAAAATGGAACGAACCATCTTCTTCGGTGAATTTCTTGCTTTCAGTAATGGTGATGTAGTAGTCTTCGGCCTTGGTTGATCGTACATCAAAGAAATAAGTTCTTCTTCCTGCTCTTAATACTTTAGAAAAAATCTCGTCTTTTTCTAACATGTCGTTTTCTCTCATATTCGTTCGGTCAATTAGTAGTTTTTCTAATTCCAAAAATGCTAAAAAAAATAGTACTATGCAAGAATTATAGAACTTCTTTTTCAGAAAGTTGTTTGTAATACAATTCTTTGTAATACCCTTCTTGGCTTATTAATTGATTATGAGTTCCTTGTTGGATGATTTCTCCCTCTTCTAGTATAATAATTTTGTCTGCATTTTTAGCAGAGGAAACCCTGTGACTAACAATTATAGTTGTTTTGTCTTTGGAAATTTCAAGTAAATTATTCAAGATAGTCTCTTCCGTTTCGGTGTCAACTGCCGAGAGACAATCGTCTAATAGCAAAATTTCAGGATTTTTAATGATTGCTCTTGCTATAGAAACACGTTGCTTTTGTCCTCCCGAAAGGGTTATGCCTCGTTCTCCTAAAATGGTTTCGTATTGTTGGTTGAATTGGATAATATTATCGTGAACCGCTGCTTTTGTAGCCGCCTCAATTACTTCCTCATCAGTGGCATTTTCTTTACCGAACTTGATGTTGTTTTTTATACTGTCTGAAAACAAAAAAGCATCTTGTGGCACTATTCCAATACTTTCGCGCAGGTCTATTAAATTCACTTTCGCTAAAGGTGTTCCATCCATAGTGATGGAGCCTTCTTTCACATCGTACATTCTAGTAATTAAAGAAAGAATACTCGATTTTCCAGAGCCGGTTTTTCCTAAAATTGCTAATGTTTCGCCTTTATTAACCTTAAAAGAAACATTTTTTAAGGCTAGGATATTCGTGTCTTCATAAATAAAACTTACATTTTCAAATGCAATATTTCCTTTAATTATAGATTTTTCGGAAGTTGTATTTTTAATTTCAGGTTCTGTTTTTAAAAATTCATTGACTCTTTTTTGGGAAGCCTCTGCTTCTTGAATCAACGAGGAAACCCATCCGATGGAAGCAACTGGCCATGTAAGCATGTTGACGTAGAGAATAAATTCGGCAATAATTCCAATGGTTTTAATTTCTGGATCATGCTCTATATACATCCTCCCACCAAAGTAAATTACCACTAAATTACTAACGCCAATTAGGGTGACCATTAGAGGTCCAAATAACGATTGCACTTTGGCTAAACTCATGCTTTTGGTTTTGCTTTCTAGTGCTAATTCAGTAATGATATCTTGATTTTGTTTTTCTAAAGAATAGGCTTTAATTACTCGTATTCCAGAAAAAACCTCCTGGGTATAACTAGATACTTTAGATAAATACTGTTGAAAAATAGTACTTCGTGTATTGATTTCCTTGCTTAATTTGTAAATAATATACGATAAAATAGGTAGGGGTAGTAAGGTGTATAAGGTCAGTTTAGGGGAGACATTATACATATAAATAGTTACGACCGTAAATCGAATAATGGTGTTGATGGTATACATCACTGCTGGTCCTACATACATTCGGACCTTTGCAACATCCTCACTAATACGGTTCATTAAATCACCGGTGCGGTTGCGTTTGTAAAAATTTTGATCTAAAACTTCGTAATGTTTAAAAACCTCATTTTTCAAATCGAATTCAACATGTCTAGACATTACAATTAAGGTTTGGCGCATAATAAAAGTTAACAGCCCTGCAATGATGGTAGTTCCTAGGATAAGTAGTATGTTTTCAATAAGTTGGCTTTTCACGCTGTCCATTCCAATTGCGCTTTTATGGTATTCTTCAATGGCTTTGAAGGATTTGCTAATTAGTTTGGGTGTGAAAAGGGAAAAAATTTGTGCAACAATTGTAATAAAAATACCTAACAAGAAACGGTATTTATATTTGATAAAGTATTTATTTAAATATTGTAATTCTTTCATGTTATTTCTATAATTCTAGATAATGTGGCTTCTTAATTTGTTAAATAGGTAAGGATAATGTAATATCATTATATTCGATAAAAATTATATTTACTAACAATATGCTAATTAAAACTAAAATAAGTAAGTTATTTTGAATAAAAAGTTAAATTTGCTCTGACTTATTGATAAAGTCGCAACCCAAATAATAATTATGACTACAGAAATCACTACCCCAAAAGAACTTCAAAAAATGGATCCTGTATTTGGTCAATTATCTTTTGATAATCACGAACAAATTGTTTTTTGCAACGACAAAGATACTGGATTAAAAGCAATTATTGGTATTCATAACTCAGTTTTAGGACCAGCTTTAGGTGGTACTAGAATGTGGAATTATGCCAACGAATGGGAAGCATTAAACGATGTTTTGCGTCTTTCTCGTGGAATGACCTACAAAGCCGCTATCACTGGTTTGGATCTTGGAGGCGGAAAAGCCGTAATTATAGGGGATGCCAAAACCCAAAAAACGCCAGAAATGATGCGTAAATTTGGTGATTTTGTGAACTCATTATCCGGAAGATATATTACTGCTGAGGATGTTGGTATGGAAACTGCCGATATGGATACTGTTAGAGATGTTACGCCTTATGTAACTGGAATTTCAGAATCTCGTGGTGGTTCGGGTAATCCATCGCCTGTAACTGCTTATGGCGTTTACATGGGTATGAAAGCCGCTGCAAAACACCAATTTGGTTCGGATAAATTAGACGGAAAGAAAATTTTAGTTCAAGGAATTGGGCATGTTGGCGAAATTTTAGTAGATTATTTGACTAAAGAAGGTGCCCTAGTTCAAATTGCCGATATTAATGAGGCAAGAATGCAAGAGGTAAGTGCAAAATATGGCACTACTATTTATTCAGGAGAGGATTTGTATACTGCCGATGTAGATATCTATGCGCCTTGTGCGCTTGGAGCAACTATCAATGATGATACGGTTTATAAAATTAAAGCAAAAGTAATTGCAGGAGCGGCTAACAATCAGTTGGCTAATGAAAATATTCACGGACCTATTCTTCAAGAAAGAGGTATTATTTATGCGCCTGATTTCTTGATTAATGCTGGAGGAATTATTAATGTGTATGCTGAAATTGCACATTACGATAAAGCAGAAGCAATGCGTAGAACCGAAAATATCTACAACACTACTTTAGAGATTTTCGCTTATGCAAAAGAGCATAAATTGACTCCGCAAAAGGCTGCCATGGAAATTGCTGAAGCAAGAATTGCACAAAGAAAAAAAGAAAAGGCTAATTTATAGCCTAAGGTTTTAAAAATAGTTTTATTTTTGCAAAGCGAAAGAGTACCTCTTTCGCTTTGTTTATTTTATCCAAAATTAAAAGTTCTTATCCGTGCTAAACAGAAGACATATTAGAATTAAAGTCATGCAATCCATTTATGCAATGCACCAAAGTGGATCCGACAACCTTGAAAAACAAGAAAAGTTTTTACAAGCCAGTTTAGAAAACATAGTTGATTTATATTTAATTATGTTGTCTTCTTTAGTCGAAATCCGTAAAAAAGAAATGGAATACCAGGTTCTTGCGCAGCAAAAACACCTTGCTACTTCAGAAGAACGCAATCCCAATTTACGGTTTATAAACAACCCAATTTTAGTGGCATTAGACGATAATAATTCGTTGAGTATTGCCCTTGAAAAACGAAAAATTACCAATTGGCAAGCCAATGATGATACTATTTTATTGCTTTTACAAGTGGTAAAACAAAGTGAATTGTATCAAAAATATATGGTTAAAAAGAATGTTACTTTTGAGGAAGAACGTTTTTTTGTTGCCGATATGTTTTCGGAATTGATTGCGCCTAATGATAAGTTGTATTCGTATTTAGAAGACTTTAAACTTACTTGGGTAGATGATATTCCAGTGGTGAATACTCAAATATTGAAGCAGTTAAAACAAATTTCTGCCGAAGAGCAATCGCTTAGAGTTCCTGCAATTTATAAGGATATGGAAGATAAAGATTTTGCTACTGCCTTGTTTAGAAAAACTGTTTTGAACGAAACGGAATTGGCAAAAGAATTTATTGATAAAACGCCAAATTGGGATATTGATCGTATTGCTGAAATAGATACTATTATCTTGAAAATGGCTATTTGTGAGTTCTTGAAATTTCCATCTATTCCGTTGAAGGTAACGATTAACGAATATTTAGAATTGGCAAAAGAATATTCTACTCCAAAAAGTAGTATATTTATCAACGGAATTTTAGATAATTTAGTAAAAGATTTCCAATTAAATAATAGAATCAATAAAGCTGGAAGAGGCTTAATGTAAATAAAAATTAAAACAAAAATTAATAAATTATGGAACAAATAAGTCAGTTTTTACCGTTTATTTTAATGTTCGTGGTTATCTATTTCTTTATGATAATGCCACAACAAAAGAAGGCTAAGAAAGAAAAAGAATTTGAAAGTACCTTAAAAGTAGGGGATAGAATTATCACTAAGAGTGGTATTCATGGAAAAATTTCTGAATTAGCAGAAACTACTGTGGTTCTTGAAACCATGTCTGGAAAATTAAAAATGGAGCGTTCTGCAATTTCATTAGAAATGAGTGCTTCGTTGAATAAGAAAGCATAGGTTTTTAAATTCCAACAAGGAAATTTCAAATTCCAATAAAGAAATTCCAAATTCCAAATTCCAATTGTAAAGTTGGGATTTGGAATTTTTTTCTTTTGGAATTTTATTTTATTGCAATACCATTACCGTTTAGCCCTGACAGAAGTGGAAATCCTGGCATTGCGAAAACCCAAAAGTGGTGTTGGATTGCTTCGGTCCTCGCAATGACAGATTGAAACGGATGGCGGGAATTGCCATTACTGATAGTGCCCAAACGATTCGCTTCTACTAATTTATAGATATAAAAAAATTCCACAAATTTCTAAAAGCGAAATTTGTGGAATTATTATTTAAACTGTTTTCTTATTTGGAGAAATCGGTGGTGGCAGTTAATTGGGCAATTTTTACAATTACGTCTACTGCTTTTTGCATGCTTTCTACCGGTACATATTCGTATTTTCCGTGGAAATTATGACCGCCAGCAAATATATTTGGGCAAGGTAAACCCATGTAGGACAATCTCGATCCGTCGGTACCGCCACGAATAGGCTTGATTAGTGGCGTGATGCCTAATTCTTGCATTGCTTTTTCGGCTAAATCTACGATGAACATCATTGGTTCTACTTTTTCGCGCATGTTGTAGTATTGGTCTTTAACCTCGGCAATACAAATATCTTCTCCGAATTGTGCCGCAAATTGAGCATTGATTTTGGCAACGATTGCAAGAACTAGTTCTTTTCGTTTTTCAAATAATTGCATGTCGTGATCCCGGATGATAAGGTCTAATTTGGTTTCTTCTAGGCTTCCTGAAAGACCGGTAACGTGGAAAAATCCTTCGTAATCTATTGTCTCTTGCGGGATTTCATTTTTAGGTAATTGGTTGATGAAATCGTTTGCAATAAGCATGGAGTTTATCATTTTACCTTTGGCATAACCTGGGTGAACGCTTTTTCCTTTGAAGGTAATTTTGGCGCCAGCAGCATTGAAATTTTCATATTCTAATTCGCCAATTTGACTTCCATCCATAGTGTAAGCCCATTGTGCACCGAATTTTTCGACATCAAAAATATCGGCACCACGACCAATTTCTTCATCGGGAGTGAAACCAACTCTAATTTTTCCGTGTTTAATTTCTGGATGTTGCACAAGGTATTCCATTGCGGTAACAATCTCGGTAAGTCCTGCTTTGTCGTCGGCACCAAGAAGGGTTAATCCGTTGGTGGTGATTAATGTTTGCCCTTTGTATTGCAGTAAATCTTTGAAATAACTTGGAGAAAGGATGATGTTTTGCTCTTTATTTAGAACGATATCGCCACCATCGTAATTGTTGATGATTTGCGGTTTTACGTCTTTTCCGGTAAAATCGGGAGAGGTGTCGTAATGTGAAACAAAACCAATTGTTGGCACTTCATGGTCAACATTGCTTGCTAGGGTTCCCATTACATAACCATTTTCGTCAATGGTAACTTCGGTTAAACCAATAGTGTTTAGTTCTTTTACTAATAAATTAGCAAGGACTAATTGTTTTGGTGTACTTGGTGTGGTTGGTGAATCGGCATCGGATTCGGTGTCTATAATTGCATAACTGATAAAGCGATCAATAATATGTTGCATGAAGTTTAATATTAAATTAGTGTTGCAAATATACAAATTGCTAACTCTTTGGGTGTATTTAATGGAAAATTTTGGATGTTATATTTTTTTATTGGGGGGACAGGTCGCGACCTGTCCGTACTGGGATTTATTGTATATATAGTGCGGATGCATGGATATGTGTTGCGGACGCGTGGATGCGTGGTGTGGACGCATGGATGCGCGGTGTGGATGCATGGATGTGTGGTGCGGATGCATGGATGCGTGGTGCGGATGAATGGATGCGTGGTGCGGATGCATGGATATGTGTTGCGGACGTGTGGATGCGTAGTGCATACGTGTGGAATTTTGATGGGGGACAGGTCGCGACCTGTCCGTACCGACCTGTCCGTACCGTGACCAGAGAGTTTAGTTCAAATGTTTGAAATGCTTTTCGTCTTTATAAACCATTGCTAGCAGACTTGGAAGTACAATGAGCAATAGGGGTAAAGCAATTAGGAAACCGCCGATTACTGCAATTGCTAATGGTTGGTGTAGTTCAGAACCTGTGCCGAAACCAATGGCAAGTGGTAATAGGGCTGTGATTGCTCCTAAAGCGGTCATTAATTTTGGACGCAATCTTGTAGAAATAGAATATATTAACGAATGGGGAACGTCATGGGTTAGTTTGAAGGTTTCTCGGAATTGCAAGAAAGTGAAAATGGCATTTTCGCTTATGATTCCTACAATCATGATAATTCCGGTATAACTTCCCACATTTAGCGGTGTTTGGGTAAGAAATAATAAAATGTAGCAGCCGGAGATTCCTAAAATGGAGATAAAGAGAATGACTAAGGCGGCTCTAAAGTCTCGGAATAAAAATAAAATTACACCAAAAACGAGTAGGGAAGAGGCTATCAAAATAAGTAATAATTCTTTGAAGGATTGTTGTTGGTCTTTGTAAGCGCCTGCAAATTCGATGTAATAACCGCTAGGTAAAGCCACTTTTTGGGCCACTTCTTTTTTAATGTCTTTCATTACACTGCCAAGATCGCGGTTGTTTAATCTTCCGGTAACTACGCACATCATTTGTAGGTTTTCGCGTTCTACTTCGGCAACACCTTTTTGTGCGGAAATAGAAACCAAATTTGTTATTGGAATGGATTGCCCGTTGGGTAAAAACAATTTCAGTTTTTTAATATCTTCTAAACTTCTCTTTTCGGAATTTTTATAGATTAATCGGATGGGAGTTACGCGTTCATTTTCTAAAATAGAACCAATAACATTTCCTTCTAGTGCCGTTTGTAATTGGAACTGCAAATCGGAAGGAGCAATGCCGTATTGCGCTAGCATGCGATAATTGGGAGTGATATTAACCGAAGGTCCTGCTATTACAATACCATTAAAAACATCGGCAGTACCCTTTACATTTTCAACAATTCCGTTTACTTGATTGGCAATTTTCTGCAATAGCACTTGGTTATTTCCGAATATTTTGACTTCAATTGGCGAAACCGAACTCATTAAATCGCCTAGCATATCCATAAGTACTTGTCCGAAATCAATTCGGAGAGCAGGTTGCGTGGCTTCTATTTTTTTACGGATAGCATCCATAACTTCGTTGCTGGTTCGGCTTCTATCTTTTTTAAGTTGGATGAGGTAATCCCCACGATTGGGCTCGGTAATGAAAAAACCCATTTGGGTGCCCGTTCTTCGGCTGTAGGCATCGACTTCGGGAGTTTTTATAATTATTTTTTCTACTTCTTGTAGCATTCTATCGGTTTCTTCAAGAGAAGTTCCGGGAGGTGATTGGTAATCTAAAACAATACTTCCTTCATCCATTTCAGGAAGAAAACCAGTTTCTAAATTTGGAAGAATGACAATTATTGAAAGTACTAATACAATACAAAAGGTGATGCTAATGATTGGTCTTTGGATAAAATAAGAAACCCAATTTTGTTTTTTAACTTCGTGGGAACTGCTTTCTTTTTTGGTTTCCGAATTGGAATTTTCTTTTTTGGTAAGTTGCAAATAAATCACCGGAAGCAACAACCAAGTAACAAAAAAGGAGCATAAAAGGGTTATAATCATCGTGTCGGTTAGGACTTTAAAATAGGATCCTGCAACGCCACTCATCAAAACAAAAGGGAAGAAAATCACAATAGTGCTGATGGAAGACCCTACCATTGCTGGAAATAAATAGTGTATGGCTTTCTTTAAAAGGGAAACTGTTGGCTCCTCTGGATTTTCTTCATGGGTTCTATGAATTTGCTCCACAACCACAATGGCATCGTCAATTATAAGTCCTAAAGATGCTGCAATTGCGCCAAGCGTCATTATGTTGAACGTTTGCCCTGTAAGGTATAAAACTATTGCGGTTAGCCCAAGAGTAACCGGAATGGTGATTAATATTGTTGCGCTTGCTTTGGCAGATTTTAAAAACAAAATGGCAACAATAATTGCTAATAATAATCCTAGTAATAAACTATCGCTAACGCTTTGAACGGCATCATTTACAAAGTTGGCTTGTTGGTAATAGGGCGTAATAATTACGTCTTTTGGAATTATTTTCTTTAATTCCAATAACTTATCTGAAGTTGCTTGCGAAATACTGATTAAATTGGAATTGGGTTGTTTTAATACCGCAATTAAAATACTTTCTCTACCGTTAGAATTTACTTTGATATACTCTTTAGCCTCACGGATTTCTACTTGTGCTAAATCTTTTAAAGTGATTATCCCTTTTCCGTTGTTGCTAATAACCAAATCTTCTAATGCTTCTTTTTTAACTACCTGAGCATCGGTAATAGTTAGGTAAAGGTGACGATAATCGGATAAATACCCGTTGGATTT
>CANFHX010000002.1 GCA_947446865.1 Flavobacteriaceae bacterium | reverse complement strand
ATTTAAAAGGATATAAAATACCCAAATTGAAGTTTGCGCAAGAATTAGAAGTTTTAATTATCAAAGATATAGTCGAAAAATGTGGAGGGAATCCCAATAAAGTAAATGAAATTTTAAACTCTGAATAAGGTTTCGAACACTTATGATTGCAAATCCGCAGCATCGGTTGTATTGCATATTATTTCACTTCATAACTATTATTCTCTGGCTTCACATCGGCCATTAAACCACTTGGGTCAATAGTAATTTTCTTGATTTTATCTTTTGATTTATTAATTTCAAAGAAATAATTAGGATTTCCCCAAGCCCAATCTTTCAATACAGTTCTTGTAATTTCGGGAGTTGGATTTTCTTTTTCAAAACTCATCATTCGCAACGGAATGTAAAAACTTTCTTTGCTGCCATCGGTATATTCTACTAATATATCTATTGGCATTGGCGTTCTTCCGATGCGTTCTAGAGATATTCCTGTTTTAGAAATCCCATCCGTTGCACTTTCTACGTTTTTAATACCATAATCAATTGTGTTCAGGGTTTCGGTCCAATCGGTTAAATACCAATCGAGATTCGCTCCCGAAACACGTTCTGCCGTGCGTTTAATGTCATTTGGAGTTGGATGTTTGAATTTGAATTCAGAATAATAACGTTTTACTGTTTTCATTAAATTTTCTTTTCCGATGAGGTACTGTATTTGTGCCAAAAATACTTCCCCTTTACTGTAAGAAGCTATGCTATAACTTCTGTTTTCATCGTATCGATCAGCATGAGTAGAAAGAGGTTGTTCTTTTCCTGAATTAGCCAAAAGGATATAACTTTTGGTGGCTCCTGCAAATGGGTTTTCCGTCTTGGTTTCGGCCAATTCATTCAAGCCTAAATCTTCTATAAAAGAGGTAAATCCTTCATCCATCCAAGGGTGTTTGCTTTCGTTGGAAGCCAAAATATGTTGGAACCACGAGTGTCCCATTTCATGTGCAATGACTCCAACTAAACCTTCCAACTTACCTTCGCCAAGAATCAAGGTACACATGGCGTATTCCATTCCGCCATCGCCCCCTTGAATCACCGAATACTGTTGGTAAGGATATTTGCCCACAATTTTATTGTAGTATTCCATCAATTGCACTGTTTTAGGCTCGGCTTGTTTCCAGTTTTCAATTATGTTTGGATTGTTTTTGTAGATGAAATGCAAAGTCGTCCCAAAGTTGGTTGGCACCACATCGTGAAGGTAATTTTTATCGGCAGCCCAAGTAAAATCGTGCACATTGGGTGCAATAAAATGCCAAGTTAAGGTCTTTTGCTTTTTAGGAACAGTTACCACAATGTCTTTATCTTGGTAGTTAAACCCGATTTCGTTGCCATTTTGCAAATAGCCCGATCCGCCCAAAAGGTAGTTTTTATCGATGGTGATTTTTACATCAAAATTTCCCCAAACGCCATGAAATTCTCTTGCAATATAGGCATCGGCATGCCATCCTTCAAAATCAAATTCGGCCATTTTGGGATACCATTGCGCCATAGAAAGTTCTACCCCTTCTTTGTTATTTCTCCCCGATCTACGAATTTGAACCGGAACTTGCCCAGCAAAATCTAACGTAAAAGTGGTGCTTTTTCCTGGAAGAATAGGTTTTGCAAGCGTAACTTCTAGAATGGTTTCTACTTCTTTAGCAACAGCAGTAACGCCATCTTGCTTGAAATTAGAAACGTGTAAATACCCAATTTCGTTAGGTTGCAGTTTAGTAATTCTACTTTCTTTTATTTCTTTATCGCCAACTTTGGTTTTGGTAACCATTCTACCATCAGGATCTTTAATGGTTTGCAACCGTAGGTCCATTTCGCTTCCGGGTTGGAAGGCATTGTTGTACAAATGGTAAAAAACCCGACGCAAGGTATCGGCAGAATTATTGGTATATACTAATTCTTGTTTGCCTTGGTATTGGTAGGTTTTTACATCCATAGCAACCTCCATTTTATAGTCAACATGTTGTTGCCAATAGCCGGTGCTTTGTGCTACTAGTTTAGGAGTTCCCAATCCGATAAGGAGAAATAAAAGAGTTTTTTTCATATTTTTAAAAGAAAAAAAGGAAGGGGTTAGCCTTCCTTTCTGTGTGAATTAGTATTATTTTTTACCTTTTATTTTTGCAGACATCTTTTCTGCCATAAGTAAAGCGTTGTAGGCATTTACAATTTTACCAGAAACACAAGTGCTGGTAAAAGGCATGTCTGTTTTAGTTTCATCCACCGTTACGGTTTCTGTAATTGGAGTTCCAGAATCCATCAAGATGTGTTTTACTTGCGATGCCGTAAGTTTTGGATAATACGAACGAACTAATGCTGCAACACCCGCTGCATTTGGCGATGCCATAGAAGTTCCCTGCTCGTATTTGTAATTGTTGTTGGGAACCGTAGCATAAATTTCTACCCCAGGAGCAAAAACATCTACATTTTTAGCACCATAATTAGAAAAATCGGCTACTAAATCTTTACCATATTTATTGTTTAATGCACCAATAGTTAGCAAATTATCAGAAATTTCTTTTCCGTTCACTTCATCTGTTGGAAAGTTTGGTTCGGTATCTACACTTTTAGCATCGTTTCCTGCTGCGTGAACAATTAAAACGTCTTTGCTGGCAGCATATTTAATGGCATCCCAAACCCATTCTTTGTGCGGAGAATAGTCTTTACCAAAACTTCCGTTGATTACTTTAGCTCCATTATCAACTGCATAACGTATTGCAAGAGCAATATCTTTGTCGTATTCATCGCCATTTGGCACGGCACGAACCGCTAAAATTTCTACATTATCTGCAACTACACCATCGCCACCTTTGTCATTTCCACGAATTTGAGCAATGATTCCCGCTACGTGGGTTCCGTGAAGCGCATCTTCTACATTTGGACCTTTAACATTTCCGTTTCCGTAATGGGTTTCCTTCATGTCGTCTGGATTATCACCTACTTTTCTTCCATTAAAATCTACATTCAAATTGAAATTTAATTGGTCATAAACATAATCCGAATAGGATTTTATTTCGTCTTGAAAACCTTCTCCCGCTTGAGAAGCAATGCTGGACATAATCATTTTGCTTCGAGATAAACCAGCATCGGTAGTAACAATGGCTTTAAGTTCTTCTATAGTATATTTTTCTTTTTTTAATTCTTCGCGAATGGCTTTGTCTGCAGCAACAATCATGTCCACTTGTTTTTTCTGTGGAGCTAATCCTGCTAATTTTTTATCCAATTCGGCTTTCGCAGATTTGTAAATTTCTGATCCGTCGTCCCCTTTTTTCACGATACGAGTCAACTCTAAATTTTCGTTAGTTGCTTCGCCAAGAAAGTTCCATCCGTGAACGTCGTCTATAAATCCGTTTTTGTCGTCATCGATGTTGTTGCCGGGAATTTCTTTAGTGTTAGTCCAGATTTTACCTTTTAAATCTTCGTGGTCAATATCCAATCCGGAATCTACCACACCCACAATAATTTTGGTTCCTTTTTTGTTTTTCAAAAGTTCGGAATAGGATTTATCCACACTCATTCCGGGGATAGAGTCCTTTTTTAAATCCAAATCGCTCCAACGTTTCTTTTGAAGTTCGGTTAATTCGGTTTTTTTAGCAATAAAAGTAGTAGTGCTTTGTTGTGCATTTATAGATACACTAGCCATAAGGGCTAAAGCTGAAATGTAGAATGGGTTTAGTTTCATTTTGTTAAATCAATTTGATAATTGCGATAAAATTATTGCCTTTAAATAGAATTTCCGAAAGGATTAACACTAAATTAAGAGGTCTTCACAACGGAAAACTTCTTTTAGGCGAACTCCTTTTTCTGTTTTTTCTACAGTTATGATTTCGTTATGGGCATCGTGTTCTAGAAAAAGATAGAAATTTTGATCTGCCGCTTGGGTAAGAAACTTTGTTTTTTCGGGCATGGTTAATAAGGGTCTCGTGTCGTATCCCATTACATACGGAATCGGCACATGCCCGGCAGTAGGCAATAAATCTGCTGGAAAGCAAATGGTTTTCCCTTTGTAATCAATGTAAGGCACCATCATTTTTTCGGTATGGCCATCTACAAAGAAAATGCCAAAACCCAACTCGGATTTTTCTACAAAATCGCCTTCGGTTCTTTTGATAAAATTAAGATGTCCGCTTTCCTGCATCGGAATAATATTCTCGTGCAAAAACGATGCTTTTTCCCTTGGGTTTGGTTTGGTTGCCCATTCCCAATGGTTTTCATTGGTCCAATAGTTAGCATTTTTAAAAGCAACTTCGTAGCCGGTTTTGTCTTTATTCCAGTTTACGCTTCCACCACAGTGGTCAAAATGCAAATGGGTCATAAAAACATCGGTAACATCGTCCCGATGGAAACCGTATTTTGCCAAAGATTTGTCTAGCGAATGGGTTCCCCACAACGAATAATATCCAAAAAATTTATCCGATTGTTTGTTTCCCATTCCTGTATCAATAAGGATTAAACGGTTCCCCTCTTCAATTAAAAGACAACGCGCAGCAATATCAATAAGGTTGCTTTCATCTGCCGGATTGGTTTTATTCCAGATGGTTTTTGGCACCACGCCAAACATCGCGCCACCATCTAATTTAAAATTTCCTGCTTCTATTGGGTATAGTTTCATTTGTTATTTAATGTTTAAAATATTTTGTTGCTTTTCAACACTGCTTCATTGATTCGTTTTTTAATTTTTAAAATCGAAATTGGGTTTTTCAAAATAGGCGGGTCGATATCTGGGTCAATTTCATCAAAAAAATTAATTGCTTTAAGCGCAATCATTTGATTCATGTGAGGATATTTTTCTTGATAAAAAGAGAGCATCATTTTTAATGAAAAATGTTCCAATAGAAAGTAAATATCAATAAAATCTTTTAGTCTTTTACCAGAATTTACAATTGCGTGTAGTTTCATTGCAGCAATATCTTCCATAGAAAGATAGGTAATTCCTTCTTCCGTAATTGGATCTCTTAACAAAGGATAATTGTGTCTTATAAAATCGGTTTTGATTCCGTTTATTGCGCCAATTAGCGTGTTGCTTTTGGAAAAGACAATGTTAATTTGAAAATTCTTCAAAAGATTCTCGATTAACTCAGCGTCGTCAAATTCATTTTGAGTAAAAAAATCAATATCAATAGAATTTCTATGGCCCAATTGCAACGCCAAAGATGTTCCTCCAACTAAATAAAATGCTTTCAAAAACTCCAAGGATTGCAATTCTTGAATTAAGGAAAATGTTTCGGGCTGAATTATAAACGGATCTTTAAATAGCATGCAACATATCGGATTTTAAAAATAATTTACTAAAATCTTTATCGGATTTTTCAATTTGAGCAGACCATTCTATAGTTTCCAAAATTTTTACTGTTGGATAATAATTCACCATTTCTTTCCAATCAGTAATGCTTCCCATTTGTAAAACCCGTTCAATAACAATCTTATAAGATTTGTCATAATTGAAGGTTTTTAAATCGTATTCCCAAAGGAGAAAGGCCGGAATGTTGGGTTTTTGCTTCATGGTTTTACAAAATTGCAATAAAAATACAAAAAATGTGACATAAATCAATTTTTTCTATCGAATCATACGTTATAAAAATGTTATTGGTTGTGGAAAAAAAGGATATTTGTAGTAACTTTGTCCTTTATTTAGACAAAATCAAAATAAGGAACGTAAAGAGCATTGGGGAAAACCTCAATTAGATGGAGTATTTCAATGCAAATTACAGAATTCTTAGAAAAATAAATAACACTAATGTTATGATAAAAGTATCCGATACTGCAAGCAAAAAAATTATCGATATGATGCAAGACGACGGTTTTGACCCATCGCAAGATTACGTTCGTGTGGGCGTAAAAAGTGGTGGTTGTTCGGGCTTGTCTTACGAATTAAAATTCGATAAAGAATTGGGCGAAAACGATAAGGTTTTTGAAGATAATCACGTAAAAATTGCTGTAGAAAAAAAATCTTTCTTGTATTTAGCAGGAACGGTTTTAGAATTTTCAGGCGGTTTGAACGGAAAAGGATTTGTATTTAACAATCCAAACGCAAGCAGAACTTGCGGATGTGGAGAAAGTTTTTCTCTATAAAAGTTTCAAAAATTAATTATTTGAACCATTAAGATACTAAGAAAATTAAGCCTTAATGAAACTTAATATCTTAATGGTTTTAAAAAAAATATAATGTCAAAATATACAGAAGACGATTTAAAAATCGAATTGGAAACCAAAGAATACGAATACGGATTCTACACCGAATTGGATTCGGAGACGTTTCCTATTGGATTGAACGAAGACATTGTGCGTGCTATTTCTTTGAAAAAAGAAGAACCACAATGGATGACCGATTGGCGTATTGAGGCCTTTCGTGCATGGGAGCAAATGATTGAGCCAGAATGGGCAAACGTGCATTACGAAAAACCAGATTTTCAGGCAATTTCCTATTATTCGGCACCCAAAAAAGCAGATCCAAATAAAACGTTAGACGATGTAGATCCTGACCTTTTGGAAATGTATAAAAAGTTAGGCATATCCATCGACGAACAAAAAATGATGAACAATGTCGCTATGGATATTGTAGTCGATTCGGTTTCGGTTGCTACTACTTTCAAAAAAACATTGGCTGAAAAAGGTATTATTTTCATGAGCATTTCCGAAGCGATTCGCGAATATCCAGAATTAGTTCAGAAATATTTAGGAACCGTAGTTCCGCAAAAAGACAATTTTTATGCTGCTTTAAATTCGGCTGTTTTCTCTGACGGAAGTTTCTGTTACATCCCTAAAGGCGTTCGTTGCCCGATGGAATTATCTACTTATTTCCGTATCAATCAAGCCGGTACGGGTCAATTTGAAAGAACACTTTTAATTGCCGATGCAGGTAGTTATGTTTCGTATCTTGAAGGATGTACTGCGCCAAGCAGAGATGAAAATCAACTGCATGCTGCCGTGGTAGAATTAGTTGCCATGGAAGATGCTGAAATTAAATATTCCACAGTTCAAAACTGGTATCCAGGAAATAAGGAAGGTAAAGGAGGGGTTTTTAATTTTGTTACTAAAAGAGGAATTTGCGAAAAAAACGCAAAAATTTCTTGGACGCAAGTGGAAACTGGGTCTGCAGTAACCTGGAAATATCCATCGGTTGTTTTAAAAGGCGATAATTCTATTGGCGAATTTTACTCGATTGCGGTAACTAATAATTTCCAGCAAGCCGACACCGGAACAAAGATGGTGCATTTGGGTAAAAACACTAGCTCAACTATTATTTCTAAAGGAATTTCGGCAGGAAGATCGCAAAATAGTTATAGAGGTTTGGTTCGAATTAGTGCCAATGCCGAAAACGCTCGTAATTTTTCGCAATGCGATTCCCTTTTAATGGGAAATAATTGTGGTGCACACACTTTTCCGTACATCGAAAGTAAAAATGCTTCCGCAAAAATTGAGCACGAAGCCACAACTTCCAAAATTGGAGAAGACCAAGTTTTTTATTGCAACCAACGAGGCATTCCAACAGAAAAAGCAATTGCTTTAATCGTAAACGGTTTTAGTAAAGAAGTTCTGAATAAATTACCAATGGAATTTGCAGTAGAAGCACAGAAATTATTGGAAATTTCGTTGGAAGGAAGTGTTGGGTAAAGTTTGTATATTTGAATTAAAATTTATAAAAATGAGAGCAATTGAAATAAAAACACACACCAATCAATTTGGTGATCTAGAACTTAATTACTCATTGAAACAAAAAAACCAAAACGTTCGAGTGATAATTTTGGTCGAAGAAGAAAATGAAGAAGAATTGTGGATGGAAAGTATTGCTTCAAATCCTGCATTTAATTTCTTGAAGGAAGAAGCGGATATATATTCAATAAACGATGGACAACCTTTAAAAAATGAAAAATAGTATAGTTTTAGTCCCTTTTCCATTTGATGATTTTTCATCAATAAAAGTTAGACCAGCACTTTGTTTAACAAACGAAATAGGTATTTATAATCATATTGTAATAGCATTTATTTCAAGTCAGATTTCTGCAAATAGTTTACAATCCGATTTGAAAATTATTGCAAATGAAAATTTAGAGACAGGTTTACGTGTTGACTCCATTATTAAATTGCATAAAGTTGTAACTATTCCTAAAGAATTAATAAAAAGAAAATTAGGGGAATTGTCAGATTTTAATGCTAGAATTGTTGAGAAAAAACTTTTAAAATTGTTCGAAATAAAACACGCAGAATAAATAAATTATAATTTCAAACATTTAAATTATGGAATTAGTTTTAAAAAACGTTAAGAAAAAAGATTTTCCATTGTTAAAATCATTGGCAAAATCATTAGGTTTTGAAATCGTTAAAGAAGAAAAACCATATAATCCAGAGTTTGTAAAAGAAATTTTGGCTGCTTCAAAAGAGGTTAGAGAAGGGAAAGGAATTAGAATGACAATGGAAGAATTGAAAGAATTATGCAAATAGATTTTTCAAGCAAAGCCAAAGAAGATTTAAATTTTTGGATAAAATCAGGCAATAAATCGTTGCTGAATAAAATATATTCTTTAATTGAAGATATTCAATTACATCCTTTTGAAGGAATTGGTAAACCAGAATTATTAAAACATAATTTATCAGGTTGTTGGTCAAGGAGGATTAATCAGGAGCACCGAATTATTTATGAAATTATAGACGAAAACACTGTAATTATTTTAAGTATTATATCATTAAAAGGACATTACGAATAAACAAAACAACAAAATGTTATCAATAAAAAATTTACACGCTTCGATTGAAGATAAAGAAATATTAAAAGGCATCAACCTGCAAGTAAATGCTGGGGAAGTTCATGCTATAATGGGACCAAATGGTGCAGGAAAAAGTACGCTTTCTTCCATCATTGCTGGAAATGAAAATTACACCGTTACTCAAGGAGAAATCCTTTTGGAAGGAGAAGATATTTCCGAATTGGCTCCTGAAGAACGCGCCCACAAAGGGGTTTTCTTATCATTTCAATATCCAGTAGAAATTCCTGGAGTTTCGGTTACCAATTTCATTAAAACAGCAATTAATGAAAAACGTAAAGCCAACAAACAAGAAGAAATGCCCGCCAACGAAATGCTGAAATTAATTCGTGAGAAATCGGAATTATTAGAAATGGATCGTAAGTTTTTATCCCGTTCGTTAAACGAAGGTTTCTCGGGTGGTGAAAAGAAACGTAACGAGATTTTTCAAATGGCAATGTTGGAGCCAAAATTAGCAATTCTAGACGAAACCGATTCTGGTTTGGATATTGATGCGCTTCGTATCGTTGCTAATGGCGTAAACAAACTTAAAAACGAAAATAACGCGGTATTGGTAATCACGCACTACCAACGTTTGTTAGATTATATCATTCCAGACTTTGTTCACGTTTTGATGGACGGAAAAATCGTAAAATCAGGTGGTAAAGAATTGGCTTACGAGTTAGAAGAAAAAGGATACGATTGGATTAAAAGTGAATTAGTCTAACTGTTTGTAGTTTATTGTTTATGGTTCTTGTAACCATAAACTAAAAACCATAAACCATAAACAAATTATAATGGATTTAAAAGAAAAATTAGTATCGTCATTTATGGCTTTCGAAGAGCAAATCGATGTAACTTCTCAGTTGCATGATGTTCGTACTTTAGCAATAAAAAACTTCGAAAATAAAGGCTTCCCAACTAAAAAAGAGGAGGCTTGGAAATATACTTCGCTGAATGCCATTTTGAAAAATGAGTATTCGGTGTTTCCAAAACACGAAAATTCTATTGAATTCGCAGAAGTAAAAAAATACTTTTTGCACGAAATTGACACCTACAAAGTGATTTTTGTAGACGGAAAATTCTCTTCGTTTTTATCTTCAACTACCCATGATGGTTTGGATGTTTGCTTGTTGTCTTCTGCTTTGACAAAGCCAAAATACAAGATGATTATTGATGAATATTTCAATAAAATTGCCAGCAAAGAAGAGAGTTTAACTACTCTAAATACTGCTTTCGCAAATGAAGGAGCGTATATTAACATCCCTAAAAGCAAGGTAATTGAAAAACCAATCGAGATTATTTATTTCTCGACTGGAGTGGAAGATGCATTGATGGTGCAACCTCGAAATTTAGTGATTGTGGGCGAAAATGCCCATGTTCAAATTATCGAAAGACACCAAAGTTTGAATGAAAATCCTGTGTTGACGAATTCTGTTACCGAGATTTTTGCTCAAAAACGCGCTATTGTAGATTACTATAAAATTCAAAATGATTTGCAATCGGCAAACTTGGTGGATAACACCTATGTTTCTCAAAAACAAGAAAGTAGAGTTTCGGTTCATACGTTTTCTTTCGGTGGAAACATCACTAGAAACAACCTAAATTTCTATCATTTTGGCGAACGAATTGATTCGACTTTAAAAGGAATTACCATTATTGGCGATAAGCAACACGTGGATCATTATACTTTGGTAAACCACGCTACTCCAAATTGTGAAAGCCATCAAAACTATAAAACCATTCTTGCTGATAGTTCTACTGGAGTTTTCAATGGGAAAATTTATGTAGAAAGAGAAGCCCAAAAAACAAATGCTTTTCAAAAAAACAATAATATTTTACTAGGAGATAAAGCAACTATAAATGCCAAACCACAATTGGAAATCTTTGCTGATGATGTAAAATGTTCGCATGGATGTACTATCGGTCAATTGGACGAAAGCGCTATGTTTTACATGCAACAACGCGGAATTCCAAAAAAAGAAGCCAAGGCTTTATTGATGTATGCCTTTTCTAACGAAGTCATCGAAAGCATTAAAATACCCGAATTAAAACATCGAATTACTAAAATTATCGCTACCAAATTGGGTGTTGATTTAGGATTTGATTTGTAAAATAATACCGATAGAGTTATCAAAAGAGCGCAAGATTTTAAACCTTGCGCTCTTTTTGTAGGTGAAATTTATCGGTTTTGTCATTTACAAACAAAAATTCCTATCTTTGATTGAACAGTTTTATTTTACTATGAACCAAAGAAATCGCCACATTCAGAAACTCTTGGACCAAGATTTGATTAGCAAGGAGCAAGAAAGAACCATTCACAACTACTTTTCTTTGGGGATTTTTTCACTCCGAAATGAGTTGCTTTTCTTACTATATTTATCCGTTTTGCTCTTTACATCGGGCGTTGGAGTCTTAATTTACAAGAACATTGATACCATTGGGCACACCATAATTTTAACGGTTTTGTTCGCTTTAATTGTTGTTGGTTATTACTTCAGTTTTAAAAAATCGAAAGGGTTTTCTAAAGAAGATGTCGATTTTGAGAACCCCATTTACAATTATTTGGTGCTTTTAGCCACCATTTTGAGTTGTACTTTTATGGGATATATTCAATTTCAATACAAGATTTTTGGCAGCCATTTTGAAATTTCTATTTGGATTTCGGCATTTATTGCATTTGCTACGGCTTATTATTTCAATAATAAAAGCGCCATATCTATTGGTTTAACCGCCTTGGCAACTTCCCTCGGAATTACTTTAACCCCAAAAACCCTTATCGACAATGACATTTATTGGAATGAAAACTTGTCCTATTATGGTTTAATTTTGGGATTGTTAATCATTGTATGGGCTAATTATGCGCAACGAATTCAATTAAAAAAACACTTCGATTTGGTATTACTCACCTTTGCATTACATCTTATTAGCATTTGTTGTATAGCAGGATTCATCAATGATTATTGGTATATTTTCCCACTTCCAATGGCTATATCGTGTTATTATTTTTACCATAAAAGTTTTACTATTCCGGCTATTTCTATTTATGTTTTCAATATAATTTATGCTTATATTGGATTCAATATTTTCTTAATTAGAACATTTGAAGCATGTAATTTCGATGATATGTGGATAGCACTAATTTATCTTTGCCCATTTTATTTTGTTGGATCTATATTTTTATTCATTAAAGCAATTAAAAAATTTAATACCAAAACCAATGATAGTTTACAATAAGACACTTTTAGAAAGCACTTTTTTAGTGGAAGAAGCTATCGATTTAAAAAAATCTGGCTTTATACAAGAATCGGATTTAAACACCATTAAACAAAATTTAGAAACCTTAAAAACCAATAGAAATATCTTGGTTAGGATTGGTTTTTACCTATTGGGAAGTTTCTTGTTTTCTTCTATTATCGGATTTTTCTCATTACTAACTTTAATGGAATCTTCCACTAATTATAATATTGTTGGGTTTGTGTATTTTGTAATTGGATTAATTCTTTTAGAGGTTATTAGCCGTCAAAATTATTTCCGCCATGGTTTAGATGATGCATTTCTTATTGGCTCACAAATGGCATTTTTCATATCCATTTACAATTTAACTGATTCCCTAATGGCATTGTGTTTTTCTATGATAATACTAGGAATTGTTTTTTGTGTTCGATATGTTAGCACACTTTCTTTCTTAGTTTCTTTAATTGGAATAGTTGTTTTAACAGGTGATTTTCTAATCAACCATACCTATATATCCTCTGCTTTACCATTTGTTTTACTAATAATTGCTATTGGATTTTATTTTCTGCACAAAAAAATTAAAGATTTAAAGCCACTTTATTTTTACCAAAATGTCATGGAATGGTTTTTTATTTTCAGTTTACTTTTAGGTTATGCTTCTATAAATTATTTTGTAGTTCGAACCCTTTCTGAAGAATTATTACATGCTAATTATTCTAAAAGTGACGTTCCTTTTGGGTGGATTTTTAATATTTTAATGTTTTTGATTCCAGTATTTTATGTTTATTATGCACTACAAACTAAAAATAGAGTGATGCTCTACATTGGCGCACTTACTTTCACTTTATCTGTTGCAACATTTAGATATTATCATAGTATTATGCCTGCTGAATGGGCTTTAATTCTAGCCGGATCTCTAGTATTTGGAGCAGTTTATTTTGTCATTCAAAAGATAAAAACGAAAACAACTGGGATTACTTTTCTACCCGATCGAACTTCTAATCCTGCCATGCTAAGTACTATGGAAGCACTAATAATAAACTCACAAGATATGAATCATGCTGCGCCAACACAACAATCGGACATGCCTTTTGGTGGTGGTGGTTTTAGTGGTGGTGGGGCAAGTGAGGGGTATTAATTATTGTTTTTTAAACTTCCAATAACGCCACTTAAAAAACCATTAAAGTCAAATTTTTCACTCAAACCAAGATGAACAATTACTAAATCTCTACTTGGGAAAATAGCAACCATTTGTCCTTGGTATCCGCTGGCATAATACATTTCTCTTGGTACATCGGGAAAGTGTCCTCCAGCATTTAACCAAAATTGTGCTCCATATCTTCCATTAGAAGTATTGGTAGGTGTTGCCACATATTTTGCCCAACTTTCGTCAAATAGTTGTTCGCCATTCCAGTTGCCTTTATGAAGGTACAACAAACCAAATTTTCCCCAATCTCTTGCAGTTGCCCATCCGTAAGACGAACCCACATAATTCCCAGCCATATCGGTTTCTATTAAAGCCGAATTCATCCCGATTTTATCTAACAAATTAGTGTACCAAAAATCTAAATATTCTTGGTGGGTTTTGAATTGGTTTCTTAAAATACCAGATAATAAATTAGTAGTTCCTGAAGAATAATTCCAATGGGTGTTGGGTGCGAATGCAACGGGTTTTTCTAATTGCACTCGGCTCATGTCTTCTGCTTGAAAGAGCATTTTGGTAGCGTCACAAATTTTATCGTATTTCTCTTCCCATTCCAAGCCAGAGTTCATGTGCAATAAATCATTTAAAGTAATTTTAGCACGATCATCGTTTTTCCATTCGGTAATTGAAGCGGATTTTGTAATATCTATTTTGCCTTGCTTTTGTAAAATTCCAAACATAGTAGCCGTGATACTTTTAGTCATCGACCAACCTAAAAGCCTTGAATTTTTATTGAAATTCGTATCGTATTTTTCGGCTATAATTTTATCTTTATAAATTACTAAAACTGCCCGAGTTCGCTTTGATTTCTCCCCTTCTTTATCAAAAGCATTTGCTACAACAGCATTTAATTTTTTGTAATCAATAGTTGCAAAAAGGGTGTCTTTCGGTTCATTATTCCCATACGGAAAAGGTAAATTAGTAGTGTTTTTAGTCCTTTTCGGAACTTCGTAAGGCTTGCTAGTATCAAAATCCTTGTTGATTAAGGTCGCGCCCAAACCTTCTCGGTAAATTGCTTTACGCTCCATGATTCCGTAAACACTTGAAGTGGCAAATTTGCCAGTATCATTAATGGCATTAGTTGCTTTATTAACTAAAGGGATATCGTTATCTCCTTGTTCAATTATTTCTATCGAACGGTTATCTATAAAATGTCCGGACGCGATACTTTTTGCAGAAAAACCCGATATTAAATCCAATTTTGGATAGGTGGTAATTCCGAAATAAACTAATAAAGCAAGTAGCCCAAGGGCGAAATATTTAAGAAATTTTTTCATTTGGATTTGAATTGGGTTGCAATTTAGGAAAATTAACTTTCGATAGGTATACGATTTCCCACAAAAGGCAAAACGACTATTGGGATTTTTATCCTTTGCATCTTTTTAGGTTCAAATAAAACAATAACAATTATTAACATCTGTTTGGTAGAAATCCACTTCAATTATATTACTTTTGTATTTAGAAAAATTCTAAATAATAATGTTAGACCTACAAAAAATACGTGCAGATTTTCCAATATTGACTCAAAAAGTGAATGGAAAACCGCTTGTTTATTTCGATAACGGAGCCACCTCGCAAAAACCAAAAGTGGTTATTGATGCAATTACCAAATACTACGAAGAAATCAATGCGAACATCCATCGTGGGGTGCATACGTTAAGTCAATTAGCGACCGATGCTTATGAGGTTTCTAGGCGTAAAATCCAAAGTCATATTAATGCCAAATTCCCGCACGAAGTAATTTTCACCTCGGGAACTACCCATGCTATTAATGCAGTTGCCAACGGATTTGCTTCAATTTTAAAATCGGGCGATGAGGTTTTGGTTTCGGCTTTAGAACACCATAGTAATATTGTTCCTTGGCAAATGTTATGCGAACGAACAGGTGCTATTTTGAAGGTGATTCCGATGAATGAAAACGGGGAATTAATCATGTCGGAATACGATAAATTACTTTCGGATAAAACTAAAATTGTTGCCGTTAATCATATTTCCAATGCTTTGGGAACGATTAATCCAATTGAATACATGATTGAAAAAGCGCACCAATTTGGCGCTGCAATTTTAATTGACGGTGCACAAGCTGTTCCTCATTTGAAGCCCGATGTTCAGGCGTTAGATTGTGATTTTTATGTTTTTTCTGGACATAAAATTTGTGGGCCAACTGGGGTTGGAATCCTTTACGGAAAAGAAGTTTGGCTAAATAAACTACCCCCATATCAAGGAGGAGGCGAAATGATTGCCACGGTTACTTTTGAGAAAACGACGTATGCCGATTTACCTCATAAATTTGAAGCCGGAACGCCAAATATAGAAGGTGGAATTGTACTTGGAACTGCAGTTGATTATCTGAACGAAATCGGATTTGATAACATTGCTGCTTACGAACACGAACTATTGGTTTATGCAACCGAAAAATTACTACAAATAGAAGGGTTAAAAATCTTCGGTACTGCCGCAAATAAAACGTCTGTAATATCTTTTAATATGGAAGGAATTCATCCGTATGACATTGGTACGATAATCGATAAATTAGGAATTGCAGTACGAACCGGACACCATTGTGCGCAACCGATTATGGATTTCTTTAAAATTCCTGGAACGATAAGAGCAAGTTTTGCCTTTTATAATACCAAAGAAGAAATTGATATCTTTGTAGAAGCCTTGCAAAAAGCAAAAATGATGTTGTCTTAAAAAAATAAAATTATGAAAACAATTGCACTTTTATTTATCTCTCTTTTTATGGCAAAAGGATGCTCTAAAGAAGCTCAAAATGACCTTGCTACTGCGGAAATTGTATACACCGCCAACACGAGAGGATTTTATCAAAAAATCACCATTCAAAATCACGAAGTATTTGTAAACAAAACCCGAGGGGATGAAAGCAAAGGAGATGCAACTAAGATTTCAGATGCCGATTGGAATGCGTTAGTGGAGCTTTTTAAATTGGTTAAATTAGATAGTTTGGCAACCTTTAAAGATCCAACTCAAAAACGATTTTATGATGGGGCTGCCATTGCCAACTTAAAAGTTACCTATAAAGAAAAAGAGTACCAAACCTTAGATTTTGATCATGGGGTTCCTCCGGTAGAAATAGAAAAAATTGTAAATAAAATTGTGTTATTAGGTAATCCTAAATAACCAAAAACATACCAAGATGAGCATTACAGAACTCCAAGCTGACATTGTAGACGAATTTTCATTATTTGACGATTGGATGCAACGTTACGAATATATAATTGACTTAGGAAAATCGTTGCCCTTGATTGATGAACAATACAAAACGGATGAAAATATAATAAAAGGATGCCAGTCGAAAGTGTGGGTTCATGGCGAATTATTGGAAGACAAAATAGTTTTTACTGCCGATAGTGATGCCATTCTTACCAAAGGAATTATTGCCATTTTATTACGCGTTTTTTCCAACCAAAAAGCCACTGATATTTTAGATGCCAATACTGATTTTATTGATGCCATTGGCTTGAAAGAACATTTATCTCCAACACGTGCCAACGGTTTAGTTTCGATGATCAAACAAATAAAAATGTACGCTTTGGCATTTAATGCTAAAAATTAAAAACAAAAACTAACGTGAGATTTTTAAGGTCTCGCAATGCAATAATTATGGAAGAATTTAAAGACGAAATTAATTTAGGAGAATCGGTTGTAAAAGTTTTAAAAAGTATTTACGACCCAGAGATTCCAGTAGATATTTACGAATTAGGATTGATTTACGATGTAATGATTAATGAAGAAAATGAGGTAAAAGTATTGATGACCTTAACTTCTCCTAATTGTCCTGTAGCCGAAACTTTGCCACGTGAAGTGGAAGAAAAAGTAACTAAAATAGACACTATTAAATCTTGTGAAGTTGAAATCACTTTTGATCCACCTTGGAGCAAAGATTTAATGAGCGAAGAAGCAAAGTTGGAGTTAGGAATGCTTTAATATAGTTAGCAGTGTTCAGTGGTCAGTGCTCAGTGGTCAGAAAGCAGAATTTAGTAATCAGCTATCAGTTTATAAAGACCAAAAAATGAAATTTGAGGCAAAAAGACTGAAATTTGAGTCTTTGAGTTGAAATTTGAGGTAAAAAGACTGAAATTTGAGGCAAAAAGGGTGAAAATTGAGGCAAAAAGGGTGAAATTTCAGGCTCAGAAGGTGAAATTTCGAGTAAAAAGGGTGAAAATTCAGGTTATTTACCTGAATTTTCACCCTTTTAACCTGAATTTTGAGGTTCCGAACCTGAAAACTGAACACTGATGACTGAACACTGATCACTGAACACTAAACCTCCTTCTTCAAATCCGTAAACCAATTCGATAAAACCGGAAACATAAACTCCGACGTTTTTAAAATCGGATTAAAAAAGATAGATTTAGCCTGTGTTTCTTTCGAAACTAAAGTATTGTTGATGTTTACCTTTTGAAATAAACTCAAAATCACACCCAAGAATAAAGCCGTTCTTAAAGTTCCAAAAACAGCACCGCCTATTTTGTTTAATCCTCCCAACAACATAGCGCTAGCAATTTTAGAAAGCGTTTTTGCTAGTAAGTGAATTCCAAGAATAACAATTATTAGTATAATTACAAAAGCAGTTACTTTAGCCGTTTTGCTATCTCCAAGCACCGAAGAAAACTTTACCGCTAAATAAATTCCTACGAAGAACGAAATCAACGAAGCAAATTCCACAATAAGGCCGTTTCGTAAACCACGAATCAATCCAAAAACCAATAATGCGCCTAAAACAATATCTATAAAACCCATAGTTTATCTAAAAATGAATTGCAAAGATAAAAGAATATTCTAATGTCAAAATTCTACTTACTATCTTTGCTGAAATAAATTGGTTGCATATAATTTTAAAAACTTTAAACTCGCAACTTTAAACTCGTAACTATTCAATGTCAAGAGATATACAACTAAAAGAACGCTGGGAAAATGTCGTTGCCATCCTCTCCAATCAATTTTCGCAAGGCGAAGATTTAGATTTGGATGCCATAATTTACCTTATCGGAGTGCAAGAATTTGGCAGATTCCAGCAATTATTTAAAAAAGACGAAAAACTAAACCTCATGCATATCGCCATTTGCCGATTGCTAGAGCCTTATGGCTATTACCAATTCGACTTTGTAGATAAAGAAGGCTGGCCCCATTACACCATAAAAGAAGAACTTCCGCCATTAAAAGCAGGAGAACAATCGGTTTTAATGAAAGAAGCCATTGTGAATTATTTTATCGAAAAAGAACTAATTGATTAACGATTGTTGATTAATGATTGTTGATTGTTGAATTTTTTAAAAAACCTACAACCTACAACCTACAACCTACAACCTTTTTACTTAAATTTGCACCTTCAAAGAAATCCCGATGATAGACAAGATTAAACAACATATCGAAGAGGCTAAAGCATTCAATGACAAAAACAAAGAATCTTTAGAGCAATTCCGCATCAAATATTTAGGAAGTAAAGGCTTGCTGAAAGAACTTTTCACCGAGTTCAAAAACATTCCTAACGACCAGAAAAAAGACTTCGGGCAAGTAATCAATACCCTTAAAGCGGTTGCCGAAGAAAAAGTAAAATCCATTCAGGAAGAACTAGAAAGCAAAGAAGAAATAAAAGGTTTCTATGGCGATTTAACCCGCCCAAGCGAACCCATTTCTATTGGCTCTCGTCACCCTATTTCTATAGTTAAAAACCAAATTATCGACATATTTTCTACCATCGGATTCAACGTTTCCGAAGGACCAGAAATTGAAGACGATTGGCATAATTTCACCGCATTAAACCTGCCAGAATACCATCCGGCACGCGACATGCAAGATACTTTTTTCATCCAAACCAATCCCGATGTATTGTTGCGCACCCACACCTCATCCGTGCAAGTGCGTTACATGGAAAACAACAAACCGCCCATCCGAACCATTTCTCCAGGACGAGTATTCCGTAACGAAGCGGTTTCCTCGCGGTCGCACTGTATTTTCCACCAAGTCGAAGGTTTGTATATTGACAAAGACGTTTCTTTTGCCGATTTAAAACAAACCCTTTTGTATTTCACCAAAGAAATGTTCGGAAAATCTAAAATCCGTTTGCGTCCAAGTTATTTCCCTTTCACCGAGCCAAGTGCCGAAATTGATATTTACTGGGGACTAAAAACCGAAACCGATTACCGCATCACCAAAGGAACCGGTTGGTTAGAAATTGGAGGTTGCGGCATGGTAGATCCAAACGTATTGAAAAACTGCGGCATCAACCCCGAAGAGTACAACGGATTTGCATTCGGAATGGGAATTGAGCGCATTGCAATGTTATTGTACCAAATTGGCGACATCCGTATGTTTTACGAAAACGACATCCGTTTCTTAGAGCAATTCAAAGCCAATATATAGCACCATCCTAACAGGTTTTCTTAACCTGTTAGGTATAAATTTAAAGTAAAAATTTTCAGAAGCGAAAGTTTCGGGCATTTTAGTAAAGGCAATTCCTGCTTTCCGTTTCAATCTGGCATTGCGAGGAACGAAGCAATCCAATACTACTTTCGTTTATCGCAATGCCAGGATTTCCACTGCAATCAGGGCTATTTGGCAATGATTATCGAGTGAAAATAAAAGTTTCAAGCAACATAATAATAATAAACCACGGCTGAGGTAAGAAAAAAAACCTTCGCGACTTAGTGGCTTAATGGCAAAACAACAAAGAACTTTAAGAAAAAAACCTTTGCGACTTAGTGTCTTAGTGGCAAAACAACAACAATCATGAAAGCAGACATCACCATCCCCGAAGTAGAAAACGTATTCCTAGCAGCCGTTCCCGAATGGAGCGATGACTTTATGGAAAAAGTTTGGAACGTCTATTTAGTTAACGACTCCGACTTCAATTTAGAAGGCGTAATGGTCGTTTCCAAAGCCTTTGGCACCCTAGATGGTGAAATGAAAAAAACGGCGCTCTTGCGCCACGCATTCGTGCAAGTGCCATCCGTTTCGGTAGTAAAAGTAGAAATGATTGAAAAGAGTGTGCTAGCACTCAACAATGAGTTTATGGTGACCTATTTCATAGGAAACACCTTATACGACAAAAAATTTATTTTTAGAAAAAACACCGTTAACGAAGAGGCCACCGAAGAAGTGCCAATTTTGTTTGTTGAAGGTGTTATAGTAAGGTAATCACCGCCCAGTTTGTAAATCCGTAGGACACGAGCGAGTGTGTTGGTTTTTGTGGCTACGAGGTCGGGAGACCTCGCAGAGCGCAACGTTACTAAAGAACTCTTCGGGGAGCGGGGATTAGATTACAAAGATATAAAAATATATAAAGAAGAAAACGCCTAACGGCGTTTCTTTCTTCTTTTCATTTTTATTCCGTTTTGGGGCCAATTTCACTTTTCTTTTCTATTCTCTTTAATTCTTCTTCATCTTCTGTTTCTTTTTGTTTATGTAAAGCAGAAAATTTACCAAAATTGTAACTTATACCTACTCGGAAACTTTGGGTATCATTTAATAATGAATAATCTACATTTATATTATTTGCTTGTGTAAGTGCATTGGTTTTGAAAGTCTTAAATATATCTCTTGCACTTAAAGTAACTTTTAAAGATTTGTTTAAAAAAGAACGACTTAATGTTGCATCTAATTTGTGAATTGGGCTGTCTATTTGATAGATTTGATACGTCCCTTTAGTTACATAAGAATAATTAAGTCCTAATTTTAGTTTAAATGGTAAAACAATTTGTGAATAGGCATTAATATAATAATATGGTTTAAAATTAGATACATACTCGTCTGCATTATTAATTTTGTAATAATTATAACCAGCAACTAAATATAAGAAACTTAATTTATCAATATTTATTTCTTTTTTAAAAAATTTTGAACCTTCTGTGAATATTGCATAGGGTATTGGTAAACCAATTGAAAAATCATAATTTTTTAATCCTTCAAAAGTTTTGTAGGTCTGTGATGTTTTTAGGTTTCCTAAATTTTCAATGACTAATAAATTTTCTGTTTTTGAGTAACTATAATTAAAACCTAAATAAGCATATTCTAATACTGATAATTTTGCTTCAAAATTATTATAAAAATTAGGTTGCAATTTTGGATTTCCTTGAATTTGTGTGTAGTTATCAAAATTTCCGCTAATATTTGGGTCGAGTTCTGAATAGCCGGGCTGTTCTATTTTTCTTGTGTAAGAGCAAGTGAAATCTACACTTTCTGCAAGATTATACAATAAACTGGCACTTGGAAAAAAGTTTGAAAAATTTTGATTGAAGTTTGAATTGGTGTTTTCAACATTACTTTTTATTTTAAAATACTCATAACGTAAACCTGCATTTAAACTTAATTTTTTTATTTTCTTACTTGCTTCTATATAAAAGGCATAGTTGGATTGGTTATAATTAAATTGAAGTTCGTCTAAATATATAGGATTTGAAAAAATAGAATTAGAAGCATTATTTAAGTTATATAATCCAGCAGAATTTACTTTACTAAAAGATAATTTACTACCTATATTAATGGTGAAATCTATTTTTTTGTAGGGTATTGTAAGGTCTGCTTTAAAAAAATTATTATTAATTTTCAATGTATTATTTGAAATACTATAACTATTTGTTGTATTTGAAGGGTATTGAGAAACTAAATTATTTTTCTCTTTATCAAATATTGAAAAATTTGTTGATACATTTAATTCTCTTCCTAAAGTATCAATTTTTTGTCTATAATATAAAATAATTTCATTTTGTGTATTACTTTCAGTTGGTTTGCTTACACTATTAAATGTAAAATTAGGAATTGCATTTTCGCTTAAAATTGTTCCATCTGTATTTGATTTGTTTTTATTACTATTTAAGTTGTATTTAAAACCAATATTTGCATTTTTTGTTAGGGCGTAATCAAGAGAAGTTCTTAAAAAGAAAGGTTTATTTGAATTTTTTGAAAAGTAATTTTGATTTAAAGTCATATTTGGGTTGTAATCTGAAAATTTACTTTTCATTGTCTTGTCTTCGCTTGAGTTATTTTCGCTATATCCTGTTGACACTTGCCAACCTACTTTTTTTATTTTTCCATTTAGTACTAATGAAGAACCAAATTTATCATAGTTGCTTCTGCCGTAATATGAGTTTAGCGTTCCGCTTAAACCTTTCATTGTTTTTGTGGTAGTAATGATATTAATAATTCCACCTGATGTATTGGCATCGTAGGAAGCTCCAGGATTTGATATAATTTCTATTTTTTCTATCACGTTCGCAGGTAAATTATTTAAAAAGTTCACTAAATCCTGCCCTGTTAATCCGCTTGGTTGTCCGTCAATCCAAATACTTACTGCCTTTCCGTTTAATATTACATTTCCGTTTGGGTCTAATAATACACTTGGTAATTTTGTAATAGCATCGTAGGCACTACCTTCTGCTAACATTTCATTACTTTTGACTAAAACGGTAGTTTTATCAGCATCAATTTTTATATATTCTTTTTTAATACCTAAAATTGTAACTTCTTGTAGCGTAGTTACCATTTGTTTGTTTAAAACAATTTCGTCTAACATTAAAGTATCTTTTGAAGTTGCTTTTATTTCAAATTCTAAAGAATTTGGTTGGTAATTTTCAGCATTTACAGTAGCTCTAAACTTCCCTAAAAATTTAGGGAATGTATAATAATTTAAACAATTTTTAATTGTAATTTTCTTAACTGTTCTGTAATTATCACCTGATTTCATTTCAAGTAAGATTATTTTTTCAGTGTTCTCGTTTTCACAAGTATTGTTTTCGGTTCTAATTTTAGAACCAATAACTATGTTGGTTTGTGAATATGATTTTAAAGAAAATAAGACTAATAATGTAATAAGGATATTTTTCATAAAATGATAGTTTTAGTTTTTAATTCTTCTAATAAAGTAGTATCAATCTCTGAAAAATTATTACTTTCTAATGCTTTTGATATTTCTGGAGTTATAGGATAGGATTGATAATCAAATAAATCAAAGAGGAAAAAAGAATCAACTAATTTAAAAATTGCATATCTTTTGTCGTTGAATTTATTTACACTTACATTATCACTTTCAAAATTAAAAGGTGTAGAAAAGTCTCTTTTAAACCATTTATGAATATATAACCACGATTCCCATTGAGTTGGATATTTATATAGCATTTCTTCAAATAAATTGTATGCTTTTTCTATTGATTTAACTGCAAATTCTTGCTTATTATCAAAGTCTGAAATTTGAATTTCTTTATAGAATTCGATATGATTATTTTCTTCTCCATCACGATGAGCAATGATAGGAATAATTTTAGCTCCTAGTAAAGCGGCTAATTTTCCAATCCCATTTTTCACATAAATAGTATTGTTTAGAAATTGGATTGGAATGTAACTTTTTGAAAAAGTAACATTATCAGAATTTATGCCTGTGTTTCCGTCTAAATAAACACTCATTATATAACCTTGTTCAATTAGATTTTTGAGTTTAAAAATAGAGGTTTTATCCATTACATTAAGGATAATAAAATCAGAACTTTCTTTGCGTTTTAATAACGGACCAACATTATTTAGTATGTTTTCTTGCTGTTTTATAAAAACGGATTCATCTATTACAATTACTATTTTATGTCCTAATTCATATAAAATAGAATTGAAAGAACGGTAAGAACCTAAATGAAAGGAAGCAAATATTAAAGGTTGTTTTATGTTGAGATTTTCTAAATCTATAGAACTATTATTAATGACTTTGGTTCGCTTTAAATATTCCATATCGTGCTGTTCAAGTCCTGAAATCCATTTATGATATAGTGTTTCTTGGAAATATTTTTTGTAATCAGACTTTGGAATATGTGGTAAAAACTTTTTAATATTTGCACTAAATAAAGCAAAACTAAAACTATACTTGTCAATTTCAGCTTGTGAGGGTTGGTTTAGTTTTTCTTTGTACTTTTCTTTTTCTTTTTGTAAATTCATATTGCTTTTTTTAGTTTATTATTTATTGCTCTGTAAATGAAATAGATTAAAAATATAATTGGTAAATAATCATTCCATTTTACACTATTATTGTTTATTAGTTTTAGGATAAATTTGAATGTGCTATTTGAAATAATATAAATTATCCAAATGAGAAAGGTTAATCTAAATATAGAGTAAAATATTAGCACTCTTTTTTCTTTTACTTTTTTAAAAGCAACTATTTCTTTTAAAATATTATTTGACTTTTCCATTAAATTTTTCTCATTCAATAAATCTGAAACTATCCAATATCCGTCAAATTTTAAAAATGGATTTAAGTTTAAAATTATAATGAGAAAATTTGTGTGAAAAATATGAATGAAAATTGGCTTATTATAATAAAAGTATAATGTATAGAATAGACAACCTAAAATTAATTGTATAAAAATTCCCGAAAAATTTATAACAGTTCTTTTTTCAATTTTCAGTTTCCAAGACTCACCTAAATCTACATAAAATACTGGAAAAATAGAGTAAATACCAAAACCAAGTTCGTGAACCTTTACATTAAATTTTTGTGCAGAAACGGTATGACCTAATTCGTGAAGTATTAAAATGAGTATTAATAAAATAGCCCAAATTAGCCAATCTGTTGTGGTTTTTAGTGGTTGATTACCTTGTGAGAAAAAAAGGAATGAATTTAATACTAAAATTATGGATAAAAAAGGGTAGAATATTTTTTTATCAAAAATAGTGGTTACAATAAAAGGAAACGTAAATTTACTTGGGTCAAGTATTTTAAAAAGTTTTACTAGTGTAGTTATATTTTTTTGTTGAACAAAATTGTTAATTTTATTTGTAACTATTTCATTTATATCTTCTTCTTTTAAATCAATTTGATGTTTAAAATTAAGTATATTAATTATTTGGTTTATTGTTTTGTTTTCTTTTAGAAGTTCAACTACTTCTTTTATTAAAAAGCCAACATACATTGTTTTATCTTCTACTTTTAGAAGGTATTTATCTGTAAAATCGGTATTGTATATTTCTATCTTACTGTACATTTTAATTATTGTCTATCAATTTAGAAAATAAGGACGAGAGTTTTCTCGTCCTTAAATTTTTGTGTAAAATTACTAATTTCTTAGCAAGAACAAATTACACACCCAGCTTCAGCATCTTCTACAGCTGCTGAAAACTCATTTCTTGCTTCCAATTCTTCAATTGAAAGGCCTTTTAAAATTTCTGAATTATTCATAATATTTTTTTTAGAAAGTTAAACAAAATTCCTCGAAGGTTTTAATTCCGCTTCAAGGCTATACAGAACGTTTTTTTATTTTCCATCTCACTTTTTAGGCGTTTTATTTACGCTTCGTGTAGCTCAATGGTTTCATACAACTTGTATATTGCCGCAACAAAGTAGCGTATATACACCTATATTTGGGTAGATTGTCGCTACTATAGTTCTTTTTAACCCGTTGGGTGTAATTAATTTATATATAAATAAAAAATCGTAAACAACTTAAATTTAAAAAATTGTTGTTGTAAATTAACTAAGCACATCATCTGCTGAAAAATTCTATTTTCAACAAAAAATTACTTAAGGTAATTCTTACTTATTGTTTGCTCAATATCATTTAAGCAACAATAATTTCAATAAATTTTGTAGGTTAATTAGTGCGTTTAAATTGCTATTCCTTAAAAAAATAGCGGTTTAAACAAGAAAAACGTTAGGTATTATTACAATCGCTAACAAAAAACTCAGCAAATACAGGGGTTACATTTGCAGATACTATTTAAATTCTATTGAACAAGAATAAAACTAATTATTGAAATAAAAAAATAATTTATCGACAAAAAACCTAAAAAACTAGACCAATAGATTTTAAATATGCGAAAAAACACCCTATTCATTCAAAAAATCAATAGATGTGAAATTAGAGTTGTCACTAAAAACAACTCACACAAAATAAAATAATTCAAACAGCGTTCTCTACCAGAACGCTTTATTTTTAGAATAGAATTTGTAGTTTTACACCCGATTAAATCATATTTATGAAATCATTACGTTATTTATTACTTTTAACTGTGTTGTTTTGTGGTTTTCAAAGAACTACCGCACAGGTGTACCGTTTTAAAACCAGTAGCCTTAGTGTTATGGATAAAAACAATAAAGGCGCTTGGAACAAATGGTCGGAATTTAAAAAAGCAGAGGTTTTAATTACTTTAGATGGTAAAAAAGACCGATTTATAGTGAATTCGAAAGAATTACAATTGTATAAAATTGATTCTTATTTGGAAAAAGTTTCTACTGAAAATGATGATACAATGGGTTTTAATTGTACTGATAACGATGGAGCAAAATGTGTTATTCTAATTGTTACTAGAAAAAAAGAGGGGGATAGAATGCAGTTTTACATCAACTATAATGATTTGAAAATGGTTTACAATATTTACAACACCAAATAATTTTGATTGAAAATAAAGATTTTACTTATTCGAAAGAAGAAAAATTAAAAAGCAGGAAGTTAATAGACTTATTGTTTTCAGAAGGAAAATCAGTCTCAAAATACCCCTTGCGTTTGGTGTATGCCCCTATTGAAGGAGTAGATGAAAAATTATTGTTTGGTGTTTCGGTTTCTAAAAGAAATTTTAAAAATGCCGTAGATAGAAATTATTTCAAACGTGTTTTGCGGGAATGTTATCGACTGAACAAGCATTTATTGTACGAAAATTTAGATAAGCCGTATGCTATGATGTTTTTTTATCAAACTAAGGAACGGTTGAGTTATCAAGAAATACATGAAAAAACGCTACAATTATTTGAAAAATGGATACTTACAAAAAACCAACAAACTTAATTGTAGGATAAAATTCTTAAGGAAATTTTAAAAATTTAGGTTATTAAAGGTTAAATAGTATATTTGAACATTGCGTTCTTTACAAATTAGAAAATAAAAAATTACCATGCTTACCTACTTTAAAAAAAGATATATTATTCCGGTTGTCGCTTCTGGATTTTTGTTTTTTGCGGCTAGTTTCAAAGACGATTTTTTTGAAATAGCAAAGCAAATCGAAATCTTTACGACGCTTTTCAAAACCGTAAATCAAAATTATGTGGATGAAGTGAATCCGGCAGAATTAATGGATAAAGCCATTAAAAGCATGCTTGCCGATTTAGACCCTTATACCAACTATTTCAACGAACAGGATGTTGTAAAATTTAAAATCAACAATACGGGCGAATACACTGGAGTTGGTGCAATAATGACTCGTAAAGAAGAAAAATTAATTGTAAAAGAAATATACAAAGGGTTTCCTGCAGACAAAGCTAACTTAAAGGCTGGAGATGCAATTATTCAAATTGGCGATGTTGTTCTTGCCGATTTTAAGGACGATGCTACTCAATTGCTAAAAGGGGCTAAAAATACTAAGGTGGATGTGAAATACATCCGTCAAGGAAAAACACTTACTGCCCAAATTGTTTTGGATGAAGTAGAAATTAAAGCGGTACCTTTTTTCTCTAAAATAGATGACAAAACAGGTTACATAGCACTTACAGCTTTCAATAGAAAAACAACACAAGAAACCAAAGAAGCTCTTGAAAAACTAAAAGCAGATGGTGCCGAAAAAATTGTTTTAGACCTAAGAGGAAATCCTGGCGGATTATTAAATGAAGCCGTAAATGTGTGCAATCTTTTTGTGCCTAAAGGCGAAATCATTGTAACCACAAAATCTAAAAACCCTAAGTATAACAACATTTACAAAACCAGCAACGAACCTGTAGATTTAGACATTCCTTTGGTAATTATTGTAAATGGAAAAAGTGCCTCGGCCTCTGAAATTGTGTCGGGAGCCCTACAAGATCTAGATAGAGCGGTAATTGTGGGCAGCCGTAGTTTTGGAAAAGGATTGGTGCAACGCCCAATAGACATGACCTATGGAACACAAGTTAAAGTAACAATTTCTCGTTATTACACTCCTGCAGGAAGATGTATTCAGGCCTTAGATTACTGGCATAAAGACAAGGAGGGTAAAGCCGTAAGAACGGACGCATCTAAATACAACGCCTTTAAAACCAAGAAAGGAAGAACGGTTTATGATGGCGGTGGAATTCAACCCGATGTAGAATTAGCCGATTCTAAAACAAGTACTATTGCCGATGTTTTGCAAAAAAATGATGGAATTTTTAATTACGTTACGTACTATTATTATAAAAACCCGAATCTTGGCGATAAGATTCCAACCCTTACCGATGGGGATTATACCGACTTTAAAGCATTTTTAAAAAGAGAGAAGATAAGTTTTGATACCGAAACCGAATTGGCATTAAAAGCCACTTTGGAAAAGGCTAAAAAAGAAAAAATTGACGATACTATTCAAACCCAATACGATCAACTAATGGCTGCTTTGCAAAAAAGTGAAGAGGCATTATTAGACAAAAATCAGAAAGAAATTAAGAAATTAATTTTAGAGGAAATCATCAAACGCTACCAATACAAAGAAGGGCTATACCAATATTACCTAAAAAATAATGTTGAAATTGCCAAAGCGACTTCTATTTTATCTAACCCTGTAGAATATACTAAAATATTACAGTAATGCTCCGATTTTTAAAATTTTTACCCCTACTTTTTATAGGGTTTACCTACGCACAAGAAGAGGCTGTGAAGTCTGTTTATTTTGAATTTGACAAATATTCCTTAGACGACAAACAAGCTAACGAAGTTGTCGATTTCATTAAAAACAGCGATTCCACTCGTATTGAATCTGTTGAGATTTTTGGATATACCGATGATATCGGAAAAGATGATTATAACTTTATATTGTCTACCAATAGAGCAAATACCATTCAAACTAAACTAACCGAAAATGGTATTAAAAGTAAAATTATTGTTACCATTGAGGGAAAAGGAAAAATACTTATTGATGATGATATTTTAGATAATCTTCCAGAAAAGCGATCTAAAAATAGACGTGTTGATATTGTAATGAATCTAAAAGAGTTGCCAAAATTAGTATTGCCAGGAGTTTACGACATGCTTCAAAAAGATCATGTTGTGGGGGATCATATTTATTTGGAAAACATTTTATTTGACAAAGGAAGTAGCCATTTATTATCTAAAGCTAAAATCGAATTAGATAAAGTAGCATTACTAACCTTGCGCTATAAAAATATTGAATTTGAAATTCAAGGACACGTATGTTGTACGCCACCAAATCAAAAAGAGGCAATTGATAAAGACACTAAAAAAAGACAATTGTCTATCAATAGAGCGCAGTCAGTATATAAATATTTAGCTTTTCGTCGGGTTCCAAAAAACCGAATGACTTTTAAAGGGTATGGTAACACGGTTCCGCTTGGGAAAGAACCGGAATATGATAGACGTGTAGAATTGGTTATAACTAAGATATGATGAATAAAACTTTAATTTTATTTGTGCTTTTATCAAATTTATTGTTTGCTCAAAACACAAATGAAACTATTACCGTTTTTTTTGATTCTAATGATTTTACTTTACAATCGGAACAAAAAGAGAAGTTAATTTCCTTTTTTTCTGTAGAGAATACTATTGTAAAATCCATTTCTATTGAAGGTTTTTGTGATGACATTGGATCCTCTGAAGACAATTATATTCTATCCAAAAAACGTGCTGTTTCTGTTGAAAATTTCATACAAAAAGAGTTCAATGCAACTATTAAAATTGTGGAGGGCAAAGGCGAAATAGCATTGTCAAATACTATTCCTATAGAACAAGAACGAAAGAATAACCGAAAAGTTACGATCCAAATCGCATATACAAAAATGGATAAAGATTCGGTTATTACAAAAAAAACTATAAAAGATATTTATTCCAATTATAAAACTTTTTCCGATGATTTGAAAGTAGGCGATAAAGTAATTATCAAAAAACTTTTTTTTAAAGGAGGGTCAACTATCTTTGATGAGGAAGAAGAGGCAGAAGCAGAATTAAAAAAAATTGTGGACTTCTTAGTATTAAATCCAAATGTATCTATAGAAATTCAAGGACATGTTTGTTGTATTCCTCCAAAATATAAAGATGCTTTTGATAGGGTTTCAGGTAAAACCAATTTATCGGAAACTAGATCTCAAAAAATATATGATTATCTTATTGAAAAAGGAATTTCAAGCGAACGAATGACCCATAAAGGATATGGAAGACAATTCCCTATTCTAGGTGCTGATGAGCAGTTTAACAAAAGAGTTGAAATTCTGATAACGAAAATATAACTACCCTCGTTTCATTTCGATATGCGGAATATCGTCTTCCAGATACATTTCACTCGTTTGCACAAAATCATGACTTTCGTAGAATTTCTTGAGGTATAACTGTGCTGAAATAGTAATTTTTTTGGAATTATAATGGCTTTCAATTCCTGTGATTGCTTGTTGCATCATCTCATGTCCCCATTTTTTATCTCGAGCATCTGGGTGAATTACTACCCTGCCAATAGAGGCATTCTCAAAATAATCTCCCGCTTTAAACAATCGTGCATAAGCCACAATTTCATCATTAAACTCCCCAAGTAGGTGTAATGCTTTTTCATCTTTGCCATCAATGTCTTGATAAACGCAGTTTTGCTCCACTACAAAGACATGCGAACGAAGTTTTAGTAAAGAATACAGTTCTTGTAGAGAAAGTTCGTTAAATCGCTTTATTTTCCATTTTATGGTTTCCTGCATGATTTTGATAGTTGGGGATTTATTTCTTTTTTAAAAATTGTACCGATTTGATAATGGCTTCCAATTCAAACATTAAATCTCTTTTTTGTTTGGATGGTGCATAACAAAATCCTTCTATAACTAAAATTCTATGGTTGGGTTGGTCTACAATAGCATAATTAATAAAAGGGCCGCTCATAAAATCGTTTAGTAATTCCCAATTTCCTTTGGTTTCAAAAGTGGGCTTATTATAAATTTTGGTTTTAGAAAGATAAGGCGAAAACGCGGGCTCGGTAACCATTCTAGTTCTTGGAACAGCGCCATGAATGTAAATTCTGCCTATTGAATCGCGAATATGGGTAATCCGTTTAACCGCATTGCTGTTGTCTTTGATGCTGCTATAAGGTATTTGATAAAAAATCAAACTCAAATTGCCACTGGTGATTTCTTTTTTAAGCCAAATAAATTTTTTTCCATGCAAAACCATTTTATACTTTATGGGAATGTTTAATTGCACATTGAATTTCTTTCGGATTTTAGAAACATCGAAAAGGGAATCGCGCTTTATTTTTTCTTGGTATACTTTAATTTCCGATTCTTTAATTTTGGAAATAATTAACGAATCGTTATTTTGAATAGTATCTAAAATTTCTTGCACTGTTTCTCCAGAAATGTGCACCACCACTTGTGGATTGGCATATTCGTTAGTCTCAATTCGAAATTGACTTCTGGCTTCTTTTTTAACCATGATAATGTTTCTACTATTGGTCATAAAACCCTCCAATAGCTTAACAGGATATTGATTTAAAGTGAAAACGGGTTCTTCTTGCGGAAGCCCTAAAACTGGCGATGCAAATTTATTTCTCATGCTATCGCCCACCTCACCGTTCCAAAGTTGGTCATCAATAATAACCGATACCTCGTTGGTTTTACCAGAAGTTTCATTTACCTGTTTCTTTTCTTTAGTGTTACAAGAAGTAATGGCGATTGCGGTTAGTAGCAATAAAAAATGAGCTTTATTCATAATAAGAAATAAAGCCCAAATTTATATAAGATTTTTGTATTATCCGTTTATTTTTAATTTCATTCCGGGTTTTACGCTTTCTCCCTTAATATTGTTCCATTTTTTAATGTCGGCAATAGTAATTCCAGGAAATTTTTGCGTTATTTTAAGCAACGTATCGCCTTTTCTAACTTGGTATAAAATTTCTTTTACTTTTTTATCTTTAGATGCATAAGCCTCTTTGAATGAGTTTTTATCTTTTGTATTGGTTACTTCTTCTTTTCCAACTACTAATTTATCACCAAGTTTAATGTTGGTATCCGATAAAGAATTCCATTCTAAAAGATCATTAATGGTAACATTATATTTTCTGGCAATAGTTCCTAAATATTCGCCTTTTTCCACAACGTGTTCTACGTTTTTAAGGTCGGTTTTAGGTTTTGCTTCTTCCTCTCTAGCCTCGGCCAAACTAACATTGGAAATAATTAATTGGGAACCAACTTTTACATTGTTATCGATAATTGTATTCCACTCTCTTAAATTGGCAACACTAATGTTATTCTTTTTTGCAATGGTAAATAAATTGTCTCCTTTGGCAACTACATAATAATTTTCGGATTTAGAAGTAGTATCTATTTTCTCTTCTTTCTTGCCTTTTTCGGCTTTAGTAGTTTTATGATCTACTGTAGCAATATCTTCTTTTCGTTCAGCAAGTGGTTGTTTTACTTCTTTTCTAACGATAGTGGTTACTTTCTCGGTTTTGATTATTTTAATGTTATCGCCAAGACCAATATTGTCGCCTTTTAATTTGTTCCATTTTTTAATTTCCGCAACCGAAACATCATATTTAGAAGCAATTCCTCCCAAGTTATCCCCGCTTTTCACTTTGTGTATTTTGGTTACTTCTTTATTGGTAACCACTTTTTCGGTTTTGAATACTTTCTCGAATTTAGGTTCCACAGCAGCAACTGCCTTAACTTTGTCTTTAGCTACTACAATTTGCTTAACAGAAGTATCCGCAACAATTTGTTTCGTTTCTTTGTAGGCTATACGTTCCATAGAAAGTATTTTAAGACTTCTTCCTTTAGGGGCTTTGTTTGACTTTAAATGATTCCATTTTTTTAAATCGGAAACCGAAACATTGTACTGGTCGGCAATCTCATTTAAATTATCCCCTTTGCGCACTTTATGAAACTTAGTTCTGGTAACAAATTCTTTTTCTTGGAATGAAGTATTGGTAGAATCGTTGCGTTTAACAGTTGCTAATCTTTCGTTAGGTCGCTCTCTTTTGCTCTCTTCGTGACTTAAATAAGCATAAATTTTATCTTCGTTGGAAGTGAAAATAGCGATTTTGTTTTTTGGTAAACGAAGGAAATTAGTTTCTCCTGTTATGTGCGGAATTTCATTTCTTTTAAAAGATGGGTTGAAAAACTGAATTTCAGAAACAGGAACATCCAATAAATCGGAAACTTGTTTGAAAGTCATGTGGCTTCGCACTCCTACTGTATCGGTTGCAAAAAGATTGGCAACGGCTTTGTTTGGAACAATACCGTGTTCTTTATGGTATTCAAAAATATACATGGTTGCTAAAAAGGCAGGAAGATAATTCTGAGTTTCTTTCGGGAGATTTTTTCTAATATTCCAATAGTTTTGTTGCCCTCCGGAACGTCTTATTGCTTTGGCAACATTTCCTGGACCCGAATTATATGCCGCTAGAACTAAATCCCAATCACCAAAAATTTTGTACATGTTATTCATGTAAACCGATGCTGCTTGACTTGCTTTTAAAGGCTCGCTTCGTTCATCTACATACGAATCAATATTCAAGCCGTATTGTTTTCCGGTTTGGTACATAAATTGCCATAAACCAGTTGCCCCAACTCTTGAAACTGCTCTAGGATTCAAAGCAGATTCCACCACAGCAAGATATTTTATCTCTAATGGAATATTGTTTTTGGCTAATTCGTCTTCAAAAAGCGGAAAATAATATTGCGAAACCCCTAATAATCTTTCAAATGCTTTCTTTCTGTTTTTCAAAAAAGATTTGATAACATTCTCCAAACCAATGTTGTACTCAATGTTAAATGGCGATTTCTCGTCCATTTTTTTCAAGCGCTCTTTTAGTAATTCGGTTGGTAATTCAAAATCTACTTTCTGATCTACATTTACGTTTTTAATATCCGAAGACATTTCATCATAAACATCCAAAGTTGTCAACTCTTTCATCCAAAGACTGTCTATACAAGTGGCCATTTCATCGGATACGAAAGTGGATTTTATAGAGTCAAGATAGGAGATTTTTATTTCTTTTTTTACAATAGAATCCTGAGCGTTAGCAACATCTTGTCCGTAAAAAGATGCAGAGGCCACCAATAGAATAGTTGTAATTTTGTGTTTTATATTCATATTTATTTTTTTCAATAATTACGTAACAGTAAGAATTGCTTAATTGCAAACATACTGATATATAACGTATTAAAATGTTTAATTATTGTTAAAGTCAATAATTTAATCTAAAATTGCTTGAATTCCAGGTAAAACTCTTCCTTCTAACATTTCCAACATAGCGCCTCCGCCAGTAGAAACGTAACTCATTTTATCTTCCAAACCAAACTGTTTTACCGCTGCAACTGAGTCGCCTCCTCCTACTAAAGAGAATGCGCCGTTGGCTGTAGATTCGGCAATGAAGTTACCTAAAGTGATGGTTCCGTTGGCGAAATTTTCCATTTCGAAAACGCCTAAAGGTCCGTTCCAAAGAATGGTTTTAGATTCCATTATTATTTTTTGGAAATTTTCTAACGATTTTGGTCCGGCGTCTAAACCTTGCCATCCGTCAGGAATTTCCCTTACATCTACAATTTGAGTTTGCGCATCATTTGAAAAAGCATTAGCAGCTACAACATCCACAGGAATGTGAATATGAACGTTTTTCTCTTTTGCTTTATGCAAAATTTCAATTGCTAAATCCATTTTATCGTCTTCACAAATAGAATCTCCAATTTTTCCGCCCAAGGCTTTGATAAAAGTAAACGTCATTCCACCACCAATAATCATGTGGTCTACTTTATCTAAAATATTTTCGATTACGGTAATTTTAGAAGATACTTTAGACCCTCCAAGAATAGCAGTAACTGGTTTTACCGAATTGTTTAAAACACGGTTCAAACTTTCAATTTCTTTTGCCAAAAGCAATCCGAAGCATTTATGATTTGGGAAAAATTGCGCGATGATAGTTGTTGAAGCATGCGCTCTATGGGCAGTTCCAAAAGCATCGTTTACGTAAATGTCTCCAAGAGACGCTAATTCTTTTGCGAAAGCAACATCTCCTGCTTCTTCTTCAGCATAAAAACGAAGATTTTCTAGAAGCAAAACTTGACCTGGTTGTAACGCAGCAGCAGCCTTGTGAGCAACATCGCCAATACAATCGGAAGCAAAATGAACTGGCAAACCTAATACTTCAGAAACTGTGGCAACAATATGTTTTAAAGAATATTTATCTTCTTTTCCTTTTGGTCTTCCTAGGTGCGACATTAAAATTACGCTTCCGCCATCGGCAAGAATTTTATCAATAGTTGGCTTTGCAGCTTCTATTCTGTTAGCATCGGTTACCTTGAAATTTTCATCCAAAGGAACGTTGAAATCTACACGAATTACTGCTTTTTTGTTATTGAAATTAAAGTCTAGAAGAGTTTTCATAAGAAAGTGCGGAGTTAATTAGTAATGAAATGCAAATATAGACATTTTGTTTTTTTATTCTAGGATGCCTTTTATAAGTTTAAATTTTATGCTTGCTAAGGGGTAAAATTTTATGTTAGTTGCAATTTTATAGTATCTTTGCTTATGCTTTTTTCAGAAATATTAGGTCACGAACATATTAAAAATCACTTGATAAAGAGTGCTAGTCAAGGCAGAATTCCTCATGCGCAACTATTTGTTGGCCCTGAAGGTTCTGGTACTTTGCCTATGGCGATTGCCTATGCACAATATATTGTTTGTCAGAATATTGGGAATGAAAATTCGGGTGAAAATGAAGCCTGTAATTTAAAATTCAATCATTTAGCCCATCCCGATTTGCATTTTGTGTATCCTACGGTTACAACCGAAGATGTAAAATCAAAGCCAAAAAGTATTGATTTTATTCAAGATTGGAGGCAATTTATTAAGGAAAATTCTTACGGAGGTTTGTTCGATTGGTATAAAATGCTGGGCGTTCAAAACAAACAAGGAGAAATTCGTGTAGACGATGCTACCGAAATTCTAAAATCGTTAGCCTTAAAATCGTTAGAAGGTGGTTATAAAATCATGATTATTTGGATGGCCGATAAAATGAATATTGCGGCCTCGAATAAACTTTTAAAACTTCTGGAAGAACCTACGGATAAAACGGTTTTTATTTTAATTTCGGAAAATGAGGAAGATATTATTCAAACCATTCGTTCGCGTTGCCAAGTGCTTCATTTTAATGGATTGCCCGAAAGTGTAATCACCCAAGCATTGATTTCTCGAGAAAATGTAGAGGATAAAATGGCTTTTAAAATTGCGCACCAAGCACAAGGAAATTACAACAAAGCCTTGCATATTCTAAAAGAAGACAACGACGAATTACCTTTTGAAAAATGGTTTGTAGATTGGGTTCGAGCCGCATTTAGAGCCAAAGGAAATGCCGCTGCAATTCAGGATTTAATTGCTTGGAGTGACCAAATTGCAGGCTTGGGACGAGAAGCACAAAAGAAATTTTTAAATTATTGTATCGATATGTTTCGCCAGGCATTATTGCTTAATTATCAAGCGGATAAGTTGGTGTACATGGAGCCAACAGTTGAAAAATTTAAACTAGAAAACTTTGCTCCTTTTGTAAACGGAAACAATATTTCGGATATTTTTAAAGAACTTTCAGATGCCTCTTACCACATAGAACGCAACGGAAATGCCAAGATAATTTTAACCGATTTATCTATAAAATTGACTCGATTAATTCATAAAAAATAACCTCATGAACAATACAACTTCAATACTGGTACTTATTTTTCTTGCTATTACTTTTATCATGTCTTCTCACGAGAAAATTTTTCACTGGAAGGATACTATGGCTTGGTTAATTCCAGTTTTTGAAAAAACTTTTCTAAAAAATCTGGTGCCTTTAGCCACTGGAATTTTATTGTTTTTAGAACTCGTTGCTGGAATTTTATGCGTTTTAGGATGCTTAGAACTTTATATAAATGGCGGTAGAGAATTTGGTTTTTATGGCGCTGTTTTTTCTTGTGTGTCGCTACTTTTGATGCTTTTCGGACAACGATTAGTAAAAGATTATGAAGGTGCTAAAACCATTGCAATTTATTTTGTTCCTGCAATTTTGGGAGTTTATTTGTTGGGGTAGATTAAATATCAAAATGTTTTTATAAATTTGAGGTATGAATGTAGAAACACAACGTAAAAATATAGTTCATAGAATATTAGATGTTCAAAACTCTAAATTATTATCTCAAATAGAAGAGTTGTTGGATAGTGAAATCTATGCTTATTCCACTTCAGGAAAACCTTTTACCGTTAAAGAATATAAAAATCATTTGGATGAAATTATGATCGCATCCGATTCAGGTAAAAATGGATATACTACAGAAGAGGCTAGAAATAAAATCAGATTAAACAGATAATTTAATTCAAACTCGCTTTAAACATTCGTAATTCTTCCCAAGAAAAAGTATCTCCAAGTTGTTCTTTCATTGGACTTAATGATTCTTCTTTATAGCCATAAAATGCCTTGGTTAATGCTTCTATTTTATCTTCTGGCATAATATCATTAATACTAACTGCCTTATCTTGAATTAGTTTTGTGAAATGCGATAATATAGTTCCAACGGTTAATTTTCGTAAATTGGCTATTTCTTCAATAGAATTTTTATCTACCCAATATTCATAAGTAATCTGAATAGTCGATTTTTTGGGAGTCTTTTCGGTGTTTTTTTTCTTAGGTTCGTAAAAACTTACATCTTCTTTATCGGCAATTAAATTTTGATTATTTCGCTTGAAATCTTCAATTACCCGTTCCATTTTAATGGCTTTGTAATTAGTGATTTCTGGAGAATTAAGGCTTTCTTTACTAATTGTTTTTTGATGGATAATGGCTTCGATCATTCGTTTGGCTTTCATCAATCGCAAGATGGACTTGGTTTGCAATTCTTCTAAAACCAACAATTCATCATAAAATTGTTTTACTTGTTTGACCCTTTTTATTTCTTCAATTTTATATAAAATTTCATATTCTAATTTATCTAATTTATCATAAAAATAACCATAAGCCGCTTGAATTCTGTCGTTTATAAAAGTATAATCAATAGTTTCTGTAGCGAATAATTTATTGAGTTGCGACATGAATTTACTTGCAGGATCTAGTAGCAATTCACAAAATTCCATTTGCTGTGTTGCCCATTTACTGTGTTTGGATTTAATGGATTTATCGCTATCCAAATAACTAAATTTATGATTGCGCCACTCTTGGGCAAGATCCACCCAATGAAAACTATCTTTTAAATAACTGTGGATAAATTCTTTGGTTTCATTTTTTAATTCCAATTCCAATGTTTCAGTAGATGCTTTATTGGAAGCATAATCCATAACATCGTCATCGTTAGAAATACCGTTCATTCGCAATGGAGTAAGCAAAACAAGCCCGTTTAACGAACGTAAACGCGATAAAGCCACGTATGCTTGGCCGGGCGCAAAAACTTGTGACACATCAAGCGCTGCTTTATCAAATGTTAAGCCCTGGCTTTTGTGAACGGTAATGGCCCATGCCAATTTTATAGGATAATGCACAAAGGATCCTAAAACCTCCTCTTCTATTTCTTTGGTGTTTTCATTCACAAAATAGCGAATGTTTTGCCATTCGTAGCGTTCCACTTCAATAGATTTGTTTTCTTCTGGAAAATGAATCCAAATTTCTTCTGTGGAAATGGATTTCACAAAACCCATTTTACCATTGAAATAATTTTTCTCGGCTGACAAATCGTTTTTAATAAACATAATTTGAGCACCAATTTTCAACTCTAGAGTTTCCTCTAAAGGATATATTTTTTCAGGGAAATCACCCGTTATTTTTGCTTGATATCGAGTAGCGCTTCCATTTAAATCATTAATAGACTGCAAATTAATGGTATCTGCTTTGGCATTATGCGTGGTCAAAGTGATGTAACCTTTGTTGGCTTTTAAATCGAAATTAGGCTGGACATATTGGTTTAGAAAACTAATGTTTTGTGAGGTTATTTTATTGTTTCTTAGATTGTTAAGTAATTCTATAAACGTTTCATCCGACTGACGGAATATCTTAGACAACTCAATATAAAGCGGTGGGTTATTCTGAATTACATGCGAATGAAAGAAGAATTTTCCTTTATAGTATTGTCGTAAAGTTCGCCATTCTTCATCACGAATTACAGGAGGAAGTTGTAATAAATCTCCAATAAAAAGCACTTGAACTCCTCCAAAAGGAGTTCTTTTTTTGCGTACACTTTGTAACATAAAATCTATGGCATCCATTAAATCCGAACGCAACATACTCACCTCGTCAATGATAAGTAATTCCATGTTTTGAATTACGTGTCGCTTTAAAGCACTCATTCTAAAATGACGTCGTAAAGTATCTTTGGTTTCAAATTTCAAAGAATCCGAGAAATGCGCCTCAACATTATTGGCGGGAATAAATCCGCCAAAAGGCAACTGAAACATCGAATGAATGGTAACTCCACCAGCATTTAAGGCCGCAATTCCTGTTGGGGCAACAACAACTGTGTTTTTATGGGTAGATCTAATTATTTCCTTAAGTAGCGTAGTTTTTCCTGTACCCGCTTTACCTGTAAGGAAAATCGATTTATTGGTTTGGTTTATAAATTGCAAAACATAATTTGCTTCGGCAGATATGGCTTCCATAAGTTAACATAATTGATTAAATCAAAAATAAAATATTGCAAATTAAATTACAAATAAAAATCCAAACTCCAAAACGTTTGTTTTAGAATTTGGATTTTTTTAAGAAAATTTTTATGCTATTTCTTAACTGCAGGTTTTTCTTCTTTTTTAGCTTCCGATTTATATTTTTCGTTCACTATTTTTATAAGATCTTTGGTGATGTCGTATTGGTCCTTGGCAAACAGAACTGTTGCTGCTTCACCAGTACCAAAAACATAATCGTATCCTTTGTCTTTTCCGTAATCCTTGAAAATCTTTTTATATTTTACTACTACAGAATCCATTTCAACACCATGTTGCCCTTGAATTTGTTGTGCCAAACCTTGTTGCGTATATTGTAGTTGTTGCTCTCTTTGTTGCAATTCACCATATTTTTGTTGCGCCCAAGCCTGACCATTTTTTTGTGCATTGGCTTGAAAAGCATTTTTTTCTGCTTCTAATTTGTCCACTTCTACTTTCAATCTTGCGCCCTTTTCTTCTGCGATTGCTTCGTATTTAGCTTTTATATCTTTAGCCTCGGTAGATTCTTCTAATAATTTATTAGTGTCTATATAAGCCGTTTTAAAATCTTTTGCTTCTGTTGTTTTGTTACAAGAAACAATTGCAAACAACATTGCAATACCTACTAAAAATTTTTTCATTCTGTTTTTGTATTTAATTATTCTATTTGCCAAAAGTATAAAAATTTAATCTGAAAAGATAAAAAGTTATAAAAATGACTCGATTTTACTTGTATAAGGGTTTACTATTGTTAATCTATTCAATATAATCATTCTCTATTAAAATCTGCTTTATATAAACCGATTTAAGAAAGCTTCTCTTTTTGGCTATATATATTTATGTTTTTGCGGTTTGAAGCCTTAAAAAGATGTTTATTTTACTTTTTAGCGTTTTTTAGAACATAAATATGGGAAGAATATTCAGAATTTTGACTTCCTTTCCAATTGGACTTGCATCCGACGAAAAAAGCCTTAATGAAATTCATTTTTCCAGTTTTATATTTTTCGGATAATAAACTAACATAAAAACTATCAAACTTCATTGGAAGCACTTCTTTCAATTCTAAATCTTCTTTAGAAAATAATTTATTAATTGCTGTTTTAGAAAAATGCCATAAGTGAATTGGAATATCATAAGCCGCCCAAAATTTACCATAATATTCAGCATCGTACGATTTAAAATTAGGAACAGCAATAATTACAGTTCCTGTTGGTTTTATTAATCGTTTTAATTCTTTAATTTGATTTTCTAAATCTGGAACGTGCTCTAGAACATGCCACATGGTTATTATATCAAAAGAATTGCTTTCTAATTCGGATAAACTTTCTACAAAAGAAACTCCTTTGTTTTTGGCAATTGCCTTGGCTTTATCGCTTGGTTCAATTCCAATAGTTTCCCAACCATCATTTTTGGCAACGGTTAAAAAGTCGCCAACTCCTGCTCCAATATCTAAAATTCTTCCTTTTGGAGATTGTGAATTGATAAGTTTTAATTTGTTCTTTAATGCAATGGTTTTCACAAACTGGTACATTTTTTCGAATAATGATTTATTTCCATCGGTATGCGAAATATAGTCTACGCTTTCATAATAACTAGGAAGTTTCTCTAAAGAAGGTTGTGGATGTGTAATCAACATATCTAATTCTTCGTCGTGCAATAACTCGAAAGTTTCTTGGGAAACGGAATAATCTTTTACGTTTAAAAAATGTTTGGTGTTGGATGAACTCATTAAAATCTCTTTATTTATAATGCTTAACAATACTTGTTTCACGTGGAACAAATTAATATTAGATTTTAAATATTAGATATCTAATATTTAAAATCTAATATTTTTATCTACCCATGTGGATTAACAATACGGAAATATCACTTGGGGAAACTCCGCTTATTCTTGATGCCTGTGAAATAGTTATTGGCTGTATCTTAGTTAACTTTTGTTTTGCTTCAATAGACATCGATTTGATTTTATTGTAATCGAAATCGGCTGGAATCTTCATGTCTTCCAAACGAGTTAATTTGTCGGCATTGTTTCGTTCTTTTTCAATATAACCCGAATATTTAACTTGAATTTCTGCTTGTTCTAGAATCTCTCTATCTAAATTGTTTTCGGCAACATAAGCAGCAACTTTTTCGAATTTTAAGAAATCTTCTAAATCAATTTGAGGGCGAGAAAATACTTTAAACATTTTATCGGCTTGTACAATTGGCGCACTACCTTTTGCTTCTAGAATAGGATTGGTTTCTGTAACCGTTAAACTGGTTTCTTTAAAAAAGGAAACCATAGCATCACTAGCAGCAAATTTCTTTTCCATTCTGCGCATTCTTTTCTCGGAGGCTAAACCTAATTCGAATGCTTTTGGAGTTAATCTAGAGTCAGCATTATCTTGTCTTAAAAGCGTTCTGTATTCGGCTCGAGAAGTAAACATGCGATAAGGCTCTTCTGTGCCTTTGGTGATTAAATCGTCAATTAAAACGCCAATATACGCTTCATCACGTTTCAAAATCATTGGCGCTCTTTCTTGCACTTTCAAGGCGGCATTTATACCTGCCATTAAACCTTGGGATGCTGCTTCTTCATATCCTGTTGTTCCATTTATTTGACCAGCAAAATACAAACCTTCAACTAATTTAGTTTCTAAGGTGTGTTTTAATTGGGTTGGCGGGAAATAATCGTATTCTATGGCATAACCCGGACGGAAGAATTTCACATTTTCGAAACCAACTACTGAACGTAGCGCTTTAAATTGAATGTCTTCTGGCAATGAAGTAGAAAAACCATTTACATAAACTTCGCAGGTATTCCATCCTTCTGGTTCTATAAACAATTGGTGTCTTTCTTTATCTGCAAAACGATTTATTTTATCTTCAATAGATGGGCAATATCGAGGTCCAAGTGATTTTATTCTGCCATTAAACATGGGAGATCTATCAAATCCTTCTCGCAATATATCGTGAACGTCTAAAGAAGTATAGGTCATGTGACATAATCTTTGGTGTACCAATGGCTTCGTTTCATCGGAATAAGAAAACTTATCCGGGCGCACATCACCAGGTTCTTCATTCATTTTAGAATAATCTAAAGAACGACCATCCACTCGTGGTGGGGTTCCTGTTTTCATTCTTCCTGCTTCGAAACCAACTTTTATTAAATCTTCGGTAATTCCGTAAGCAGCGCTTTCACCTGCACGACCTCCTCCAAATTGTTTGTCGCCTATATGAATTAATCCGTTAAGGAACGTTCCATTGGTTAAAACAACCGATTTGGCTTTGATTTCAATTCCTAGAGAAGTTCTGATTCCCTCCACTTTTCCGTTATTGATAATCAAACCAGAAACCATTTCTTGATAGAAATCTAAGTTAGGAGTTCGCTCTAACATCAAACGCCATTCTTCTGAAAAACGCATTCTGTCAGATTGCACTCTTGGAGACCACATAGCAGGTCCTTTGGACTTGTTAAGCATCTTAAATTGGATAGCGGTTTTGTCGGAAACGATTCCCGAATACCCACCAAGCGCATCAATTTCTCGGACGATTTGACCTTTGGCTATTCCGCCCATCGCAGGATTGCACGACATTTGTGCTATGTTTTGCAAACTCATTGTAACCAACAAAGTTTGCGAACCCAAATTGGCTGCCGCTGCTGCTGCTTCGCAACCTGCGTGTCCTGCTCCTACTACAATTACATCGTATGTGTTAAACATTTTTAATTTAGGAATTAGGATTTATTTATTAAGGATTTCCAAAATAGCTATCCATCTTATTAAATCCTGTTACATAGTTCCACGTGGAACGTTAAATTGAGTTTTTGTTGCTTTAAATCCTTAATTAAAGAATCGAAAATCCTTAATCTCTATGTTCCACGTGAAACATTTTTATTTTCTCGTCTTCCTTATTGCGCATTAACTGCTCATCGGCTTCTGATTTGTCTTTATAGCCACAATAATGTAACACGCCATGTACAAGAACTCTTTGAAGTTCTTCTTGGAAGGAAACGTTAAAATCTGCAGCGTTCTCAAGAACGCGTTCGGTAGAAATAAAAATGTCTCCGTGTATTTCATTACCCACAGAATAATCAAAAGAAATGATGTCGGTTAAGGTGTCGTGATCGAGATACTGCTCGTTTAAATTAAGCAAATAATCATCGTCACAAAAGATATAATTTATTTCTCCTTCTTTTTTGTTTTCGGATAAAATTACCTTTGAAATCCAAGTTGCTATTTGGTCTTCGTTGGATAATTCAAATTCGTTTTCGTAATTGAAACTAATCATTTATTTAAAATATTCTTGAACCTTCTGGTTAAAATTGGAGCGTAAAGGTAAGGTTTGTCTGTTTAAAATCTCCACGCTATTTAAATATTCTTGCAAACGAACAGGAAGCGCATTAGAACTATTTGTGAATTCTTTTTTGGACGTTTCCGATTGTCGTTTCTTTTCTTCGCCTTGTAGTTGTACTGCTTTTTCTAATTTGAGCATTTCGTATTTTACATTTAAAATCTTTTGCAAAACATCGTTATTAAAGCCTTTGTTTAATAATTGCTTTTCAATTTGTTTCATCTGCTCAAGAGCATTTTGCCCTTGACCGCCAATGCCCTGTTTGTTTAATTCGTTTTGCAAGGCTTCACGAAGTTGCTGCTGTTCTTTGTAAATTTCCATAATGGCTTTAGCATCGCCTTCTCCATCTTGACCGTTTTCGCCTTCAGAATTTCCTTGGCCAGAACCGCCAGATCCAGATTTTCCGTCTTTACCTTGCTTGCCCTTACCGTCCTTACCGTCTTTGCCATCTTTACCTTCTCCGGGCTTATCTCCTGGTTTGTCTCCAGGTTTATCGCCCGGCTTGTCACCTGGTTTACTTCCGGGCTTCATGCCGCCCTTCATTTTATCGCCAAGTTCCCCTTGTTTTTTTATAATGTCTGGCAATTGCGAATCTCCTCCTGAGCCTTTTCCAGGTGAGGGTTTTCCTTTTCCTTTTCCGGAACCCGACATTTGCATGGACATTTGCATATTAAATAAGATGGATGCTAACATGTCTGCCAATTTATTGGAAGCACTAGTAGCAAACTGTTGGTGAGATACTCCTTTAGAAACATCGGCGTCCGCAAGGGATTCAATTGCTTTTTCTATATTATATTGAACATTTCCAATTTCGGCAGTTACGCCTTCGGACATCTTTGGATTACGAAGTGAAAGCGCAAACAAACTATCGTCAACATGCTTGAATTCTTGTTTTAAATGTTGTTGGATTTTAAGGTTTTTATTAAATGATGGTGATCCTCTTTTTAAACCTTTAAATTGTCCCATCACCGATTCTTGAGAAAAGGAATAGGCTAAAAGATTGTCTAAAATTTGACGTAACATGGCTACGTCTTCTTCCATTTGTTCCTGCTCGCCCATCTCCATGCCTGATTGCATATCTTGACTCATTTGCTTCATTTTCTTGGAAGCGCTTTTTTGTTTTGGCTTAGCACCTGCTTTAGAATCTTTCTTAAGTTCATCGGACGCTTTCTTTAAATCCTCATCAATGCTTTTTTCTTTTGGAGCAGAATCAGGAAGTTCTACTGGAGTTTTTAATTCCTTATTGTCTTTATCCAATTCTTTTAATTCTTCTTGGATTTTATCAAATTCTTTATTGATTTCTTCTTGCTTATCAGTAGAATTTTCCTTTTCGTTTTCCGATAATTTATCTTGTTTTTCAGAAAGTTTTTCTAACTTATCTGCAATTTGTTCGGCTTTCTTTTCAACATAATATTTCTTAGTAAGTTCAACCAATTGTTGCAAACTTTTAGTTTGGTTTTTGCTTTGCTGTTTCAACTTATCCATTTTGTCAAACAACTCTTCTTTCTGCAATTTTTCGTTTAGTTTTTGAAGTTCATCTAAAAGTTTTTTATTCTTTTCGATGTCCTTATCTACTTTGTCCAAACGGTCTTTTAAAAGTTCTTTAACTTCGTCTTTCTTATCGGTTTTAACTTTGTCTAGATTCTCCTTCATTTTCTCAGCAAAATTTTTCATCAATTCGTCTTGCTGCTTTTGTTTGTTTAAAAAGTCGTTAACTTTCTGTTGTTCTTTAAACTCTAGGTTGTCTTTTTCCTTGCCCATTTTTTGCAACTTCTCCATTTCGTTCAATTGCTTGTCTTGAGTTTTAAGCGATTTTTCTAACGAATTAATGTTGTCATTTTGTTGTTGTAAAACCTGATCTTCTTTTTCCGATTCGGTAGCAATTCTATTAGAGAAAGTGGATGATTTTGTGCTCTTGAAATTATGAAGCGCATCGTTATCAAAAATCTCAAAATAATATTCATAAGAAACTCCTTCTTCTACAGGAAGGTTACTTGGAAAAGCAAATACAAATTGATCGTAAACATCTCGCTTAACAGCAATAGTCGCTCGTTTAGCATTGGCAAGTTTATCCTTTGGATAATAAACTATCTGTAATTTAGAAAGCCCATAATCGTCAGAAACTTGACCTAAAAGATAGTTTTTTTCAATATTAAGGCTGTCTGGAGCGTTACCCACCGCAATAGTTGGAAATTGATCTTTAACGACAGAGATTTGATAGTTTAACTTTTCATAATTCTGAACCTTGGTATTGGAAGTAACTATTTGATAATCGGTATTTTGGTTAATATTTTTAGATAATAAAAATTGATTATCATGTTTAGTAAAAGGATATTTAGCAGCGGCATCCAGCCATTCTACTTTTTGAGTAGCCAATGTATTCATTCTCCAAGTAACACGAGTGCCTTCCGGGAGGACAGCATTACCCGTCCCTTTGATGACTTCGGCTTTTTTATTTAAATATCCAGGGAAATTTAAGACCATTTCAAAATTGGCAATGGAAGGAACGGTAACTACATTCAATTCATATTCGTTGGACGAAACGTTATTGGCCTCCACGTGGAACTCTAAATTTTCTTTTGGTTTCGGAATCACGAATTGGAATTCACCAGCCTTCGTGGTTTCCATAAAATAACTTTCATCCCCAATAAAAATCATTGCATTTTCTGGAACAACTTTTCCAACTGTTTTTACTTTTAAAAGGAAGTCTTGGTTTTGTTCGGTTTGTAACGTTTTGTTTAAAACTTGAAATTCAAATGGTGCAGGAGGTAAAAATTGCTCTTTGTAATGCACCACACGATTGAAACTTTGCGATATAAGATTGCTATTTCCAGATAAATAAAAGAAAACAAAAAACAATATTGGAACGATTGCTAATGGCAAAAACTTCTTGTTAGTTCCAAAATTAACAGCATTCCCAAAAGGAATCGGTTGTAATGTATTTGCTTTTTGATCAATGGAAGCCAAAAGCAATTCGGAAGTATTAGTGTCTTGAGATAATTGTAAAAAATTGGTAAGCCTATCGCCTACTTCACTAAAATGATTTCCAATAATTTTGGAAGCATCGTCGTAATTGATCCCTTTTTGAAGTTTAAATAACTTAAAAATCGGAAACAAAATAAATCGAAGTAAAAGAAAAAGTTCCACGACAACAAAAGTCCAGAACAAAATAGTTCTCGCTGTAGGCTTTAACCAAAGGAAATATTCAACAAAAAGCGTGAAAAGAAAATACAACAGACCTATTCCAACGAAGAAAATGGTTCCACGTAGCAATTCATTTGTGTAAAACTTCTTAATAAACTGTTCGAGTTTATGATAAATTAGATGCTGATTTTCCAAAATTGTTTATACATTATTTATAACCGATAAAAGTAATAATTTCTAGTTAGAATAAAAGTTAATTCTTTATTAAAGAGAAAATTTAGAATATTTGAAAGATTAAACTAGCAACTTGTAACTTTTAACTTCTAACTTCTGATTATCTTTGCCTCAAATTTTACTAAAATGTCAAAACAAGTTCGTGTGCGTTTTGCACCAAGTCCGACTGGACCATTGCATATTGGTGGTGTTAGAACTGCCCTATTCAATTATTTATTTGCTAAAAAAAATAACGGCGTTTTCTACCTAAGAATTGAAGATACCGATCAAAATCGTTTTGTTCCTGGTGCCGAAGCCTATATTATGGAAGCCCTAGAATGGTTAGGAATTGCACCAAGTGAAACCGTTGGAAAGAACGAAAAATTTGGCCCATACCGTCAATCGGAACGAAAAGAAATATACAAACAATATGCCGACCAATTGATTAATTCGGGTTGGGCCTATTATGCCTTTGATACTGCCGAAGCCTTGGATGCGCATAGAAAACAGCACGAAGCCGAAGGAAAAACCTTTATTTACAACTGGCACAATCGGGAAAAATTGGATACTTCATTAGTAATTTCTAAAGAGGAAACCGAAAAACGAATTGCTGCTGGCGAAGATTATGTTATCCGATTTAAAACTCCAGTTAATGAAACTTTGCATTTGCAGGACATCATTCGTGGCGACATAAAATTTGAAACTAATTTATTAGACGATAAAGTTTTATTCAAGTCGGATGGAATGCCAACTTATCATTTGGCCAATATTGTAGACGATCATTTGATGGAAACTTCCCATGTAATTCGTGGGGAAGAATGGTTGCCATCCATGCCATTGCATAGTTTATTGTACAAAGCATTTGGATGGGAAGCGCCCGAATTTGCTCATTTGCCCTTAATTTTAAAACCAATTGGCAACGGAAAATTATCCAAACGGGATGGGGATAAAATGGGATTTCCAGTATTTCCTTTAGAATGGAAAACGGAAGAAGGGATTTCATCAGGCTACAGAGAAAAAGGTTTTTTCCCAGAAGCCGTAGTGAATTTCTTAGCCTTGTTGGGATGGAATGACGGAACCGAACAAGAGATATTTTCATTAGCAGAATTAGCAGAAAAATTTGATTTAAATAGAGTTCACAAAGCGGGAGCAAAATTTGACCCTGAAAAAAATAAATGGTTTAACCACCATTATTTACAAGAACAAACTAATGAAAGTTTGGCAAAAGCCTTCGCTCCTATTTTAGTTGAAAATGGAATTTCAACCTCTCTTGATGTACTAAAAATAGTATCATTAATAAAAGAACGCGCCAATTTTGTTTCTGAATTTTGGGAATTATCCGATTATTTCTTCGTTGCTCCAACATCGTATGACGAAAAAGCTTCTAAAAACTGGAAAGAAGAAACGCCTAATTTAATGCAGCAATTAATTTCGGTAATAGAAAATATTGGAGATTTCACTTCGGTAACTATTGAAACAATCGTAAAAGATTGGATGACCAAAAATGAAATTGGAATGGGAAAAGTAATGCAACCTTTTAGATTGAGTTTGGTTGGGGCTTTAAAAGGTCCTCACCTATTTGATATTGTTGAAGTTATTGGAAAAGAAGAAACCATCAAACGATTGGAAAAAGCGATTGCAACTTTTTAAAAAATACATTGTAACTTTTATAGATAACTAACGTATAATCAATACTAATATTTAAAAAAAATATATGGGACCTTTACTTATTGTTTTATTAGTCTTCGGATTAATTATTTTATTTTCTTCTTTTTTTACTGTAAAACAGCAAAGTGCTGTGGTAATTGAACGATTTGGTAAATTCATGAGCATTAGAAACTCTGGATTGCAAATAAAACTTCCTCTAGTGGATCGAATTGCTGGACGTGTAAACTTACGAATCCAACAATTAGATGTTATGATTGAAACTAAAACGAAAGACAACGTTTTTATCAAAATGAAAGTTTCGGTTCAGTTTAAAGTTATTCAAGAACATGTTTATGAGGCTTTTTATAAGTTAGAATATCCGCACGATCAAATCACTGCTTATGTATTTGACGTAGTACGTGCAGAAGTTCCGAAGTTAATTTTGGATGATGTTTTTGAAAGAAAAGACGATATTGCAATTGGTGTAAAACGCGAATTGAACGAAGCCATGATGACTTATGGTTATGATATTATCAACACTTTAGTGACGGATATTGATCCCGATATTCAAGTAAAAAATGCTATGAATAGAATTAATGCTGCCGATAGAGAAAAAACGGCTGCTATGTTTGAAAGTGAAGCACAACGTATTCGAATTGTGGCTAAAGCAAAAGCGGAAGCCGAAAGTAAAAAACTACAAGGTCAAGGTATTGCCGACCAACGTAGAGAAATTGCGCGCGGGTTGGTAGAAAGTGTAGAAGTATTGAACAATGTTGGTATTAACTCACAAGAGGCTTCGGCTTTAATCGTGATTACACAACACTACGATACCCTTCAAGCCATTGGTGCCGATACCAATTCGAATTTGATTTTGTTGCCTAATTCGCCACAAGCGGCAAGTGACATGTTGAACAGTATGGTAACTAGTTTCACGGCTTCCAACATTATTGGAGAGCAAATGAAAAAACAACCTAAGAGAGTAAAAAAAGCAGATAACACTGCAATTGATTACAATCCATCGGATACTTCTAATCCGACAGAAGAAGTATAATTTAGATACAAGACAAAAAAAAGAGGCCTAATCGCCTCTTTTTCTGTTTGTATACCAATTGACTACAAACGGAATTGCAATCTTTAAAATTGTTCCGTAAGTACCCGAAAATACGTTTTGGTAAAGGTTCCCTAAGAGAGAAACCGATTTAGAAGGAAGAATACTTTCTTTTGCTTTTTCAACACTTAAAAGTGCTTTTTGATAGTAAAGTTCTCTTTCTAGTTTCAGTATTTCTAATTCTTCCTCAATTTGTTTATAAGACGAATATTTTTTGGTTTCCATAATTAGTCGTTAAAAAATATTTCCGAAAATTTCTCAAGAATTGGTCCTTCCACTATCTTATCTTTCACTAAGAACAAAAGCAACGCCAAGACTAAATATACTCCAGCTACAATTAGAAACCCTAAAGGATAACTATGCAACAAATCACCTATTGCCATGGATCCAGCGATGGAAACAAACAGCAAGACAATCATTAAGCAAATTGAAATCAAGAAAAACTTGAGTATCAATGTGGTCGATTTCATGGCTACCTTAAATCCCCAAAGTTTATAATAAGCAAGACTGCTTTCCATATAGGCTTTAGAATGTTCCTGAATGGCTTCGGTATTTTCTTTTAGTTCTTCAAATGCCATTATTTCTGTAGTTTGGCGTTTTCTCTTTTAAGTTCAGCTAATTTTTCTTCCAAAAAATTTATTGCCTCTTCGGCTTTATAACTTGTATTGGAAAGTAAAATTTCAACGGTTTCTTTCAAATCGTCTTTGCTTCTAGAAAATTTTTCTTTGGTATCCTCCTCTAAAGTTTCCCATTTATCTTGTGCTTGGTTTTTTAAATCGTCTAAACCATCTTTAATTTTTTCTCTAGTTCTAGATCCTTTATCGGGTGCAAATAAAATTCCCAACCCTGCTCCTATTGCGGCTCCTGCCAAAAGGGCAATTACACTGCTACTTGTTTTACTTGACATAATAATTAAATTTAATAATACTAAAATTACAAAAATAAATAACACAACGATGTTAATATGACGTTAAAGCAGTAAAAATGATTTTAAAGCCAATTAATCAACCGAAATCTAGAAGACCTAATCTGAGGTGTTGAATTAATAAAATTTAATTAAAATCAATCTGTGAAAGCCAATTTTGATTGAGAATTTCTATCTAAAATAAATAACAATAGGTTTTGTTAATAATAAGAAAAACCACGACTAAGTGAGTTTTTCATTTATAAAATCTATTTTGATACAATTAGATCATTTTTAATAATTCTAAAACTTTTTCGTTTTTTTCAGAAGTTTTTAATTCGGAAAGTTGACTTTGAAAATTATTTAAATTCTCAGCATCTTCTTTTAAGTTTTCTAATACTAAAATTCGAACCGAAACCAATTGACTTTTTAAAGACATGGAATACAATTTGGTCAAAGGTTCCAATTCAATATCTTTAGAAGCAACTTTATCCGAATATTTCAAAATCAAATTAGCAAACAATAAAGCGTTGTTATCGTTCTTAATATTCTTCACAATTGAGTTGATGATTAAACTATAATTATCAATACTTTTTATGTTTTCTACAATTGGTTTTAGGATGATTTCAGCAGCAGTTTCGTCTTTTTCTTTTACATATTTATTGATTTCTTTTAAGGTATTCATCAATAAATTTTCTTCTTTTTTGCCTTTTTCTTCCCAAGCATCTTTTAATCCAACGGTTTTATTAAACACTAATTTAGAAGCAGTTGTATCTTTATCTACATTAAAATAACCCAATCGTTGGAACTGAAATTTATCATTAGCCTTTACATCTGCAAGGCTTGGTTCTACAAATCCTTTTACAACTTCTAATGAAGTTGTATTCATAAAATCTAAGAAATTTTTCTCCTTGTGCGAATCGGGCGCTTCATCAATAAACAATCGATCATAAAGTCGAACTTCGGCTTCAATTGCATGCGAAATAGAAACCCAATGCAAAGTTCCAGCCACTTTTCTTTGACTGGCTTCGCTTCCACTTCCAGAGCGTGAATCTTCATCATAAGTTACTTGAATTTCGGTGATAACACCATTGGCATCTTTAGTAACCGATTCTCCTTTAATGATATATCCGTTTTTAAGACGCACTTCATTTCCGATACTTAATCTGAAAAATTTGGCGGGTGCCACTTCTAGAAAATCTTCTCTTTCTATATATAATTCACGTGAAAATGGCACTTTTCTATAACCTGCAGTTTCATCTTCTTGGTTATTTTCGGCTTCCAACCATTCTTCTTTTTCTTCAGGATAATTAGTAATTACCAACTTCACCGGATCTAAAACAGCCATAACTCGTGGTGCCGTTTTGTTTAAATCTTCGCGTAAACAAAAATCCAAAAGCGAAATATCAATTACGTTTTCACGTTTGGCAACTCCTATCGTTTCACAGAAATTACGGATCGATTTTGCAGTATAACCACGACGGCGCAACCCAGAAATAGTTGGCATTCTAGGGTCATCCCAACCATTTACTATGTTTTCTTGTACTAATTGTAATAATTTTCGTTTGCTCATTACAGTGTAATTCAAATTCAAACGAGCAAATTCGTATTGATTTGGTCGCACTTTGGACGCATCGTATATTTGATCTAAGAACCAATTATATAATTCGCGGTGCATAACAAATTCTAAGGTGCAAATAGAATGTGAAATTTGCTCGATATAATCGCTTTCGCCATGAGCATAATCATACATTGGATAGATTTTCCAATTGTTTGCTGTGCGATGGTGATGGCGATGCAAAACTCGGTACATCAAAGGATCGCGCATCAACATATTCTTAGAAGTCATGTCAATTTTTGCTCTCAAAACGTGACTTCCTTCTGGAAAATCACCGTTTTTCATCGCTTCAAATAAAGTCAAATTCTCTTCAATAGAACGATTTCTATAAGGACCATCCACTCCGGGTTGGGTTGGCGTTCCTTTTTGAGCAGCCATATCTTCCGACGATTGACTATCCACATAGGCTTTACCGTTTTTAATCATCAACACGGCCCAGTCGTACAACTGTTGGAAATAATCAGAAGCATAACGTTCTTCAGCCCAATTGAAGCCTAACCAAAGTAAATCTTCTTTAATAGCATCTACATATTCTTGCTCTTCTTTGGCAGGATTAGTATCGTCAAAACGCAAATTTACTGGTGCATTGTAACGTAATCCAAGTCCGAAATTTAAACAAATAGATTTAGCGTGACCAATATGCAAATAACCATTGGGCTCTGGCGGAAAACGAAAGCGCAATTTATCTTGAGGAAAACCGCTTGCTAAACTGTCTTCTATGATTTGTTCTATAAAATGAAGTGATTTTTCTTCGGTTGACATAATTATTTTGTAATTTTAGCAAAGATATAAAAAGTTTGTGGTTGTTAGTTTATCGTTGATAGTTAGTTTAACCATAAACAACAAACTAAAAACAAAAAAACAATAACTATGGGAACTATTAAATTACAAAATATAAGAACTTTTTCCTTTCACGGATGCTTGGAAGAAGAAGGAAAAATTGGATCGGATTACCGAGTAGACCTCGAAATTAAAACCGATTTACGTAAATCTTCGCTATCGGATGATATAAAAGATACGGTAGATTATGTGCTTTTAAATCAGATTGTGGTTAACGAAATGGACATTCGATCTAAATTATTGGAACATGTTGCCAATAGAATCATCTTGCGAATCTTTAAAGAAATTCCTTCGGTTTCCCGAATTATACTAGCCGTTTCTAAACTAAATCCTCCTATTGGTGGTGATGTTGAAGCAGTTAGTATTGAAATGGAAGAGTATAGAACTTAAAAATTCCAATCTTATAAAATTCCAAATTCCAACTTTAAAAAGTATATTTTTCTAAATGGAATTTGGAATTTGCATTTTGGAATTTTTATATTATATTTGCAATCCAATAAATAATTGGCGTCGTGGCCGAGCGGCTAGGCTGGGCTCTGCAAAAGCTCCTACTCCGGTTCGAATCCGGACGATGCCTCAGAAACCTTCAAGGAAACTTGAGGGTTTTTTTTGTAAATTTTTAGAAAAAATTAATTAAAGTTCAGTTCGAATCCGGACGATGCCTCAGAAACCTTCAAGGAAACTTGAGGGTTTTTTTGTGGTGAATTTTTAGAAAAAATTAATTAAAGTTCAGTTCGAATCCGGACGATGCCTCTGAAACCTTCAAGGAAACTTGAGGGTTTTTTTGTGTGAATTTTTAGAAAAAATTAATTAAAGTTCAGTTCGAATCCGGACGATGCCTCAGAAACCTTCAAGGAAACTTGAGGGTTTTTTTGTGGTAAATTTTTAGAAAAATTGATTGACTTTTTGTTAGAAACCTTAAGAATAAGCACAAAGTTGTCATTCCGTAGGAATCTCATCTAAGTCTTAAAATTGAAATAAAGAATAAGTAAAAATTATTATCTGTTGTTTTCTAAATCCTCTGCTGCTTTGGTAACTATCTGTTTGTCTTTAGGTAACAAACCTTGTGAAAGAATAAAAACTCCCGAAATTATTAAAACAATACTTATGAATTTCTTAATAAGTAGAATATTTTTAGGGTTTAATTTGTTTCTTAATTGTTTAGCGGCTAGTATTTTAAAAATATCCGTGATAAAGTAAGTTACTACCATGGTAGCTAAAAAAGTAAACATTCTTGTTGGATCTAATTTTAATCTTGGACCAATGGTAATTAAAATTAATAACCAATATCCAAGAACGCCAACATTGATGAAATTGAGGAAAAATCCTTTAATAAATAAGGAAAAATAATTATTTTTAGCTAATTCTGTTGGATCTTCTTCGTCAATATTTTTCTCGGCTTTTTTGTTTTTTATTAGGGTAATTATACCATACGTTAGCATTACTAATCCACCAAAAATAAATAAAGCAGGATCGTCTTTAATGCTTTGAATTAATCGATAACTACTAAAATAAGCAATTAAAATAAAGATTACATCGGCAAGAACCACTCCTAAATCAAATACAATTGCTGCTTTAAAACCTTTAACCACGCTAGTTTCCAGTAATACAAAGAATACTGGACCAATCATAAAACTTAAAATAAAACCTGGGATAATAGCAGCGGCAATATCTTGTAACATACTTATTTTTTATCGTAAATTATTCTGCAAATTAGCATTTATTAATTAGAAACTAAAATAAAATCTAATTTGCTTCTTTAATTGTTCCGCCTGCAACTATCTTTTGGTTGATTTGTTTTGGCTTTCCGTAAATAATAATATCTCCTCCAGCACGAACTTTTGCCTCCACTAGATCGGTAGCATAAACATCCGATTCTCCTTCAGCGTTAACTGTTATTACCGTTTGATTAGTAACCAGTTTTTCAGCATTATAAATTCCTCCAGAATTCACTAAAACCTCTTGGTTTTTAGCAGTTCCAGAAAGGTTAATAGTAGATCCGTTGGCAACTCTAGCAGTTAATCTATCTACCTGAAGTTTAATTTTTATTTCCGAACCTTCCTTGGCTTTTATATCAAATGAAGTTGCTGTAAATACCGATTCGCTTGCTATTCTAGAACCTTCATTGGCTTCAACAGCATCAATTTTTTTATAATAAACCGAAGCCGAAACATTGTCTCCTTCTAATAATCTTGTTAGAGGCATTCTAATTTTTAATTCGCCATTTTTATTGACTAACTCTACTTCTTCCGATCCACTTCCAGAAAGTAGAACCTTATTCTCTTTTCCAGGAATTAAGGTAACATCTATTTGGTCAAAAGCGGTTACTTTATTAAAATCACCAACACTTTTCTCAGTTTGAGAAAAGGCTATAGAACTGATTAATAATAAACTATAAACTATTTTTTTCATAAGTATATATTAAAACTAATTACTATTCACTAATTACTTTTTACTCATTCTTTCTTAAAAAAGAAAAATCCAATTGTTTTTTAACTAAGTCCGCATTCTTAACTTTAACGTAAACTTCGTCACCTAATTGTAATAATTGTTTAGAAATTTCTCCAACCAAGGCATATTGTTTTTCATCAAAAGTGTAATAATCGTCTTTAATTTCACGAATTCTACACATTCCTTCGCATTTATTTTCTACAATTTCTACATAAATTCCCCACTCGGTAACCCCCGAAATAACACCAAGGAATTCTTGATCTTTATGATCTTGCATGTATTTAATTTGCATGTACTTGATAGAATCGCGTTCGGCATTGGTTGCTAAACTTTCCATATTGGATGAATGCACACATTTTTCTTCATAAACTTCGGCATCAGCGCTTTTTCCGCCATCCAAATAGAATTGTAGTAATCGATGTACCATAACATCCGGATAACGTCTAATTGGCGACGTAAAATGACTGTAATAATCGAAAGCCAAACCATAGTGACCAATATTTTCTGTCGAATATTTGGCTTTACTCATGGTTCTAATTGCTAGTGTATCGATAAGATTTTGCTCTTTCTTTCCATTAACGTCTGACATTAATTGATTTAACGATTTAGAAATATCTTTTTTATCGCGTAAATCTATTTTGTAACCAAATTTTGAAATCAAAGCCTGCATGGCAAATAACTTATCTTCATTTGGTTCATCGTGAATTCTATAAATGAAGGTTTTCTTTTGTTTTCCAATGTATTCTGCAACTTTTCTATTGGCTAAAAGCATGAATTCTTCTATCAAATGATTGGCATCTTTGGAAACTTTAAAGTAAACACCTTCTGGTTCTCCATTTTCATCTAAATTGAATTTAACTTCTACTTTATCAAACGATATTGCACCGTTATTCATTCTATTTCTTCGAAGAATTTTTGCTAATTCATCTAATTTTAAAGTGGCTTCAGTAATTGCATCGGAAGCAGTAAAATCGGAACCTGTTAACGAAATTTCTGCTGGAATTTTATTTGATTTAGTTTCGATGATAACCTGCGCTTCTTCATACGAAAATCGTTGGTCGGAATTAATTACCGTTCTACCAAACCATTGGTTTAAAACAGTTGCTTTATTATCAATTTCGAAAATAGCAGAAAAGGTATATTTTTCTTCATTCGGACGAAGTGAACAAGCAAAATTAGATAAAACTTCTGGCAACATTGGCACTACTCTATCTACTAAATAAACCGAAGTTCCTCTGTTGTAGGCTTCATCATCTAAGATGGTTCCTTCTTGTAAATAATGCGAAACATCGGCAATGTGAATTCCAATTTCAAAATTTCCATTTTCTAATTTTTTAAACGATAAAGCATCATCAAAATCTTTAGCATCTTTAGGATCAATTGTATATGTCAACGTATCTCGCATGTCGCGACGTTTTGCAATTTCTTCCGGATGAATAGCAGTATCAATTTTTTGTGCAAAAACTTCTACTTCTATAGGAAAATCATAAGGTAAACCATATTCAGCAAGGATAGCATGAATTTCGGTATCGTGTTCGCCTGGTTTTCCTAAAACTTTTAGTACGGTTCCAAAAGGTGAATCGGCTTTTTTAGGCCAATCTTCAATTTTTACAACCACTACATCACCTTGTTCTGCTCCGTTGTATTTATCTTTCGATATAAAAATATCGGTATACATTTTAGCATTGGCAGTAGATACAAAAGCAAAATTCTTTTGTATATCAATAACTCCAACGAATTCGGTTTTGGCTCTTTCTAAAATTTCTATAACTTCCCCTTCTGGTTTTTTTCCTTTTCGACGGTTGTAAACATAAACCCTAACTTTATCTTTATCTAAAGCGTGGTTTAAATTATTGGTTGGAATAAAAACATCCGTTTCAAAATCAGGGCAGATGAAGTAAGCAGTTCTTCTAGAAGTCATATCAATAGTTCCTTCGTAGTAATCTTGACTTACAGATTTCACTAAATAATTTCCGGGATCGCTTTCAATAATTACTTTTTGAGCAGCAAGAATTTTTAAATCTTTAATAATTTCGTTTCTGCTTTTAGTATCGTTTAATTCAAGAACAGCACATATTTGTTTGTAATTGAAAGGTTTATTTGCGTTTTGTGATAGTATTTTTAATATCTTTTCAGAGAATGTTTTCTCTTTACTTCCAAATTTTTTTGGTATTTTACTCATAATCTTTTTCTAATAAAGTTTAAAATTACGAAGAAGTATTAAGATTATAGAATTAAGTAATAAGATTTATCGAAAATATAACTTTTATAAAAAGTTAAGAAGGGATAGAATTAGTAAAGTTTAGTTTAAATTTGGATTAAATTTTTAAAACTAAATTAACTAAAATGGTAGAATTTGAAACTATTGCTATCTTTAATTTTCCTCATGAAATACTGGTTTTAAAGTCTATTTTAGATAGTGAAGGAATACCTTATTTATTTCAAAATGAGAATTTAGTTTCGGTGAATCCATTGGCAAGTTACGCTTATGGCGGAATTCAATTAAAAGTACATCCTAAAGATTTTGAAATAGTTCAAGAAATATTAAATAATTTGAATACTAATTTAGAAATTGTATAGAATACTATTTTGTCATTACTAGGAATCTGTTCTTTTTATTCTCTAATAAATTTGAAAGTTTTCAACATCTATTAAAAACAACAAAAAGAAATTTTAAATTTAAATTAATTTTTGGTGGTTATTATAGCATGTTAATTAGTACAATAACTTTAATTTTATTTACTTGATTTTATGGTTATACTTTTTTATACGGATTTATTAACATAGTTTTAAGAGTATAAAGCGTTCATTTTGAATCAATTTTTAAAAGTAATAAACAGTTGTTAACAAGTGAATAAATATAGTTTTTGTAAATAACTTTAAATGTTGTTTTCTGTTGAAAAAGTGCTTTTTTTTATGGATAACTTTTATAAAAAAACACCAAACTAAATTAGATTTTCTCAATTCAATTTTGGATTACAAATTATACTAATACAAGCACCAAAAACTTCTTATTTTCTATCCTAAGTTATCAACAAAAGTTATTAATTTAAAGTTAACTGAATATCAACGAATTGTAAACCGCTATTAACAATTTAAATAATTAACATTTGAATTAAATAATATGTAATGATTACCAGTTACTTAAATAGATTTCTCAGTAATCTAAAAACCTTATTACAAGTAAATCAAGTAGATATATTTTTACTAAATTGAAATCGATTTACTAATAAGTTTGATTAAATTTGTTTCCACAACTAGAACAATAAATACTATGAAAATCTCCATCGGAAACGACCACGCAGGACCAGATTATAAAAAAGCAATTGTTGCCTTTTTAACTTCTAAAGGGCATGAAATTATCAATCACGGAACCGATACTTTAGATAGTGTGGATTATCCAGATTTTGGTCATCCAGTTGCTACAGATGTAGAATCTGGTAAAGCCGATTTAGGAATTGTAATTTGTGGTTCTGGAAACGGAATTGCTATGACTGCTAATAAACACCAAGGAATTCGTGCGGCACTTTGTTGGACCAAAGAAATTTCGGCGCTAGCGCGCCAACATAATAATGCTAACGTGGTAAGCATTCCGGCGCGATTTACCTCAATACCGCAAGCGATAGAAATTGTAGATACTTTTATAAATACCGAATTTGAAGGAGGAAGACATGCAACACGAGTGGATAAAATTTCTTGTAGTTAAATGGGACACAATCATTCACACCACCATGAGGTACAAGGTAAAAATTTGATATATTCTATTTTACTAAATTTACTTATTACTGTAGCACAAATTATCGGTGGGATTGCCTCTGGAAGTTTGGCTTTATTATCCGATGCACTTCATAATTTTTCAGATGTGCTTTCTTTAGGATTTAGCCTTATTGCCCATAAATTATCTCGAAAAAAAGCCACCGAAGACCAAACTTTTGGATACAAAAGAGCCGAATTAATTGCTGCTTTTGTAAATGCATCTACCTTAATAATAGTAGCATTTATCTTGATTTATGGCGCAACGGATCGCTTTTTTCATCCAAAACCAATTGAGTCCAATCTTGTAATTTGGCTTTCCCTTTTAGGAATTGTAGTTAATGGTGGTTCGGTCTTATTATTACAAAAAGATGCCGAGCATAACCTTAATATGAAGTCGGCTTATTTGCATTTATTGACAGATATGATGGCATCGGTAGCGGTTTTGGTGGGTGGATTGTTAATGAAATATTATAATTGGTTTTGGGTAGATGGTGTAATGACTATTTTAATTGCGTTATATCTAATTGTAGTTGGAATCGATTTATTAAAAACATCCACTAAGATGTTAATGCTTTTCACACCAGAAGAAATAGATATTAAAGAAATTGTTGCAGAAGTTCAAAAAATTGAAGGGGCTGGAAAATTGCACCACATTCATGTTTGGTATCTTAATGAAAACGAGTTGCATCTTGAGGCACATTTAGATTGTTCTGAAGATATAAAACTAAGTGAATTCAATGAAATTTCAGATAAAATAGAACAACTTTTATTAGATAAATTTCATATCAATCACATTAATATTCAACCCGAATACAAGAAAGAAGACCCTAAAGACGTTATCGTTCAGGATTAATAACCTCTAATTTTTATTATCTAAATCCACATTTATTTATAAAACTATTTTCTTAAAATGACCAACATAAATTTCATTCAAGCCCAAGTAAACACTACCCCAAAAAACATTGAAGCAACTCTAAAATTGCTTAATGAAGATTGCACTATTCCGTTTATTTCTCGATACCGAAAAGACCAAACAGGTAATTTGGATGAGGTTCAAATTGAAAATATTGCCAAACTTTCTAAGCAATTTGCCGAAATAGAAAAACGCAAAGAAAGCATTCTGAAAACTATTGAAGAACAAGGGCAACTTTCACCAGAATTAAAGGTAAGAATTGAAAAAAGTTTTGATTTGCAAGAAATTGAAGATTTGTATTTACCTTATAAAAAGAAGAAGAAAACCCGTGCCGACGTTGCACGTGAAAACGGATTAGAACCTTTAGCAAAATTAATTTTATCCCAAAGAAACGAAGACGTAGATTTCTTGGCTACCCAATACATTAACAAAAACGTTAGTAACGAAGACGAGGCCCTACAAGGCGCACGAGACATTGTTGCCGAATGGATTAACGAGAATATTGCAGTTCGTCAAAGTTTGCGAAGATTGTATACTAGAAAAGCGGTTATAGAAGTTAAAGTTGTAAAAAAGAAAGCCGAGGAAGAAGCCGCTCAAAAATTCTCTCAATATTTTGATTGGGCCGAACCATTAACCAAAGCCCCTTCCCATAGATTATTAGCAATGCTTCGAGCAGAAAATGAAGGATTTGTAAAAGTTAAAATCGAAATAGATCTTGAAGAAACTTACGATTTAATTGATGGAATTATTATCAAAAACAGCAACAGTCCATCCATTTCGCATGTGCAACTTGCCATTGAAGACAGTTACAAACGGTTATTGCATCCAGCCATTTCCAACGAAACCTTACAAGAAGCCAAAACCAAAGCCGATGCTAAAGCGATTGATGTTTTTGCAGGAAATTTAGGTCAATTATTATTAGCTCCACCTTTGGGAGAAAAACGAATTTTAGCCATCGATCCTGGTTTTAGAAGTGGTTGTAAAATAGTTTGCCTCGACGAAAAAGGCGATTTATTATACAACGAAACCATCTATCCACACCAGCCACAGAACGAAACTTCTATGGCAATGAAGAAAATAAAATCAATGGTGAATGCTTATAATATTGAAGCAATTTCCATCGGAAACGGAACTGCATCAAGAGAAACCGAATTTTTTATTAAGAAAATCCCTTTCGATAAACCCGTTCAGGTTTTTGTGGTTTCCGAAGCAGGAGCCTCTGTATATTCGGCAAGTAAAATTGCGCGCGATGAATTTCCAAATTACGATGTAACCGTTCGAGGTTCGGTTTCTATCGGAAGACGACTTTCAGATCCATTGGCGGAATTGGTGAAAATTGACGCCAAGTCGATAGGAGTGGGGCAGTACCAACACGATGTGGACCAATCGAAATTAAAGGAAGAACTAGATACCGTGGTGGTTCGTTGCGTAAATTCGGTGGGAATAAATATCAATACTGCCAGCAAATCGCTGTTGAGTTACGTGAGTGGAATAGGAGAGAAGACCGCAGAAAATATAGTAGCCTACCGTTCGGAAAACGGTCCCTTTGAAGATCGAAAACAACTTAAAAAAGTATCGCGTTTGGGCGATAAAGCCTACCAACAAGCGGCAGCATTTATCCGAATTAAAGAAGGAAAAAATCCATTAGACAATTCGGCAGTGCATCCCGAAGCATATTCTGTAGTGGAAAAAATGGCGAAGAATTTAAAAATTTCCGTTAACGAATTGATTGCCAATAAAGAGAAAATCGCTTTAATACAACCCGAAAATTATATTACCGAAACCATCGGAATATTAGGAATAAAAGACATTTTAAAAGAATTAGTAAAACCAGGATTAGATCCAAGAAAGGCAGCCAAAGTATTTGAGTTTGATCCAAATGTAAAAACGATAAAAGACGTTCGAACCGGCATGATTTTACCAGGAATTGTAAACAACATTACGGCCTTTGGTTGTTTTGTAGATATAGGTGTAAAAGAAAGTGGCTTGGTTCATATTTCGCAACTCAAAGCCGGTTTTGTTTCCGATGTCAATGAAGTGGTCAAATTACACCAACATGTTCAGGTAAAAGTCGTTGAGGTTGATGAAGACAGAAAACGAATACAGTTGACGATGGTACTTTAAAAAATCCCAAAAAAAGAAAATTCCAAATTCCAAATAGTATAGCTTGGAATTTGGAATTTTTTATCATTGAATTTATAAAATAGATATCTTTGTAAAAAGAGAAAACATGGAAACGATAACCATAACGATGCATCCTGAAAATCCTGCTCAAATGGAAGCAGTTAAAGCGTTTTTTAAAGCATTAAAAATTAAACACACCATTAAAACGGAGCATGTAAAAATGAGTAAAAAAGAATATTTTGAAATGCTACAAAATAGTGCTAATGATGCTCTTTTAGGAGAAAAACACGAATACAACCAAAAACTAAAGGAAGAACTTTTTGGCTTATGAAATACCAAATTGAAATTGCGGATGTTGCATTAATGCATATAAAAACTTTAAAAAAAAGTGGTCAAAAAATTCTTTTAACTAAGATATAAAATTTGTTAAGTGAATTAGAAGTCCACCCAACCACAGGAACCGGAAAACCCGAACAACTTAAAGGGTTTGAAACGCCTACTTGGTCAAGAAGAATTTCACAACAACATCGATTGGTTTATCAAATTTTAGAAAAAGAAATAATCGTTTTAGTTATCGCCGCTTGGGGGCATTATGAAGACAAATAATCTTAATTTTAGAATAAAAATAATAAATTCCAAATTCCAAATAGTACAGCTTGGAATTTGGAATTTGGAATTTTAAAATTGTAATTTAAAGAAAACTTATTCTTTAGTTTCTTCTTCTTTTTTAGAATTTGCAGGTTGCTCGTCTTTAGAAGCGTTTTTAAATTCTTTAAGACCAGTTCCTAAACCTTTCATTAATTCTGGAATTTTTTTACCTCCAAAAAGAAGTAAAACCACCGCCAATATTAGTAAAATATGTCCCGGAGTAAGTTCTAAAAATATGGTTAAAAAGTTCATAATGTTACTTATTAAAAGTTATAATATGCAAATGTAGAAAATATTTAATTAGCGCAACAACTATTTAGCATTAAAGAACACCAAAAACACAAGTTTGGTTTAGAACTAATTTCTATATTTGTATGATAATCTAAAATATGTCAGATAAACGCCTAAAAAAAGAGCAATTAAAGAAGCAACTTTTCACTAAGAATCGTTTGGTTATCTTGAACGAAGATACTTTTGAAGAAATATTTTCGCTGAAACTTACCTTAATGAATGTTTTTGTAGTGGCATCCATTGGCGCTATTTTGATTATCACAGTGACCACTTTTATTATTGCTTTCACGCCGTTACGCGAATATATTCCTGGATACACTTCTACAAAACTTAAAAAAGACGCTACCGAATTGGCTCTTAAATCCGACTCACTAGAATTTGCTATCAAGAAAAACGAGATCTATTTACAATCCATCCAAAAGGTTTTGAACGGAAATTTACAATACGCCAAAGTCAATAAAGATTCTATTTTGGCACTATCGGTAGATACTTTGCCCGATTTGCAATTGACCGCCACCGAATCGGAATTAAAACTAAGAAAAGAAGTTACCGACGAAGAAAACAAGGCCAAAGAAAAATCGAAACCATCCAAACCAAAAAAATAAACTTTGCGACTTAGCGTCTTTGTAGCAAAATTAGCGTATTATTTCTATGTCAATAAAATCCCTTGCAGCCCAACTATTTGCAAAAATAATTCACAATAAAACCCAAAAATGGGCCTCCAATCCTGTTGCCACCCAGCAAAAAGTTTTGGAAGATTTAATCCGTCAAGCGAAAAATACCCAATTTGGACAAGACCATCATTTTTCACAAATAAAAACGACGGAAGATTTTGCAAAGCACGTTCCAATTCGGGATTACGAAGAACTAAAACCTTATGTAGATCGAGTAGTGCAAGGAGAAGAAAACATTCTCTGGAAAGGAAAACCAATTTATTTTGCTAAAACTTCCGGAACCACTTCGGGCGCCAAATACATTCCGCTTACTAAAGAATCGATGCCGTTTCATATTCAAGCTGCACGAAACGCCATCTTAAATTACATTCACGAAACCGGGAAAGCCGATTTTGTAAACGGAAAAATGATTTTCCTACAGGGAAGTCCCATTTTAGAAGAAAAAAACGGCATCCAACTCGGCAGACTTTCCGGAATTGTAGCCCATTTTGTTCCTAAATATTTGCAAAAAAATCGCCTACCAAGTTGGAAAACCAATTGCATTGAAGACTGGGAAACCAAGGTCGATGCCATTGTAGAAGAAACCATTCACGAAGATATGGCCGTGATTTCGGGAATTCCATCCTGGGTGCAAATGTATTTTGAAAAACTGCAACAAAAAGGAAGGAAGCCGGTTGGGGAAATCTTCAAAAACTTTAATTTATTTATCTATGGTGGCGTAAATTTTGAACCCTACCGCGCTAAATTTGAAAATCTTATTGGCCGCAAAGTAGATGCCATTGAATTATTTCCCGCCTCCGAAGGATTTTTTGCCTACCAAGATTCCCAAAAAGAGAAAGGAATGTTACTGCTTTTAAACTCCGGAATTTTCTTTGAATTTGTAAACTCCGACGAGTTTTTCAACCCAAACCCCAAACGTTATACCATTGGCGAAGTAGAATTACATGTCAATTATGTTTTAATAATTTCTACCAATGCCGGTCTTTGGGCCTACAACATTGGCGACACGGTGCAATTTACCAGTTTGAAGCCCTATCGGGTTATTGTTTCGGGTAGAATCAAGCACTACATTTCGGCTTTTGGCGAGCACGTTATTGGCAAAGAAGTCGAGCACGCATTGCAAGAAGCCATGAAAGACACTACTATTCGGGTAAACGAGTTTACAGTGGCGCCACAAATTGCCCCCGAAACCGGATTGCCCTACCACGAATGGTTTATAGAATTTGAAAACGAACCCAATAATTTGGACGAATTTGCGTTAGCCATTGACAACGCTATGCGCAAACAAAATGTATATTACGACGATTTAATTGTAGGAAAAGTTCTACAAACAGTAAAAATAACCAAAGTTTCCAAAAACGGATTTCAAGAATACATGAAATCCATCGGGAAATTAGGCGGACAAAATAAATTACCACGATTATCCAATGATAGAACAATTGCAGATCAATTATTATAATCTGGAGCGAATGGCTCGGGCATTTTCGATAATGGCAATTCCTGCTGCCTTTCCAAAGCTCGCAAAAAAGCGAGGCTTTTCCCTTGCATCAGGGCTATTCAGTAAACTATAAAAAAGAAATGAAAATTACAATCACGCTTTTATTAGTATTCACTAATTTGCTTTCCGCCCAAATAAAAGGGGTAGTTGTAGATGAAAACAACAAGCCTATACCTTATGTAAACATTTGGATAGAGAATGAAAACATTGGAACTACTTCAGAAGAAGATGGGAGTTTTAAAATCGATTTAAAAGATGAAAATAAAAACTTAGTCTTCTCGGCAATAGGTTACAAAAAAGAAGTTTCCAAGTTCAAAGAAAAAATTGTTTTAGAAAAGCAAGTTTACAAACTGGAAGATGTGGTAATTCAAACCCCCAAACAGACTAAAGAAATTGAAATTGGGGATTCTAAAAAAATTCATCATTCCCATTTGTCTGGTTCTTTACCCTGGATTTATGCTAAATTCTTCGCTTATAAAGAAGAGTATAAAGAAACACCATTTCTAAAAACCATAATAGTTTTTACTAAGTCCGCCATTAACAAAGCTACTTTTAAAATTCATTTGTATACTATAGGAGAAGACGGAAAACCTGCTAGTGACATTTTAGACGAAGACATAATTGTTACTGTAAAATCAGGTTTAAAAGAAAATAGAATAGACATTTCAAAATATAAAGTTAAAATTCCAAAGGAAGGAATTTGTATAGGTTATGAATGGATGATAATTGAAAATAATAAATACGAATTTGAATATAAAGATTTAGAAAATAGAAAAAACACTTATATAACCTATGCTCCAAACGTTATTTGCAATGATGTTGAAGTTGATAATACATTTCATTTTTCTGGCGGAAAATGGTTTAAAAGAGCCTTTGACCCCAACAAGAAAATCAATGAGCCCGCAATAAATCTAGTTCTTACAAACTAATTAAATAATGAAAAAAACAGTACTATTTCTTCTAATTTCTTGTTCCCTTTCCGCCCAAATAAAAGGCGTAGTTAAAGACAGCATTACCGGAAAACCAATTCCGTATGCTAACATTTGGGTAGAAAACGAAAACATCGGCGCAAGCACCGAAGAGAATGGAGAGTTTGTTATTAACACCAATCCAAACAAAAATTTGATATTCTCTGCGTTAGGATTTGAAAAGAAAAAAACTCTTGTTTCTGATTTTATAATAGTGAAATTAAAACCAACGGCAATCCCATTAGAGGAAGTAGTAGTTTACAAACCTAAAAATTCTAAATCAATTGAAATAGGCAATTTCAAAAAAGCATTTTATTTGCCAGAACCACAAGTAATTCCTTGGATAGTTGCTAAAAAAGTGAATTTTGACGAAAAGAATCCGGATGCTAGACATATCAATAAAATAACGTTTTACACTAAAAATGAAGTAGATGGTGCTGTTTTTAGAGTTAGAATTTTTGCGATTAATTCACAAAACATGCCAAGCGAAGATATCTTAGAAAATGATGTGATAGTTGAGGTAAAAAAAGGAAATCAAAAGACAGAAGTAGATTTTACAAAATTTAACATAGAAATTCCAAATGAAGGGGTGGTAGTTGGTTTTGAGAGTTTATTTTTGGAGAAAAATAAATATATTGAAAAAACCTATAAAAAAGCAGTTGCTTCATCAAATTATGACCCTCATGTTTTTTACCAATATATCGATAAAGAAGAAAGTTATACCTACAGAAAAGGAACATGGGTTAAACAAACCTTCTATAATTTTCAAGACCATAAAGTAATTGCTCCTGCAATAAAAGTAACATTGACCAATTAAAATGAAACACCTATATTTTGTATTTTTCTTCATAGGAATTTCTGTATCCGCCCAAATAAAAGGCGTTGTTAAAGACAGCATTACCGGAAAACCAATTCCATATGCTAACATTTGGGTAGAAAACGAAAATATTGGCGCAAGCACCGAAGAGAATGGTGAGTTTGTTATTAATACCAATCCAAATAAAAATTTGATTTTCTCGGCATTGGGATATCAAAAGAAAACTCTAAAAGCATCCCAAGCACAAGAAGTGAAGTTGGCTTCCAAATCCTACCAACTGGACGATGTGGTCATATTAAAAAAATTTGAAAGCAAAATAATTGAAATAGGCAAAAGCAAAAATGCCATTTACCAAGCATTTGACAACGGCCCAAGAATTGACGTGAAATATTTCCCGTATTTTATCCGATACAAAAAAACTAAATTCATCAAGCAAGTTACTGTGGAAACCGACAGTAAAATAGAGGCCGCCACAGTTAAAATTCATTTTTATAGTGTAGATGACAATGGCTTTCCGGGAGAGGAATTACTAACCAAAGATTTTGTGGTTACGGTTCCAACGGGAGTGGTGAAAAACATTTTTAATGTGTCCGACTTTAATTTGCGTATGCCAAAAAAAGGACTCTTTGTAGGATTTGAAAAACTAATTATCGAGAAAAATAAATCGGAAACCACAGTTACTAATTACAATACTAATGTAACTTCTACAAAAAAATCCTATTCCCCATTAGTGTTATATAATTTAGAAGAAAGAGATTTTCTTTTCACCTTTTCTGGCGGTAAATGGAACAAAGAAATACAATATGATACTGCTAATGTTCCAATCAAGAGAATGGTATATGAACCAGCAATAAACCTCATTTTAACCAATTAAACTAGAAATGCCTATATTTGCAGGTTAGATAACAAAAAAAATGAAAGAAATCAAAAACATTTCGCGTTCTAGAGCGCAAGAATCGTCGGCGGCTATCGAACGATTGTACATTACCATGAGACATTTATTTAACAGAGGTTTTTACAAACCAATGGGTGTTTCAGGAGAAACTTTACGAGAAGCATTATTGGCGCTTCGACCAGAAATTTATGGCAGTATTGCCGAAGAAAAAGTAGAACTTAGCGGCTTATTATATGTTATAGAACGACTTCCGGTAGGAATTGAAGAATGTCGTTACATCAACCTAACTTCGGATGAAGGTTACTCAAAATCACATTTTCAAGCAATTATTCCACCAAAAAGAAGAAGAAATTGTTACCGTATAGATGAAGAACAAATGAATGTGGAAATCACCCGTGGGCGATCCGATATTTACGATATTTTAACCCATTTGACCTTTATTTTTATTGAATCCCATAAAATTAAAGACCGCGTTTTATTAGACGAAAGTAATGAAGTTACACGCGATTGGCTGAAATTAGAACAAGCAGCTTTACAAACAAAGAAGCTTACCCAAATTGAAAAAGAAAAAGCAATATCCCATACTTCTAATGTATTGGGAAGAAGTTTTTCGGAAGTTTTAGATATTTACGATGCTTTTGGAACTGCCGAAAAACCAGACCGATTTTTACATGTAATTTATTGGTTAGGAAAATTAGCAATTGAAGAAGTTATTGATAACAATAAACGAACCATCACTTTTAGTCCTATTTTAAGAGAACGACTTGGGCACCACATTCATGGAGAGATTTGGGCAACCAACATCAAAGAGGTTTTAAGCGAAAACAATTTATTAAAAAGACCTATTCACATCATTAGTGCTAACATGCACTCGGTGATGAATTCTATTTTTGCAACCCCTGTTTTAGGAGCAAAATACAAAGGAAAATCGGAATATGATATTTATGAAGATTTAAGTGCATCGGGAAATAAAGAATTGCGAAATAAGGTAGAAACTTTTGCTTTACAACACGGAATGATTTCTTTGCCAGACCAATCTGGAACTAATATTGACGTTCAAATTTTTGATACCGCTAAAATTGATTGGGCAAAATCTAGTTTCACCAAATCACAAATAAAAGGAGAAAATCCAGTTATTATTGTAATGGATTATGCTTTTGGAGAACAGGCTTATGAAACTATTGATGAATTATTGAAGCCATTTAAAAAAGATAATAACACCTATTTAATAAATGTAGAATCGGTTTCTATCATGGGAAAAGCGGGAATTCTTCAAGGAGGAAAAGGCGATATTATGATTCCGAATGCACACATAAATGAAGGAACCGCCGATAATTATTCTTTTGAAAATGAACTAACCGCTAAAATGTTCGACGGAAATGATATTCCAGTATTTGCAGGACCAATGGTTACCGTTTTAGGAACATCCCTACAAAATAAAGATTTATTGAAATTTTTCCACGAATCTACTTGGGGAGCAATCGGGCTTGAAATGGAAGGATCTTACTATCAAAAAGCAATTCAAAGCGCTTCCAAAATTAGAAAAAGCATCAATCCAAATGTAAAAGTTAGATATGCTTATTACGCATCGGATAATCCTTTAGAAACCGGAAGCACTTTAGCATCTGGAGGACTTGGAACCACCGGAGTGAAGCCAACATATTTGATTACCATCAAAATATTAGAACAAATTTTTAACGTAAAATAAATTATTTAATGAGTACAAATTCTCAATCTAACAACGACAATCAAGAAATTGATTTTTCAAAAATCACTAAGAAGTTTTTCGAAAAAATTTCTATAAAGTTTTTTAAAGGAATCCTTTTCTTTAAAAATAATTTCATAATAATTTTGGTCTTATTTGTATTAGGTGCTGTTTGGGGCAGTTTTATAGATAAAGAAACATCAACCTATGACAACCAAATAATTGTTACCCCTAATTTTTCTTCGGTAGATTATTTATATAATAAAATAGATCTGATAAATTCTAAAGTAAATGAAGGTGATACTTTATTTTTAAAAAATACGGTAGGAATAAAGGACATAAAAAATTTCACAGGTATAAAAGTGGAACCAATTATAGATATATATACCTTCATTGGCACTAATCCTGTTAATTTTGAATTTGTTAAATTGTTGGCCGAAGATGGGGATCTTAAAAAAATTGTGGATGATAAATTAACCAGTAGAAACTATTTGTTTCATAATATTTCTTTCACCACTTCTAATTTAACTGAGGAGAAAAAAATAATAAAACCAATACTAGAATTTTTAAACAAATCCGAGTATTATAAAAAAATCCAGAAAGAGAATATTAATAATATCAGAATAAAAATAAAAGAAAATGACACTATCATTTCTCAAATTAATGGAGTATTAAATAGTTTTTCTAACTCAATAAACGGAGAGCAAAAGAGTGATAAATTGGTTTATTATAATGACAACACCCAACTTAACGAAGTAATTAAAACTAAAAACGAATTAATTCTAGAGCAAGGTCTTATTAGAGTGAAGTTATTAAATTTAGATAAAATCATTAAAGAAAGTAGTGCTACCATTAACATTAAAAACACAAAAGGCTTAATAGGAAAAATGAAATTTCTAATGCCGTTTGTTTTTGTTTTAATATTTTTCATTTTAGGGGTTTTCAGATCTTATTACAAAAAACAATTAGCAAAAAACAACAAATAATTTTTACTTTATGAAAGGAATTATTTTAGCAGGAGGTTCTGGCACAAGATTGCATCCGTTAACCATTGCCGTAAGCAAACAGTTAATGCCAATATATAATAAACCAATGATTTATTATCCGTTAGCAACCTTAATGTGGGCAGGAATTAAAGAAATATTAATTATTTCTACGCCTCATGATTTACCACTTTTTAGAACGTTACTTGGTGACGGAAAAAAATATGGTTGTCGCTTTGAATACGAAGTTCAAGAGCACCCTAACGGTCTTGCAGAAGCATTTATTATTGGAAAAGAATTTATCGGAAAAGATAAAGTTGCGCTAGTTTTGGGTGATAATATTTTTTACGGAACTGGTTTAGCCGATTTGCTTCAAGCCAATAACGATCCTGATGGTGGTATTATTTATGCCTATCACGTGCACGATCCAGAACGTTATGGTGTAGTAGATTTTGACAAACAAGGGAAAGTACTTTCTATTGAAGAAAAACCAGCAGAACCAAAATCAAATTATGCGGTTCCAGGAATTTATTTTTATGATAATGATGTGGTAGAAATTGCATCCAATATAAAACCTAGTCATCGTGGAGAAATAGAAATCACCGATGTTAATAAAGAATATTTACGAAGAGGCAAACTTAAAGTTAGTATTTTGGATAGAGGAACCGCTTGGTTTGATACGGGAACTTTTAATTCTTTAATGCAAGCATCACAATTTGTTCAAGTTATTGAAGAGCGCCAAGGATTAAAAATAGGTTCTATTGAAGAAGCTGCTTTTAGAATGGGTTTTATTGATAATGTACAACTTAAAGCACTTGCAGAACCATTATTAAAAAGTGGCTATGGCACACAATTAGTAGATATTTCTAACGAATAATAGTATTATTTAGTTCTATATGAAGTTTATACCCACCAAACTAGAAGGATGTTTTATTTTAGAGCCAAAAATCATCCAAGATGATAGAGGGTATTTCATGGAAAGTTTCAATGAAAATACCTTTCAAAACGGAATAGGAAAACATATCCATTTTGTTCAAGACAACCAATCTTTTTCTTCCAAAGGGGTTTTACGCGGATTGCATTACCAAACTGGGGAACACGCTCAAGCAAAATTGGTTCGTGTTTTACAAGGAGAAGTTTTAGATATTGCTATAGATATTCGTCCAGGCTCTAGTACTTATGGGCAGTATGTTTCAGTAGTACTTTCAGGAGAAAATCAAACCCAATTCTTTGTTCCAAGAGGTTTTGCTCACGGATTTTTAGTATTGAGTGAAACGGCAACTTTCTTTTATAAATGCGATAATTTTTATAATAAAGATAGCGAAGGCGGATTGATGTATAATGATCCAACATTAAATATAGATTGGCAATTTCCAACGTCTGACTTGCTAATTTCAGAAAAAGACCAAGTTTTACCAAACCTAGAAAACGCAAAAAAAGCATGGTAGTTTTAGTTACAGGAGCTAACGGACAATTGGGACAAGCAATTCAATTTATTTCTGGAAATTACCCTCAAATAGATTTCGTATTTTGTTCTTCTTCCGACTTAGATATTACTAAAAAGGAAAGTTGTCAAGAGGTTTTTGCTAAATACAAACCTAATTTTTGCATCAATGCAGCAGCTTACACCGCAGTAGATAAAGCCGAAAGCCAGTTTGAAAAGGCAAATTTAATAAATGTTGTAGGAGCAAAAAATCTTGCCGAAGTTTGTAAAGAAACCAATGCAACATTACTTCATGTTTCTACTGATTTTGTTTTCGATGGAAACAGTACAAAACCTTACACAGAAGAAGACATCCCAAATCCAACAGGAGTTTACGGACAAACAAAACTAGACGGAGAAAAAGCAATTCAAGAGACTTTAGAACAGCATTTTATCATAAGAACCTCTTGGGTGTATTCGCAATTTGCCAATAATTTCATGAAAACCATGTTGCGTTTGGCATCCGAAAGGGATACGTTATATGTAGTAAATGATCAAATAGGCACACCAACTAACGCAGTAGATTTGGCGGAAGCACTAATTACAATGCTAATCAAAACCTACAACCTACAACCTACAACCCACAATCTTTTCGGGATTTACAACTTCTCCAACGAAGGCCAATGTAGTTGGTATGATTTTGCCAAGAAAATTTTCGAAATAAATTCTATTTCCATAAATTTAGTACCCATTCCTTCCACAAGTTTCCCAACGCCTGCAAAAAGACCTGCATATAGTGTATTGGATAAAAGCAAAATAAAAACTGCTTTTGGTATGGATATTAAAGGGTGGGAGGAAAGCCTGAATAAAACAAAATAATTTCAACCTATTCTAGTTAAATTATTTATAATCTTTTTTATAAAAAACTAAAAACCATTACGTTTACCGCTTTAAATAATTAAAAGACTTCTACTTGAAAAATCAAATTATTCTTATTGGATTTCTTCTTTTCAATTTTACTCTTGCTTTCAGTCAAAAGACTAGCAAGATAATAATTGAACATTCTGATTTTGCCGACATTAATGAAATTGAAATGCCCAATGCAACATTACTAACAGGGAATGTTAGAGTTAGTCATGATGGTGTTGTAATGACGTGCAATAAAGCCTATTATTTTAAAGATGAAAACTATATAAAAGCATTTGGAGAAGTAGAAATGGTGCAAGGCGATACCTTATATTTGAATAGTAAATATGCCGAATACAATGGAAATGTAAAAAAAGCACTTGCCACAGGGGATGTAGTAATGCATTCTCCAGAATCTACCATGTCAACCGATACGATACATTTTGATAGAAATTCCCAAGAAGCCTATTTTACTAATTATGGCACCATTATTAATAAAAATAATACCTTAAAAAGTAAAGCGGGTAAATATTTTGTAAAAGAAAAGAAATACCAATTTTTAACTTCAGTAGTGTTAACCAATCCAGAATATACTATAAAATCTAACCATCTAGATTATTACACCGCCCAAGGCGATTCTTATTTGAAAGGACCATCTACTATTACCGGAAAAGACAATTTTATTTATACCGAAAACGGCTATTATAACAGCAAGAAGAACATTGGTAATTTTAAAAAGAAATCCTATATAAAATACAAAGACCGATTGATTGAAGGGGACAGCTTGTATTACGACCGGAAAAAAGAATTTGCATCGGGAACCAACAATGTAAAAATCACCGATTCTATTAATAAGGCAATAATTAAAGGGCATTATGGCGAGGTTTATAAAAACAAAGATTCATTATATATAACTAAACACGCCTCTATTCGTTATAAAATTGAAAACGATTCGATGTTTATTTCTGCTAAAAAAATTATAGTTACCGGAAAAACAGGAGAACGAATTGTAATAGGACAAAAAAATGTTCGATTCTTTAAAACCGATTTAAGCGGAAAATGCGACTCCATTCATTCCGATCAAAAGGTAGCGCTCACTAAACTGATAGGCAAGCCCATCCTTTGGAACTTTGAAAGCCAAATGACAGGAGATATAATGCATCTTATAGGAAATAACAAGACAGAAAAACTAGACTCGCTTAAGATACTCAATAACACTTTTATAATTTCAAAAGACACTATTGGAACTGGCTACAATCAAATAAAGGGTTTAAATCTTTACGGAAAATTTAAAGAAAACAAACTCTATGAAGCCGATGTTGTAAAAAACACGGAGGTAGTTTATTTTATGCGAAACGACAAGAACGAACTAATAGGCATCAATAAAAACGTCAGTAGTCGCATCAACATGACTATGGACGATAAGAGTAAAGTGGATACCATTACGTTTTTTGACACGGTTGATGGCGATATTTATCCCGATAAAGATTTACCTGAAAATGCCCGAAAACTTCGCGGTTTTGTTTGGAGAGGTGACGAACGAATAAAAAGTAAAGAGGAAATCTATCCACCCGATGAGGTTGAATTAGATAAAAAAATTGTCGAGGATAGTCAAAAGGAATACCTAGACAGCAAAATAAAACAAGATGAAATTCAAACTAATAAAGACATTTCGGGAATTAAGATTAAAGACAAAACAAATGGTAATGGATTTGCAAGTAATTTAGAAACATTTGAAAACAAAAACAATGTTGTAAAAGTATCCGGATGGGCTTATTTCAGAAATCAATCACCAGATCAAACAAGGATAATTTTATACTTAATTAAAGATGGGGTAACTACAAAACTTCAAGTTCAAAAGGCGGTTAGACCCGATGTCACTTCTTATTTTAAATTAGATTATAATGTGGACAACTGTGGTTATGACGCCACTTTGAATATTAAAAATTTAAAAAAAGGCACCTACAAATTAGGGGTTTTTCTTAAAAATGACACCACAGATAAAGAAGGATTACTGATAACCGATAAAACAATAGTTAAATAAAATTTATTTTTATAAGTTTACAATCCCTTTTCTTATACAAATTTCCCCACACCAAATAAACTTTTTTTATAGATTATTTATAATAAGCAAAATGTAAAATGTTTAGCATTGAAGTTTTAGGGCGGGAAGAAAGTTTAAATAAAATTAAAAATGGATATATCAGAATTTTCGAGATTAGATAATAAAAGCAACTACAATAGGCATCCTTGGGAAACTTCAAGGAAGAATGTATTACATACTTTTTTAAAAAAATCTGAAATAGTATTTCCTATAGATAGAGTAGTTGATATTGGAAGCGGAGACTCCTATGTTATACATACTTTATTAGAAAAAGACTACGCAAAAGAATATTTTGCTATTGATACGGCATATACTTCCGAAGTAATTGCACAATTAAAAATCAATAATAATAATAGCTGCGTAATTTATCTTCAAAGTTTAAAAGAATATGAAGAAAATTATCCAACGGATAAAACAACACTTTTTTTGTGTATGGATGTCTTAGAACATGTTGAGGATGAAAAGATAATTTTAGATTTTCTTAAACCAAGCTCACCTAATAAGAATTATTATTTTTTTGCTGTACCAGCTTTCCAATCTGTATTTTCTAGTCACGATGTTTTGTTGGGGCATTACAGAAGATATACACTCCCACAATTAAATAGTTTATTGGAAAAAAATCAATTTGAAATTATTGATAAAGGTTATTATTTTACAATTTTATTGCTTTTTAGAAAGTTAGATAAATTTTTAAAGAAAGATAAAGAAGCATCCATAGATAATTGGGAAGCCGGAAAATTCAAAACCACATTAATCAACACAATGTTAAAAGTTGATTTTAAAATAGGTCTATTTTTTAATAAACTTGGAATTACTATTCCAGGACTTTCATGTTATTGTTTATGCAAAAAGTAGCCATTATCATTCCATGTTACAATGAAGCAAAACGTCTAGATTATAAAAATATAGAGACGTTACTTTTGAATTCCGACATGGATGTTTATTTTGCTAATGATGGAAGCAAAGACACTACAGTTGAAATTATCAACGCCATTATTAAAAACCATCCGCAACGATTACATTTAATTAATTTTACTGAAAATTCAGGCAAAGCTAGTACTATTTTTAAAGCAATAAATCAGATTCATCAACAAGATAAATATGATTTTATAGGCTATTTTGATGCCGATTTTTCAACACCATCTTATGAAATTATTAGATTAGTGAACGAAATAAACAATAGAAAATGTGAATTTTTGATTGGTTCTAGAATATTATTATTGAATTCAGGAATTAAGCGAAAATACTACCGACACGTCATAGGAAGAGTAATAATTACTTTAATTAACTTAAAATTTAAGTTAGGAATTTATGACACTCAATGTGGAGCTAAACTTTTTTCTAAAAAAATAATCCCCAAAGCATTTAATAAACCATTTTACACCTCATGGATTTTTGATGTTGAAATTTTTATTAGACTTCAAAAGCAAAATCTATTAATTCACGGAATTGAAATTCCAATTTATAATTGGAAAGATGTTGATGGATCAAAATTAGGATGGAAAACAGGGTTTAAAATTTTAAAAGAATTATATTTATTAAATAAAAATTATTAAAACATGAAGTTAATTAATTGGTTAAAAGAGAATAAAATTTTAATGGTTTTAATTTTTATAGGAACGATACTTCGTTTTTATAAAATAGATTTTCAAAGCCCATGGATTGATGAAATTTTTACATTAACCAACACAGGTAAAGAAAAATCATTTAAAGAAATTTATTGTTTCTTAAAAGAAAATGATCCACATCCTCCATTATATTATTACATAATACATATTGTTAATCTATTTTTTGATAATACTTCCTTAGTAGCAAGAGCAGTTTCTGCAGTATTTGGCGTTGCTGGGCTATTTGCCATTTACTATTTGGCTAAAGAATTATTTAATAAAAAAGTTGGCATTATAGCAGTTGCATTATTGGCAATAAATTACTTCCACATTTATTATTCACAAGAGGCAAGAATGTATTCTATGTTGTTTTTAACAACAACACTTTCCTTTTATTTTTTAATAAAATTTATTAAAAAGCCAGGTTTAAAGAGTGCTTTTTGGCATTCATTATTTGCCGCATTAATGATATACACTCATTTCTTTGCGTTATTTGCTCTTTTTTCTCAATATTTAATTTTATTGTTTTTTGTTGTAAAACCATATAAAGACTCGCGAAAAAAGGTCTTAATTCACAGCATTTTTTCAGGCATTTTCACCTTTGTTTTGTATATTCCTGCATTATTCATTCTTCTAAAAACAAGCGCAATGAAGTCTATTTGGATACCTATACCTGAGCGCGATGTTTACACAGTAATGTTTAAGGAATTTTTTGGGTATTCTGAAATTGCAATTATTATTGCCGTAATTGGAATAATCACTTTTTTTGCTAAGTTATCGGAGAGAAAAGAAATAGAAAAGTTTTCTGTAAATCCCGAAAATGAAAAACAAGTCTTTAGTTTTTTTGTGCTATTTACTTGGATTTTAATTTCATTATTTATTCCACTTATTTTGTCATTTATTAATTTACCAATGATTGTTAGCAGATATTTTATTAATATTGTTCCAGCAATTTTAATAATAGTAGCTGCCGGGTTGTATTATATTAAAAACAATTTGGTAAGGTCTTTTTTAATAGGGTTATTTATGTTATTTTCAATTTCAGACATAATATGGGTAAAAAAATATTATGATACACCTATAAAATCTCAATTTAGAGAAGTTACCAACGAAATTATAGTTAAAAATAAAAACAAACAGAAAGTAGTAACCTATTGGAGTTGGTTATTACCTTATTTTTTTAAAGATACAGGAATACAAGTTCATCCAAATACATTAGAAGAGTATATTCTTGGGTTAAGAAAAGGAAATATTGAAAAAGATTCGTTTTGGTATTTAGACGGACAATATAGACCTTTTAATCTAAATCAGGAAGACCAAAATTATTTAGAAGATAACTTTATTTTAAAAGAAAAAATTGAAAAAATTGATTCTTGGTCGTATTTTTATGAATCAAAATCACAAAAACCAAATTTATCTCAAGAAAATTTTGGTTTAAAAAACTTTAAAACAAATAATTTTGATGCACAAGGAAATATTCTTCTTTTTGAAAACACAATATTAAAATCGGAACCAATAATATTAGAAAAAGGAAATTATCAATTTGAAATTCAAGCAAATAGTTTACCTAATAAACCCATTAATGGAGAAAATGCACATATTAAAATTAAGGTAAGCGGGATTGAAATAGGACAAATTTCATTAAGTGAAAAGACAGAAAACAAGAAAACAAGCATTTCCTTTTCTCAAAATGAAACACGTAATGAAAGATTAATAATTATTTTTGATAACGACTTTTCAAACAAGGAAGAAGATAGAAATGTTATTATTTACTCCGTTAAATTAAAAAAAATAAAATAATTTTACAAACAAATATAAAAAAAATGAAAAATACAATTAAGTCACTTTTAATTTTAATATTAATAACTTTTACGGCCTGTAAAAATAAAGAAAATGGAGAAGATCCAAAATTAGAAGAAAAACAAAAAAACGAATTTTTCAGTGTAGAACTGGATGTAGTAAACACACTAGAAGACAACTATGCTCTATATTATACAGAAGACAATTCAATAAATTTTGTATCGGATAATGCGCTTTGGAGCGGAGTAAAGGGGCAACCACAATCTCAAAAAGTAGTATTTAAACTATCAGAAGAAATTGTTCCAACGGATATTCGTTTAGACTTCGGAATTGTTAAATCCCAAAAAGAAGTAATTTTAGAAAATGTAAAAATGGATTATTATGGCAAATCATTTCAGTTTAAAGGATCAGATTTTTTAACCTTTTATAGACCAAATGACTCTATAAAAACTGAAATTGACCAAGCAAAGGGAACTATTAAATTTCTTCAAAATCCAAAAAGATATAATCCAATATTTTTCTATCCAAATGAAAGGTTATTAGAAGAAATTAAAAAAATTTATAAATAATAATTTTAATAAATGATTATTGAGGCTGCAAATTATTAGTAATTTGTAGCTTTTTGTTTATAATTAATGATATGATTAAATCAATAATACTATTTTTTAAAAACAACAAGCAATTCAACAACCTTATTGTTTATGGTGTTGGGCAAGGCTTTAATTTAATTACGCCACTCTTGGTGGTGCCTTATATTGTATCTATTTGCGGAGTTGCCAATTATGGAAAAGTAAGTATTGCAATGGCTATTTTCTTTTTTCTAATGGTTTTTATTGATTATGGATCGGATATTATTGGGGTTAAAGAAATAGCAGTTAATAGAGAAAATCCACAACAGCTAGAAAAAATATTCATTACCACCTTTAGTACCAAATTCCTATTACTACTGTTAACTTTATCTGTTTCGGCAGTATTATTTTATTTTGTTCCTTTTTTTAATTCCGAAAGAACTTTGTTTTTTCTTGGATTACCAATTTTAGTAGGGCAATTCATCAACCCAACATGGTATTTGCAAGGCATTGAAAATTTTAAATGGATAACTATACTTACCATAGTTTCCAAGTTAATCTACCTATTTGGAATTTTATTTTTTATTCATCAAAAAGCCGATTATATTTTTATCAATCTTTTTTGGGGAATTGGAACTATAATAGCCAACGGAATCACTTTTATTTATCTGATTAATAAGAACTCTTTTTCCTTTCAAAATACAATAAAAGCTGAGGTTATTTCGCTATTAAAAAGTAATTTTTCGCTATTTTCTTCTCAAATATTTGTATCGCTGCAAATGTATGCGCCAATAATGCTAATAGGGGTTTTCGGAAATAATTTAATGGCGGGACACTATAAAATTGTAGAGCAAATTATTGTAATTTTTAAAACCTATATTTATTTATTCTTCAATTTTGTCTACCCAAGAATATGTTATTTATTAGAATCTAACATCCAAAAAGGATTGCGTTTTTGGAAAACCTACAACGGATTGAATTTTATTTTCATTCTCGTATCGATGATCGTGTTGTTTTTATTTTCTGTTCAAGTGGTCTCTTATTTTTCAAAAACAGAGGTTATAGAAATCAGTAATCTATTACAACTTGCCGTATTAATTCCAATTTTATTAGCTATTTCTATACCATTTAAGCAACTAGTATTAGGATTTAACCACCAAAAATTCTATATAAAAATCACTATGGTTATGGTAGCAGTAAATCTTTTAGCAATGATGATTGTTATTCCGTATTTCAAAATAGTTGGAGTTTTTATAACCTTAATTGCAACAGAATTAATAACCATTTGTATTTACTATATAAATGTTAAAGGAAAATTCCATTTAAATAAAACAGTATAATTTTTAGAATATCTTTTAAAATTGTATTTTTGAAATCTATTCTGCCAGATATAATTAAAATCTTTTTCTATAAACCAATCCTAATGATAAAGAACCTATTTCAAAAGTTGTTAAGTAAGTCTGGGAAAAGTTATAAAATAGACCCAAATATCCCTCAAAAACTCATAGTTTTAATGCTAATTAGAAGAGTAATAATGTTGGTAAGAGGTTTTCTAAAAACTAGAAACAAAATCTTTATCGGTTGTAATACTAAAATATATAATATTAGAAATATTACATTTGGAAATAATGTTACCATAGAAAAAAACTGCATTATAGATGGATTTTCCTCAGAAAAAATCATTTTTGGTGATTGTGTAAAAATTGGATCCTATTCTACTTTAAGTTCTACAAGTCACTTATCTAAATATGGCAAAGGTTTAAAAATAGGAAATCACTCTGCAGTTGGACAGTTTACAGAGTTTGGAGCTGCAGGAGGAATAGAAATAGGTAATGATGTGATAATGGGTTCCTATATTAGTTTTCATTCGGAAAACCATTTATTTGGCGACAGCACCAAACTTATACGAAAACAAGGAGTTACTTCTAAAGGAATAAAAATTGGCAATAATGTATGGGTGGGTGCCAAAGTAACTTTTTTAGATGGATGCGAGGTTGGAAATAATTCGGTTGTTGCAGCAGGCGCTGTTGTAAACGGAATTTATCCTGACAATTCAATTATTGGAGGTGTGCCAGCTAAAGTATTAAAATCAACAATAGAATGAAAATAGCTATTAATAAAGCAACACTAAATCAATTACTTTTCATATTCTGTGTTGTTGTTCCATTTTTTAATGTTTATGAGCTTTCTTTCACCGTTTGGATGGGTGCAATAGCAATAACTCTTAAGAATAATTATTCCTTTGAATTCCTTAAATACTTTAGCATTTTTATAATTATTTTATTGTTGGCAATTTTTGTTGGCTTTTATTATGATTATAAGTTGTATTTTGTAATAAGAGATATTACTTATATCCTTAAACCTATTTCAGGACTATTATTAGGATACCAATTATTTAATAAGCAGATAAAAAACCCTTTTCAGTTTATTGTTTACGCTGGAGTATGCACGGCAATTTATCATTTAATGTTAGTTGGTTATGGGGTTTTTATTGGCGGCGCAAGAAATGTGAGACAAATAAGAGAATATGGGGGTTATTTTAATGACTTTGAAGTTTATACGTTGGTTATTTTGCTCTTTAAAACCCAATTTAACTTAGGTTTTACCACAAAGAAAAACACCTCTTTTTTAATAATTCTTGCCATTTCTAGTTTCTTTTATTTAGCACGAACCAACTTTATTCAATTTATCATTTTAGTAATAGCTTTAAAGGGAATTTTTGTATTAAATAAAAGAGCAATAAAAGTAATAGGCACTACATTGGTATTAGTAGTTGTAGGTTATACAGCGGTAAATTACTACAATCCTATAAGAAACGGAAGAGGTTTGGACGAATTTTTATATAAAATAAAAATGGCTCCAGCCGAAGCGTTTAGCACTAAAATTAATAGAGACGATTGGAAACAATTTAACGATAATTATCGTTCTTATGAAAACATCCGAACGGTACAACAGTTGACTTATGACGATGCCCTTTTCTTTGGAGAGGGTATTGGCTCGCAAGTAGATTTAAAACAAAAAGTATATTTGGGCGATATGGAATTGCGATACATTTCCATTTTACATAATGGTTACATGACCGTATTATTAAAAACAGGATTACTAGGATTAGGGATTTATTTGCTTTCCATATTTTTCTTTTTTAGAAAAAATAATGATACAAACGTAGCTTTAAAAAACATTCACTATTTATTTATAGGAACAGGTGTTTTCCTTATTGTTTCCAATTGGGTTTTTATGGGTTTTTATAATTTAATTGACACTAAATCTTTATTGATAGGTTTTTTATTTGCCTACAAAAACGATTTAAAAAAACAGATTATGTAATGAAAAACATCCTTTTCATCCACCAATCAGCAGAGTTGTATGGTTCAGATAAAACCTTGCTATTATTATTAAAAAATTTAGACAAAACTCTATACCATCCTGTTGTAGTTCTCCCAAATAATGGGCCACTAATTCAGGAACTTGAAAAAGAAAACATCAAAGTTGTTATTGCACCAGTATTAAAACTTTATCGTAAAATATTTTCACCCAAAAACCTCTTCCATTTTTTATTAGATATTAAAAAAGGAATTTCTATACTTGACGATCTTAATAAGCAATACCATTTTGATTTAATATATTCCAACACCTTGGCAGTATTACTAGGGATGCTTTTTGCAAAAAAAAGAAAAATAAAACACCTTTGGCACGTACACGAAATTATAGTGCATCCAAAAATTATAGCTTCTACATTTCCAAAATTATTAAATAAATACGCCGATCTAATTGTTTGTAATTCTCTTGCAACCAAAAAGAATTTAGTAGACAGAAAAAAGGAGCTTGCCAATAAAACAACAGTAATTTACAACGGAATTAATGAGACTATTTCAGAAATGTCCCTTGCAAAAAAAGAAGATTTTGGATTCACTAATAAAGACATTATTATTACTTTAGTTGGAAGAATTAGCAGACTAAAAGGGCATAATTGGTTACTTACTACCCTAGTAAAACACTTTAGTTCTAACACTAATATAAAAGTCGTTTTTGTTGGATCACCTGTTCCGGGGCAAGAATTTTATGCCAGCGAAATAGATCAATTTATTACAGAAAACCAACTACAGGAAACTGTTAAAATTCTTCCTTTCACCAAAAATTTATCCCAAATATGGGATATAACCGACATTGCACTTATGCCCTCTACAGAAGCCGAGTCTTTTGGACTTGTTGCCGCAGAAGCCATGCTTGCCAAAAAACCCGTAATTGCATCGAACCACGGCGGAGTAACCGAAATTGTTGTCAACAATAAAACTGGTTTTTTGGTTGAACCAAACAATGTCGAAGCACTTTCCCTGGCATTAAACAATTTAATTGTAAATCCAGAAATGAGGAAAGAATTTGGTGAAAAGGGTTACCAAAGAGTAATTCAAGAATTTTCGGTTGAAAAATATGCAAAAAATTTTGAAGCAGCTTTCTCTAAACTAATTCCTCAAGAATAGTAAAAAATCTACAGGAAATTGTTATTTTTGCAAACCGAAAAAAACAAATAATTTTCCATGAAAATAGCCATTTTAGGAACTCGAGGAATTCCAAACCATTATTCTGGTTTTGAACAATTTGCCGAATTTTTTTCAGTATACTTAGTAAATCAAGGACACGAGGTGTATGTGTATAATTCGCACGACCACCTTTACCAAGAAAAAACTTTTCATGGCGTAAATATTCTACATCAATTTGATCCAGAATATAAACTAGGAACTTTCGGACAATTTATTTACGATTTCAATTGTATTATGGATTCCCGTAAAAGAAATTTTGATGTTATTCTTCAATTAGGTTATACCAGCAATTCTATTTGGCATTTTCTTTTACCCAAAAAACCAATTATTGTCACCAATATGGATGGCTTGGAATGGAAACGAACTAAATATTCTAAACCAGTTCAAAAATTTCTAAAATATGCCGAAAAACTTGCCGTTAATAGTAGCGACTATTTAATAGCAGATTCTATTGGGATACAAAATTTTTTAAAAGAAAAGTATTCTAAAGATTCAACTTATATAGCTTATGGCGCTCATGTTTTTGAGAATCCAAACGAAGAAGTTCTGAAAGAATATCAATTAGAAAAACACCAATACAACATGATTATGGCTCGTTTTGAGCCAGAAAACAACATAGACACTGTTCTTGACGGAATGGTTTTAAACCAAGAAAAAACTACCGTATTAGTGGTTGGAAATCACAATACCAAATATGGTGCTTATTTAAAAGATAAATTCAGTGCTTTTAAAAACATTCGTTTCGTTGGAGCTATTTTTAATTTACAAATTTTAAATAATTTACGCTATTTCTCTAATTTATATTTCCACGGCCATTCAGTAGGCGGAACCAATCCGTCACTATTGGAAGCCATGGCCTCACGAGCATTTATTATAGCCCATAACAACCCATTTAATAAAGCAATTTTACAAAAAAACGCCTACTATTTTTCAGATGCTCAAGAGGTGAAAATTATTTTGAATACTATTAAAAGAAATGATAACTTGCAGTTGATTCAAAATAATTTTGAAGCAATTGAAAACCACTTTAATTGGAATAAAATAAATGGGCAATACCTACAATTATTGGAAGAATGCTTGGCAAAAGGAAAAGGCAACGCTGCTATCTAATCCTTTAGTAGCACTAATTGCATTAGTTTTAATAACTATTCCGTTGCATTATAGATACTGTAACATTTCTATAATGTTATTAATTGCCTATTCCTTAGTGAAATTCAAACCCCGTAATTTTACTTTCCAAAAAGCGTTGGTTTTACCAATTTTACTTTATGGATTAATGGCACTATCCTTGTTTTGGTCTATTGATTTTAAAGAATCTGTACATGCACTATCCAAAGAAATTGCTTTTATTTTATTACCGCTTTGCTTTCTTTTTAACCCATTATTAACCAAAGCAGAAAAAGATAAAATTCTATGCTATTTTTCTTATTCATATTTTGGATATACCATCTTTTACCTATTAAAAGCAGTATTCCGGTATAGTATAACTAAAGATTCTTCGGTTTTTTTCTACCACGAATTAGTAACATTTGATGTAAATGCTATCCACATGTCGGTTTATATTTCGGTTGCGTTTTTTTATTTTTATACAAAAAAAGAGAAAAACCTTTTAGAAAAAATTGCCATTGTTTTATTGCTGTTTTTCTTGGCCTTATTATCTTCTAAAAACATCATTATTGTTTTTCTTATTCTATTGTTTATAGCAAGTTTTTTTTATTTAAAAACACAATGGAATGCCTCCAGAATTTTACTATTATTTATAGTAATTCTTGCTTTCGGATTTATTTTTTATGGCAAATTAAAAGACCGTTTTTTATTGGAAGTAAATAGCAATACCGCTGAAAGTACAAACATTCAAGTACCTGGATTAGTGCACAATGTTTCAGTATACGATGCATGGAATAAAGAACAATTTCAAACCAATGACTTTTTTGCAGGAACCGCATTGCGAGTTTACCAAGCGAGAATTTTTTTAGAAATGCTACACGAAGAACCTATTTTTTATACCGGTTACGGATTAAATGCAACTCAAAGTAAAATAGTTGCCAAAAGAAAGCAACACCAACTTTATGAAGGATATGATAAATTTAATTTTCACAACCAATACATACAGTTTTTTGCCGAGCTTGGAGTTTTTGGGGTGCTATTTTTCTTGTTAATTGTAGTGATAAACCTAATAAACACCATAAAATCTAAAAATTTTGTTGCTATCTCTTTCTCTATTCTAATGATAAGTTTATTTTTGACAGAATCTTTCCTAAGTAGGCAAAGAGGAATTGTTTTTTTTATACTGATGTACTGTATATTTAATTCAAAATATCCATCTTTTTCCAACTCGAAAGTAATTAACCAAGCATAACGCAGTAATTAATTTTATTATATAAATAAAAAGTTAATATTTATATAATAAAAAAATAATTGTATCGTTATCTATTTATCAAATAGTAAAAATGAAAAGAATTTTAATAACGGGTGCTGCTGGTTTTTTAGGCTCGCATCTATGTGATCGTTTTATTGCCGAAGGATATCATGTAATAGGAATGGATAATCTCATTACTGGAGATTTAAAAAACATAGCACATTTATTTAAATTAGAACATTTTGAATTTTATCATCACGATATTACAAAGTTTGTATTTGTACCAGGAGAATTAGACTATATACTTCATTTTGCATCTCCAGCAAGTCCAATTGATTATTTAAAAATTCCAATTCAAACACTTAAAGTGGGCTCCTTAGGAACGCATAATTTACTTGGTTTGGCTAGAGTAAAAAAGGCGAGAATTTTAATAGCATCTACTTCCGAAATTTACGGAGATCCATTAGTACATCCACAAACCGAAGAATACTACGGAAATGTAAATACAATAGGGCCAAGGGGAGTATATGACGAAGCTAAGCGTTTTCAAGAATCCATAACTATGGCCTACCATACTTTTCATGGTTTGGAGACAAGAATAGTAAGAATTTTTAACACCTACGGACCAAGAATGCGACTCAATGATGGTCGTGTTATTCCAGCTTTTATTGGACAGGCTTTGCGTGGCGAAGATTTAACCATTTTTGGTGACGGAATGCAAACCCGTTCGTTCTGCTATATTGATGATCAAGTTGAAGGAATTTTTAGATTATTACATTCTGATTATTCATTACCCGTAAATATAGGAAACCCGGACGAAATCACTATTAAAGATTTTGCGGACGAAATCATTAAACTCACAGGAACAAAACAAAAAGTTGTTTATCATCCATTACCTATAAACGATCCTTTACAACGACAACCCGATACTACTAAAGCAAAAACAATTTTAGGTTGGGAAGCCAAAGTTTCTAGAGAAGAAGGCATGAAAATCACCTATGATTATTTTAAATCCTTGTCCACAGAAGAATTATTAAAAGAAGAGCACAAAGATTTCACAGGATTTATTCATTAGCATGACGGCAGCACACACAGTTAGAAATTCTAAATATATTAGACCAATAAGTATCTTTTCAGACTTATTAGTTATAACTGCTTTGTGCCTGTTTTTTTTTAAAGATTTAAATTTAAATAGTCTTTATTATATTCTTTATCAAAGTATTACTTGGTTATTAATTGCTTTTTTTGTTAAATTTTACGAAATTTTTAGATTCACAACTCCAGTGGAAATTGCAACAAAATTAGTAAAACAAAGCGTGTTATTTTTGCTAGTAATTATTGCTTTTTTCCCTTTTTCAAAACAATCAATTTTTAGCGGGAAAGCAACAGTTTATTTTGTTTTCAACAGTTTTGTTTTAATAACAATTTCTAAAATACTTTTATTTTATTATTTAAAAAAATATCGAATTATTACCGGAAGTAACTACCGAAACACAGTAATTATTGGCTACACTCCAGAAGCAATTAGGTTAAAAGAACTTTTTGAAGAAAGAAGTGATTATGGATATCGCTTTTTGGGATATTTCTCTAATAAAAAAAATCACCCGGAAATATTAGGAAAAACAGAGGATATTAAATCCTTTGTAATTGACAATGAAGTAGACGAAATATATTGTTCTCTCAATGAACTTTCTAATGATAAATTAAAAGATTTAGTTGACTTTGCGGATGAAAATAAGAAAGCCATAAAATTCATACCAGATTCTAAAGAAATTTTCTCCAAGAATTTAAGGATTGATTATTATGAAATGTTTCCAGTTTTATCCTTAAAAAAAACCATATTACACGAGCCTTCTACCAAAATTTTTAAAAGATTTTTCGATATAGTTTTTTCTATAATTGTAATTTTTGGTCTACTATCTTGGCTGGTTCCAATTTTAGCAATACTAATAAAATTAGAATCTAAAGGTTCTGTTTTTTTTAAACAAGGAAGACCAGGGCTAGATGAAAAAGAATTTTTTTGTTATAAATTTCGTTCTATGAAAATGAATGAAACGACAGAACTAGAAGCGTCTAAAAACGACCCGAGAGTTACGAAGATGGGTAAATTTATGCGAAAGACAAGCATTGATGAATTGCCTCAGTTTCTAAATGTATTGTTAGGTGATATGTCGGTTGTCGGGCCGAGACCTCACCTTTGGTCACAAAACAAAGCCTATGGTAACCGAATTAAAAAATACATGGTAAGACATTATGTAAAGCCAGGAATTACAGGATTAGCTCAAGTAAAGGGATTTAGGGGCGAAATAGAGACGGATGATGACATGATCAATCGCATAAAATTTGACGTATTTTATATTGAAAACTGGTCATTAATATTAGATCTTAAAATTATTATCCAAACTGTAATTAATATTTATAATGGCGAAGATAAGGCTTATTAAAAAATACCTTCATTTAATAAATTTTTTATTTGTTTGTCTAAATCAAATATAGAATTTGAGGTTTCCCCAACACTTTTCTTTAATTTTTCTAAATCCAATTTAGAATATTCGGAAATTGTTTTTAGTTTACTATTTAAATCAGAAAAGTCCCCAACTTTAGCCACCCATCCTAAATCATTTTCTTCAACGATAGTTTCGCCTTCCCCACCACCAAAATAAAGGATAGGAAATCCTAGAGAACCATATTCAAAAATCTTGGAAGGAACCGAACCATAAATACGAACTTTGAGAGGAACTATGGCAATATCAAACGTTTTAAGTTTTTCATGTAAATCCCTGCGTTCCATCATGCCATGGAAGAAGATTTTTTGTTCCGCGGAAGATGAAATTAATGCTTCTAATTGACTTTTTTCAGTTCCGTCACCAAAGAGGTGCAATTCAATATTCAGGCCTTCTAAATCAATTTTCCGGCACAATTCTAAAACACCTTGCGCGATTCCTAGCAGACCAGCATAAAATAGTTTTATTGGTTGCTTTTTTGTGGTTTCTAATTCCATTTTAACAACTTTATGATCTGGGAAATTGCGGTATAAATAACATTTCTTTTCAGGAAAAAGAGAATGAATATGAGTAATTATTTCGTTAGATTGCCCTAACACTATTGCTGCTTTTTTATAAATATATCGCTCCATAAACAAGGAGAATTTATGTGAAAACGAATCTTTTTTTAAGGCATTTAATTCAATTGCTGCCAATGGCCATAAATCGGAAACATTCAAAATTATTTTTTTCTTTTTCAGCGAAAGAATAAAAACAGAAATAAAGGAAAGTAACAATGGTGGTGATTGAACCACTACTTTATGTGGCGTTTTTTTAAATAATAAATAAAAAAACAAACTCATTGAAAAAGACAAAACCGAAATCAATCTAATCAAAAGATTCTTGCTCACACTAGGGTAAATCCATAACCTTTTTACGGTTATTCCATCTCGATTTTCAGTAACCGAAAACTTCCCTTTATATTCAGGAAACAACTCCCCTTTAGGATAATTTCCTAAAGGGCAAAGTACGGAAACTTTGTAATTATTCTGCCTCAATTTCAAAGCCAACTGCTCAATTCTATTCGCAGCAGCACCTTTTTCTGGCGGATAATAATTGGATATGATTACTATTTCTTTCATTTTCTTTAGACACAAATTTCACTAATTCACACAAATTAGTGAAATTTTCAACTATTATCGGTTCGTGCAAATTAGTGCAATTCGTGTAAGACCTTTATAATTTAGTTAGCAAAATAGACATAATTCGTTCGGATGCTTTTCCATCCCAAAGATCTGGAATTCCAGATTTTTTAATCCCATTTTTTAAGAAATCTTCAAAACTATTTTTTAAATTTTCAATGGAATTTCCTACTAATTTATTGGTTCCAATTTCAATTGTTTCCGGTCTTTCGGTTGTGGTTCGCATGGTAAAACAAGGAATTCCCAAAACCGTAGTTTCTTCGGATATTCCTCCCGAATCGGTAATAACGGCAAAACTATTTTTTATCAAATACATAAAATTCAAATAACCCTGCGGCTCCACGAAAATTATATTTTTCAAATTTAGATTTGTTTCTCCTAAAATTGCTTTCGTTCTAGGATGAATAGGAAAGATTATTTTTTTGTCACCAACCATTTTATCAATTCCTTGAAGTAAATCAATTAATGATTTTTCTTCATCCACATTAGAGGGTCTATGCAAGGTTAAAACAATATAATTTCCGGTTTCAAAACCAAATTCCTCCCAAAAACTTGGGGCTGAAATTCTATCTAAATTCTGATACAAAGTATCAATCATTACATTTCCAACGAAATGAATGTTAGACGATTCCATTCCATTTTTAACTAAATTTTCAGATGCAGAAATGGAAGTTGTAAAGAAATAATCGGTGATGCTATCGGTAACAATTCGGTTGATTTCTTCGGGCATTTTTAAATCTCCCGAACGAATCCCTGCTTCTACATGAGCAACTTTTATATTCATTTTTTTCGCCACAATTGCGCATGCCATAGTGGAGTTAACATCGCCAACAACCAAAACTAAATCACACGGATTTTCGTTTAATTCTTTTTCAAATGCCACCATTATAGCAGCAGTTTGCTCAGCTTGCGAACCACTTTTTACTTCCAAATTGGCATTTGGCTCAGGAATATTTAATTCTTTAAAAAAAGTAGCACTAAGATTGGTATCGTAATGTTGACCAGTATGCACTAGTCTATAGGAAACATCCGCACCTTCCAATTGCTTTTTTCCAATTGCTTGAACAATGGGAGAGATTTTAATAAAATTAGGTCTTGCGCCTGCTATTAGGGTTATTTTCATGTTTGCATTATTTCCTAACAGGTTTCTAAAACCTGTTAGGTATTATCTTAATTTTTTTCAGGAGAGCATTTTATTTCACTAAAGAAACAAACTGCTTCAACTTTCCGCTTTTACTTCGTTCTAATTTTTCTTTTCGAATGAATGTGAAATTCAATCCACTTTCTAAATAGGTAGTAATTGCCTTTTCAATATTTTGAATTTGGCTATTAGTTAATACAACTTCACTAACATATTCTACTTCAAAAGTATCGATTTTGGTTTGTTTTATCACAAATTCTTTTACATTTCCATCGTCTTCAATAATGCTTTTGGTTATATAGTAAAAGGTTAATCCTGCCGCTTTTTTTCCGCTAGGAAGAAGTGCGATATCGTTGGTTCTACCAATTAATTTTTTTAGAATTGGTTTTTTCAAAGTACTTTTTTCATCCAAAATTCCAATATCGCCAATATCGTATCGAACAAACGGATGGGCTTTATTATACAAGGAAGTAATCACAATTCGACCTTCTTTTCCGTAAGGTAAAACGTTATTTTCTTCATCTAAAATTTCTACAAATAACGTTTCCGAATTTACTTGCCATTCGTTATCCGAATTTTGAAAAGCAATTAAATCCAATTCTGATGCACCATATTCATTGATAATTGGAACTCCAAATTGTTTTTCCATCAAAATTTTATCTTCTTCAAATAACATTTCGGAGGTTACTACGCAACATTTTAAACTTGGACAAATCGAGGTTAAAATGATGTTTTTTTTCTGAAGAAATTTAGCAAATAAAACTATGGAAGAAGTATATCCATTGATGTAATCAAACTTCTTAATTTGAAACTGCACCAATACGGTTTCCAAAAAAGCATCCGATAAATCGAATATAGGAAATCGGTACCGATGACTTAAAAAATCCTTGACACGTTCTTTGGTATTTCCTATAAAATCCAACGGAATTCCATAAAACCGAGCCTGTAGCGAAGAATTAAAATCAATTCCAAACCAACTAAATCGGTTAAAAATTGTGGCCCAGGTTAGTGCATGACAATATCTATCTTTAGCAAAAACAAAAGGATCTCCGCTAGAGCCCGATGTTTTGTTAAAGTAAGCATTCTTTGTAGTATATCCCTTAGAAAGTCTTTCACCCAAGGGTTTTTGAAAATCTTTTTTAGTCATTATTGGTAGGTCATCCCAATTTTTAACCTCTGGTTTCCCAACAAAATCAAGATAGGATTTGTTATTTTTCAAATGAAAATCAACAATATCTTTTCTTTTTTCAATAACATAATTTTCAAAAGCTTCTTCTGGAATTGATTGAATTTTTTCAAAATCAGCAACAGCCCCCTTTATAGGGAATCCATTTATTTGCAGAGATAAATTGAAAATTGAAATCATAGGATAAATAAAAAAGGGCTAACAATTGTCAGCCCTTAAAAATACTATTTATTTAGAATTAATTTTTAATAATTTTTATTGTTTCTGATTTCGCTTCTGAAGTGAAAGTAAAGAAATACATTCCAGAAGTTAATGAAGAAACATCTACAGTATTTTGAATACCATTCAATTCTTTCTCCATAATTAATTTACCTGTTAAATCAACAACTTTTAATTTATAAGAATCAACTAATGTAGAAGAAATAGAAACTAGAGTATTCGCTGGGTTAGGAGTAACAGTAAAGTTATTATTTAATCCAAAAACAGCATTTGCTAAATCTCCATTGAATTTAAAAACCCCTCCAGTTAAAGGATCTGTATTAAATCCGCCACACCATCCAGTTGTTGGGTTTAAAAAAGCTGGAGCTAGTCTTTGAACACCAGTTTCAATTGTAGTCCAAGTTACCCCATTATCAGTACTGTAGGAAGAACCATCACTTGTTGTAGTAGTTGTAACAGCAGAAGTAGCAATAATTTTAGTAGTTCCAGGAATATAACACAGATTTTTAAAACCAGTATATGTAACTCCTGCCGACCAAGTTGTGCCACCATTTGTTGTAGTATAAATTTTATATGTTCCGCTTGAAGGAGTTGTTGCAGTTGCAGCAACATAATTTTTTGAACCCAAAATTATACCAGTATTATTATCACTAAAGTAAATATTTCCAACATTGTTTGTAGTTACTTGTGCTCCAAAATCGGTTAGAGGAGAAGCTAATTTTGTCCAAGTTGCTCCCATATCGGTAGTTCTGTATATTTTTCCTTTACTTGTTGTAAACCAAAATGTGTTTCCAGCATAAGCAAAATTCCCAGCATATCCATATTCATTTAAAACAGCAGCAGGACTAGTTACAACCGTCCAAGTAGCGCCGCCATCACTTGTTTTGTAAATTTCAAATGCAGTCCCTACAGGGTCGCCAAATGCTAAACCATTATTAGCATCAAAAAAATGCACACCATCAATCCATGAAGAGGCTGCCGTTGAAAATGTTCCAGCATTTTGTTGCGTCCAAGTTAAACCTGAATCGGAAGTTTTCCATATGCTACCTAATCCAGCAGTTCCATCAAAAGCAGATACCCAAGCAGTAGTTGCGTTAATAGCACAAAGATTTCCAATACTTAAAGCAGCATTCCCAACATTAATTACTCCAGGAACCCATGTAGTTCCTCCGTTGGTTGTTAGTGTAAATTCTTGAACATTTGTTGCTGAGCCAGTTCCATCATAAGCTAAGCCCCATACTGTATTTGCATCAGTAATTTGTAAATCATTGATTCCTCTAGAAGCACTTGAAAATCCTGTAGCTTGAGTATCCCAAGTTTGCGCATTTGCAATGTTAATTGCTACTAGTAATGATAAAGAAAGTAATATTTTTTTCATAATTTTTTATTTAATTTTTAACAAAAATAATGAAAAAAATAATCACTATAATTAAAATCGCTGATTAAAATCTATTATTTTTGCACAACAACAAAAAAAATATGACAATTTTACTACTTGGTTCTGGCGGAAGAGAACATGCTTTGGCATGGAAAATGATTCAAAGTTCTAAATGCTCTAAATTATTTGTAGCACCTGGAAATGCTGGAACTGCCGCTATTGCTAATAATATCTCCTTAAATATATTAGATTTTGATGCTTTAAAAACTTTTGCGCTTCAAGAAAAAGTAGATATGGTTGTTGTTGGTCCCGAAGATCCTTTAGTATTAGGAATTTACGATTTCTTCCAAAAAGATTCTTCTTTAAATCATATTCCAGTTATTGGCCCTTCCAAAGTTGGAGCACAATTAGAAGGCAGCAAAGAATTTGCAAAAGAATTTCTTGTCAAACATAAAATACCAACGGCTGCTTACGATAGTTTTACTAAAGAAACGGTTGAAAAAGGATGCCAATTTTTAGAAACCCTTCAATCGCCTTATGTATTAAAAGCAGATGGATTGGCAGCAGGAAAAGGTGTTTTGATTATTCAAGATTTAGAAGAAGCAAAAACTGAATTACGCAATATGTTAGTTCATGCTAAATTTGGAAATGCCAGTGCTAAAGTTGTTATTGAAGAATTTCTTGACGGAATTGAACTTAGTTGTTTTGTTTTAACAGACGGTAAAAATTATAAAATTTTACCAACCGCTAAAGATTATAAACGAATTGGCGAAGGCGATACCGGATTAAACACAGGTGGTATGGGAGCAGTTTCTCCAGTGCCATTTGCTGATGCAGTTTTGTTAGAAAAAATTGAAACTCGAATTGTAAAACCAACCATTGCTGGTTTACAACAAGATGGAATAGAATATAAAGGTTTTGTTTTTATTGGATTAATCAATGTGAAAGGCGAACCAATTGTTATTGAATACAATGTGCGAATGGGAGATCCCGAAACAGAAGTGGTAATTCCGAGATTGAAAACCGATTTAGTAGAATTGTTTCAAGCAGTTGGCAATCAAACTTTAAACCAAATTGTCCTAGAAATTGACGAGAGAAGTGCTACAACTATAATGGTAGTTTCGGGCGGTTATCCAGAAGATTATGAAAAAGGATTTGAAATTTCAGGACTAGAAAACATAGAAGATTCTATTGCTTTTCATGCAGGAACGAAATTAGAAAATGGTAAAGTAGTAACTAATGGTGGTCGTGTAATTGCCATAACCTCATTTGGTGAAAGCTTTCCAGAAGCCATAAAAAAATCTTATCAAAACATAGACAAGCTACATTTTGATAAGATGTATTTTAGAAAAGATATTGGCTTTGATCTTTAATTATAATCCTATTTAATTCCTGTTACAGGGATAGGGGATTATTTTAAGAAAGAATGAGCTGTAGTATCTTGGTTTTCTTCGTTATTTTTTTGGTGAAGAGATAATTGTTTACACCAATAAATGATATATCTAGCACATACAGCCATTAAAGTCCAGCTAACAATATTTGCTAACCACCAATTATCTAACTCTAATGCACGTAACCAATCTAGTGGTTTAAATAAAAAATCTACAAAAAGTGATTGAATTGCTTCGAAAAATGCTTTCATTTTTAAACAAGTGTTATATTTACATTCGCAAAAGTATAAAATATCCTCATGATAACAAGCATTTTTAAAAAATCTACACCAATTAATTATTCTCTGATGGGAATATTAATGATTTTGTTCTTTTTTATCTACCAATTTAATAGTACAACAAGTATAAATTCTTTAGTAGATTTTTTGAAAAAATTCGGATTATTGGGTATTTTATTTGCTTCCCTTTTCTTTTCTAATTTTATTGTTAAAAAGAATGGGCTGACCAAAGACAGCTCTTATACCATCCTTTTTTATTTTATCTTCTTATTATTTTATCCAAAAATATTTAATAACATCAATTTATTACTTGCTAATTTTTTCATTCTTTTATCTATGAGAAGGTTGATTTCCTTGCAAACATTAAAATCTCCAAAAGAAAAAATATTTGATGCTTCTTTATGGATATTTGTGGCAAGTTTGTTTCATTTTTGGGTAATTATTTTTCTTGTTTTGGTATATGTTTCTATAATTTTTCATGTTTCTAGAGATTATAGAAATTGGTTAATTCCTTTTGTAGCTTTGTTTGTGGTTGTAATAATCTTTGTTTTTTATGATGTACTTATAGATAAAACCGCAATCAACACTTATTTGCAAACAGAGATAATTAATTATAAATTAGATTATTTCACCAATCAATCACAAAATATTGCTTTTTCTATTTTTGCAGTTTTCTTGGTCTTTTTTATATTTCCATTTATTTTTTCAATAAATAATAAGCCGTTAAATTTACAAGCATCCTATAAAAAAGTGCTTTTTGCTGCACTTTTCGGCATTATTATTTTCTTGATTTCTAATAATAAAAGCAGTGAAATGTTGGTGTTCACTTTTCTTCCAATGGCAATTATAGCAACCAATACTCTTGAGTATATGAAAAGCAAAATCCAACAGGAAATGATATTATTTATATCTATCGCCTGCGGATTGTTCTGTTTCTTTTCGCAATTATAATTTACTCCCGTAGGCTAAATCGCCAGCATCCCCTAGACCCGGAATAATGTAGTTTTTTTCATTCAACTTATCATCTAAAGCAGCAACCCAAAGATGGCAATTGTTAGGAAGATTTTCTTCTAGATAGGCAATTCCTTCCGGAGCAGCAATGACAACGGCAATGTGAATTTCTTTTGGTTTTTGCTCCAAATGCAATTTATTTAAAACCGCAACTATAGATTGCCCGGTGGCTAACATGGGGTCAATCAAAATTAAATTTTTATTTTCAAAGGAAGGAGCCGCTTGATATTCTACCAATATTTCAAAGTAATCATCGTTTTTAGGATGGTGACGGTAAGCAGATACAAAGCCATTTTCAGCATTATCAAACATGTTCATAAAGCCGGTATGCAAAGCCAAACCAGCGCGAAGAATAGAACATAAAACTACGTTATCGGCAATTGTTGTGGTGTGTTTAATTCCAAGTGGTGTTTGCACATCAATTGCTTTATATTCTAGATTTTTACTCAATTCATACGCCATAATCTCGCCAATTCGTTCGATGTTTTTTCGAAAACGCATGCTGTCTTTTTGGATGTTGACATCTCTAATTTGAGCCAAAAAATGATTAAGAATACTGTTGTTTTCAGAAATATAGTGAATTTGCATAAAAGTGATAATTTAGTATGTTTATGTAAAAGTATAAAAACTATCTTTGCACCCAAGACCTTTTGGTCGAATTATATGAAATAAAATAAAATTTATAATTATGTTTTCAAAATTTGCCTATTCTATATTTGAACAAAGTATCCAGGATTATCATGTTCACGACAATGTAAACCAACCCATTTACAACCCGTATCCAAGCGATAAAATCGAGCATTTATTGTATTTTAAAAACTGGGTAGACACTGTGCAATGGCATTATGAAGATATTATTCGGGATCCAAATATTGATCCAGTAGCTGCATTAACTTTAAAAAGAAAGATTGATGCTTCCAACCAAGAACGTACGGATATGGTAGAATATATTGATAGTTATTTCTTGCAAAAATATACTAATGTAGCGGTTAAGGCTTCCGCCAAAATAAACTCCGAAAGCCCTGCATGGACTATTGATAGATTATCTATTTTGGCTTTGAAAATTTACCACATGAACGAAGAAGCAACCCGCGCAGAGGCTTCACCAGAGCATAGAGCTAAATGCCAAGAAAAGCTGAATGTACTTTTAGAACAACGTTCCGATTTATCGACAGCCATCGACGATTTATTGACCGATATTGAAAACGGAGATAAATTCATGAAGGTGTACAAACAAATGAAAATGTACAACGACGACGATCTGAATCCTATTTTGTATCAAAATAAAAAATAAATTTAAATCCATTGGTATTAATAACTTAATGGATTTTAATATAGCACCATTGTCCCAACACCACCCACATATTTGTATTATTAGACTCTCTGCAATGGGTGATGTTGCCATGACGGTACCTGTAATTTTGGCATTGACGGCACAACATCCAGAAGTTAAAATAACGGTTGTTTCCAGACCTTTTTTTAAACCAATTTTCAAAAATATATCTAATGTAAAATTCCTTTCTGCTCATACACATCACGATCACAAAGGACTATTAGGACTGTATCGATTGTACCGAGATATAAAAGCTCTTCGAGTTACTGAAATTGCCGATTTGCACAATGTATTACGATCTAAAGTAGTGCGATTATTATTTGCTTTAAGCGGAAAAAAAGGAGCTTTTACCGATAAAGGTAGAGCCGAAAAGGCAGCCTTAACCAGTCTTACTAATAAGAAATTCCAACCATTAAAAACAATGGTTGAAAGGCATTTGGAAACTTTTAAAAAGTTAGGATATACTATTAATTTAGACTCACCCTATTTTTTAAAACAAAATGTGATTCCTTTAAAAGTCCATGAAATTCTTGGAGAAAAAACGGATAAATGGATTGGTATTGCACCTTTTGCTCATTACTCCGGAAAAACCTACCCAATAGATTTAATGCAAAAAGTGATAGAAGAATTATCTAATAAAGAGGGGATTAAAATACTTCTTTTTGGTGGTGATTCGGATTTGGAACGCTTAGAAACTTTGGTAAATGGGAAGTTGAACGTTTATAATTTTGCTAAAAAAATCTCCTTTAAGGAAGAACTACACCTTATTTCTAATTTAGATGTAATGCTTTCTATGGATTCTGGAAATGCCCATCTTGCTGCTATTTATGGAGTGAAAACCATAACACTTTGGGGAGCAACCCATCCGTATGCCGGATTTGCACCCTATAATCAACCCGAAGAAAATTGTTTGGTTGCCGATAAAGAACAATATCCATTATTGCCAACTTCGGTTTTTGGTAATAAAAAAGTTGCTGGTTATGAAGATGCAATGCGAACCATTCCTGTTGAAAAAATAGTGTCTAGAGTACTATCGCAATTAGAAAATTAGAAATAAATTCGTTCTTCTCTACAGCGGTCTGCGAGGTAATTTTTCAAATTTAAAACTGCCGTTCTGTAATCGGGTGCTTCGTAATCAAATCGTTCGTGTTCGAGTTGTTGCTTTTGAATATCCTGACAAGAATTAGAAATTTCGCGAATAATTTCCAACAAAACTTTCTCCTTGCTTTTTCCTTTTTCAAATTTGAATTCCACAATTTCGTCTTGCAACTCTTCGCAATAGGAAATAAGTTGCTCTACTTCTGGTTCTTCCAAAAGGTAGTCTTTGTCTTTAAATAATTGTCGGATGTTTTTCATATTCAAAAATCAATAGTAAAAGTCAATGTCAATTTCAAAAAAGGTTCGAATAATCTACATAACGGAACACTAAAAACTGAACACTGCTAACTGATTATACATCATCAAAATCCACCAAAATCTCGCTAGAAGTTGGATGCGCTTGACAAGTTAAAATTAAACCTTCGGCTACTTCTTTATCGGTTAGGATGGAGTTCTTTTTCATCTCGGCGGTTCCTTTGGAAATTCGTGCCAAGCAACTGCTGCAAATTCCGCCTTGGCAAGAATAAGGAGCATCGATGCCTTGTTTTAAAGCAGCCTCCAAAATGGTTTGTTTCTGACTCATTTCAAAAGTAGTTTCCTCGGAGTCTACCAAAATCGTAATTTTAGTATGCCCCTCGTGGGAACTTGCTTCGGTATTTTCGGTTCCGGAAGCAGTAAATAATTCAAATTTTATATTTTTATCGGCAACGTTGTGTTCTTTTAAAACGGTAGTTGCCAAATTGATCATTTCTTCAGGGCCACACAAATAGAACTTGTCAAATTCTTTTTCTTTGTGTTTGTTGTTCAAAACAAAATTAAGATTCGACTTGTCAATTCTTCCAAAAAGTTCGTTTTCTACTTTGGCTTGACTGAACACATAATGCACAAAAAAGCGACCAACATATTTTAATTGCAATTCGTGTAACTGCTCGTGAAAAATAGTTTCTTCGGGAGTTTTATTGCCATAAAGCAAAACAAAAGAACTTTTAGGCTCGTTTTCTAAAACCGATTGCAGTATTGCCATCACTGGCGTAATACCACTTCCGGCAACTAGTGCAGCGTAATTTTTTTGTCTTTCGGAATTGGGTTCAAAAGTAAAGTTTCCTTCGGGTTGGCCAACTTCTAATATATCGCCAACGCTAAGATTTTCGTTAGCAAATTTTGAAAAAAGACCATTTTTAACCGCCTTAATTGCAATTCGTAATTCGCCACTATTAGGAGACGAACAAATAGAATAGGCACGACGAATTTCAGTTCCGTCTAGCGTTAATTTTAAATTAATATATTGACCTGCAAGGAATTGGTAAGCAGATTGTAATTCGGAGGGAACATTAAAAACCACAGAAACTGCGCTAGGGGTTTCCCGTTTTATTTCTTTGATCTGTAATTTATAAAAAGATGCCATTGGATTTTATTTTTTACAAAGGTAAGAAACCAAATAGTTTTGTAAAAAAATAAATAATACATAAGAATTCTATGTATATAAAAAACTTATGTATATTTGTACTTTAATTAAGAGATTGCTTCGTGCCTCGCAATAACAAAAAAATGAAAAATTCGCAATTATATAAAGGAAGTTTGAACACCATAGTGATGAAACTTTTGGAAGAAAACGGTAGGATGTATGGTTATGAAATTACGCAAAAGGTAAAGGAAATTACTAGTGGTGAATTGAAAATAACTGAAGGCGCTTTGTACCCTGCTTTGCATAAATTGGAAGCCGAAGGAGTACTAGAAGTGGAGGTTGAAAATGTAGATAATAGATTACGAAAGTATTATAAACTTACCGAAAAAGGAACCAAAGAAACCATTAACCGATTGGCAGAATTGGAGGATTTTATAAGAAATATGCAAAGTTTAGTAAATCCAAAATTAGAATATTAGTTATGAAACTGAGTGCGGAACAAATTGTCGAAATTGAAAAATATTTAGGCACTTTTCAAATCAAATACTATGAACTAAAACAAGAATTTTTAGATCATATGATTTGTAGTGTTGAAGCCATTTTGAATGAAAAAGAAATAAGTTTAAAAGATGCTATCCAACTTGCTAAAAGAGATTTTGAACCTTTAGGATTTGTAGGTATTATGGAAGAACGCCAGAGAGAATGGAGAAAAAAATTCAGTAAAGCACATTGGAATTGGATAAAAGAATTTTTTAAATTTCCTCAAATTGTGTTTAGCATTGTACTTTTTATTTCCTTTTACTTTGTATTAGAAAATTTCAACAATTCATTAAAAACAGCCTATTCGATAAACCTTATATTAGTACCATTTTTAATTATTGAATTTATAAAACTATATAGACTAAGAAAAAAACAAGGTCATTTACTATTAAGAACAGAAACTTTTTTATCCAATAACATTATGCTTGCATTACTTTTACCTCAAATTGGTTTAAATATTTTGAATGGATTTAAAGAATCTTTAGATATGAATAATATACTATTGAAAATAGTCATTTCAATTGTTTTAGTTTATAGTTTTTTATCTACTGTAGTTTTTAGAAAAATGGCTATATGCGAAATAAAAGAAGTTAAAAAATTATATTTTAGTTAGTTATGAAACTCACCAAAGACCAAATCCAGTTTATAGACACTTATTTAATTAAAAATGAAGTGATTTATGTAGATATCCGTCTGGAGATGCTAGACCATATTGCCTTAGCAGTAGAGCAAAAAATGGAAGTAGACAACCAAGATTTTTACGATGCTTTTAAAGATTTTATGGTGCAACATAAAAAAGAAATCTTGAGAAATAATAAAATACATCCAGGTTTTACTTTGCATGCTACCCAAAAATTTTTACTATTTTTAGTAAAACCATTTATGTTAGTTTTTGGTGTAGTATTGTTTCTTTTTTTTAAATATATAAATGTGAATTCTTACTTTTCTGAAAATTTCACATTTAATAATTTAATTTTTGTAATGATTGCCTCTATTGCACTTTTTCAATTTGTTTATTTTTATATTTATTTAAAAAAGCGGTTTTATTCCATTGAAAAATCTGGTTCTGTTTTAACTATTATTTATTTTGCACAAATTTTCTTTTTACCCATTTTTGGTAGAGAAAATGTGCCTACAATTACCTTTACAATTTTTTCTTTTCTCCTTTTGGGTTATGTCATTTTCTTTATCAAGGAAATTATAAAATTCAATAAGCACCAATTTAATTATATTTAAGATGAAATTATCATCTGATCAAATCCAACAATTATATAGTTTCACACAACAACATTATGTGGAATATTATGATTTGCAAACGGAATTGGTAGATCATTTAGCCAATTCTATTGAAGAACAATGGGATGAAAACCCAAAACGTTCTTTGGAGGAAGCGCTGCAAATGGAGTTCAAAAAATTTGGAATATTTGGGTTTAGTGATATTGTTGAACAACGTCAAAAAGCGATGAATAAAAAATACAATACCTTGATTTGGAAACATTTTAAAGAATTTTTCATGCTTCCAAGAATTATTGCTACAGCATTGGTTTTTGTTCTCATTTATAATATTGCATCCATTACAAAATACCAAGAGGTATTTGTTTTTGGCTTAATTTCAATTTTCATGCTGAGTGTTTTCATTAATTTAATTATATCTCACAATAAACTAAAAGCCAAATTTGTTGCAACCCAAAAGAAGTGGCTCTTTGAAGACGTAATTTATAGATGTGGAAGTGTTATGGCTTTTGTTCAATTGCCGTTGCAATTTTTAATCCGTATAGGAGGGATGAGTGAATCCGATAAAATGACCCCTTTATATTTAGCGCTTTTTAGTTTAATTACCGGTTTACTTTTTATTATAGCCTACATCATTCAATTTGTGATTCCTTCCAAAGCATCCGAATATCTTAAACAAACCTATCCCGAATACGATTTGGTTTTGTAATTTGTAACAAATTCCTATATTTATAAACTAATTAGTTAATCTAAATTCCGCAATTATATGTTCAAACATTTTATCATTTTAGAATGGAAATCCTTTTTTCGTTCGGCATCTTTCGGAACCAATATAGTACTCAAAGTTTTCATGGTACTCTTGGCTTTATACTTTATGGCCATGTTTCTTGGCTTGGGTTTCGGGATTTTTCCAATGCTGGAAGATATGGGATTGAATCCGTTTACTACCGTAAATAAATACCTAGTTTATTATTTTGTTTTCGATTTGGTAATTCGTTTTTTTATGCAAAAAATGCCTGTAATGAACATCCGACCCTTATTGGCTTTGCCTATAAAACGGAATACCATAGTACATTTTGCTTTAGCAAAAACTTCGATTTCGTTTTTCAATTTATTACATGCGTTTTTCTTTATTCCGTTTTCTATCATGTTGGTGCTGAATCATTATTCGCTTCCGAGTGTGATTCTTTGGCATTTGGGCATTTTCGGAATTATCTATGCCAACAATTTTATTACTATTTTACTCAACAATAAAGACAGCATTTTTTATCCTATTCTGGCTTTAGTTGTAGGTTGTGGAATTGCACAATATTACAAAGTATTTGATGTTACGATTTACACGGCTCCTTTTTTTGAAGGGCTTTACAAAACCAGTTATTTAGCGATATTGCCAGTTGTAATTGCAGCAACGTGGTATTATTTTGCCTTTAAATTTTTCAAAAATAATTTAAATTTAGATGAAGGTTTGGCTACTAAAAGTGCCGTTGCCAAAACCGAAAATTTCAATTGGCTGAATCAATTCGGCACTTTGGGAACGTTCTTAAAAAACGATATCAAAATGATAAAAAGAAACAAGCGCCCTAGAGGAACTATTTTAGCCAGTGCAGTATTTCTTTTTTACGGATTATTGTTTTTTAATAAAGTAGAAGGATTTAACCATAATGTTGGGATGCAAATATTTGCCGGAATTTTTGTTTCGGGAGGTTTCCTATTGAACTTCGGGCAATTTGTACCTAGTTGGGATAGTTCGTACTACCAATTAATGATGAGTCAGAACATCCAATACAAAGAATATTTAAGTTCTAAGTGGTGGCTTATGGTTATTGTTACTTTAATTTCAACAGTTTTGGCTTCCTTTTATTTGTACTTTGGTTGGCATACTTATTTGCTAATTGTGGTGGGTGCAATTTATAATATCGGAGTTAATTCGCACATGGTGCTATTGGGCGGTGCCTATAATAAAACCCCAATTGACATTACTGCCAGAAAAGGATTTGGCGATAGACAATCTTTTGATATAAAAACGATGCTTATTGCCATACCTAAATTATTGGTTCCAATGATTTTATATGCCATAGGAACTACTGTTTTTAATGATAACATAGGACTTTTATTTGTTGCCATAGCCGGAGTTTTAGGCTTTGCTTTTAGAGGAAAAGTCTTTAATTGGATTGAAAAAATCTATAAAACAGAAAAATACGCAACCATCGCTGCTTACAAACAAAAGAACTAATTACTATTCACTTTTCACTAATTACTAATAAAATGATACAAGTAAACAATCTTACCAAAACATATAATAACGGAGTTAAAGTATTAAATATTTCTAATTTGGAAATTCCAAAAGGGCAAAGTTTTGGCCTTGTAGGAAATAACGGTGCTGGAAAAACCACCTTTTTCAGTTTGTTGTTAGATTTAATCCAGCCAAGTTCGGGCTTTATAAAAAACAACGACATCCAAGTAAATACGAGTGAAGCATGGAAACCTTTCACCTCGGCATTTATTGACGAAAGTTTTTTAATTGGCTATTTAACCGCCGAAGAATATTTTTATTTTATTGGCGATTTACGAAATCAAAATAAAGCCGATGTAGACGCTTTGCTTGAAAAACACAAAGAATTTTTTAACGATGAAATTCTAAATAGCAAAAAATATTTGAGAGATTTATCTAAAGGAAACATGAAAAAAGTAGGAATAATCGCTGCTTTAATTGGAAATCCAGAAGTGATAATTCTTGACGAACCTTTTGCAAATTTAGATCCAACAACGGTAAACCGATTAAAAAAAATAATCAAAGAATTGGTTGAAAATCCAGACGTTACGGTCTTGGTTTCTAGCCACGATTTAGTACACACGGTGGAGGTTTGCGAAAGAATAGTTGCTTTAAATAAAGGGGAAGTGGTAAAAGATATAGTAACTTCGGAAGAAACTTTAAAAGAATTAGAAGCATTTTTTGCGGTATAATTTTCTTTTGAAAAGATATAAAATCTACAGAATATTTTGTTGTTCTGTAGATTTCTTGTTTAAAAAAATGGCTTATTTATTTTAAGGTATCAAAAAGAAACGTAATTTTACCAGTTAGTTATACTAAAATCGACTTTTTTAAGTTAATGATTAAAACGCTTTGCAATTGAAAACGAGTACTTTTACATACACCATCCTAACCACAATAGCACTTTTTTTTGTAGCCTGTTCTACCAAAAAAAACACTTTTGTTTCTAGAAATTATAATGCTTTAACCACTAAAGACAATGTTCTTTACAATGGTAATCTTGCTTTAGACAAAGGAATTATCGATTTAAAAACCCAGTATAAAGATAATTTTTGGGAAATCCTTCCGGTAGAGCGTATGCAAATTTCGGAAGAACAAATGACGCCCGGTCAAGCCAAAAACCCCAATTTTGAAAAAGCCGAAACCAAAGCAACGAAGGCAATTCAAAAGCATTCCATGAATATTGAAGGGTCAGAAAAAAACCCTCAAATGGACGAGGCCCATTTATTGTTAGGAAAAACGAGGTATTACGACCAACGATTTGTTCCTGCTTTAGAAGCATTTAATTATGTATTGTATAAATATCCGACAAGTGATAAAATTCATGAAGTGAAAATTTGGAGAGAAAAAACCAACATGCGAATGGATAATGATGCCGCAGCAGTTGTAAATCTTAAAAAATTATTGTCGGAAATAAAATTTAAAGATCAAATTTTTGCCGATGCCAATGCCACTATCGCACAAGCCTATATTAATTTAGAGGAAAATAAAAATGCATTAGCCAAGTTAAAAATTGCTACACAATTCACAAAATCGAATGAAGAAAAAGCACGTTACCGTTTTATAGAAGCGCAAATTTATGAGCGTTTAGGATACAAAGACAGTGCTTTTGCTAAATATCAGGAGGTTATTGACATGAAACGAAAATCGGCTCGTCAATATGTAATTCAGGCACATGCTCGTCAAGCATCGCAATTTGATTTTAAAAAAGGAGATACTTTAGCCTTTTTAGAAAAATACAATAAATTATTAAAAGACAGAGACAACCGTCCTTTTTTGGATGTATTGAACCATCAAATGGCTTTGTTTTATGACAAACAAAATAAAACACAAAATGCAATTGTTTATTATAACAAATCACTAAGAAAAAAATCGGAGGATAGTTATTTAATTGCTTCCAATTTTAGAAATCTTGCCGATATTTATTTTAATAAAGCAAAATATGTTTTAGCGGGTAAATATTTTGATAGTACGCTAACCGTATTAAATTCAAAATCTAGAGAGTTTAAATTGATTACTAAAAAGAGAGAAAATCTGGAAGACGTAATTAAATTTGAAGGCATTGCACAACGCAACGACAGTATTTTAAAAATTGCTTCTTTATCTAAAGAGGGAAAAGAAAAATATTTTAAAGAGCACATCGAAACTTTAAAAAAGGAAGATGCCAAAAAATTAGAACTTGCTAAAAAAGCGGCAAATGATAATGCAACTGTAGACGCAAATAAAGATTCGAATGGTAAAGATTTGGCAGCAGACAACGCTCCAGCAACTAAACCAATAGCGCCAATTGCTTTAAATTCCGATTCGGCAAGCACTTTTTATTTTTATAATCCTTCCACTGTTGCATTTGGAGTTGTAGAATTTAAGAAGAAATGGGGAGATCGTGCTCATGTTCTTAATTGGAGATTGGCTAAAGAAGCAGTCAAAGACGATAAAAACCCTGAAGAATCGAAAGGCGATGGCATTGCTACAAATGGAGAAGAACCAAAAGAAGTTAATGAAAAATATTCTACTAATTTTTATTTGAGGCAAGTACCATCCTCCACTAAAATTTTGGACAGTATTGGCAAAGAACGAAATTTTGCTTACTACCAATTGGGAGTTATCTACAAAGAGAAATTTAAAGAATACAAAAGAGCCGCTGATAAGTTGGAAAAATTATTAGACAACAAGCCAGAAGAACGCCTTGTTTTACCTACGATGTATAATTTATTTAAAATTTATGAAATTATAGATAAGGAAAAAGCGCTTGCTATGAAATCTAAAATTTTAGCGCAATATCCTGATTCTCGTTATGCACAAATTTTAAGTAATTCGGGAGGTGGAAGCTTAACAAGTTCCACACCAGAAATTGCCTACGACGCCTTGTATAAAGATTACGAAAAAGAGCAATATAGAGAAATTCTCCCTAAAATTGAAGCTGCAATTGAACAATTTACAGGAGAAGATATGTTGCCGAAATTTGAATTACTAAAAGCAAATCTTATTGGTAAACTAAAAGGTGTAACCGAATTTAAAAAAGCATTAAATTATGTAGCATTAACCTATCCTAATAGTGAGGAAGGGAAATCTACGGAAGTCTATATTGCTACTAAAATACCGTATTTGGAATCGCTTTCTTTTAATTCGGAATTTCCATTATCATGGAATATTTTATATAAAGCCGATGATTTAACTTCTAAAAACACTAAAGTTATTTTAGAAAAAATAACCAAATTTGCTAAAGAAAGAACTATAGAAAGGTTAACCGTTTCAACGGATCTTTATACTATAGATAAAAACTTCTTGGTAATTCACGGTATTAAAACTGCCGAAAGTGCCAAAGGAATTGCACAGGTGTTGAAAGAATACAAAGACTATAAAATTTCAGAACCAGGCATCGTTATCTCTAGCGAAAACTATAAAGTGGTTCAAGTGAAAAAGAATATTGATGATTATGTTACTGGAGATTGGTTGAACAAACCGATAGTTCCTATTCAGCGGGACATTGCGGTTCCAGAAACTAAATCGGCAAACAATAAAAAGGAAAAAGGAAAACCAACCGAGGAAGGCGAAGGTTCACCTGATGCAAATCAACCTCCTGCGTTTAAGGGAAAACAAAAAGCAGACACCAATCCAACGGATAATAATTTGGATATGGAAACCCCAAAATCAGAAAATCTTGGTTTCCCCAAAAAACCATAATATATGTTTGATAAAAAACCAAAATCCTATACCGACTTGTTGGGAAAAACCAACCGTATTGTAGAAGGAACTACCATTAAAGGAGATATAACTTCCCCAGCCGATTTTAGATTGGATGGTCATTTATTGGGTAATTTCGAATCGAAAGGAAAACTAGTAATTGGTCCTGCAGGAAGTGTAACGGGCGATATTGTTTGTAAAAACTGTGATATAGAAGGAAAATTTAACGGAAAAATCCAGGTTACTGAATTGCTAAATTTAAAATTAAAAGCCAGTGTTCATGGCGAAGTAGTATGCGGAAAACTTTCGGTAGAACCCGGAGCAGAGTTCAGCGCTAGTTGCATAATGCGACCACATACTAAAAACAACCCATCAAATGAAATCCCAGTTGCCGAAAAAAAAGCCTAATAAATGGCTCGCACTAATCAATATTCCTATTCAAATGGGAGTGGTGATTTTTCTTTTTTCGTATCTCGGAAATTGGCTAGATGAAAAATACCCCAATCCCAACACTTTATTTGTAAAAATTTTAACCATTCTTGGAGTGGCACTCGCTTTTTACAACATTAACCGACAATTAAAAGAAATCAACGAAGCGGATGATTAATACTTCCAAAATAAGAGAATACCAACCAATTTTAGAAATTCTACTCGCTTCCGTTATTGCTTTCTTAGTTCATAAATTAGCTTTCTTTTTTTTGGATTATCTTACTATTGAAACCACTTTCCAGTATACACTTTTTCAAGTCTATCTGTTTTTTCTAATTTGCTCTGTTAGCATCGTTCTTATATTAATTCAAGTTAAAAAAAGAGATCTAGATAATGTTGGTAACGGCTTTCTATTATTAACACTCATTAAAATAGGAATTGCTTTTTTATTTGCAAATCCAATTGTTTCCTCTACTAGTAAGTTTAAAGAAATAGAACGAATGGATTTTTTTATAGTATTCGCTATATTTTTAACAATAGAAACTGTGGTAACTATTAGAATATTAAATAATAAGCAACAAAACTGAAGAAAAGCAACAATTCCATCAAAAAATTCTTAATTATACTTTTGCATATTAATAAAAAATGTACCTTTGCACCAAATTTCAAAGTAGAATTTAAGTTAATATTCAGTTATGGTGTTTTCCAAAAAATCGATTCCGTTTTTTATAGCAATTCTAATAGCTTTTTTACCATTAAATGGTAAAGCAACTACACAAGATACAGTAGCGGTTAAAAAAGAAGTTATTGTTGTTGAAAAGAAAGAAGTAAAAGACGAAGCTACCGAGAAGCAAGAAAAAATTGATGAGGTAATTGGGCATCACGTTTTAGACGGGCACAGTTTTACATTATTTGCAGATGAAGCTGAAAAAGCTCACTATGGTTTTTCTTTACCAATTATTCTTTGGGATAATGGAATTCAATTATTTACTTCTTCTAAATTTCATAATGGTGAATCCATTGCCGAATCTAACGGAAACTACTACTTTTTACACCACGAGAAAATATATAAAACAGATGCTACCGGAAAACTAAACACTGAATTAGTTGAAGGAGAAGTGCATGTTACTAATGCGCAACCATTAGATTTTTCTATAACTAAAGGAGTACTAACTATTATAGTGGTAGCATTATTAATGTTATTGTTATTTGTTAGTTTGGCTAAATCGTATGCTAAAAACGGAGGAATCTCTTCTGGAGTTGGACGCTTTTTTGAACCAATTGTTTTGTACGTTCGTGATGAAATTGCAATTCCGAATATTGGTGAAAAACACTATAAAAAATACATGAGCTTTTTATTAACCATCTTCTTTTTTATATGGTTTTTAAATATTTTCGGATTAACTCCACTAGGAATTAACGTAACCGGAAACATCGCTGTAACAGCAGGATTGGCAATCATTACCTATTTAATAACTACCTTCACTGCCAAGAAAGATTATTGGATGCATATTTTTTGGATGCCTGGAGTACCAGTTCCAATGAAAATTATTTTAGCACCAATTGAATTATTAGGAACTATCATCAAACCATTTTCACTTATGATACGTTTGTATGCCAACATTTTTGCTGGACATATTGTATTAATGAGTTTAGTTGCCTTGATGTTTATTTTCCATAATTGGGTAGGAAGTAGCATGTCGTTCTTATTGTCATTTGCAATTTCATTAATTGAAATATTAGTGGCATTATTACAAGCTTACATATTTACCATGTTATCTGCTTTATATTTTGGAGCTGCTTCAGAAGAGCACCACCACGAAGAAGCACACCATTAAAATGTTTGTTGTTTGTTGTTTAGTGTTGTTGTTTTCAACAAGTAACTACAAACTATAAACCTAACAAAGAATGTTTAATTAAATATATATACATTATGGAAGGAAATCTTCACCTTATTGGAGCTGGATTAGTAGTAATCGGAGCAGGTTTAGGTATCGGTAGAATCGGTGGATCTGCAATGGACGCTATTGCACGTCAACCAGAAGCTACTGGAAAAATTCAAACAGCTATGCTTATTGCAGCAGCTCTTATTGAAGGAATTGGTTTTGCTGCATTATTCGCAGTAAAATAAAAAAAATTAAAAGCCATAACGGTTGGTTATGGCTTTTATTTAAAATTTTAAAATTAAAGAATAATTATATACTATGGATAAGTTAATAAATGATTTTTCGTTTGGATTGTTTATCTGGCAAACAGTAATCTTTTTAGGTTTGATTTTCCTTTTGAAAAAATTTGCATGGAAACCAATTTTGGATGCAGTTAACGAAAGAGAAGAAGGAATAAAAAATGCTTTACTATCTGCGGAAAGCGCTAAAAAAGAAATGCAAAATCTTAAATCGGATAATGAAAAATTATTAGCCGAAGCAAGAGCAGAACGCGATTCATTAATGAAAGAAGCTCGTGAAATTAAAGACAAAATGATTAACGACGCTAAAACCGAAGCGCAAGCTGCTGGTGAAAAAATGATTGCTCAAGCAAAAGCAGCTATTGAAAGTGAAAAAAATGCAGCAATGACCGACTTGAAAAACCAAGTTTCTTCATTGTCTTTAGAAATTGCTGAGAAAGTATTAAGAGACGAATTATCTAACAAAGATTCTCAAACTAAATTAGTAGAGAAAATGTTGGGTGACGCTAAATTAAACTAATCATTATGTCTAGAGCAGCGATTAGATACGCCAAAGCAATATTAGACATTGCTCAAACTTCTGGAAAAGCAGATGCAGTAAATAACGATATGAAATCTATTGTTAATGCAGTATCCGAAAGTGCAGATTTAAAAGATTTTCTAACTAGTCCTATTATTAAAATAGAGGTTAAAAAATCGGCCTTGTCTGAAATATTTTCAAATGTTCAAAATGAAACTAATAGTTTGTTTCACTTGTTATTTGAAAATAAAAGATTTGAAATACTTGAAGCAATTGCAATTCAATACAATAAATTGTTTGACGAAAGTAACGGAATAGAAGTTGCCAAAGTAACTACAGCATTCCCAATTACTGCCGAATTAGAAACTAAAGTATTGGCTAAAATTGCAGAGTTTTCTAATAAGAAAATTACCATTCAAAATATAGTAGATCCAGCAATTATCGGTGGATTTATATTGAGAGTTGGAGACCAACAATACAATGCTTCTGTAGCAAGTAAATTAAGTGAATTAAAAAGAGAGTTTAGCAATTAGAATTCCATTAAAGATATATCAAAATGGCAGAAATTAAACCAGCTGAAATTACAGCAATATTAAAAAAACAATTATCTGGTTTTGAATCAGGTGCAAGTTTAGAAGAAGTAGGTACTGTACTTCAAGTGGGTGATGGTATCGCTCGTGTTTACGGTTTATCCAATGCTCAATACGGTGAGTTAGTACAATTCGACAACGGATTGGAAGCGATCGTATTGAACTTAGAAGAAGACAACGTTGGGGTGGTACTTTTAGGACCATCTACTGGAATTCGTGAGGGTTCAACAGTAAAAAGAACACAACGTATTGCTTCTTTAAAAGTTGGAGAACAAATTGTTGGTCGTGTTGTAAATACACTAGGAGAACCAATTGATGGTAAAGGACCAATCGGTGGCGAACTATACGAAATGCCACTAGAAAGAAAAGCTCCTGGAGTTATCTTTCGTCAACCAGTAACAGAACCATTACAAACTGGTATCAAAGCAGTAGATGCTATGATTCCTGTAGGTCGTGGACAACGTGAGTTGGTTATTGGTGACCGTCAAACAGGTAAATCAACTGTTTGTATTGACACTATCTTAAATCAAAAAGAATTTTACGATGCTGGCAAACCAGTATTTTGTATCTATGTTGCTATCGGACAAAAAGCTTCGACAGTAGCAGGTATTGCAAAAATGTTGGAAGAAAAAGGAGCAATGGCATATACAGTAATTGTAGCAGCTAATGCATCAGATCCTGCACCAATGCAAGTATATGCACCAATGGCCGGAGCTGCAATCGGAGAATATTTCCGTGATTCAGGTCGTCCAGCTTTAATTGTTTATGATGATTTATCTAAACAAGCAGTAGCTTACCGTGAGGTATCTCTTTTATTAAGAAGACCTCCAGGTCGTGAGGCTTATCCTGGTGACGTTTTTTACTTACACTCTCGTTTATTAGAAAGAGCTTGTAAAGTAATTGCCGATGATGATATTGCTAAAAACATGAACGACTTGCCAGATACTTTAAAAGGTATTGTAAAAGGTGGTGGATCATTAACAGCTTTACCAATTATTGAAACACAAGCGGGTGACGTTTCTGCATACATCCCAACTAACGTAATTTCGATTACTGACGGACAAATCTTCTTAGATGGTGATTTATTCAACTCTGGAGTTCGTCCTGCTATTAACGTAGGTATTTCGGTATCTCGTGTTGGAGGTAATGCACAAATTAAATCTATGAAAAAAGTAGCAGGTACTTTAAAATTAGACCAAGCACAATACCGTGAGTTAGAAGCTTTCGCAAAATTTGGTTCTGATTTAGATGCTGTAACTTTAAACGTAATTGAAAAAGGAAAAAGAAATGTTGAGATTTTGAAACAAAACCTTAACGACCCTTATACAGTTGAAGATCAAGTAGCTATTATCTATGCAGGTTCTAAAAATTTATTGAGAAATGTTCCAGTAAATAAAGTAAAAGAATTTGAAAAAGATTTCTTAGAATATTTGAACAATACGCATAAAGATACATTGAATGCTTTAAAAGCTGGAAAATTAGACGATAATATTACAGATGTTATTGAAAAAGCGGCTAAAGAAATTTCTGCAAAATATAATTAAGAAGGAAGTTAGATGCTGGAAGTAGGAAGTTAATTTCTTACTTCCATCTTCCATCTTCAAACTCCTAACTTTCACAAAAAAATGGCAAACTTAAAGGAAATCCGTAATAGAATAACTTCCGTTTCATCTACGATGCAGATTACTTCTGCGATGAAAATGGTTTCTGCTGCAAAGTTGAAAAAAGCACAAGATGCAATTACAGCAATGCGACCTTATGCCGAAAAATTAACGGAATTATTACAAAGTTTAAGCGCAACAATGGATGGAGAAGTAGGCGGAAGCTATACTGCACAACGCGAAATAAACAAAGTTTTGATTGTAGCCATAACTTCGAACAGAGGATTGTGTGGTGCCTTCAATTCGAATGTAATTAAACAAACAAAATCAATTTCTGAATCATATGCCGGAAAACAAGTTGATGTTTTTGCAATTGGAAAAAAAGGAAATGACATTTTAAGAAAAACAAATACGGTTATCGATAATAGAAGTGAAGTATTTGATAATCTTACTTTTGAAAACGTTTCTGAAATTGCTCTAATTTTAACTGAAAAATTTACTTCAGGAGAATATGATAAAATAGAAATTGTTTACAATGAATTTAAGAATGCTGCAACGCAAATAGTTCAAACGGAACAATTTTTACCATTAGCTCCAGTAAAATCAGATATTCCAGTTACTGCTGGTGATTATCTTTTTGAACCATCTAAAGAGGAAATTGTATTAACGTTGATTCCAAAATCGTTAAAAACACAATTGTACAAATCCATTCGTGATTCATTTGCCTCTGAGCATGGAGCACGTATGACTGCAATGCACAAAGCAACGGATAATGCTACAGAATTAAGAGATCAATTAAAATTAACTTATAATAAAGCACGTCAAGCAGCAATTACTAACGAAATTCTTGAGATTGTTGGTGGAGCAGAAGCGTTAAAAGGATAATTCTAAATTAAAATAAATTCAAAAGAGAGTCAACAATTGTTGGCTCTTTTTTATTGATTCAAATGATATAATATAAAATCATAAAAATTAGCCTTCTCTTCAAAATAGTCATTATAGTTTGCCACTTTTCCGTTGTGTCCTGAATTATCTAATGTTTTTAGATAGATTGGATTTTTTTGAGCTGTTCTATTCTGCAATCGTGCTGCAAATTTATAAGAATGCATGGGAACTGCCCTGTCATCATTTTCGGAGGTTATAATTAAAGTTACAGGATAATTTACATTTTCTTTTATATTATGATAAGGAGAATAAGATAATATATTAGTAAAATCGGTAGTGTCTTCTGGGTTTCCATATTCGTTAAAATGATACCTTCCAACCGTATATTTATCAAAATTAATCATATCAAATACACCAACTTTTGGAATTGCAACTTTAAATAATTCCGGTCTTTGTGTCATGGCAACCCCAACAACTAAGCCACCGTTGGAAGCGCCAGTAATTGCTAATTTTTCGGGGGAAGTGTATTTTTCTTTAATCAAATATTCTGCCGCATCAATAAAATCATTAAACGAATTCATCTTTTTTAATCCCATCCCGTCTTTATGCCATTTCAAACCTCTTTCGCCACCACCACGAATTTCCGCAAAAGCATAAACGCCTCCTTTCTCTAAGAAATAGAGTAATGAAGCGTCGAAATTTTGTTCGGAAACAACCCCAAAACCTCCATAAGCTTCTAGCAAAGTTGGGTTGGTTCCATTTAAGATTATTCCTTTTTTATAAACTATGGTGATGGGAACGTCTTTTCCATCCCGACTTTTATAAAATATACTCTTAGTTATAAAATGGTCTAATGGAAATAATGTGATTTTGGGCGGAAAATAATCGTTATAAAAATGATTTACGTCACCAGTTTCAATATTTAATTTAAAATTTTGAGAGGAAATCGTTTTTGAAAACACACTAATATACAAGCATTTAGTTTTTGAATCAAAGAACTTCACATCGAAATCACTGTTGTCTGGAGAATCAATTCTTCGTATGAAATTTCCGTTTTCATCATAAGCAATGATGAAATTTTTGCCAATAGCTTTGTATTTACAAAAGATGTATCCCTCTAAAAAATAAGGAGCCACCAACAAGTTGTTATAGATTTGAGGAATTAAAACCTTTTCATCGGCTCTATTGGAGATGTTAAAAGTTCTAATGTCACCCCAATCATATTCGTTGTTTGAAAAGTATATCGAGTTGTTATTATAATTTAAGAGGGTAAATTTAGAATCATCCGAATCAAAGATTTTCTCCAATTTATAATTTTCTTCGTTTAACAAGGCATAATAATAATTTTTTGTATCGGTTTTTCTGTCTTTTTCTACTATAAAAAGTCTATCTTTTTTAGTGAAATAAGTAAAACCATTACCAGTTTTAGTAGCATCAAAAATTAATTTATCTACGTCTTGATTGGTTCCTAATTTGTGATAATACAATTGATAGGTAGAATCTTTAGCAAAGACATTTTGATTGGTGTTTAGCATATAAAAAATCCCTGAATCATGGTTCCATACCATTTTTGAAAACTTTACATTTGAGATCACATCTTCAAGATTTCTAATTTTTTCAATGTCAACAAACCTGATTTCGTTTCTATCACTTCCATCCAAACTCACCTTGCAACTTAAATATTTCGAACTTTTAGACGGATTATAATCCATTAAAATAGCATTGGCACTTTTGTAGATTTTAAAAGGATTAAATAGTTCTATTGGTTCGTCATTTAAGTTTTTTCTGTAAAATAAATTGCTTGGTTTATCTTTATCTCTTATATACTCAGAATAATAATAAGCTTCCTTTTTAGATGGAAGTCCGCTAGAAGAATAATGATGATAATCTTTTATTTTGCTTAAAATATCATATTTTTTTTTAATTTCTTCAAAATGTTCATTTGTAACTAGATTTTGAGCATTAGTCCAGCTTTTAGTTTCCTCGGACTTCATATTTTCTAACCACAAATAATCATCTTGGTAAGAAGTTCCAAATTTTGTAAGCGTTTTAGGAATTGATTTAGTGGTAGGAAAATTTTGACAAAATAACAGAGCTGGAAACAGTAAAAGTAAGCTTAGAGTATAAATATTCTTCATAAACGTAGTAATTTCGTTGTACATATAGTAAAGGTAGCTTTTTAAACAAATATTTAATTTTTTTATGATAAAATCGGAATTTTAAAAACTATTATTAAAAATGAATTTTCATAATCAAAGAAAACCTTATTTTTGTTTTCTCATTAAAGAAATATACCTTGAGTTTATATAAAAACCTTTTCAAACAAACGGCAATTTATGGTTTAGCTATGGTGCTTCCGCGAATGCTAAGCTTCTTTTTGGTAAGACTTTACACTAATGTTCTTCCAAATAGAGCAGATTATGCCGACTTGACCACGGTATTGGCTTGGATGGTATTCTTTAATGTTATTCTTTCTTATGGTTTCGAAACCGCTTTTTTTAGGTTTTACAATTCAGAAAAAGATAAGAAAAAAGTAGTTTCCACTTCTACCATTTCTATTTTTTGGAGTTCCATAGCTTTTCTTATAATTGCATTGTTATTTAGAAATACATTAGCTCAATATGCCAATGTTGACCAACAATACATAACGTATTCCATTTGGATTTTAGTATTAGATTCTTTGGTAGTGATACCTTTTTCTAAACTAAGGGCTAACCAAAGACCAATCCGATATGCTGCCATAAAAATAGGGAATGTATTCATTAATTTGGCTTTAAACTTTTTCTTTTTATTGATATTACCGAAAATTGCAAGTTCCAATCCCAATAGTATTTTTACAACGATTTATGTAGAAAACTTTGGAGTAGGATATATATTTATTGCTAATTTAATTTCTAGTTTAGCGACGTTCATAGTATTATCTCCTGATTATTTCAAAATTAATTGGAAGATTGATAAAGAATTATGGAAGCGCATGATGCAATATGGCTTACCAATATTAATTGCAGGTTTAGCATTTGCCATCAACGAACATTTTGATAAAATCCTTTTAGGGAAATTACTTCCAGCAAATATTGCAAAATCAGAAGTTGGGGCCTATTCAGCGTGTTATAAGTTAGGATTATTCATGGTGTTGTTCCGAACTGCTTATACTCTAGGAATTGAGCCTTTCTTTTTTAGTCATGCTAGTAATGAAAATGCACCTCAAACTTATGCAACCGTTACTAAATATTTCGTTATTTTTGGATCCTTCATCTCTTTAAGTGTAATTGTTTTTGCCGATTTATTGAAAGTAGTTTTATTAGATAACAAAACCTATTGGGAAGCTATGAAAGTTGTACCCTTAATAGTTTTTGCCAATTTCTTTTTAGGAATTTATACCAATTTATCTGTTTGGTATAAACTTATTGACAAAACCAAAATTGGCGCTTATATCTCTATTGTAGGAGCACTTGTAACGTTGGCATTAAATTATTTATTAATACCTCTAAAAGGTCCATTTGGAAGTTATTATGGCTGTGCAATAGCAACTATTGCTGCTTATGGAAGTATGATGTTAATATCATACTATTTAGGGAGGAATAAATATCCAATACCCTATGATATGAAACGAATTTTTGGGTATTTAACTTTAAGTATACTATTTTCTGCAGTTTCCTTTTACATTCCTTCTATTAGAGAAAATTATTATGTGAAAACAGTATTATTAGCAGTGTTTTTATACTTTATATATTACAGTGAAAAAGAAACTTTACTTCGAATACTAAAAAGAAAAGCAAAATAAATCATCATCATCCGTACGGACAGGTCGCGACCTGTCCTAAAATTAAAGAACAATGACCATAAATATAATAAACAAATCTGAACACGATTTACCCAACTACGAAACTATTGCTTCGGCAGGAATGGATTTACGTGCCAATATTTCAGAATCTATAACTTTAAAATCTTTAGAAAGAACAATTGTCAAAACCGGACTTTTTATTGAATTACCAATAGGTTACGAAGCCCAAGTACGACCAAGAAGTGGATTGGCTGCCAAAAAAGGAATCACCGTTCTTAATTCACCCGGAACAGTTGATGCCGATTATCGTGGCGAAATTGGAGTAATTTTAGTAAATTTATCCAATGAAGATTTTGTTATTGAAAACGGTGAACGAATTGCCCAATTAATCATTGCCAAACACGAACGTGCCGAATGGGTTGAAGTGCAAGAATTGTCAGAAACTTCGCGTGGCGAAGGTGGTTTTGGTAGTACTGGGGTGAAATAGTTAGCAGCGTTCAGTAGCAGTAAGCAGTTTGTCATTCATAGTGAAGTAAAAAATAAAAAAGATGGAAAATCAAGACATTCGATGGAAACAAAGATTTTCAAATTTTGAAAAAGCATTGTTAAAACTTTCTGAAGTTATAGAAAAAAAAGAAATCCTTTCCGATTTAGAAAAAGAAGGGCTTATTCAACGATTTGAGTTTACTCACGAACTCTCTTGGCAAGTAATGAAAGATTTTCTTATTTACGATGGAATTCAAAATATAATTGGTTCCAGAAGCGCAGTAAGAGAGGCTTTTAATATAGGAATTATTTCGAATGGCGAAATTTGGATGGAAATGATAGAAAGTAGAAATAGAACTTCACATACTTATTTAGAAAGCATTTTAGAATCGGAATACAATAAAATAACCAAAAACTATTATCCTTTATTTATTGAATTTCAAACCAAAATGAAATCATTATTATGAAATTTGGATTAACTGAAAAAACTATAAATAAGATAAATTCTGTTTTTGAAAAAAATCCAGAAATAGACGAGGTAATTATATATGGTTCAAGAGCAAAAGGAAATTTTAGAGAAGGGTCAGATATTGATATTACATTAAAAGGTAATTCTATTTCATCTAATTCCTTGTCTAAAATAAATCAAGAGATTGATGAATTAAATACACCTTATTTATTTGATATTTCTATTTTTGACAAATTAGAATCTCAAGAATTGATAGAACATATTAATAGAGTAGGGCAAACATTTTATATAAAAAACACATGAAAATAATAGTACCAATGGCAGGTCGTGGTTCAAGATTACGCCCCCACACATTAACCATCCCAAAACCATTAATCCCTATTGCAGGAAAACCAATCGTGCACCGATTGGTTGAAGATATTGCAGGAGTTTTAAACCAAGATATTGACGAAGTTGCTTTTATTATCCACGAAAGTTTTGGTAAAAAAGTAGAAGAAGAATTAATTGCAATTGCTCAAAAATTAGGGGCTAGAGGAACTATTTATTATCAAAATGAAGCCCTAGGAACTGGTCATGCCATTATGTGTGCCAAAGAATCTTTAAGCGGACCAGCAGTTATTGCGTATGCAGATACTTTAATCCGTGCCGATTTCGATTTGGATACAACTGCCGACAGTGTTATTTGGGTAAAACAAGTAGACCAACCGGAGGCTTTTGGAGTAATAAATTTGAACGAAAACAACGAAATAATTGAATTAGTAGAGAAGCCAAAAGAATTTGTTTCCGACCTTGCAGTTATTGGAATATACTATTTTAAAGATGTTGCCGTTTTAAAGAATGAACTCCAATTTGTGTTAGATAACAACATTATTCATGGTGGCGAATACCAAATTAATGACGGAATTAAACAAATGATGGCAAAGGGCATGAAATTTGTACCAGGTAAAGTAGACGAGTGGATGGATTGCGGAAATAAGGATGTTACGGTGGATACTAACAATAGAATGCTGAACTTCTTGCACAACGATGGCGAACATTTAATTGATTACGATGTAGTACAAGATAACTCTACTGTCATTCCGCCATGTTATATTGGCAAAAATGTTGTATTAATCAATGCAACTGTTGGTCCAAATGTTTCTTTAGGCGATGGATGTCATGTAAGTAATAGTACTATTAAAAATAGTTTGGTGCAAACCCATTCACATATTAAAAATGCTCGTTTAGATAATGCTATGATAGGAAATCATGCAAGTTTTGATGGTGATTTTACTAGTATTAGCATTGGTGATTATTCGGTTTTAGAATAAAAATCCAATTAACAATAGAACGCTCATTAAAAATTAGAAAGATATGATAGAAATAATTTTTAAAAAAAAGATTAATAAGAACAAAATGGAAACATTATTGGAATTATTAAAATCATGGAATGTAGATGCTGAAGTAAAAGAATCTAAAGAAAATAAGAGAACAACCAACTCTAATTTTACTTTATCTAAAGGAATGTGGAAAGATTTTGATATAGATGCAAACCAGTTAAGAAAAGAGGCATGGAAACTAAGAACCTAATTCTTTGTGACACAAATATTATAATTGAGGTTTACAAAGGAAACCCTAAAGTGATAAATGTTTTAGAAAAAATAGGTCAAAACAATATTGCTATTTCCGATGTTACTTGTGGAGAATTATTATATGGTGCAAGAAACAAAAAGGAACTTCAGATGATAAAAAAAGATTTAAAAAAGTTAATGGTTTTTTCTATCAATGAAGAAATATCATCTCAAGCCATAAATTTAATTGAAAGGTTTACATTATCCAATCATCTTAATCTCCCGGATGCTTTAATTGCTTCAACTGCAAAATATTATGATTTAAATTTGTATACCTTAAATGTAAAAGATTTTAAATATATTGAAAAGTTAAATATATTTTCAAACGATTAATAAATAAATGAAAAAAATAGTTTTATATAGTTTCCTTTTCGGAATATTTTTTGTTCCTCATAATCTTTTGGCTCAAGGTGAGCCTAAGGATACTTTGGCTTTGGCCGAAAATAAATTTGAAGATTCTTTTTATGAATCATTGAAACAAAAAGGAATCGAAAACTACGATAAAGCAATTGAAGCACTAGAAAAATGCCAAAATCTTCAATCAGAAAATGCAATTGTTTATTTTGAATTAGGAAAAAATTACTATTCTCTAAAAAAATATAAAGACGCTTACGACAATTTTGAAAAGGTAACTAAAATTGACCCTAATAATCGTTGGGCATGGGCAGGAATGTACGATGTGTGTTATGACACTCAAGATTACAACCAGGCAATTACTATAGTTCAAAAATTAATTGAATTTAAACCCGAATATAGAGAGGATTTGGTTTCGCTTTACATGAACACCCAACAATTTGACAAGGCATTAGATTTAATAAACGAACTGAATCAAACAGTTGGAAAATCGGATAAACGAGAATTGTATAAGGCACAAATTTTGCGGGATGCCAAATACCAAGGTTCTGAAAAGGCTAATTTAATAGATAAAATTAAGCAATTTCCTAAAGATGAAGCCAATTATATAGCATTGATTTATCTTTATTCGCAAAGCAATCAAGAAGATAAAGCACTAGAAATTGCAAAGCAATTGGAAAAAGAAATTCCAACTTCCGATTGGGCGCAAGTGAGTTTGTTTAAATTTCATTTGAATAATAACGATGGCGAAAAAACAGTAAAAGCCATGAATATTGTTTTGGCAAGTGATAAAATTGACAAGAAAATTAAGCATCGCATGTTAAATGAATTCTTGATTTTTACCAAAAACAATCCACAATTTGATAAAGATTTAGACCACGCCATTGGTTATTTTGACAAAGATAAAGAGGTAAAAGTTGCTAAAGAAATAGGTAGATTTTATCAAAATAAAAAAGATTGGAACAAAGCAATTCATTATTATGAAATGCATTTGAAGACTACTAATGACGACATGGAAACCATTTTGCTTTTGATGCAAGCCTATACCGAAAATCTGCAATTTGACAAATTAGACAAAGCATCCGAAGAGCAAATGCAATTGTTTCCATCGCAACCGCAACTGTATTATTTCAACGGATTGGCAAATAACCAATTGAAAAACTATAAAAAAGCCAAAGACATTCTAGAATCTGGCGTTGATTTTATTATAGACGATACCTCTCTAGAAATTAATTTCAATCTGCAATTAGGCGAAGCCTATAATGGTTTGGGAGATTTTAAAAAGAAAGACATTTATTTTTCAAAGGCTAATGATTTAATTGAAAAACAGAAACACAAAAAATAATACCCTAATAGTTAGGACTACAAATGAAAAAATACCTTACCATAGTACTTGTAATTTTATTAGCATCTTGTAAATCAAAAGCGATTTTGGCAGAAGGAAATGCTAGCAATACCATTTCGGCGGATAAAATTATAATGAGTTACGATAACAATAAAATTGATTTTTCTACATTATATATTAAAGCAAGCGCCAAATATGAAGACGATAAACAATCGCAAAATGTACAAGCAGAAATTAAAATAAAAAAGAACGAAAAAATATTAGTTAGCATACGAATTTTGGGTTTTACCGTGGCTAAGGCATTGATTACACCAACTTCGGTTCAGTATTATGAAAAGATAGGAAGTAAATATTTTGAAGGAGATTATGCAGGATTGAGCAAATGGCTAGGCACTGATTTAGATTTTCAAAAAGTTCAAAATATGTTCTTAGGAAAAACTTTAGACGATTTGCATAAAGGAAAATATGCTGTCTCGATTTTAGAAAAATTATATAAATTGCAATCCAATCCAGATGCCAAAACGGATAAATCTTTTTTCTTTGAAAGCGATAATTTCTTGGTAAAAAGACAAGAAATTAACCAACCCCTGCAAGAAAGAACGTTGCAAGTTGCATATCCAGATTATAAAAAATACGATGCAATGATTTTACCATTATCTTTGGCAATTGATGCTAGACAAAAAGAAAGTAAAACCAACATCAATATCGAATATAAAAACATTTCCTTTAATGAAGATCTTTCTTTCCCGTACAATGTTCCCGAAGGTTATGAAAGAATATACATAGACAAGATATAATAACTATGCAAAATAAATTAATCACTTTACTTTTCATCTTTTTGACTTCATTGGCTTGGAGCCAACAAACGCAAGAAGAATTAGAGCAAAGAAAATCTAAAATTCAAGAAGAGATTCAAGAAAAAGAACGAATGCTTCAAGAAGTTCGAGGCAAAGAAAAATCAGTGGGTAAACTTTTGCAAATCCAAAAAGAGAAAATCGGACTTAAAGAAAAATTAATCTATACGACCGAAAAACAAACTAAGTTGCTTAGCAACGACATGTATATTAATCAAGTACAGATTAATAAATTGAAAAAAGATTTAGTTATTCTAAAGGATGATTATGCCCAAATGATAGTTAAATCTTATAAAAGCCGTTCGCAGCAAAGCCGAGCCATGTTTTTATTATCGTCAGAAAATTTCTTGCAAGCCTACAAACGATTGCAATACATGAAGCAATATTCTAGTTATAGAAAAATGCAAGGCGATGAAATTAAAGATAAAACCACAAAACTAGCCGATTACAATGCCAAATTAAGCGGACAAAAAACCGACAAAGAAAAACTCCTTGCCGAACAAGAAAAACAACGTGCAGATCTTGAAAAAGAAAAACAAGAGCAAGAAAAAATTGCTAATAGTTTAAAGAAAGACAAAAAACAAATTGTTGCCGAAATCAAGAAAAAACAACAAGAATCAAGAAAAATTGATGCGCAAATTCAAAAAATGATTCGCGATGCAATTGCCGAAGCTAATAGAAAAGCAGCAGCAGCTAAAGCCAAAGCCAATCCTAAAACCACCACGGCTGCCGAAACAAAAAAAATAGAAGAATCTCTCAATATAGTTTTAACCCCTGAAGGACAATTGATTTCTAATAATTTTAAAGCCAATAAAGGAAGTTTGAATTGGCCCGTAGAAAAAGGAGCAATTACTTTAGGATATGGCGATCAGCCACACCCAGTTTATAAAACACTAATCATTCATAATAGTGGGGTAGAAATCACTACCGACCAAGGCTCGAATGCTAGAGCCGTTTTTAGCGGCGAAGTAACTAAAGTAATCATCATGTCGCCATTAGCCAAATTGGTATGTGTGCAACACGGAGATTTCTTTACAGTGTATCAAAATTTAGGTTCTGTTAATGTAAGCGCTGGAGATCATGTTTCTGCTAAGCAAAGCCTTGGAAAAATTAGAACCAATGCAGAAGGTAAAACAATTTTGAAATTCACCATTTCTCAAAACGCCACTTTTGTGAATCCAACACAGTGGTTGAAAAGATAATTTACACTAAAAGGGCATTTGTAAGTATAAAAAACACATCCATATTTTTTTAGGGATAAAGAATCACTTTCTAATCCATAAAAACAATTTGGATGTACTGCTTTTTAGGTTTTACAATTTGGCCCTCTTTTGGATACGGTGCAACTCCAATTGATTGTATCTTTTCAGGAAAATAAGTAGAAAACCACTTGAAGTTTTCTTCTTTGTTTTTAGAATTAAACGTAACCGTTTTTTCTTCCACCAATTTCTTGTCTTTATAAACTTCAACAACAACAGAAACTTCTCCAGCCCAAATACAGTTTACCCCTTCTGGACATCTTGAATCATCAAAAACCCTTTGCAATCGTAGATAATATTCCGATTTAGGAATGCATTTTTTTGTAGTAATTTTAAGTTCGCTTTGCGCAAAAAGAGAAATACTAAACAAAATCGCCAAGAATAAGAACAGCTTCTTCATAGAATTAATTTTTTATTATTTACAACTGAAGCATACAGTACTAAAATCAAAAGCACTGAAAAAAGAATCAATGATGAACCAATAGTACCAAAATCTAAACCTCCTTTTTCATGGGTTTTGGTAAGTAAATCTCCAAAAGTTGCTCCAAAAGGCCGTGTTAATACAAATGCAATCCAAAATAAAAACACCGTTGAAATTTTAGTAAAATAATAGGCCAATACAGTTATTGCTAATAGGCTTCCAATTAAAATTGCGCCACCACTAAACCCTAATCCCGAATTGTCTGCCAAATAATCCCCAAGAGCTGTTCCTAGTGTGTTAGAAACTAAAATTGCAGTCCAATAAAACAATTCTCCCCGTTTAGATTTTATATTGGATACCGATAATGATTTTTCAAATTTATACCAAATAAACAAAGTTAGGCATAACAGAAAAACTAATAGGAAACTTCCTAAAGCATAACCAAACCCTAAGGTTCTATCCATAAAATCAGACATGGTTGTTCCAGCTGTACTTGTAGAGAGAATTACTAACCAATAAATAGCAGGAACATATTTTTTTAAAGAAAGTTGTGCTACTAGTGTAATTAGAAAACTAACTAATAATATAATAGTACTTATGGCATAACCCACATTTAAGGTCATTGAAAGCAAGTCTCCAGCAGTCTCGCCTAGTGTTGTAGCACAAATTTTCATTAACCAAAAAAGCAGGGTGACTTCCGGAATTTTTTTCATGAATTTAATTTTTTACCAGAAACAACGGAATATGAATCTCATGACGAACCTTATCAACAGTCGTACCAAAAAGTAAATCTTTAAATCCTGTATGGCCATGGGTTCCCATTACCAAAATATCAAAATCTCCTTCATTTACAATATTTGAAATGGCTTTAGTAGGCTTTCCAAATCCCAATTGAATGGCTACTTTATATCCTTTAGCCACTAACATTTCTTGGTATTCCATCAATAATTTTTCGTCGATGGTGGTTTCATGGTCATCAGTATTTCCGCCATAAATCATTGCTCCCACAGTTTCCACTACGTGAATTAAGGTGTACTGTGCTGCTTTTCCTCCTAATTCCAAAGCACTGTTTATTGCTTTTTCATCGGCAAAAGAAAAATCTACCGAAACTGCAATTTTCTTTTTACTGTAGGATTCCGACTGCTCAAAATTCAAATTAATATTATGTGGTAAATGGTTGTGAATTTTGGTTTTTACTTTAGTTAGTATCGGTTTAAAAACAATATACAAAAGTAAAATCAAAAAACCAATCGCTAACGGAACTACGGTTAACCATAAAATCATTGGATGTGAGGAAGTTTCCAGCCATCCTTTTATTTCATCAAAAACCAATTTGGCATTCAAGGAAACTATTATTATAGCGATAATCCAAGAAACAATTTGGGTGATTCTGCTAATGTGAAATCCTTTCATTTTTGATTTATCACTTACAAAATGAATTAGCGGAATAATCGCAAAACCCAATTGCAAACTCAAAATCACCTGACTGAAAATCAGCATTTTTCCAGTAGCGCTTTCCCCATAAATCAGGATCACAAGCACCGCCGGAACAATGGCAATTATACGCGTAATTATTCGACGAACCCACGGTTGAATTCGTAAATTTAGATAGCCTTCCATAATAATTTGCCCGGCTAAAGTCCCCGTTATCGTTGAACTTTGTCCTGCGGCAATCAATGCCACAGCAAATAAAATAGGTGCCCATTTGTTTCCTAAAATAGGCGCTAAAAGTTGGTAAGCATCTTGAATTTCGGCAACCTGAAACAAGCCATTTCTGTGAAAAGTGGCTGCCGCCAAAATCAAAATCGCTGCATTGACAAAAAACGCCAAGTTCAAGGCAATCGTGCTGTCAATAAAGTTGTATTTCAATGCTTGTTTGATCCCTTCTTTGCTTCGGTCAAATTTCCTAGTTTGCACCAAAGAAGAATGCAAGTATAAATTGTGTGGCATCACTGTAGCACCAATAATTCCAATGGCAATATAGAGCGCTGCCTCGTTAGGTAAGGACGGAATTAATCCTGCCAAAACTTTTCCCATTTCGGGTTGAGCAAAAAACATTTCAAAAACAAACGAAAGCCCAATAATCATAACCAATACGATAACGAATGCTTCCATTTTTCGGATGCCTTTATTGATTAAAAAAAGCAATAAAAAAGTATCCAAAACGGTTATTAAAACACCATAAATCAAGGGCAATCCAGTAAGCAAATTTATCCCGATTGCCATTCCTAGCACTTCGGCCAAATCGCAAGCAGCAATGGCAATTTCGGCAAGGAAATACAAAATATAATTTATAAATGGCGAATAGGTTTCTCGAGAGGCTTGCGCCAAATCGCGTTGGGTAACAATTCCGAGTCGTGCGCTCAAACTTTGCAATAGCAACGCCATTAAATTACTCATCAATAAAACCCAAACCAAAGTATACCCAAACTGGCTTCCACCTGCTAAATCGGTAGCCCAATTTCCAGGATCCATATAGCCAACGCTAATCAAATAAGCAGGTCCAAGAAACGCCAAAACTTTTCTAAAACCTTTTCTTTTGCCATCGGTTGCAACCGATTGATTTACTTCTTCAAGTGATTTGCCCATAGGTATTTACTAATTCAGGTCAAAAATACAGATTAAATTTTAAAGAATTCTATATATTTGAAACGTGAAACACTACCATTATATATTTACTGGCTCCGGATTATCGGCTTTGATGACGGTTTACGAAATGATTTTATCTGGAAAATTTCAAGATAAAACGATTTTATTATTGGATGCAAATCCTAAAAAAACCAACGATAGAACCTGGTGCTTTTGGGATGGTGAAGAAAATTTCCAAAATTTAACTTACACCCATTGGAAATCCGCTTGGTTTAAAACAGCTGCTTTCGAAAGAGAACTAGACCTTAAGCCTTACCAATACAACATGATTAAAGGGTTGGATTTTTATAATTTGGTTTTCGATTTGATTTCCAAACAAGAAAATATTCATTTTGTAAATCAAAAAGTACTTGATTTTGAAGAATTAGGAGACCATTGCATTGTAAAAACAGCATCTGAAAACTACACTTGCAACAAAATTTTCAACTCAATTTTCAGCTCGGAATTTGTAAAAAAACAAACTAAATATCCTTTGTTGCAACAGCATTTTGTGGGTTGGTTTATAAAATCTAAAGAAGCCGTTTTTAATAAAGACATCGCAACTTTCATGGATTTTTCGGTGGAACAAAAAGGCAATACCCGATTTATGTATGTTTTACCAACTTCATCCAATGAAGCCTTATTGGAATATACCTTATTTTCTAAAGAGTTGCTTTCCAAATCTGAATATGAAAACGAAATTCAAAAATACCTTCAAGAACTCGGAATTACCGAATATGAAATCCTTGAAAAAGAACAAGGAAACATTCCTATGACGTGCTATCCGTTTTGGAAACACAACACCAAAAATATTTTAAATATTGGTTCTATCGGCGGATGGACAAAAGCCAGCACAGGTTATACTTTTAAAAATACTACTAAAAAAGCGAAACAATTAGTGCAGTTTCTGGCTTCAGATTCCGATTTCAGAAAATTTCATAAAAGAGACAAATTCTGGTTTTATGATTTATTGCTTTTAGATATTTTAGATAATAAAAATCATTTAGGGGCCACTATTTTTTCTTCGATGTTTCAAAAAGGAAATGCCACGATAATTTTCAAATTTTTAGATGAAGAAACGTCTTTTTTAGAAGACCTGCAAGTGATTTGGAAATGTCCGAAAGGTCTTTTTGTTAAGGCGTTGTTAATGAGGGTTTTTAAAATAGTAACTTTATTTAAATTCGTAAAAAATTGATTTAATTAAGCCGATGATTTATGTATATTAAAACCAATCGATACCAACAATTTGATTCTATTGAAATTAAGGAATCCTTGTTTAAAGAATTTAATTTACCCAACCATTTTCATGAAACTTATTGTATTGGGTTACTTAGCACAGGAATTAAAAAATGTGTAATCGAAGAAACGTCGCAATTAATTCATTCTAATAGTGTTAGTATTATAAATCCATATCAAATCCATTCAGATAAAAACATTGACAACGAGGACTGTCTATATAAAATGATTTATCTGAATCAAGATATTTTGAATTATTTTACTAAAAAAATTACTAATAAAAATTCTGAAAATCTTCAATTTACAAATGAATTAATTACAGATTCTGTTGTAATCGCATCCATTTTAGATTTTTTTAATGATATTGATAATGAAAATCTTCTTGAAAACAAACTGAAAAATTTAATTGAAACCTTAATAATTCGAGATTTTTCAAAAGAAAACTGCATTATTCATAATGTAAACAACAATGCAATTGATGATAGCATTAATAATGCTCGACTAAATTTTGCAGATAAAATTGATATTCAAAAATTGTCTGATGAAAGTAAAATGAGCAAATTTCAATTCATCAGGTACTTTAAGAAAAAAACTGGGTTAACTCCTGCTTCATTTATTTTAATGCATCGTATTAATCGTGCAAAATCTTTGTTATTAAAAGGCTTTCCAATTGGTGAAATTGCACTTGATGTTGGTTTTTATGACCATGCTCAATTTTGTAAATTTTTTAAATATTACACCAATATTTCTCCAACAGAATATAAACGCAACTGCAATATTATACAAGCATAAGAAAAAAAGCTGTTTTAAATTTGTTGCAATTATAAAATCATAAAAAATGAAAAATCTATTTACAATTCTATTCGCCTTATTTTCTTTTTCAAGTTTTTCGCAAAATAATCCTTTAATCATTTCTAAAGTGATTTCAATGCCAAAAGATAGTCTTGAAACTAAGAAATTAATTTTATCATTAAACAATTTTTTGATTGCAAAACAAAATCCAAATGAAGAAAATACTCTTGTTTTGGAAAAAGAAAATAAAGAAACCTATATTTTACTAGATGAAATGAATGGTATTGAAAAAAGCGGAAAAAACAAAGATGACTTTTTCTTTAAACCATATTTGACAAATATCGTGAAATTAAATGATTTAGAATATTATATTCAACTCTCTTATATTGGTATTAGCGAAAATGTGCCAACGTTACGAGCAAGTTTTGAATTAATAGCTCATAAAGAAAATCTTGATTTTAAGTTTTCTTCAACTTTAATTAGAAACACTTCTTGTTGGGAAACAATGAAAGTTAATAATTGTATTTTTCATTATAAAAGCAAAATAAATACTTCTACAGCTAAAAATTATGGAAAAGCCGTTGCTACTTTTGATAAAAAATTAAATGCTAAAAATCAGCAAACAGATATTTATTTTTGTTCAGATTTACCAGAATTATTAAAAATTATTGGCACTGAATATAAGCTAGATTATAATAGCAGATTGACAAGTACTTTTAGTTCAAAATCAGGTAATCGTCTTCTAATTGTAAAAGGCGATAATGATACTAAATTTGATGATTTTGACCTTCACGATTTATGGCATGAAAGATTAAAAAATGTAGTGTCATCAAAAACAATTAATAAACCAGTTGATGAAGGTTGCGCTTATTTATATGGTGGAAGTTGGGGAATAAGTTGGAAAACTATATTTAAAAAATTTATAGAAAAAGTTGCAAATGATAAACAAAAAAATTGGTTAGAAAATTATGGAAAATTCGATGATTTTGGAGAAACAAACGAAACCCATTTGATGGCAGAATATGTAATAAATGCCTTAATTGTTCAAAAAATTGAGAAAGAAAAAGGATTTGCATGTGTATTAGAATTCGTTAGTTGTGGTAAATACAATAAGGAAAATGAAAACTATTTTCACTCATTAGAAAAACTTACAGGAATTACTAAATCTAATTTTAATGAAAAGGTTTGGGAATTGATAAATGATGAAAAATAATTCAAGTAAATCCATTTATCCTATCCCACGATAACAAATCTTTATGATTAGAATCATTCTAAAGATTAGAATTCTCATTATCTTTGCAGCAGATTTTATATCTAAAATTTTATATCTAATTTCTAAAATTAAAAAATATGTATCCAGAAGAAATGGTAAAACCAATGAGAGCAGAACTTTCTAACGCTGGTTTTCAAGATTTATATAATGCAGAAGCAGTAGAAAACGCTTTAAAACTAGAAGGAAGTACCCTAGTGGTAATTAATTCGGTTTGTGGATGTGCTGCAAGAAATGCGCGTCCGGGAGCAAAAATGAGTTTGGACGGAGCAAAAAAACCAGACCATTTGGTAACGGTTTTTGCAGGTGTTGATAAAGATGCTGTAGATGCTGCGCGCCAACACATGTTTCCTTTTCCTCCATCATCGCCTTGTATGGCGTTGTTCAAAAACGGAGAATTGGTACACATGCTAGAGCGTCACCACATTGAAGGTCGTCCTGCTGAAATGATTGCAGAAAATTTGAAAGACGCTTACGCGGAATTCTGTTAATTGCTTAACCGCAAAGAACGCAAGGGGTTACGCTAAGTTCGCAAAGAATTTATTTTACCGCAGATTCACAAATTGATAAAATAATTTGTGAATCTGCGGTTTTGTTTTTAAATCTTTGCGCTCTTTGCGAAAAAACTTTGTGCCTTTGCGGTAAAAACCTAACTTTGTACCTGAATTCTTCCATTTAGAATTCAAAATATTTCTGTACAGACGCAATTAATTGCGTCTCTAACCTTAAAACGTTTATAGCATGCAACTGTATAACACCTTAAACGCAGAAGAAAGAGCCGAACTTATAGACCAAGCCGGTAAACAACGCCTTACGTTGTCTTTCTATGCGTATGCCAAAATTGAAGATCCTAAAAAATTTCGCGACGATTTATTCATTGCTTGGAACCAACTCGATGCCCTAGGCAGAACGTATGTTGCCAAAGAAGGAATCAATGCCCAAATGAGTGTTCCTGCCGAAAATTTTGAAGCCTTTCGGGAAACTTTAGAAGTCTATGATTTCATGAAAAACATTCGCTTGAATGTTGCTGTAGAACACGATGATCATTCGTTTTTAAAACTAACCGTTAAAGTTCGTGACAAAATTGTAGCCGATGGCTTGAACGATGAAACTTTTGATGTAACCAATATTGGAGTGCACTTAAAAGCAGCAGAATTCAATCAGATTTTAGAAGATCCAAATACTATTGTAGTCGATTTTAGAAACCATTACGAAAGTGAAATTGGTCATTTTAAAGGAGCCATCACTCCTGATGTAGAAACATTTCGCGAATCGTTACCCATCATCAACGAACAATTAAAAGATTTCAAAGAAGATAAAAACCTGGTGATGTATTGCACTGGAGGAATCCGATGTGAAAAAGCCTCCGCCTATTTTAAACACCAAGGATTTAAAAATGTATTCCAATTGGAAGGCGGGATTATTAATTATGCCAAACAAATCCAGGAAGAAAATATTGAAAGTAAATTCATCGGGAAGAACTTTGTTTTTGACCATCGTTTAGGCGAACGAATTACCAACGACATTGTTTCCCAATGCCACCAATGCGGAAAACCTTGCGACAACCACACCAATTGTGAAAACGATGGTTGCCATTTATTGTTCATTCAATGTGACGAATGCAAAGCCGTTATGGAAAATTGCTGTTCGGTAGAATGTTTAGACACCATCCATTTGCCATTAGTAGAACAAGTAAAACTTCGAAGAGGACTTCAAGTAGGAAACAAGGTCTTCCGAAAAGGAAAATCCGATAAATTGTTGTTCAAACATTCGGGTGAATTATCCGATAAATCTTTGGCTGTAGCCGATTCCAATTCGGATGGATTGACGACTCAAAAACCAACAGACATTCGAAAAAAAATCAAAATCAAAAAAGTACTTCTTGGCAAAGTAGAACATTATTATGTAAAAGCACAAGTCGGACTTTTTAGCATCGAAAATAACGAACTAAATGTTGGAGATAAACTCTTAATTTCTGGTCCAACAACGGGTGCCGAAGAGTATGTTTTAGAAAAAATGCTCGTTAACGGAAAAGAAAACACCTCGGCACAACCAGGTGACAAAGTAACTTTTGAAGTGCCATTTAGAGTACGATTATCCGATACTTTATTTAAAATTGTAAACTAATGACCACCTCAGGAAAAATAGAATTGATGGCTCCGGCAGGAAATTTCGAATCTATGCAAGCCGCTTTAGATAACGGTTGCGATTCGATTTATTTTGGTGTGGAACAATTAAATATGCGGGCTCGTGCAACAGTAAATTTCATTTTAGACGATTTACCCGAAATTGCGCGCAGATGCAACGAAAAAAATGTTAGAACCTATCTAACTTTAAATACCATCATTTACGACCACGATTTATCCATCGTAAAAACACTTTTAACCAAAGCCAAAGAGGCAGGAATTACAGCAGTTATTGCTTCCGATCAAGCGGTGATTATGAGTGCAAAAACTGTGGGGATTGAAGTACACATTTCTACCCAACTGAATGTCACCAATATTGAAACGGTAAAATTCTACGCTCTTTTTGCCGATACCATCGTATTGTCTCGTGAGTTGAGTTTGCGTCAAGTGAAAAAAATCACCGAAGACATCGAAAAAGAACAGATTAAAGGTCCGAGTGGGAATTTAGTTGAAATTGAAATCTTTGGTCACGGCGCCTTGTGTATGGCGGTTTCTGGAAAATGTTATTTGAGTTTGCATTCGCATAATTCCTCTGCAAATAGAGGCGCTTGCAAGCAAAATTGCCGAAAAAAATACACCGTTATCGATCAAGAAAGTGGTTTTGAAATTGAAGTTGACAACGAATATTTAATGTCCCCAAAAGATTTATGCACCTTAGATTTTCTGGATCAAGTTATCGATTCGGGCATCAAAGTTTTAAAAATTGAAGGTCGTGGTCGTGCTGCCGATTATGTTGCAACCGTTATCAAAACCTATCGGGACGCAATTGATTCGTATTACGAAGGAACTTTCACCAAAGAAAAAATCAACATTTGGATGGAAACTTTAGCAACGGTTTACAATCGCGGATTTTGGAGTGGTTATTACCTCGGACAAAAATTAGGCGAATGGTCTGATAATCCTGGTTCGAGTGCTACCCAAAAGAAAGTGTATGTTGGAAAAGGAATGCATTATTTTCCAAAATCCAATATAGCCGAATTTAAAATTGAAGCCTACGATATCAAAAAAGGCGATAAAATTTTAATCACGGGACCAAGTACGGGTGCGCAAGAATTGGTTTTAGAAGATTTTCTAGTGAACGATGCCGCTTCCGTCAAAGCCACCAAAGGCGACAGTTGTACTTTCAAAATTCCGTTCCGAATTCGTTTATCCGATAAAATGTATAAAATTGTAGAAAACTAAATTTTTGTACTTATATTTGTACATATTAAAGTACATAATATGTTAACAACAACTATTTCTGATTTCAGAAAAGACATTAAATCGTATTTAAAAAAAGTAACCGAAAACTTCGAAACCCTTATTATTAATAGAGGTAAAGACAGCGGTGTAGTATTGATTTCATTAGAAGAATATAATTCTTTGATGGCAACACAACACGAACTTTCCTCTTTTAAGAATGAAAAAAGATTAGATGCCGCAATTGAAAAATTGAATGCGAAAAAATCATTTACAAAAAATTTAATTGAAGAATGAGATTTGTTTTTGTTGAAGAGTCTTGGGAAGACTATTTGTATTGGCAAAAAACAGATAAAAAGATGCTTCTTAAAATAAATGCATTGTTAAAAGATATTTCTAGAAATCCGTTTTCTGGTTTAGGGAAACCCGAAGCATTGAAGCATAAATATAGAGGATATTGGTCTAGAAGAATAGATTTAGAGCATCGATTAATTTATAAAATAGAAGAAGATGAAATTTTAATTGCAAAATGCAGATTTCATTATGACTAAAAGAATTTATATTAAATGGTAATCATTACCCTACAAAGAGACAAATGCATCGGTTGTAATTATTGCGTTGAAATGGCTCCTTTACAATTTCAAATGTCAAAAAAAGACGGAAAATCCGTATTGATTAAATCGGTCAACGCCAAAGGATTTTACACGTTAAAATCACCAGATCATACTATTGTTGAGAACTGCGAATTGGCTGTTAAAGCTTGCCCAGTTCATATTATTACGGTCAAAGAAACATAAAAAGCAAAAGGTTTCCAACAACATAAATTCCAAATTACAAACGTTAATTTTAGCCTTTGTTTTTGGGATTTTTTTATTGGAAAGTATTTTATAAAAATACTATCTTTACAAATTAATCGTTTTATGAATTTAAATTGCTTTTTTAGCAATACTACTATATAATTATGGCATGTACAAGTTGTTCAACTTCGGATGGTGGTGCACCAAAGGGTTGTAAAAATAATGGGACTTGCGGCACCGATAGCTGCAATAAATTAACTGTTTTCGATTGGCTTTCTAATATGAGTTTGCCCAATGGAGAAACGCCGTTTGATTGTGTGGAAGTTCGTTTTAAAAACGGAAGAAAAGAATTCTACAGAAACACCGAAAAACTTACGCTAAGCATTGGCGATGTTGTCGCTACAGAGGCTTCTCCAGGTCATGATGTTGGAATTGTAACTCTTACAGGTGAATTGGTTAAGATTCAAATGAAGAAAAAAGGGGTCAATCACACTAGTGCCGAAATTGCAAAAATATACCGAAAAGCATCCCAAAAAGACATTGATATTTGGAGCGATGCCCGCGATAAAGAAGAAGCAATGAAGATTAAAGCGCGCGAAATCGCAATCGCTTTAAAATTACAAATGAAAATCTCTGACATTGAATTTCAAGGGGATGGCTCGAAAGCAATTTTTTATTATACTGCCGAAGATCGTGTAGATTTTCGTCAATTAATTAAAGAATTTGCACAGGTTTTCAAATCTAGAATTGAAATGAAACAGGTGGGCTTTCGTCAAGAAGCGGCACGTCTTGGCGGAATTGGATCTTGCGGTAGAGAGTTGTGTTGTTCTACTTGGTTAACCGATTTTAGAAGTGTTAATACTTCGGCGGCTAGATACCAACAATTGTCCCTAAACCCGCAAAAACTGGCTGGGCAATGTGGAAAATTAAAGTGTTGTTTGAATTACGAATTAGACACTTACCTAGATGCTTTAAAAGATTTTCCAGAATTTGAAACCAAATTACACACCGAAAAAGGAGATGCCATTTGCCAAAAACAAGACATTTTCAAAGGGCTAATGTGGTTTGCTTATACCGATAATTTTTCGAGTTGGCACATTCTAAAAATCGATCAGGTTAAAGAAATTATTGCTCAAAATAAAGAAAAAAAACGAGTTTCTTCGTTAGAAGATTTCGCTATCGAAATTGTGGTAGAGCAAGAAGCCAACTTCAACAACGCAATGGGTCAAGAGAGTTTAACGCGTTTTGACCAACCTAAAAGAAGTAAAAATAAGTCCAAAAATAAAGCCCCAAATTCGAATCCAAATCAAAATCCGAATGCGAAGCAAAACCCAAATTCTAAACAAGGACAAGGGCAACAACAAGGACAAAATCAAAACCCAAAACCAGAAGTTAAAAGGCCCGTAATTATTATTAAGAAAAATGAAGATAAAAAATAGCCTTCTATTTATTTTAATGGTGTTTCTTGTTATTTCTTGTGACAAAAAACTCGTTTTCGACGAATACAAATCTATTGGAAATTCTTGGCATCAAGACAGTATCCTTACATTCAAATTACCAAAATTAGAGAATGAAAAAAGATATAATTTGTTTGTAAATGTTAGAGACAACAACGATTATCCATTTGATAATTTATTTTTAATTGTATCCCTAGAGCAACCCAATAAAAAAGTGGTGGTGGATACTTTAGAATACAAAATGGCAAATCCAGATGGTACCCTTATGGGAGATGGATTTACTGACATAAAAGAAAGCAAACTTTTTTATAAAGAAAATGTCCCTTTCAGCCAAAAAGGAGAATACAAAATACACATCCAACAAGCCGTTAGACAAACCGGAAAAATTGCTGGTGTGGAGGATTTAAAAGGAATTACAGAAATAGGTTTTCGAGTAGAATCTACAAATTAAAAAAATATGGCCCTAAAAAATAATATTAAAAAAAATACGCCGGTTAAAGACATCAAATACTACCAAAAGAAATTTTGGAAAGTCTTTTTCTACAGCATTGGAGGCATCTTCTTGTTCTTCTTATTTGCTTCGTGGGGTCTTTTTGGAAAAATGCCTTCTTTCGAAGATTTAGAAAATCCAAACTCCAATTTAGCCACTGAAATTATTTCTTCGGATGGTGTTACTTTGGGAAAATTCTATAATGAAAATAGAACGGCTATCAAATACAAAGATTTACCAAAATCTCTAGTGGATGCACTAGTTTCAACAGAAGACGAGCGTTTTTACGAGCACTCTGGTATTGATGCCCGACGTACTTTTGGAGCAGCAGCCAAATTAGGATCTAATGGTGGAGCGAGTACCATCACCCAACAATTAGCCAAACTATTATTTCATGGTGAAGGTTCAAAATTTATACTTTTTCGTTTAATTCAAAAAGCAAAAGAATGGATTATTGCCGTTCGTTTAGAAAGACAATATACTAAAAATGAAATCATTGCCTTGTATTTCAATCAAGTAGATTTTGTAAATGGCGCGGTCGGAATTCGTTCGGCAGCCAAAGTATATTTCAACAAAGAACCACGGGATTTAAATGTAGAAGAAAGTGCTTTGTTGGTAGGAATGCTTACAAACCCTTCTCTTTTCAACCCAGTTCGTCGTCCAGAAAAAGCCATCAAAAGAAGAAACGTAGTTTTAGGACAATTGGTACGTAACCACCATTTAGAGGAATCTGCTAAAAAAATATTAGAGAAAAAAGCAATCGTTTTAGACTTCCATCCCGAAAGTCATTTGGATGGAACTGCAACTTATTTTAGAGAATACCTTCGCGATTACATGAAAAATTGGGTCAAAGAAAATAAAAAACCCGATGGAGAAGAATACGATATTTATGGTGATGGATTAAAAATTTATGTAACTCTAGATTCTAAAATTCAGGAACATGCCGAAGAAGCGGTTCAAGAGCACGTTAAAAATTTACAAGAAGAATTTTTCAACCAACAAAAAGGCAATAAAAATGCTCCTTTTGTAAACCTTACCGATGCTGAAACTGATAGAATTTTCAATCAAGCAATGAAAAATTCCGAAAGATGGCGCATCCTAAAAGCAGACGATAAAACCGATGAAGAAATTATCGCTTCTTTTAAAGTCAAAACCAAAATGACCGTTTTCTCTTGGAAAGGAGATCGCGATACCATTATGACGCCACTGGATTCCATTCGTTATTACAAACATTTCTTGCAAGCAGGATTAATGTCTATGGAGCCACAAACTGGGCAAATTAAAGCCTGGGTTGGCGGTATTAATTACAAATATTTTCAATACGATCACGTAGGTCAAGGTGCCCGTCAAGTTGGCTCTACATTCAAGCCTTTTGTATATGCAACGGCTATTGAACAATTAGGGATGTCCCCTTGCGATACCTTGCTAGATGCACCTTTCATGATTCGCAAAGGCCGTCACCACGTAACCGAAGATTGGGAACCTAGAAATTCCGACAACAAATACCGCGGAATGATGACTTTGAAAAAAGCATTAGCCAACTCGGTAAATATAATTTCAGCCAAATTAATTGACCGAACTGGCCCAGAAGCAGTGGTCGAACTAACAAAAAAATTAGGAGTTACATCCGAGATTCCTGTGCAACCATCCATTGCTCTTGGCGCCGTAGATATCACTGTACAAGATATGGTGGCTGCTTACAGCACTTTTGCCAACCAAGGTGTTTACATCAAACCGCAATTTATTTCCAGAATTGAAGATAAAAACGGAGCCGTAGTTTTCGAACCCGTTCCCGAATCGCACGATGTATTGAGCAAAGATGTTTCCTTTGCCGTAATAAAATTACTAGAAGGCGTTACCGAAGGTGGTTCTGGTGAAAGACTAAGAACCGAAGGTGGCGGTAGCGGTGACAACCGTTGGACAGGTTATCCGTACGTATTTAAAAACCCAATTGCAGGTAAAACAGGAACTTCCCAAAACCAATCCGATGGTTGGTTTATTGGTATGGTACCAAATCTAGTAACTGGAGTTTGGGTAGGTTGCGAAGACCGTTCGGCGCATTTCAAGAGCATCACTTATGGCCAAGGAGCAACCGCTGCCTTACCAATTTGGGGGTATTTTATGAAAAAATGTTACGAAGATCCCGACCTCCAAATCTCTAAAGATGATTTTGAAAGACCTGAAAATTTCTCGATAAAAGTAGATTGTTATTCCGCACCAAAACACGTTGCTACCGATTCTACCAATACCGAAGAACAGAATCCAGACGAATTTGGCCTTTAGTTTTTTTAGGAGCCAATCCTGCTATCCGCTCTATCTTTATCTTTTTAAAGAAAAAAGATAAAGGATGCCGCTTCAAACGAAGTTCACCGAACTCCTATGAAAATAAGAGTAAAGTGAGGTAATCAGGGCTAAGCCATCGGAAAGATTGGGAATCAATTAAACAGTATTCAAATAAATAAAACTTCTAGTTTTACTATGATAAATAAAAAAGTACACTCGGTTCAAGAAGCGCTTCAAGGTATTGAAGACAACATGACCATAATGCTAGGAGGATTTGGCCTATGCGGAATTCCCGAAAACAGCATTGCCGAATTAGTAAAAAAACAAACCAAAAATCTAACTTGTATTTCCAACAATGCAGGGGTTGATGACTTCGGACTTGGATTACTTTTACAACAAAAGCAAATCCAAAAAATGATTTCGTCGTATGTTGGTGAAAATGCCGAATTTGAACGTCAAATGCTTTCCGGAGAATTAGACGTCGAACTTATCCCTCAAGGAACATTAGCCGAACGTTGTCGTGCAGCCCAGTCTGGAATTCCAGCATTTTTCACCCCTGCAGGATACGGAACCGAAGTTGCTATAGGTAAAGAAGTTCGCGAATTCAACGGAAAAATGCACGTTATGGAACACGCTTTCAAAGCCGACTTCTCCATAGTTAAAGCCTGGAAAGGTGATGAAGCAGGAAACCTAATCTTTAAAGGAACGGCAAGAAACTTCAATCCTTGCATGTGTGGTGCAGCCAAAATCACCATTGCAGAAGTAGAAGAATTAGTTCCAGCCGGAACCTTAGATCCAAATCAAGTGCATATTCCCGGAATATTAATTCAACGTATTTTTCAAGGAGAGAAATTTGAAAAGCGAATTGAGCAACGTACGGTAAGGAAAAAATAGTGCTGAGTGCTCAGTGTTCAGTACTTTAGTATGTAGAAATATTCTTTTAAAAAGAGCATTACACTTTCTTAATGACACTTAATACCTTAATGGTTTAAAAATAAAAACTTAATAGTTTAAAAAATATTTTATGTTAACAAAAGAAGACATAGCAAAACGAATTGCCAAAGAAGTAAAAGACGGTTACTACGTAAACCTAGGAATTGGAATACCGACTTTAGTTGCCAACTATGTTCGCAACGATATTTCTGTGGAATTTCAAAGTGAAAATGGAGTTCTAGGCATGGGGCCTTTTCCATTTGAAGGAGAAGAAGACGCCGACTTAATAAATGCCGGAAAACAAACCATCACTACCTTACCAGGAGCAAGTTTCTTTGACTCTGCTTTTAGTTTCGGAATGATTCGTGGGCAACACGTAGATTTAACCATTCTTGGCGCTATGGAAGTTTCCGAAAATGGCGACATCGCCAACTGGAAAATCCCAGGTAAAATGGTAAAAGGTATGGGTGGCGCTATGGATTTAGTTGCATCTGCCGAAAATATTATCGTAGCCATGATGCACGTTAACAAAGCAGGAGAAAGCAAAATTCTTAAAAAATGTAGTTTGCCCTTAACTGGTGTTGGCTGCGTGAAAAAAGTAGTTACCGAATTAGCCGTTCTAGAAATAACTCCCAAAGGATTTAAACTACTAGAACGAGCACCAGGAGTTACTGTAGAACACATCATTGCATCTACCGAAGCCGAACTAATTATTGAAGGAGAAATCCCAGAAATGGTTATTGACTAACTAGTTTTTAGGATTGTTGTCATTCCGAGGCACGAGGAATCTCATCCTACAATCCCTGAGAAATAAAAGAAAACTGTTATTTTTTTCCCGCCAAATACTCCAAAATTACTGGAGAAGCATGTGCAAACGAAGGAGCCTTTTGTGAAATACTAACGGCTCTTTTTTTATTTAATTTATATACCAAATCCATTTCGGTGGTGAACAACAAAGCCGAAAAAAATGGGTTGTTTAAATAGGTTTTCAAGATATCGCGAGTAGCAATTATAGAATGAATTTCAATTAATTCTTCTTCTTGGTGCTTGAACTTCAACTCCAATTGCAAAACCCCTTCTTCCAAAATCGGACGAACATAAATATTCTTCAAATCTGTATTTCCGATGGTTTTTGCCATGGTTAATTTAGCAAAAGTTCCATCCGCCAAACTACTTTGAACGGTGCTATAAAATTCATTAAAGGTTTCTGTAAAAGGCATATTTTTATTTTATTATAAACACAAATTTCACAAATTATCACGAAGTATTTTTTTGAATAAAAATTTCACTAATCTAAAAATTCGTGAAATAATAAACGATTAACAATTGGTGAAAATTGGTGAAATTCGTGTCAACTTAATTATAAATTCGCAAAGAAATCGTTTCCTTTGTCGTCGGTAATGATAAAAGCGGGGAAGTTTTTCACGGTGATTTTACGAACCGCTTCCATTCCTAATTCTTCAAAATCCACTACTTCCACTTTCAAGATATTATCTTGCGCCAATATCGCAGCAGGACCTCCAATAGAACCAAGATAGAATCCGCCATATTTGTTGCATGCTTCCATCACTTCTTTGGTTCGGTTTCCTTTAGCAAGCATAATCATGCTTCCACCCGCTTTTTGAAATTCATCCACATAAACGTCCATTCTTCCCGCAGTGGTTGGCCCAAAACTTCCCGATGGCATTCCGTCTGGAGTTTTTGCAGGACCAGCATAATAGACAGGATGGTTTTTAAAGTATTCTGGCATTGGTTTTCCGGCATCCAAAAGTTCTTTAATTTTGGCATGCGCAATATCTCTTGCAACAATTAAAGTACCGTTTAATTTCAAACGCGTTTTAATTGGATACTTAGACAATTCGGCTAAAATTTCTTTCATCGGACGGTTCAAATCTACCTCAACTGCTGGCTCCAAATGGGGCGGCGTTGCAGGTAAAAACTGCTGTGGATTTACTTCCAATTGTTCTAAGAAAACTCCGTCTTTAGTAATTTTTCCTTTGATATTTCTATCTGCAGAACAGGAAACTCCCAACCCAACTGGGCAAGAAGCAGCATGACGAGGCAAACGAATAACCCGAACATCGTGTGCGAAATATTTTCCTCCAAATTGTGCTCCAATGGCACTTTCTTGGCAACATAATAGTACTTTTTTCTCCCATTCTAAATCGCGGAATGCTTGACCTGACATATTTCCTGATGTAGGAAGATTGTCAAAATAACCAGCCGATGCTTTTTTCACAGCAGATAAATTTGCTTCGGCAGAAGTTCCTCCAATTACCAAAGCTAAATGGTAAGGCGGACAAGCAGAAGTACCTAAATCTTTAATTTTATCTCGAACAAATTCCTCCATCGCTTTGTCATTCAACAACGATTTAGTTTTTTGATATAAGAACGTTTTATTAGCAGAACCGCCTCCTTTTGTAAGAAATAAAAACTCATAAGAAGTACCTTTTTTGGCATAAATATCAATTTGTGCAGGCAAATTAGACCCTGAATTTTTTTCTTCAAACATCGAAATCGGAACGATTTGCGAATACCGAAGATTTTTATTTTGAAACGTATTGAAAATTCCTCTAGACAACCATTCGGCATCATCCACACCAGTGAAAACACTTTCTCCTTTTTTAGCCATTACAATAGCCGTTCCTGTATCTTGACAAGATGGTAACTGCCCTTCTACCGCAACGGAGGCATTTTGCAATAAATTGTATGCTACAAATCTATCGTTATCGGTTGCTTCTGGATCGTTAAGAATATTGTTTAACTTTTGTAAATGTGCTGTCCGCAACATAAACGAAACATCATTCATGGCTTCCTGTGCTAATAATTCTAATGCTTTTGGATCTACCGTTAGAATTTCTCTGTCGCCAAATTGTTCTACTTTTACAAAATCGGAAGTAAGTTTTTTGTATTGCGTATCGTCTTTTAAAATCGGATACGGGTCTTGATATATAAAGTCCATTTTAAAATAATTTTGATGTGTAAAGTTACGGAAAGTTGAGGCAATTAAAGAAATTTATCTGAAAGAATAAAGAACTAAAACAACTACAGTGAGAATTATAAAACCTAATATTGAATTATCATTTTTAGCAACATCATCAATTGATTTTTTCCCTCCACAATATATCCACATAAAAAGATTTCCTATAAAGTGACAAATTAATCTTGAATGTAACATTTTCCATCATTTTAAAAAAACCAACTCGCCACAAAAATGGCAGTAATCACACAGATCAAATCTACTAAAAGCATTGTTCCAAGTGCGTAACGAGTGTTTTTTATATTCACAGAACCAAAGTAAACCGCAATAACATAAAAAGTGCTTTCGGCGCTGCATTGAAAAATGCTGCTCAATCTTCCCGTTAGGGAATCGGCACCAAAAGTATTCATAGAATCAATTAAAAATCCACGTGAGCCTGCAGAACTAAAAGGTCTAAGCATGGCTACTGGTAGTGCATCGGTAATTTCTTTACTCACTCCCATATTGGAGAAAGCAAAAGCAATCCAATTGCTAATAATTTCAAATAAACCGCTGTTTCTAAATAAAGAAATCGCAACTAACATTCCTAAAACATAAGGAAAAATGGTAACGCCAGTTTTAACTCCATTATTTGCTCCAACTACAAATGCTTCATAAACAGTAGTACTCGCGTCTGTAAATTTCTTCTCTTTAATAAAGGAAAAAATCAAGGTGAAAATAATAATTCCAACCAAGATTAACGCTGAAAGATTAGAAGTGAAATAGTTTTTACCAATTAAATCCAAATGGTTTACATACATTAATAAACCTACAATTGTAGCAATTAACACCATTAAACCTACAACTAAAGAAGCACTTTTGAAATTGATTTTTTGTTTAATTCCAACTATTAAAAAAGCAGCAATGGTTCCAATAAAAGAAGTAATAATACACGGCAATAAGACATCTGCTGGATTGCTGGCATTGGCCGCGGCTCTATATCCAATTATAGAAGTTGCTATTAAGGTAAGTCCTGAGGCGTGCAGGCACATAAACATTATTTGGGCGTCACTAGCCTTGTCTTTTTCGGGATTTATTTCTTGTAAACTTTCCATGGCTTTTAATCCAAATGGCGTAGCAGCCGAATCCAATCCTAAGAAATTTGCTGCAAAGTTTAGGGTCATGTAAGAAATAGAAGGATGGTTTTTGGGAACTGTTGGAAACACTTTCACAAATACCGGGCTCAATAATTTTGCCAATTTTTCTGAGGCTCCAGAAATAATTAAAAGCTCCATCAATCCACAGAAAAAAGCCAAATAAGCCATAAGTGGCAAGATCAAATCTATCAAAGTGCTTTTGCAAGTTGGCAAAAGTCCGTCCGATTTTTGAACACCGCTATAAATTTTTACTACTTTGTTTTTAAAAACATAAGTGGTATCGGCATTTAGTGTGTCGCGATTGATAGTAAAGGTTTTATCTTCCGATTTAGTAATGCTGTCTTTAATGAAGGCAGGAATCTGATGGATGTATTGTTCCGAAATTAAAATAGGATCGTCTTTTTTTCCATTTAAAACATGGTCAATGGTATAACTGTTACCAGAAAATAAACTGAAAATTACAAATGCAATGGACGAAATGAAAATTACCAACCAAAATCTACTTAATACCATGGGTTATTTTTTGTAAATGTAACAAATCAATTGCAATGTCAAAAATCAATTGCAAAATTCAATTTTAACATCCAAGGCCAATTCTAATTTTAAAAACAGAGTGCTATACGTGAATAATTTCGTCTTCAATTAACAAATCTTCTTTTCTAAAACGAAGGAAAACTTGAGCAACGGCAATGACGTCTTTTTCACAATAGGTTACAATGCGGTCGATGTCTTTTTCAACATAAAAAACATGCCCTACTTGACTGCCGTCGATATCGCCTTTAGGGGAAGGAATTCCGAGGATTTTGGTTAGTAATTTTAAGGAAGTGAAATGCTTGTAATCACCAAATTTCCATAATTCTAAAGTATCCAAATGTGCTATTTCCCATGGTTTTTTTCCAAATAAATTGAGTTTGTTTGGGATAGAAACTTGGTTGATAATCATTCTTCGGGCAATAAACGGAAAGTCGAATTCTTTGGCATTATGCCCACACAGAATATGTTGTGGTGCATTGAAATGGTTATTTAACAGATTATTAAAGTCTACTAATATCTTTTTTTCTTCGCCAAAAAAGGAGGTTACTCTAAAATTGCGGACGTCGCCTTTGGTGATAAAATATCCTACCGAGATGCAGACGATTTTTCCAAATTCGGCCCAAATGCCGGCTCGGTCATAAAAGTCTTCGGCGGTGAAATCTTCTTTACGTTGGTATTGGGTTTTGTGTTCCCAAAGGGATTTCATTTCGTCATCCAAAGAGTTGAAATGTTCCTCTTGTGGAACGGTTTCTATGTCCAGGAATAAAATAGTATCTAACCGAATTTTTTCAATCATAATTTGGATGTTGATAGGAATTTAAGATTTTAAAAATAGTGAAAAAAAATGTTTTTCGAAACAGATTCATTGTTTTTTGACACGAATTGCACGAATTTTCACAAATTAATTGTTTTGTAAATTACACGAATTAAAAAATTTCATTTTTTGAAGTTGAATTTTGATATTGCAATTGAAATTGATTTTTGAAATTCAAAAAAGGCTTTGTTGATTTGTTGGGTTTTCGTGTTCTAAAAGCCACTTTTTTCGTCCTAATCCACCAGCGTAACCGGTTAAGGAGCCATCGGTCCCTATGACTCTGTGGCAAGGAACGACAATCCATAGTGGGTTTTTGCCATTGGCTGCTGCTACGGCTCGGATGGCTTTTACATCGCCAAGTTTTTTGGATAATTCTAAATAGGAGAGGGTTTTTCCGAATGGGATATTAAGTAATTCTTGCCAAACTCTTTGTTGGAATTCGGTGCCTTTGGGATTTAATTTTAAGTTGAAATGGGTTCGTTTTCCTTCAAAATAGTCTTGCAATTGTATAACGGCTGGTTCTAATTCTTTTGGAATAGAGACAGATACTTCGCCTTCATCGGAAACGGAAATTTCGGAAATACCGTTTACATCACCTACAATTTTGGTAATACCTAATGGACTTTTAAAGAAAACAATTTGTGTCATTTAGGTTTTTCGGGAGTATTAATCTATATATAAAAACCGCACCCCCGGCCCCTCTCCAAAGGAGAGGGGATCCGAACTGTGAGTGTTTTGGGTTACTTTCCTTGACTTAAAACGTATTGCTCCAAGGCTAGTCTTTCTTCGTCGGTGAAGGTTTTGGTTAAAGCGAAGTTGGTTTTCATAACTTCGTATTGTGTTGGGTCTACTATTGCTTCTTCGTCGCCTTTTAAGAAGGTTGCAATGCTTGCATTTTTTTCTTTATAGATTTTGGCAATGTCTATTAAACTTGGTCCGACTAATTTTACATCGGTTTTGTGGCAAGTAATGCATATTCCTTTGCCTTCAAAGATTTCTTTTCCTTTTTCGGCTAGTGGAAATGCAGAATTATCTGGTTTTGTTTCTTCGGTAGTTTCTTTTTTGCCAAAATCTTGGTCGTCTTTTTTTCCTCCACAACTGATTGTAAATACTACTAGCGTTGCAAATAAAAGAGATTTTAGGATTGTTTTCATTTGGTTTCTTTTTTGAAATTCAAAGTTAGGGTTTCTTATTAATTTAAAATATGATTTATATCAATAACAAAAATGCAATAGGCTTACTTTTTAGCCCTGATTGCAGTGGAAATCCTGGCATTGCGACAAACGAATAATGTTATTGGATGCTTCGTTCCCCGCAATGACAGATTGAAACGGAAAGCAGGAATTACCTTTACGGATAAATCCCGAGCCGTTCGCTCCTACTTATTAAGAATAATTGCTGCTTCTTTTGCAAAATAAGTCGAAATTAGACTTGCTCCTGCACGTTTGATGCACATTAATTGTTCCATCATGATTTTGTCGTGATCGAGCCAACCTCTTTCGGCAGCGGCTTTTATCATGGCGTATTCGCCCGAAACGTGGAAAACGGTTACGGGAACATTTACGGCATTTTTTACCTCGCGAACGATGTCGAGATAGGCAATTCCGGGTTTTACCATGACCATGTCGGCGCCTTCTTCGACGTCCATAAGGGCTTCTCGGATGGCTTCGATGCGGTTGGCATAGTCCATTTGGTAGGTTTTTTTGTCTTTGGGGATATCGGCATTATCGACTGGTGCGCTGTCGAGAGCATCGCGAAAAGGGCCATAAAATGCCGAGGCATATTTGGCGGAATAACTCATGATGCCCACATTTTGGAACCCTGCAGCGTCTAGACCTTGGCGCAATCTTAGAACTCGGCCGTCCATCATGTCGCTTGGTGCCACAAAATCGGCTCCTGCTTGAGCATGAGAAACTGCCATTTTTACTAGGGCTTCGTTGGTGGCATCGTTGGCAATAGCGCCATTTTCGATGATTCCGTCGTGACCATAAATGGAATAGGGATCTAAAGCCACATCGGGCATAACGATCATTTCGGGGCAGGCGGTTTTTATGGCTTGGATGGCGCGTTGCATCAATCCGTTGGGATTCCAGGCTTCTTTTCCTGTGTTGTCTTTTAGGGATTCGTCTACTTTTACATAAATGTTTACGGCACGGATTCCTAAAGCGAATAATTCTTTTACTTCTTGAACGGTTAGGTCAATGGAGCGTCGGAAAATTCCGGGCATTGATGGGATTTCAACTTTATAATTTTCGCCTTCTGCTATGAACATTGGGAACATGAAATCAGAGGGACTTAATGTGGTTTCGCGGACTAAACTTCTAATGGATTCGTTAACGCGTAATCTTCTGGGTCTTTGTAATGGGAACATACTATTTTGTTTTTTCTCGCGAAGACGCTAAGGCGCAAAGCGAAGTTATTTTTACTATTTTTTTAACCATTAAGGTATTAAGTTTAATTATGAGTTAGACTTAATTTTCTTAATTTCTTAATGGACTAATTTAGCCATTCTATTGGTTTTTCTAATACTTGAATTAATTTTTCTTCTTCACTTCCTGCTTCAGGATTGTGGTCGTAATGCCATTGCACATGTGGTGGTAAGGACATTAAAATACTTTCGATTCGGCCGTTGGTTTTTAGTCCGAAAAGGGTGCCTTTGTCGTGTACTAAATTGAATTCGACGTAACGACCTCGGCGGATTTCTTGCCAAGTTCGTTGTTCTGGTGTGTAAGGTAACTCTTTTCTTCGTTCTAAAATTGGCGCATAGGCTTCTAGGAAACTATCACCAACTTCGGTTACAAAATTAAACCAATCTTCCATGTTCATGACTTCGGTTGTTTTGCAATAATCAAAAAATAATCCGCCAAGGCCACGAGCTTCATTTCGGTGAGCGTTCCAAAAATAGTCATCGCATTGCTTTTTATATTTTGGATAAAACTCTGGATTGTGTTTGTCGCAAGCCGTTTTACAGGTTTGATGAAAATGGATTCCGTCTTCTTCAAATAAATAATAAGGGGTTAAATCTTGTCCGCCACCAAACCAGGAATTAATTACTTTTCCGTTATCGTCGTACATTTCGAAATACCGCCAATTGGCATGAACCGTCGGTGCCATTGGGTTTTTAGGATGAATCACCAAACTCAATCCGCAGGCAAAGAAATCGGCTTCTCCAACGTTGAAGAGTTTTTGCATGGAATCGGGCAATTTTCCGTGCACTGCTGAGATGTTTACGCCTCCTTTTTCGATGGCATTTCCGTTTTCGATTACTCGTGTTCGTCCGCCACCGCCTTCTGGTCGTTCCCAAATGTCCTCACGGAATTTGGCACCGCCATCAATCGCTTCTAGTTTGGAAGTGATCTGGTCTTGGAGGTTTAGTATGTATTTGTAGAATTTGTCTTTCATTAAATTTTATTCTTTAAATTTCCAATATTTGACTTCACTTTCATTATTACTTAAAATCAATGTGTCATTTATAAAAGAAACCTTCCCTTTGTAAATATAATCTGGGTAGTTAATTGTAATTGTATTTCCGGTTAAAGAATATTTATAATTTGCAAAGTCATCAACATAATAAAAAGTTTTTTCGTCAATTTTGAAATCTGCATTTATTGCACCTTTACTAGTCCAAATTCCAAGAATTTTTTTTCTTAAAGGATTATTTTCCTCTTTAGATTTTTTGGGAGATTTGATTTCAATATTTTCAATATGTTGGTTTATTTTTTTTGCATTTCTTTTAGTGTCATTGCAACTAAATAATGTTAAAATTCCAAGACATATTACTAATTGTTTCACCATTTTTAATTATTGGTTATACTCTTTCACTGCCTCCACAAAAGCCTTGGCGTGATCTACGGGAATATTTGGTAAAATTCCGTGACCAAGATTTACAATATAATTGTCTTTTCCGAATTCGTCTATCATTTGGTGTACCATTTTTTTGATGGTTGGAATTGGAGAAAGCAAACGGCTTGGATCGAAATTCCCTTGTAAGGTGATTTTGCCTCCAGTTAAATAGCGCGCATTGGTTGGAGAACAAGTCCAATCTACACCAAGTGCTGCTGCTTTAGATTGTGCCATTTCGCCCAAAGCAAACCAACAACCTTTTCCGAAAACGATAACCTTAGTTTCGTCGGCTATTGCTTCAATAATTTGGTTGATGTAGTTCCAAGAGAATTCTTGGTAATCCACTGGCGATAACATTCCGCCCCAAGAATCAAAAATCTGAATGGCGTTGCAACCTGCTTTTACTTTTTCTTTTAAATATAAAATGGTGGTATCGGTGATTTTTTGCAATAAAGTATGTGCTGCAATTGGGTTTGAAAAACAAAATCCTTTAGCAGTATCAAAACTTTTAGATCCTTTTCCTTCTACTGCATAACAGAAGAT
>CANFHX010000001.1 GCA_947446865.1 Flavobacteriaceae bacterium | reverse complement strand
GTGGTATTAAGATAAAGTTTTTTATTTTTGCCAACAATTTAAATTTTAAAATTAAAGATTATGTCAGACATTGCATCAAGAGTTAAAGCGATTATCGTAGACAAATTAGGCGTTGACGAGAATGAAGTTGTAACAGAAGCAAGCTTCACTAACGATTTAGGAGCGGATTCATTAGACACTGTTGAGCTTATTATGGAGTTCGAAAAAGAATTTGATATCCAAATTCCAGACGACCAAGCAGAAAACATTGCTACAGTAGGTCAAGCTATTTCGTATATTGAAGAAGCAAAAAAATAATAAATAAAAAACCCGTATGCATTATTTGTATACGGGTTTTTATTATTATTAAAAAAATTAAACTATTTTTGATTGAATTTCAATCACCGAATATTGAAATACCTTGTCTCTTTAAGCTTTTACATAAAGAAAACAGGGTATTATTTATTTAAATACTATTTAAAAAAAATTATATGCAATTAAAGCGTGTTGTTGTAACTGGTCTTGGAGCATTAACTCCTATAGGAAACTCTATCCAAGAATATTGGGATAGTTTAATTAATGGTAGAAGTGGTGCTGCCCCTATAACCTATTATAATACTGAAAAGCATAAAACAAAATTTGCTTGTGAAGTGAAAAACTTCAATATTGAAGATTATATGGACCGTAAGGAATCTCGTAGATTGGATAAATTCTCTCAGTATGCTATTGCATCTAGTGACGAAGCTATAAAAGATGCCGGAATTACACACGACAATGTAAACAAACACCGAGTTGGAGTTATTTGGGGCGCAGGAATTGGCGGTCTAGAAACTTTTCAAGACGAAGTGATGTATTATGCTAAAGGTGACGGAACTCCAAAATTCAATCCTTTCTTTATTCCTAAAATGATTGCCGATATTGCTCCAGCACACATTTCGATGCGTAATGGTTATATGGGTCCTAATTATACTACAGTTTCTGCTTGTGCATCTTCGGCTAACGCCATGATTGATGCCTTTAATTATATTCGATTAGGCATGTGTGACGTTATTGTTACCGGTGGATCGGAAGCAGCAGTAACCATTGCAGGTATGGGTGGATTTAATTCCATGCACGCCTTATCTACAAGAAACGACAGTCCAGAAACGGCTTCAAGACCATTCGATGCAACTCGCGACGGATTTGTACTTGGTGAAGGATCGGGCGCTATTGTTTTAGAAGAATACGAACATGCTAAAGCCCGTGGTGCTAAAATTTATTGTGAAGTTGGCGGTGGCGGAATGTCATCCGATGCTTACCACTTAACTGCTCCACACCCTGAAGGAATTGGCGTAATTGCTGTTATGGAAAATACTTTGCGTGATGCTGGAATGACGCCAGACATGGTAGATCATATCAATACTCACGGAACTTCAACTCCGCTTGGAGATGTAGCCGAATTAAAAGCAATAAGCCATGTATTTGGTGCGCATGCTAAAAACATCAATATTAATTCTACTAAATCCATGACTGGTCACCTATTGGGTGCTGCAGGTGCTATTGAATCGATTGCGGTTATTTTGGCAATGCAAAACAGTATTGTTCCTCCAACCATTAACCATAAGGTTGTGGATGAAAACATCGACCCTTCTTTAAACTTAACTTTAAATGTTCCTCAAAAAAGAGAAATAAATGTTGCCATGAGTAACACATTTGGATTTGGAGGGCATAACGCTTGTGTTTTATTCAAAAAACTAGTTGATTAAGTTTTGAAACAAATTCTTAAAAAAATATTTTCTAAAAATTCCCGTCCTAAAGAGGGCGGGAATTTTTTTATTACCATTCAAAATATCGTTGGCTTTAAGCCAATAAACCTAAAATATTATAAAAAAGCCTTTACCCATAGGTCTTCTAATATTTTAGATGAAGATGGACTTCCATTAAACTACGAACGATTGGAATTTCTTGGAGACGCTATGTTAAGTGCCGTCATTGCTGCCCATTTACATAAAGCAGTCCCAACCGGAGATGAAGGTTACTTAACCAAAATGCGGTCTAAAATTGTAAGTAGAGAGCATTTGAACGAATTGGGGAGAGACATGAATCTTATTGCATTTGTAGAAAGCAAAGTGCCTTCACAACATTTTGGCGAAAACATTCACGGCAATCTTTTTGAAGCATTAGTAGGCGCAATTTTTTTAGACAAAGGTTATGTAGGTTGCGAATTATTTATTCAACAACGGGTTATTCTTCCGTATGTAGATATTGCCCGACTAGAAGGCAAAGTCATTAGTTATAAAAGTTTGGTTATCGAATGGTGTCAAAAAGAGAAAAAACAATTTTTCTATGATGTTTATGACGATAATGGCATCGATGGACAACGCTATTTTGGAGTCAAATTAAGTATTGACGATAAAGTGATTGCCAAATCGAGAGCTACTTCTAAAAAGAAGGCAGAAGAAATTGCTTCCAAAAGAGCTTATTTTGCATTTCAAGAAAAAATTAACACTATTTAAATTAATTTCTTAAAAAACTATAACGTTATCGTTCATAAAATAACGTTAATCTAACCTAGTAGAGGTATTTTGAGTTTCGATTAACACTATATTTACAACTTATTTTGGCAATAAATGGCTATTCATAAAATATATATTGAAGATTTTGTAGAGGAAGATTACCATCTAATCGCTCTTCATACTTCATTAGAAGATTATCGATTAGCTTATTTTTTGAATCGAGAACTTGGTATTGGATTATCCAAAAGTAAATCCGATATTCCGTTGCAAGTAAAAGGGATGAAGACCTCCTTTATCCGATTCACTTTTGAAGATGAAAAAAAGCTAATCCAATGGGATTTAGTACAAAACAAAAATGAAATAGAAAATATAGAAAATATAACGACTACCGATTTATTTTCGAATACTAAAAATTCATTTTCTTCTTCTGTTTATCTGTTGCCCGAATATAAAAAAGTAGATTTCTTTGTTAAAATTGAAAATGCCGACAATGAAATTGACCTTGATGAAGTAATGGTTCAGATTAGCAAAATAGACGCTGTTAACCTAGTTTATAGTGTTACTAAAAATAAGATAAAATCTAAAAATAATTTAATTTTTTAATAAAAATGTCAACAAGAAAAAAGACTAAAATTGTAGCCACGCTAGGTCCTGCTTGTAGTTCAAAAGAAGTAATTAAAGACATGATTGATGCTGGAGTAAATGTATTCCGTATTAATTTTTCGCATGCCGATTATGCTGATGTAAAAGAACGTATCCATATCATAAGAGAATTGAACGAAGAATACGGTTACACTACTGCTATTTTAGGAGATTTACAAGGCCCAAAACTTCGTGTAGGAGTTATGAAAGAAGATGTAGTAGTAAACCCTGGTGATATTATTACTTTTCAAACTGCCGAAGATGTTCCTGGTACTGCTGAAAGAGTGTACATGAACTATAAAGAGTTTCCTAGAGATGTAAAACCGGGAGAAAAAATACTTTTGGACGACGGAAAACTAATGTTTGAAGCTCTAGAAACTAATGGTACAACTGAAGTAGTTTGTAAAGTAATTCAAGGTGGTCCATTGAAATCTAAAAAAGGAGTCAACTTACCTAATACTAAAGTTTCCCTTCCTGCTTTAACTGAAAAAGACATTAAAGATGCCATTTTTGCAATTGGACAAAATGTAGATTGGATTGCGCTTTCTTTTGTAAGAACGCCAGCCGATTTAGAAGAATTGCAAGATTTAATTGCAAAACATTCGGATCATAAAATTCCGATTATAGCTAAAATTGAAAAGCCAGAAGCGGTAGAAAACATTGATAAAATTGTTGCTTTTTGCGATGGTTTGATGGTTGCTCGTGGCGATCTTGGAGTTGAAATTCCAGCTCACGAAGTACCGTTAATTCAAAAGAAATTAATACACCGAGCTAAAACGGCTCGTATTCCAGTAATTGTGGCAACACAAATGATGGAAACGATGATTACTAGTTTAACACCTACACGTGCTGAAGTTAACGACGTTGCCAACTCGGTAATGGATGGTGCTGATGCTGTGATGCTTTCTGGAGAAACTTCTGTAGGGAATTATCCGGTTCAAGTTATTGAAAAAATGACGCAAATTATTGAAGCTGTTGAAGATTCACCGTTAATTACAGTTCCTCAAAACCCACCTCACGTTAGAACCAAACGATTTATTACCAAATCTATTTGTTACCACGCGGCTACTATGGCTAACGACATTAAAGCGAAAGCAATTTCTACCTTAACTAATAGTGGATATACTGCTTTTCAAATTTCGGCATGGAGACCTTCGGCTCATATTTTGGTTTATACTTCTAATAGAAGAATCTTAACCCAATTGAATTTACTTTGGGGAGTAAATGCTTTTTTCTATGATAAATTTGTTAGTACCGATGACACTGTAGAAGACATCAACCAAATGGCTAAAAAGAATGGTTATGTAAAAAAAGGAGATATCCTTATCAATCTTGCTGCAATGCCTGTAATAGATAAAGGGATGGTAAATACCTTAAGAATTTCGGAGATAGAATAGTTTAACTACTCGTTTTTATATACAAAACCTCGTTTCTTAATTGGAACGAGGTTTTTTGTTTTTTTCTTATTTTATTGGGGTTCGGTCGATCACTGTTTAGCTTCCTTGGGTTACTAATTCGCTTCGGTGAATTAAAGACGAACGCTTGGGATGGAACGCAGATCCTACGGATGCTTTGCAACGCGGATTAGTTCGGATTTTTTACCACAAAAGGCACAAACGTTTTGGAAGTTTTTACTTATTAAAATAATAGAACCCAACAAAAGTGATTTTGGTGGGTTTTTGTTTTGGTTGGTTTGGATTTCTTCCAGCGTCAGAATGACAATTTGGCAAAGGTTTCTTAGAAATTTTATATCTATTCAATACCATTATTTGCTAGCCCCGAGTGAAGTGGAAATCCTGGCATTGCGATCAATGAATAGTGTTGTAAGATTGCTTCGTTCCTCGCAATGGCAGATTGTAACGAAAAGCGGGAAAGACGTTTGCTAAAATGCGCAAGCCATTCGCTGCTAATAAAAAAATAGTTGGTGTTATTTTATTTGATTACTTCTTCAAATCTTTAATTCTTAATTGTAAGGTTACCGCTCCATTATATTCATTTTCATCAATACAGTAAACGGCTTCAAAAGGTTTTTGGTTCGTAACCATTTCTAGTTTGTTTCCAAAATTAAAAGCAATGGCTCCAAAACCTTCGGAGTTATTTTGTTTTACAAATAATTTTAAATGTTCGTCGTCCTTACCAAGTGGTTTGGCGTAGCCGGTATCTTTTATGTTTTTGGTTAGAAATACTGGGGTCATATTCTCCGGCCCAAAAGGTTCAAACTGACTCAATAATCGTATAAATCTAGGGTTAATAGCACTTAAGTTAATCTCGGCATCTACCGCTATTTCTGGAATTAATAATTCAGGTGGAATGGTATTTCGGACTTCTTTTTCAAATGCCTCTTTGAACGCCAAGTAATTTTCTTCTTTCAAAGTCATTCCTGCGGCATACTTATGTCCTCCAAATTGCTCTAAATGTTCGGCACAAGCCTCCAAAGCATTGTACACATCAAAATCTTTTACCGACCGTGCCGAAGCTGCAAGTTTGTCGCCACTTTTAGTAAATACAATCGTGGGGCGGTAATAAGTTTCGGTTAATCGCGAAGCCACAATTCCGATGACGCCTTTGTGCCAATTTTCTTGATATAAAACCGTAGTGAAATTTTCTTTTTCGTTGTTGGCTTCTATTTGGGCTAAGGCTTCCACAGTAATTTGTTTGTCTAAACCTTTTCGGTCGGTATTGTGTTGTTCAATTTCAGAAGCAAATTGTTCGGCTTGATCTAAATTGTATTCCGTTAATAGAGCAACCGCTTCATTGCCATGTTTTATTCTTCCGGCAGCGTTTATTCGCGGAGCAATAATAAAAACCACATCGGTTATTGTTAATACTTGTTTTTTTACATTCTGAATTAAAGCCTTAATTCCAGGTCGAGGATTAGCATTGATAACTTCCAAACCAAATTTGGCTAAAACCCTATTTTCCCCAGTTATAGGAACAATATCGGCAGCAATTGCAGTAGCAACTAAATCCAAATAAAGCACTAAATCTTCTATAGTTTGCCCTCGATGTTCGGCAAGGGCTTGAATTAATTTAAAACCTATACCACAACCGCAAAGTTCATCATAAGGATAAGAACAATCTTCTCGTTTTGGATCTAAAACGGCAACAGCATTGGGCAATGCATCCCCTGGACGGTGGTGATCGCAAATGATAAAATCTATATTTTTTGCTTTAGCATAAGCGACATGATCGATGGATTTTATTCCACAATCTAACGCAATAATTAAGGAAAATTCATTGTCTTCGGCAAAGTCAATTCCTTTATAAGAAATTCCATAACCTTCGTCGTATCTATCGGGAATGTAGGTGGCAACATTGGGATAATAACTTCTTAAATAACTCGAAACTAACGAAACAGCAGTGGTTCCATCTACATCATAATCGCCAAAAACCAAGATATTTTCTTCGTTGGCAATTGCAGTTTCAATACGAGCAACGGCTTTGTCCATATCTTTCATCCGATACGGATTGTGTAAATCATTTAACGATGGTCGGAAAAATGTTTTGGCTTGGTCGTAATTATCTACCCCACGTTGTACCAATAGGGTAGCAATAAGTTCGTCAATTTGAAGTTCATTTTGCAGTTTTTGAACTTTCTCTTTTTCTGGCTTTGATTTTATAGTCCAACGCATTTTAATTAGGAATTAAAAATTACGAATTATGTTTTTTTGGCTTACATTTTTGCAAACATTTAAAATATAATTTAAATGTTATTCTTGCTCTTTTCTCAATTCTTTACTAATGATTTTCCCGCCAACAACTGCAACAATTTCTCCTTTTGGAGGTTTTGCTTCATAGTGTTTAAGGACTTCTTCTGCAGTACCACGGATGGTTTCTTCGTGCAGTTTGGATAATTCTCTGGAGATAGAAACGGGTCTATCGGCACCAAAATACTGTACAAATTCGGCTAAGGTTTTTACTAATTTATGTGGGGAAACATAAAAAATCATAGTGCGTGTTTCTTCGGCTAGAAACAAATAACGGGTTTGTCTTCCTTTTTTCTCGGGCAAGAAGCCTTCAAATATAAATCGGTCGTTGGGTAAACCGCTGTTTACAAGGGCGGGTACAAAGGCCGTTGCTCCTGGCAAACAATCTACTTCAATATTATTTTCTACACAAGCACGGGTGAGTAAAAACCCAGGATCAGAAATGGCTGGTGTTCCTGCATCGCTTATTAAAGCAATGGTTTCGCCACCTTTCAATCGGGTGATTAAATTTTCTACCGTTTTGTGTTCGTTATGCATGTGGTGGCTGTGCATGTGGGTTGAAATCTCGTAATGTTTTAACAATTTCCCACTAGTGCGCGTGTCTTCTGCCAAGATTAAATCGGCTTCTTTTAGAACTCTAATGGCTCTAAAAGTCATGTCTTCTAGGTTTCCAATTGGCGTAGGAACAATATATAGTTTCGACATTTAGTTAAATTTGTTCTCTACAATTTCCATAAATCGCTCTGCATATTCTTCGCTTCCTTTCCAATTGTTATAGTCTGGCTTGATGATTTCTTCAATAAAATCGAGTGCTTCTTCTTGGGTGCCAAAGGTATTTAATTGCGATAAAACGCGATTGTAATCTTCGTCACTATCGGCAAACAAATGCTTTACAAAAGCAATCCTATCGTTCATTCCAATATTAATTGCTTTAGAATGTTGGTCGTTAAGCGACATCGGTTTTTCATCCAAAACACTTTTTAAAGATGGAGGGATAACCACATCGTTTGGTTTTACAAAAATGGTATCATTATAGTTTTCTCCAAGTAAATCTTCAAAAGAAATTTGTTTAGCTTCCGCCTTTTTGTTTTCGGTTTTTTCGACTTTAACCTCTTCTATAGGTTCTTCTTCAGCCAATTCAAATATTGGTTCAAAATTCATTTCTTCTAGTTCTGGTTTAGGAAGCCCTTCCTCTTCTTCATTTGCAATTTCACCTGAATATTCCTCTTCCTCCTCTTCAATTTCATTGTCTTCTTCGATAACTTCTTCCACTTCCTCAATTTCATTGTCTTCCGTTTCCGAATCGGTTTGGTCAATAACTTCAATTTCAGGCGTTGCTTCTGCAACAAGTTCTTCTATAACAGGAACAACTTCTTTTGGTTTCACTTCTATTAAAGTTATATCTTCTGCGACAGCAGTTAATTTTTCCTCTAAATCCTCTTGGGTAATTTCCGATTTAACTTGCTCGTAATTATCGCCATAGAATTTTAAAACAGCTAAAGTTTCGTATAATTTTCTAGATTCTAGATACAATTGATCTATTTCCGATTTATTTTTTAGTTTTAAAACCCGGTGCGCAAGGCTTATTAATTCGGCTTCCAATCTTTTTTTCATAACTTTAAAATTATAGTGACTAACTTATCTTATTTTATAATAAATTTGTTTCGATACAAAGTAATAAAAACAAATCCTTTTTTAAGGTCTAAAAATACAAAATGTTTCTCGAAAATACTGTAAATCATAAAGAACAATTTGGTTGGATTGAAGTAATCTGCGGCTCGATGTTTTCGGGAAAGACCGAAGAACTCATCCGTAGGTTGCGCAGAGCACAATTTGCTAAGCAAAAAGTGGAGATTTTTAAACCCGCCATTGATACTCGTTACGACGAAGAAATGGTGGTTTCTCACAATAAAAACGAAATCCGTTCTACGCCAGTTCCTGCTGCTGCCAATATTGCAATTTTGGCGCAAGGCTGTGACGTGGTTGGTATTGATGAAGCCCAGTTTTTTGACGATGAAATAGTGAAAATTTGTAACGATTTGGCCAATTCTGGAATTCGAGTAATCGTTGCAGGATTGGATATGGACTTTAAAGGGAATCCCTTTGGACCCATGCCGGCACTAATGGCAACTGCTGAATATGTTACTAAAGTTCATGCCGTTTGCACCCGCACTGGGAATTTAGCCAATTACAGTTTTAGAAAAGCCGATAGTACTAATTTGGTTTTATTAGGAGAAACCGAAGAATACGAGCCGTTAAGTCGTGCCGCTTATTATAGAGCAATGCGAGAAAATTTGGAAGTTAAAGATGCCGAGCATATAAAAGGCGATGTTAAAAAATAGTTTTTATAAAAAAGCTATTTTTAGTATTTTTAGTATACCGTAAATGGCGATAATTATGATATTGAGGTTTACAATAAAAAATAAATAAGTATTGTTATGGATGTAAGAATTGTTATTAAAACTGATAAAAAAATCATTATTGATGCTAAAAAATTAGCTGCTAGTAAAAAAATTAGTTTATCCAAAATGGTCGAGTCTTACTTAAGAGATTTAGTAGATGGAAAAGAAGATCTAATAATTTATAAAAAATAATTATTCAAACTTGACACTCTCCATCCGAAATATAATCCCAATTCTAAAAGCCAAATTTGTTGGCAAAAACGACATAGCCATTATTGATTCTATCTCTATTGATAGCCGTTCGTTGCAAAATACCAGCAGTACGTTGTATTTTGCGCTTCTTGGCCCCAATCATGACGGACACCACTATGTTGCCGAATTATTAGAACAAGGCGTACTAAATTTTGTAGTCAGTTATATCCCCTCCAATTTACAAGGCAAAGCCAATTTTTTAGTGGTCGAAAATACTTTGCAAGCCCTTCAAACCTTTGCAGCAGCCTACCGAAATGATTTTGATTTTCCTGTTATCGGAATTACCGGCAGCAACGGAAAAACCATCATCAAAGAATGGTTGAATTTCTTGTTAAGCCCCGATTATAATATTATTCGATCCCCTAAAAGTTATAACTCCCAAGTGGGTGTGCCGCTTTCTGTTTTAGGAATCAACGAAAAACACAACCTCGGAATTTTTGAAGCCGGAATTTCAACGGTTAATGAAATGGCCAATCTTCAAAGAATCATCCAGCCAACTATCGGAATTTTATCCAATATAGGATCGGCTCACGACGAAGGGTTTCACGATGCTGGAGAAAAAATTAAAGAAAAATTAAAACTTTTCAGTTCGGCTGAAGTTTTAATTATGAATAAAAACCGAACCGTTGAAGCTTTTTTAAATCCGAAAATAAAAACCTTCACTTGGAGTTCCGACGATGGGAAAGCCGATGTTTTTGTAATTGCAAAAGAAAGCCCCGACAAAACCGAACTTAAAATCACCTACCAAAAACTTTGTTTTACAGTTACCATTCCGTTTTCCGACCAAGCATCTATAGAAAACGCCTTGCAATGCTTGATGGTGATGTTGTATTTTAGATACGATCAAGATATTATTCGCCAACGCATGTTGCTGTTGTATCCAGTTGAAATGCGCCTAAAAGTTAAAAACGGAAGCAACAACACCACCATCATTGACGACAGTTATAGTTCCGATTTTCAATCGTTAAAAATAGCATTAGATTTTTTAGAAAATCAAAAGCAATTCAAAAAGAAAACCTTAATTCTTTCGGACATTGTTCAATCGGGTTTAGTTACCGAAGAGCTGTATTCTAAAGTTTCCCATTTAATTGTTTCCAACAAAATCAACCGAGTGATTGCCATCGGAAAAACTATTGCTGGATTCAAAAAGAAGTTTCCAAATTGCTTAGCATTTGAAACCACCGAAAAATTTCTAGAAGGTTTCGATACAATTCCATTTGAAAACGAAACCATATTAGTAAAAGGAGCACGACATTTTCATTTTGAAGAAATCGTTTCTCTTTTAGAAGAAAAAACACACGAAACGGTTTTAGAAATCAATCTGAATGCCATCAGTCATAACTTGAATTTCTTCAAATCCAAGTTGAACCCAGACACCAAATTAATGGTAATGGTAAAAGCGTTTAGTTATGGCAACGGCGGTTTTGAGGTAGCCAAATTACTTTCGCACCATAAAGTAGATTATCTTGGTGTGGCTTTCGCCGATGAAGGAATCTCCCTTCGTTTGGCAGGAATCGATTTGCCAATTATGGTCTTGAATCCAGAAAGTACAAGTTTCACAGCCATTATTCAGCACCAATTGGAACCCGAAATTTATTCTACAAAAGGCTTAAATGCTTTCTTGAAACTTGCCGAACAAAAGAAATTAAAAAACTTTCCAATCCATATAAAACTGGATACCGGCATGCACCGCTTGGGATTTGAAGAAGAAAACCTACCCGAACTAATCGCAAAATTAAAAGATAATAAAAGAGTAGTTGTAAAAAGTATTCTATCCCACTTGGCAACGAGTGATGATATGAAATTTATAGATTTCACGCTTTCGCAAATAAAATTATTTGAAAAAATGTCTTCTACCCTAATGGAAGAATTACAAATAAACCCAATTCGACATTTACTAAACACCTCTGGAATTTCTAATTTCCAACAAGCGCAATACGATATGGTTCGTTTAGGAATAGGGCTTTACGGAGTTTCCAACGACGAAGACGAACAAAAGTTATTAGAAAATGTAGGAACCCTAAAATCCATCATTTCCCAAATACGAACTATCGATGCTGGCGAAAGTGTAGGTTACGGAAGAAGATTTCTAGCCGATAAACCTACCAAAATTGCCACCATCCCAATAGGTTATGCCGATGGAATTTCACGCCATTGGGGCAATGGAACCGGTTATGTCGTCATAAAAAACAAAAAAGCACCCATAGTGGGAAGCATCTGCATGGACATGCTAATGGTAGACATTACCGATATAGAATGTAAAGAAGGCGCCGAAGTTATTATTTTCGGAGAATCTCCAAGCGTTTCTTATATAGCTAAACGACTGGATACCATTCCGTATGAAATCATGACGAGCATCTCCCAAAGAGTGAAACGAGTTTTCTACAGAGAGTAATAATTTTCCTATTATTATTATTTTAATAAATATTTTTTTAACTTTGATATTCAAATAGTATTAATCTTAAAAAACAAAAGTATTATGTTGAAAGAATTCAAGAATTTTATCATGACAGGTAATGTTGTGGAATTTGCAGTTGCGGTAATCATGGCAGGCGCAATTGGAGCAGTAGTTACTGGTTTTGTTGGCGACATTATTATGCCAATTGTTGGGCATTTCTCTGGCGGAATGGATTTTTCTTCCATTGCAATCACGCTAGACGAAGCCACCAAAAAAGCCGATGGCACTGAAGTTCCAGCAAATGTTATCGCTATTGGTAAATGGATTAACACTATTATTAGTTTACTAGTGGTTGGATTTGTGATGTTCGTCATCGTAAAATCGTACAACAAATTGAGAAAACCAGTTGCTGCCCCAGCTCCTTCTGGTCCATCTCAAGAAGAATTACTAACTCAAATCAGAGATTTATTAAAAAAATAATAAATCTTCTACCCTATAACCTACTAGAAACCGCTTCCTTTTGGAGGCGGTTTTTTTTTGCGAGGCACGAAGCAATCTCAATATTATCGCCACAATTTACTACCTATCCTAACAGGTTTTTTCAACCTGTTAGGTATTAAAATATTTTTCTTTTAGAAGCGAAGGACTTGCGCATTGTAGTAAACGTCATTCCCGCTTTTCGCACCGCACGGCGGATTGCTTCAATCGGGGCTAGATAGGTTATGTCTTTTGTGAAAATACTATTCCAAAAGAAACCCCTCTGCACAAAGTTGTATTTATTAAGCATTTTTAGAGTTTACACAAAATTCTGTCCACTCAATAGAAACTCCCGTCGTGGTTGTATACGCCAAAAACATAGTTGTAACTGCCGTAAACAATGTTGCAAACAGCATAATTATACAATTATAAAGGATCTTATTATATGATTTTGCCATAAAATTACTTGTAGATGCCATCTACAATGTTGCCGATGCCATAATTATGTATGACCATGGCATAATTTTATAATTCTAGAGGAAAAATTATAAAATTTCGGCATAATTATGTATGACGATGGCATAATTTTATAATTCTAGAGGAAAAATTATAAAATTTCGGCATAATTATGTATGACGATGGCATCTACAACATTGCCGATGGCATAATTTTATAATTCTAGAGGAAAAATTATAAAATTTCGGCATAATTATGTATGTCGATGGCATCTACAACAATCCGTAATAATCCGCGTTGCTTGCATCCGTAAAATCCGCGTGCCATCACGATTGCAAGATCAAATTGGACGCGGATAAAACGGATGCAAGCAACGCGGATAAAAATTGGGATTCTTCCTTTGGTCAGAAGGTCAACTTTACGCAAAGGTTTCTTTTGAAATTTTATTTTCACAAAAGACATAACCTGTCTAGCCCCGATTGAAGCAATCCGCCGTGCGGTGCGAAAAGCGGGAAAGACGCTTACTAAAATGCCCCAAAGTTTCGCTTCTAATTGTGCTAAAAAATTATTTTTGTTTAAAGTGTAAAACACGCTTCCTTTTTTTTACTTTTGCCGTGAATTTTACAATCGCTTAACACTCTAAAAAGGATTTCGCGGACTTTATACCCAAACGAAGGTTGATGAACCAGAGCAAAAAAGTTATTACCTTAATTTTAGTAGTCACTAGCATTCAGTTGCTGTTGTCGGTATTCTCGAAAGAGTTTATTGGGCAGTATCCGTATTTTAAAAATGTGAATTTGCTTTCGGATATTTTGGTGAAGGAAAAAACTAAAAAAGGGGCTGTTACAACTAAAGGGATTGGGAATTCGGTTTCGGAAGATAGTTTGCCTAAAAATGAATTTGAGGCTTACGAAAAGAAAGATGCTCTTATTCGTTTTAATGCCGATACCGTGGCGCCTGCCTTGCCTAAACTTACACAAAAATTAATTGCTTTATCGGAAGGTAAAAATGTTAAAATACGAATTGCCTGGTTTGGTGATAGCCAGATTGAAGGCGATTTTATTACGCAGGATGTTAGGGAGCAACTTCAGAATTATTTTGGACAACAAAAAGGGGTTGGTTATGTTCCTATTTCTTGTGTTTCATCGGACTTTAGAAGGACTGCCAAAGTTTTTACTACCGGCGATGTGAACGTGGATAATTTTAAGAAACAAGAACATAATGGTGGCTTGTTTTTATCGGGATATTCTTTTTATAGTAACAATTTAGAGGTGGATTTTAGAGATAATGTGAAGAAAAGTAGCACTCAAATTACCCAAAAATGGTTGCTTTATGGCAAAGGCGATTCTATTTCGGTTAAGATAAACGATTCGGTTCGGAAATACCCTGCCAATTCGGAGTTCAACCGGGTATTGGTAGGAAGTGGGGTTTCTAATAAAGCGAAGTTTACGGTTTCGGCAAAGCGAACTCCGATTTTTGGAGTAAGTTCGGAACCACAATCGGGAATTGTATTGGATAATTATTCGTTTAGAGGAATTACCGGTGTAGAATTGAAGAAAATAAACAGTGATTTATTGGCAGAAATTAGCCGATCGGGCTATTATGATTTGATTGTTTTTCAATATGGGGTGAACTTGATGTTCCAACCCAACGACACCAACTACGATTATTACTATCGCGGCATGCGACCGGTGCTTAAAAAGTTTCAAAACAACCTACCCAATACCGAGTTTTTATTGTTTAGTTGTTCGGATAGAGCGTTTAATTATGATGGCGAATGGAAAACTGCCGTGGGTATTGATTCGTTGATTCATACGCAAGCACGATTGGCTTATGATACCGATATTCCGTTTTATAATTTCTATAAATCTATTGGCGGAAGCGGAACCATTGTAAAATGGGCAGACAGCACCGTTCAATATGCTAATAAGGATTATATCCATTTTAATTTTAGAGGTGCTAAAGCGGTAAGTAAAATCATTTTTAAGGCACTATTGCACGATTACCAAAAAGGGGTACTGCTCAAAAAAGGTGGCAAACCAATTGTTGTTCCTGCTGTGGTAGTTCCTAAAACGATTATAAAAGAAACGATTCAAGTCAAAAAAGATACCCCAAAACCGGCAGCCCCGAAAGTGGAGGTACTAAAACCCAAAGTGATAAAAGAAGTGATTCCTAAAGAAATAGTTCCGAAACCTCCTGTTAAAAAAGGCGATTCTATATGATACAAATAGATTGGAATAGCGTAAAAGAGCAGTTGTTGTATGATGCTCATAGTCCGTTGTTGTTTAACAATGGGTTTTTCGTGTATTTTTTATCGGCGTTTATCGTGTTCTATTACCTTTTTAGAAAAAACTACAAGCATAGAGCGATGGTTCTTACCTTGTTTTCGTTGTATTTTTTCTATAAAGCAAGTGGTGGTTTTGTGTTAATTGTGATTCTTTCGGCATTTTTCAACTACGGTATTTCCAATTGGATTTTCAAGGTGAAGAAGAAAGGCGGCAAACAATTCTTACTGTTTTTAAGTGTAATTTTCAATCTCGGATTGTTGTTTTATTTCAAATATACCAATTTCTTTTTAGAGGTTTTGAATAATTTTTCTACGTTAAAATTTGATGCTTTACATATTTTATTGCCAATAGGGATTTCGTTTTTTACTTTCGAAAATCTAAGTTACACTATAGATGTATACCGCGGGGAAATAGAACCTGAAAAAGGAATCGTGAATTATATGTTGTTTCTTTCGTTCTTCCCGAAATTGGTAATGGGTCCAATAGTTCGTGCTAAAGATTTTATTCCTCAGTTAAAGAAAGATTATTTTGTAAGCGACACCGATTTCTCGAAAGGATTTTATTTGATAATTACTGGATTGACCAAGAAATTAATCATCTCCGATTATATTTCGGTGAATTTAGTAAACTATGTTTTTGATGGGCCACACCTGCATAATGGATTGGAATGTTTAGTGGCGTTGTACGGCTATGCTATTGTTATTTACTGTGACTTTAGTGGTTATAGCGATGTTGCTATCGGAATTTCTAAATGGATGGGGATTACTATCCCGACTAACTTTTTGTCGCCTTATCAAAGTAAATCGGTGAGTGAATTCTGGCGCAGATGGCACATATCGTTATCTAGTTGGTTGCGCGATTACTTGTACATTTCTATGGGTGGTAATCGAAAAGGTAAATTCAGAACCAATTTGAATTTATTCTTAACGATGTTAATTGGCGGTTTTTGGCATGGTGCTAGTTGGAATTTTATTATTTGGGGAGCAATGCACGGAACGGGTTTGATGATTAACAAACTATGGACATTCCTTTTCGGAAGAATTAAAATTTTTCCATCGGCAGTTAGCAACTTTTTCTTTGCTATTATTACCTTTCATTTTGTATGTTTCTGTTGGATTTTCTTCAAAGCGAGTAATTTGGATAACGCTTTGCAATTCATCCATCAGATAGTATACCAATTCACTTTTGACGGTGCTTATGAATATGTAGAAAATTATAAATACGTTATTATACTAATTGTAATTGGCTATTTAATTCACCTAATTCCAGACAGTTTCCCGGAAAAAATCATAGAAAAACAAAAGCGTTTTCCTATGGTGTACTACGTTGTGGGAATGTTTTTATTTATTGCTTTGTATTCCTTCTTTAAAAGCGCACAACCAGTAATGCCAATTTATTTGCAGTTTTAGAGTTTCGTTTCTTAAAATATTTTAAAAAAATATTCACCTCTTTTTATTTTGTTTGTATCTTTGTATGGAAACAATCGTATTTGAATGGATAAATTTAAAGTACTTTTTTTAACGGAGGCTAGGGAATTTCTTCTTGGATTAGAAGAAAAAAGTCGGGACAAGATCATTTTTAATATTGACAAATCGAAAATTAAAAATGATACTGAGTTGTTCAAAAAATTGAAAGGGGAAATATGGGAGTTTCGAACTTTGTACAATAAAACTTACTTCCGAATTTTTGCCTTTTGGGACAAAACAGAGAAAATTAATACGTTAGTTCTAGCAACCCACGGAATAATTAAGAAAACCGGAAAAACTCCTGAAAAAGAAATAGAAAAAGCCGAAAATATTAGATTGAGATACTTTGAACTTAAAGATAAGAGAAATGAAAAATAAAGATACAGACTTGGAAATATTCTCTTTTGATGAAATCAAAGACGAATTTATTGGAGAAATTGGCACTGTAAAAAGAGCCTTTTACGAACAAGAACTTCAAATGGAACTACTAGGCAATCTAATAAAAAAAGTGCGTTTAGGAAAGAATATGACGCAAGAAGATTTAGGAAAACTAATTGGAGTTCAAAGAGCGCAAATCTCAAAACTAGAAAACAATACTACTAATGTTACTCTCGAAACCATCCTTAAAGTCTTTAAAGCATTAAATGCGAAAGTAAATTTTAATGTAGAACTTTTAGACAGTGTTGTGAAAATTGCAGGGTAAAAACTTAATAATTCTTACACAAAAACTCGTTCCACACTTTTGCGAAAGCATCTACAAATAAGTTTCCTTGCAAGACATAACCTTCTCTAGAGAAATGCACTAAATCTTGTCGGAGGAGTTGTTTCTTCCTCCAAATTTTAGCACCTTCCAAACCTTGGGAGACATTAAATAAATCCCAATAGACCAAATTATTGGCATTGCAATACTCTATCAAGGCACTCGTAATAACTTCTAAAGAGAAATTGGGGTTCCTTTTTTTATAATAAGAAACTGGTGGCGTGGTAAGAATAATACAAGCTTTGGGAGAAACCAATTGCAATTTAGCAACCATAATTTTCACTTCTATTAGAAACCCCTCGGCAGTTAAATTTGGATCTTGTGCTTCATTGGTTCCTAGTGAAACAATGTAGCAATCGGCACGCAACTTGTTTAGTTGCTTCCAAAACTGTTTGGTTTTATTATAATCCGAATATTTAGCACCATTTGCACCAATGCTGTGGTAGATAATTCCGCAAGCATCCTTTTTTTCAAGCGAGGCACCATAAAAACGAATGGAATCGGTAGTGGGGAACGTCAATCGGAAGCCAGAGGTAGGCGATTTTAAATTAAAAACGGTATAATCGGGAGCCAACGGATAACAACCATTTTCGGCTTGGGTATCGTTGTATTCCATATACAATTCCGATATCGGACCACCCATAAATAAATTTACTTTATCAAAATTATCTCGAACGCCGTTAATAGATCGTAGTTCCAAATTAAATTCCGGATTAACACTTTGCGATTGCAAACCAAATGCCGAAACACCACAAGTAATAAGCGTGTCTATTCGCGCCAAGCGGTTGCTTTTCCAGCTGCTTTTAGAACTCGAAACAATATCGTAAGGCGCATTCGATTTTCCGACTTGGTACGGAAAAACCAATCCACGGCCGGCATTACCAAAATAACTTTGCAATTCATTTCGGATAACCGAAGTTGCTACATCGGCTTGAATATGCGAATCTCCAATATGAACAAAGACCGCATTTTCTTTGCTAAAATGTTTAATCTTATACAATTTAGCCAACAACGGAAACATCGAATTCGTATTCTCGAGGTTGTTTTTAGAATAATCAATACCATTTAAAGCAGTGGAATCTATCTTTTTAACTACCCAGTCGTCAATTTTTTGCGCTCGCAAGGTTACCGCCAAAAACGCTACCAAAACAAAAGTAAAAAGAGATTTTATCGAGAACATGTAAAGAGATTTTCTAATTCGAAACCAAATAGACTACCCGAAAGCACTATAGGTTAGCAAATATAATTTATTACTCGTTAGGTAAAACTCAATTTATATAATTTTTATAATTTAACCAGGGTTTTTCAGGTGATTTTAAAATTGGTAGAAATCGGATTATTAGTAATTCTATGTTCAATTTAAAGCAAAAAAAGACTGTCTTATGGGACAGTCTTTAATGGTTTTTGGCTAGTTTAATCTATTATTTCATTAAGCCTAATTGTTTTAAGAAATCCATGTTATCCATGAAATCTCTTTCTTCCACAATTTTTCCGTTTACCATTCGGGCAATGGTACATCCTTCTACATCAATGGTTTTTCCTGTTGCAGGAATTCCCATGAAATCTCCAGTATGTGTTCCTTTGAACTCCCAGTATTTGGTTAGTTTATCTCCTTGAGCAAATATATCTTTTACGATAAATTGTCTGTTAGAAAATCCAGTAACAAAATTTGCATAATAGGCTTTAGATTTTGCTATACCTTTAATTTCAGGGACAGTATGTAATACGATATCGGCAGCATAAGCAGTGTCTAAAACATCTACTTTTCCTTCATTAATAACTAAATCCCAAGTTTTGGAATAGGATTTAATGTTGTCTTGAGCAATTTTTTCTTTATCGGCACTTTCATTTTTGCATCCAACAAAAAGAGAGCAGGTTAATGCGATAAGGGCAATTGTTTTTTTCATGTTTTTTTATTTTGAGTTAACTAATTCCATAAGTTTTGCAGAGTCATAAACGTTCCATTCTTCTACAATTTTACCATCTTTAATGGCGTCTATTTGAAACACAACGGCTTCTAAAGTTTTAGTTCCTTTGGTCCAAGTATTCGTGCAATAAGCAAGTACGTAATTTTTTACACCTTTTTTATTTGCTTTATTGTCTATGCTTTCCCAAATTTCATCATATTTCATGGTTGGTTTAATTCCCATTTTTTGAAAATTCCCGTTATTTGAAATATTTTCCGCAAGGGTTGTTTGCTTTCCATTATCATGGAAAATTGCATCGTCAGCATAATACGCTTTATATTCTACAACATTACCATTTTCCCAACAAGAATTACATTTTTTTATTAAATCAATGTTTTCAGATTCATGAGTTGTGTAACCATCTGCAGTTGCAGGAATTTCACTCGTTGCTGCTACTGGCGCAGCGGTTTCCTCTTTCTTGCAAGAGATAAATAATAGGCCTGTTAAGGCGATAAGGGCAATTGTTTTTTTCATTTTAGTTTGATTTAGGTTAATTGAATTTGAATTAATAATTGAATTATTCTTTTGATATTGGTAAGTCAGAATTTGCCATGTCTCTATAAAGTTTCCATTTTCCATCTTCTTTTTTCCAAACTGCCATATATTTTCCAATGCCTACAGGCTTGTCTTCTTTGGATTTGAAATCATAAGTACCTTCTTCGGTAATTAAATTTTCATTTCCCCAAACATCTAAAGTGGTTAATTTTAATTTGGTGGCTCCCATATTGATATATCCAGCCCAAAGGTTTTGGATTTTAGCACGTCCTACAACGGCTGGAATGTTAGACTCTAAAAATTTTGCATCCATTGTATAGGAATTTCCAACAGTTGCAGAATCTCCTTTTGCTAAAGCATTAGTTAAGGTTTCATTGGCTGCTTCAATTTCTTTTTTAGCATTTGCTAAATCAAATTCTGGTTTTGGCGTTGCAGTTTCTTTGCAAGCAAATAGAGTAGTTGCAACTAGTGCAGTTAGGATAATTTTTTTCATAATAGATTTGGTTAATAGGATTAATAGGATTGCAAACATATAAAATTACTTTCAAATCGCAACTAACAAACTAATAAATTGTTAATTTTACTTTTTTTAAAAATTTTAATAAGTAATTTTGTACTATAATTTTCTTCTTAAAAAACATTCGATTTCTTAAATAAACTCATGACGAACAATAATTTTAGATCTACCTGCGCAATTGCCGTTTCTGTTGATTTATTTGGCGACAAATGGTCGTTGTTGATTTTGCGTGATATGTTGTTGCATCGAAAATCTACTTTTAAAGAATTTTCAAATTCTAAAGAAAAAATCGCAAGTAACATTCTTACCAACCGATTGGTTTATTTAGAGGAAGCAGGATTCATTTCTAAATTCAATCCCAAAGGCACTAAAAAAAGTGCCACATTTATTGCTACTCGCAAAGGAATTTGTGTGCTGCCAGTTCTTGTAGAATTGTATTTGTTTTCTATCGAATCGCTATCAGAAGCTATTTTAAATGAATCTCAAATGGCCATAAAGGCTGAAATATTTCAAGATCGAGAAGCATTTATTAATTCTAGACGAGAAAAATATATTGAATTTTTGAATGTAATTCAAGAGCCCGTTGTTGAAAATCTCAAAATAAAGAAAACTATTAAAGCATAAAAAAACAGCAGTAAACTTTTGCTTACTGCTGTTTTGAAAATAGTATTCTAAATTCTATTTAGTCTTTCACCCCAAGTTTAGTCAAAATATCGTCCATCAAACACCATTTGGTTATAGAGGATTGTAATAAATTAGCCCCCACAAATGCGGTGAACCATAGCCAATTTTGATTTACATAAATAGATAAAATTACACTTATTAGGATAAAAGTTCCTGCTATTGCTCTTACGATTCTGTTTTTCATAATGTTTTTTTATTTCTCGCTAAGACGCAAAGGCGCAAAGCATTAATTATTAATTAGATTTTTCAATGTTTAAAACTGCCACATGAATGTGTGATAACGTTTCCTGTTTGGCGTTAAAATCGGTTACAAAATCAAAACATAAATCCACATTTTCTTTGGGCACGAAGGCATAAAATAAAATAGATTCGGTTTCATTAATTTCTGTAGCAAACCAATTATTTTCAATTGCTTCTCCCGAAATATCTCTAAAACCAGTTACTTTTTTATAACTAAAGGTTGTAACGTTTGCTTTTTTAAGCATTATTTTGATTTCCTTTTCAAAGGATTCAATCGCGGTTATTATTAGTAATTTCATGATATTAAATATTAGGTTCATGGTCTTGGGTTTCCTCTGAATCTTGGGGAGTTTCCCATTTTTTTCTTTCGGTAACATAATAAATTATCGGCACAACCAATAAAGTAAGTACGGTGGAAACAATGGCTCCAAATACTAAAGAGATGGCCAATCCTTGAAATATTGGATCAAATAATATGATGGATGCTCCAATAACTACGGCTCCTGTGGTTAATAAAATTGGGGTTGTTCGAACGGCTCCTGCTTCAATAATGGCTTGTTTTAATGGAATGCCATCGTTCAATCGGATTTCAATAAAGTCGATGAGCAAGACCGAGTTCCGGACCATTACACCGGCTAAGGCAATCATTCCGATAAAGGAAGTTGCAGTAAAAAATGCTCCTAATAACCAGTGTCCGAAAACAATTCCGATTAACGAAAGTGGAATTGCCATCATCATTACCATTGGCGTTTTGAAGTTTTGAAACCAACCTACAATCAGCATGTAAATAATTACAATTACAACCATAAATGCTACTCCCAAATCTCGGAAAACTTCCAACGTTATTTGCCATTCACCATCCCATTTTACAGTAAAATCACTTTCATCTGTGGGTTGGTCCATATACAATTCGTTCACTTTATAGCCTTTTGGCAAGTGCATTTTTTGAAGTTTTTCATTCATCCCCAGAATTGCATACACCGGACTTTCTAATGCTCCAGCCATGTCTGCCGTTACATAAACCACACGTTTTTGATCTTTTCTGTAAATGGTCTTCTGCAAAGTATCTTTAACCACTTTAACCAAATCACTAACCGGAACTACGTTGCCACGACTTCCCTTGATTTTCAGGTTTTCAATATCTTGCAAACTCGTTTTATCTTTATCATCAAGCGAAAGAACAATTCCAACGTTGTCATTAGAATTTTCATCGTACAAATTAGAAATTGGATATTCCTTTAACAAATAAGTCAAATTTCCAACCACTTGCTGTGGAGCAATTCCGTTAAGCATCGCTTTTTCTTTGTCCACTTCCAGTTTGTATTCCGTTTGATTGTCTTCCGTCATCCAATCGACATCCACAATATCCGAAGTAGTTTCCAAAATTGTTTTCACCTGATTGGCCACTTTGATTTGGTCTTTATAATTTGGCCCATAAATTTCGGCTACCAAAGTTGATAAAACAGGTGGTCCTGGTGGCACTTCGATGATTTTTACATTAGCACCATATTTTTTAGCAATCTTCTGAATTTCAGGACGCACTTCTTTTGCAATTCCGTGACTTTGCATATCGCGTTCTTCTTTATGCAACAAATTCACTTGAATATCGGCCATATTGCTACCACCACGCAAGTCGTAATGACGAACCAATCCGTTAAAGGTAATTGGTGCAGAAGTTCCAATATAATTTTGATAATTCACCACTTCTGGAACGGTAGAAAGGTATTGCGCAATTTCTTGAGTTACTGCTGCAGTGCGTTCTAAAGTAGTTCCTTCGGGCATGTCAACCACCACTTGAAATTCGTTTTTATTATCAAAAGGCAACATTTTTACAATTACCGATTTGGTAAAAAACATCAGTACAGAACCTATTAATAACACTACGGTTAGTCCAACTAAAATACGTCGTTTTTTACTGCTTTCCAATAACGGACGTTCCAGTTTGTTATAGATTTTATAAACCCAATTGGCTTCTAAACCTTGTTCTACTTTGTGTTTTTGTTCTTCTTTTTCTTGTAACAAATGGTATCCTAAGTAAGGCGTAACGGTCAATGCTACGAATAACGAAAGTAACATGGCAATAGACGCACCAATTGGCATCGGACTCATGTAAGGCCCCATCATTCCAGATACAAATGCCATCGGAAGTATTGCTGCAATAACCGTGAAGGTTGCCAAAATGGTTGGATTTCCTACTTCGTTTATGGCGTAAATTGCTGCTTGTTTGAACGGCAATCGCTTCATTTTGAAATGGCGGTGCATGTTTTCGGCAATGATGATACTATCGTCTACCACAATTCCGACCACGAAAACTAAGGCAAAAAGGGTGATTCTATTTAAGGTATATCCTAATAAATAATAGGCAAACAAGGTCAAAGCAAAGGTTAACGGAACGGAGAAAAACACTACCAATCCACCACGCCATCCCATGGCTAAGATTACTAAAAAGGTAACGGCAATAATGGCTATTCCTAGGTGAAGTAACAATTCGCCAACTTTATCCGAAGCCGTTTCTCCATAATTACGGGTAACTTCTACGTGAACATCGTTGGTAATTATTGTTTTCTTCAATTGCTCTACGCGTTCCAATATCTTCTCGGATATTTTCATGGCATCGGCACCTTTTACTTTTCCGATAGAAATAGTTACGGCAGGATATTCTGATTTTGCAGTTTTGAATTTTTCGTTGGCTTTACCATATCCAAAAGAAACATAACTGCTTGGTGTGGAAGGTCCGTCTTCTACTTTAGCCACTTGTTTTAAATACACTGGCAAATTAGCATTGACACCTACCACTAAATTCTCAATATCTTCCGAAGATTTTAAAAATTGTCCGGTTGTAACCAAATATTCTTGATCGTTATTGACAAAACTTCCCGATTGTGAACTGCCGTTATTGGCTTGAATCATTTGCATAATTCCAAGAGCATCTACTCCATTTTCGGCCATTTTATCTTTGTCTAAAACCACTTTTACTTGGCGGTTTCTTCCACCAATTTCACGGGTAATAGCAACGTCTTTTACTTTTTCTACTTCCGATGTAACTTCTTCGGCAATTTGACGGATTTCATAATCATTCAATTTCTCACTCCAAAGGGTCAATCCCAACATAGGAACATCGTCAATAGAACGGGTTTTTACCATGGGTTTGTAAACGCCTTGTGGAAACATATTTTCGTGTTTCGCCAACTCGTCGTACAATTTTACATACGAACGCTCTACATCTTGACCCACATAAAATTGAACAATCAACATTGCTTGGCCGTTCATGGCCATACTGTGCACGTGTTCTACTCCTTTGATGTTGGAAAGGATTTTTTCTAATGGTTTTACCACGCGACTTTCTACTTCACTCGGACTTGCGCCAGGATAACCCACCATTACGTCGGCCATTGGAACATTAATTTGTGGTTCTTCTTCCCTTGGGATTAAAAACGAACTGTATACACCAATAATCATCAAACCAACCATTAACAGAATGGTCAATTTAGAGTTGATGAAAAAGTGTGCTATTTTACCGGATATACCTTCTTGCATGATATTAGCCCCCTTACCCCCGAAGGGGGAATTGTTGGGGTGGATTTAATGGTTAAACAATTTTTATTTTTTTATTCGAGATATTATATGATTTTCATAACGTCTAGTCTCCTCCCCTTTGGGGAGGCCGGGTGGGGCTTATTGAACACTAATTTTCGCTCCATTATATAATTTCCCATCTGCTGAAACGATGTATTGCTCATTGGCAGACAAACCCGATAAAACTTCTACTTGATTTCCGAAGGATATACCGATGCGCAACCATCTTAATATTGCGGTGTTTCCGTTTCCGATGGTGTAAATTCCGGTAAGTTGTCCTTGGTGTACCAAAGCACTTTCGGGAACTAAAACCTTATCAGAAACAACTGTTGCGGCTTGCGGTTTATTTGCAATAGGAAATTGAACATTGGCAAACATTCCTGAAAGGACTTTACTTCCAGCGTTTATCAAATTGATTTTTACTAAAAATTGTCCGCCAGTATTTTTAGCCGAACCACTTACTTCGGATACTTTACCTGCTAACTCTTGGTTTGTAGATTTTACCAAAACTTTTACGTTCATACCGTTTTTTATGGAAGTAATATCACTTTCTGAAACCATTGCAGTTACCTGCAAATGCGACGCGCCTTCTATACTTACCAAAGGCATTCCCGGATTGGCCATATCGCCTTCTTTTACAAAAGTATTGGTCACTTCTCCCGAAAATGGTGCCGTAATATTAGAATAAGAAAACTGCGCCATTACTTCATTTCGCATTTGTTTAGCACCTTCCAAACCAGCTTTTGCCATTTCATAACGTGAAGTCATGTCGTCTAATTCTTTTTGGGAAGCACTTTGCTGATTGAATAATGCGGTAAATCTTTCGTAGTCTTTTTTGGCATTATTGTAACCAGCGGTTGCTTGTAAAATAGAGGCATCTACTTGTGCTTTTTTGGCTTGCAAATCGGTGTTGTTAATGCTTACCAAAAGTTGCCCAGCGCTTACTTTTTGTCCCACTTTTACATTGACTTTGGTTACGTAGCCCATCATTCTAGTGGAAACGTTGGCGCTATTTTCGGCTTCAATTTTTCCGCTTGCAGTTACGAATTCGCCATTAGTATCCGCAGAAATTCCGCTTACTTTTACAGCAATTGCTGGTTCATTATTAGTTGTTTCTTTCGTTTCTTTTCCGCAGGATAGAAATAAGAATGTTGAAAGGGTTAGAATGGTTATTGCTTTTCTCATGATTTGATATGTCTTAATTCTTAATACTAAAATCTTAATACTCTTTTATTTGGTTAAAAACTGTAAATACTGTTTGGTGAAATTATATTCGAAAATGGCTTGCAAATGCTCTAATTCTTTTTGGATCATTTGGGTTTCGGATTGTAATAAATCGGTGGTTTTTTCTAAACCTTGTGAAAAACGATTTTGGCGAATTCTATAAGCTTCTTGCGATTGTTCAAAAGCTAATTGGGAAAGATTTACTTTGTTTTCAGCATCTTGCAACTGGCGATTGGTTTTGTTTAATTCCAATTGGCTTTGTTTTTTGTACTGCTCGGTTTCCACTTCGGCTTTTTGAAAATCGGCTTTGGCTTTTTCCATTTTACCAATGGTTTTATATCCATCAAAAACATTCCAGGACAATTGTGCTCCAACTAAATAGCCTTTGGCAGAAGTGCCTAAGAAATTCTTATCGTACAATTCATAACTTCCAAAAGCGTTTAATCTTGGTAGAAAGTTCATTTTGCTAGACATATACATTTTTTGGTATGCAGTAGTCGATTTATTCATGGCTTGAATGTCTTTTCTATTTTCTGACAAGGAAATATTGATGGTTTCTATTGCAATGGTATTCTCTAAAGCTTCGGAAGGTTTGTATATTTTATCTTTGATATCTTCATTCAATAAAAATGCTAAATAATCGGAAGCATTTTGAACATTACTTTTAGCATATTGCAATTGATTCGCAATTTCATTCACTCGAACTTGAACGTTTAATAAGTCGGTTTTTTGCAATAATCCTTGTTGGAAATAATTTTGAACTAATTTCAAATTGGCGTTCCCAGTGGTGTTCGCTTTTTCTAAAACTTTCACTGCTTTGTAGGCCAATTGCAATTGCATGTAGGATTTAAAAACTTCTAATTCCAGATATTCTTTGGTGCGTTCGGTTTGCAATTGAAAGGCTTCCATTTTGGTTTTGGCAGCCTGGCGCGCATAGATTCCGTCCACATTAATTAATGGTTGTTGGATTTCAAATTTGGTTGCAAAATTTTGAGTCCGAGCTGGGTCATTTAGTAATGCTGGATTAAAATCGGATGCGGTTAAAACTTCCTGATTTAATTTAGATCCAAACGCCATTAACGGATTGGTAGTTAAAATTCCCGTATGGGAAACATTGATGTTGGGTAAAAAAAGTGCATTAGATTGTTGGTAATCTGCTTTGGCAGAGAGGTAGGTTTTCTCAGCAATTTTTATTTGCAAATTCTTCTCGGATACCTTTTCCAGCAATTCTTTTTTAGAAATAGACAAGGTATCTTGACTATAACCAAAAAAGGAAACCAAAAGTGTTCCTGTAATATAAATGAGTTGTTTCTTCTTCATAAGATAGTTTCTAAATTATGAAGCAAAAGTAAGTTGGCAAAATTCCTTTTACAGTAACAAGTGTTACAGAGAAGAAAATCAATTAAAAATAGAAATGGAATTTAACTTATAAGTTCAATATGAGCGCGGTGTAGTTTGATTCTCCCCTCTTTTTCTAGGGCTTTCAATAATCTAGAAATAACTACCCGAGACGTATTTAAATCGTAAGCAATCTCTTGATGGGTGGTGTTAATTTCTTTAGTGGTGTTGATTTTAGCCTTTTCTAAAAGGTAATTCAGCAAACGTTTATCCATGTTCCTAAATGCTAAATTATCAATAGCAGTCAGCATTTCCTTTAAACGATTATTATAACTAGCAAAGACATAGTTGCGCCAAGATTTGTATTTTCCTAGCCATAATTCCATGTACATTACCGGAATCATTACTACTTGACCATCGGTTTCTGCCACGGCTCTTATTTCACTTTTAGTGTCGCCAAGACAGCATGCCATCGACATGGAACATGTATCTCCTTTTTCAATAAAATAAAGAAGTAGTTCTCCTTCGTCAAAATCTTCCCGTAAAATTTTTATCGCTCCTGAAAGTAGGAGTGGCATCTTTTTTATATAATCCCCAAAGTCAATAATCACATCCCCTTCTTTGAATTCTTTAAGTATTGCAACTTCTTCAATTTCGTTAAGAAGCGCTTCTTCTAATATGGTTCCGTAAATTTGGTGGAGTAAGTCTTTCATGGGTATCTTTTGATTTGCAATTTATAAAGGTAAGCCAAAAAAATAATTGTTTCCTATTTACTTTAGGAAATGGGTATGCAAAGGAAGACATTTTTTAAAAAAAAGAGCCCTTACATTTCTGTAAAGGCTCTTAAAGTGTGTCCATTAATTGAAATAGTTCTAATTCACTATGATTTTCTTAATTTCTTTTTTGTTTGAATCGGTTGTTACTTCAATAAAATAAGTTCCATTAGTTACTTCTTTTAATTGCAGTGTTTCTGATAAATTAGAAGAAGTAAAATGCTCCACTTTAATGGTTCTTCCAAGCATATCAATTAATTTAATGTCTTTAATAAAATTAGAAGTTGTCATTTGTATTGTTATCTTTTCTTTGGCTGGATTTGGATAAACAATCAAATTATTATTTGCAAATTCTTGCATTGCTAATAGTGCTATGAACTCTGTGTTAAATGTGTTCGTGATAATTGCTGGGTTAAAATCAAAATAGATAAAACCGGTATTTGGGATAATGTCGCCAACAGAATATCCTGGTTTTGGTTTAACTTGGAAAGTAACATATCCTTTTCCTGTAGATGTATTAGCAATAGATACCGGAAGTTGAATGTCATCCAATCTCCAATTTAATTTATTGTCAATTCTATCTAACACATAAGGGTGGCTTGAACTAATGGTTCTCAAAGAGGTTTCATCTAGTTTTGCATCTAAAATATCATTTATTCTAACATTTAAAGCACTTGCCGATCCTGTATTTTCAAATCTAATAGTGTACGTTAAATAATCATTAGAAGTAAAGGAATTATATATTATTTTCTCACCATGCGATTCCATTTTGTCGTTTGGATCATACGAATTTACTACAATTTGTGTTAAACTACTGTTGTTGTTTGCTGGAACAATATCCCCAGCTGTAGGAGTAATAGTAGCCGTATTCGTTAATAACTGTCCTGCAATAACTGTTGGAATAGTTGGCACCTGCATCAATACCGAAATAGTTCGAGATTCAAACGGCGCAAGATTGGTAAAGTTATAGCTAAATCCGTTTGGTAAAAGTGTAACTCCTGATGGTGTAACTCCTGTAATACTAACATTGCTATCTTTAACAAACGTTAGGGTTCCTGATGCTACTGTTTGACTTCCTAGATTAGTGTAAACTATTTTATTTTCATTAACAAATCCGGGTCTTGGAGCATTGATTGGAATAATAGCCGTTAATAGGTCATTATAGTTTTGAGAAACGGTAATTGGAAAGTTATAAAGTAACATTCCTGCTCCGTTGGTAACATGAATATTATTGTAAGTTGCCGTTGTTAAATTGTAATTAGACAAGTAATCAGAATTTATAGTATAACTAAGATTGTAGGAATTAGTGGTATTAATATCATACAAATTATAAACTCCTGTTGGGCTTGAAATATTGTGAACCGTCCCATTACTATTCATTTCATAATGGAATTGACCTAGAGGAAAGTTTTGTTCTCCATTGTCTTTTATTCCATTACTATTACTATCTAAAAAGGCATTTAATCGCAATCCACTGCAGTTAATTCCGCCTGTAGAAGTACCGCCAATATCTGTAATTTTAATATACCCAGGGGAGTTACTATAATTTGTAACCATAATAAGATAAAACTGTCCCGGTTGTACATTTTGAATTATAGGATACTCCACATTATTAGGAGAGTAACTACAACTTGCTATGTAATTTGAAGTTAACTGACCATTACATGGTGTTGTTGGATTAGAGTAGGGGCCAAAAACCACATAGTCTACATCTAAATTAGGCAAGCTAAAATTAATATCTGTGCTTTGTTGGATCATTAAATTTATAGTTCCAGCTTGGCTAATTGGCATTACAAACCAAGTAGGATTTGGAGTAGTGCTTAAACAACCCATAGTGCCTGTTGAAGGCAAATTAGTTGTATTAGGAAACGGAACCCCTAAGGAAGAACACAATGAGTTTGCCTGACTACATACCGATGCATTGTTGCAATTAGCAAAGGTTCTTAAAGTAAAAGAATAAATAGAATCGCAACTATTAACAATGGTTTCTCTAATAAAAATTGGAATTATATTTCCTTGCACATTTACATTATAAACACTTGGATTAAAAATAGCGTTTTGTGAAGCTTCTGCATCTTGTGATGAAGTATAATATTGTAATTGGTTACTAATGTTGATTTGTGATTGAACAGAAGTTAAATTAAAAGTAATCATTCCATTAGCATCATCATCACACTGCTCAAGTGATTGAATTGGCGTTTGATTGTAGCTATAAGCACTTACGTTCAAATAAAACACAGTGGTAAAATATTGCCCCGGGTTATTATTATAGGATATTCTACCATAAATTGGTGTATTTCCAATATTGGCACAATAAGGAGAACTTAATGGATTAATATTGAGTTCTGCTTCTGTACCTGAATTATGATAGGTTATGGTATAATCACTTGGATTCATAGTTCCAATAATATCGTCATTGTTATCTGTTAAATTAAAACAAGACTGATTGGTGTCGGTACAGGTGGTAAAACTTTGAGGTTGCCCAAATTGTGGAATGCAGGAAGGAGTAGTGAAAACAATAGGATTAGACCAAGAACTCATTGCGGTCATGCCATTAATAATACAAATTTTTCTAGCAATTATTTGAAAATCGACACCGCAATCTAAGCCTGTTATAACCATATTGTTAGAAGCATAAAAAACTCCTTGAGTAGGAATTGGAGCTCCCATAGGATAAACAGCAATTTCAATTTCTGTAATTGTATTAGGGTCTGAAGGTACGTAAGTTACATTAACACTAGTTTGAGTGGCATTTCCTACGGTTAAAACTGGAGGAATACAATCTACAGGAGGACAACTTGTTATTATTTGGGCGTTAATAACTCCAACGGAGGAACAACTGGAAACAGTATAAATAACGGAATAATAAAAATTAATAGTTGGAGTAGTTGTTGTACTAAAAACACAACTAGGATTCGCTATCGGATTAGTATTAGACTCCGCGTCTGCCTGTGTAGTATAAAAAGTAACAAACAAGCTAGGATCTGAATTAGTAATAACTGGAATTAGTTGTGTTAAATCCCAACATTGCTGATTGTAACAAAAAGTAGTCGATATGGTATTGGCAATTGGTACAGGATTAAAAAACAACCCTAAGGTGGTAATTGAATAATTAGTTGGATTAGTTATTTGTGTAACCCTAACAAATACTATTTGGCCAGAAAAAGCACACAAATATTGGCTTGATAATGCATTGCTATTTGCAACCGCATCAGCTTGACTAAGATGGTACGTTACTGCATAAACATTTTGGGATAAGTTGCCCAAAATTTCAGAGTTTTTGGAAGGTAAATAAAAAATCTCAGAGCCACTATTGTCTACATCACACAAATTATAATTAGTTGGCGTATTAATTTGTGGTTGCGCATAAGCTGACTGTAAAGTAATAAAAAATAAAAAAAGTAAAATTTTCTTCATGAGGGTAGTATTTATGTTGGGGCAAAATTAAAACAATAATGGCTGCAATATACAACAATTCAATAGATTACAAAACAAAATTATGTGCGCCAAATATGATGTATAAAAAATCGACACTTTCGTATCGGGTTTTAAACTCCCCCTATTGGAAAAATTTACAAATTTGACTTAATAGTTATTTGCTTAATAGAAAAAAAGGCGTTAAAAAATATTTATTTATCAAAATTATATAAATCCTTCATTTCAATAAATGCTGCCTTTAATTTAATCTTCTAACTTTAATTGCATTAATAAAAGGTTTTCCTTTCAATTTTTCAAATGAAATAGTAAGTCCTTTTAAATTTTTTGCTTGAACTACAAATGTTTTGTATACGGCATTTAATGCGCCATTTTGTAATTCGGGACAAAAATTTTCAAGCGCCAAAGTGCCATTTAAAAGCACATTAAATTGGCTGGTTTCATTCCCCTTTTCTTCGGATTCACTTACATCGTATATCGATTTTGATAATTTAGTTCCAAATCCAGCAAAATGCAATTCAACCTCATATTCCCCGTCGGCCACATCAAATTTATAGTCGCTCAATCCATATCTAAATGTTTGGTATAATGGAACATTTCGGGTTTGAAAAACTTCCGATTGATGTCCGATTTTACCTTCTTCAGGTCTATACATTTCACCGCCTACATAGCCAAAACCGCCCGCTTTATAAGGTTGGTCTGGCATCCAAGTAACGTTATTTATAGGATCCGTAAAAAAACAATTACTACCTATATTTACAGCAATTTCAAAATCTTTATTAGTCACTTGATTTAGGATTGCTGGGACAATTTCAAAATCAATTTGCAAGGCATCTTCATAAATTTTATTTGCACTTTCTCCTTTTGCTAATAGAAAATTTTTACCATTTATGAAAGGGACATTCCAAATTGAAAAGCCATTTTTACTAGTTTGAACTCCTAATGAATTTCCATTTAAAAACAATTCCACTTTATCAATATTAGAATAAATTTTAAGAGGCTGAGTTACCGTTGTATCTTTTGGATCTGCCTGAATACCTTTTCTAATTTGCCAATCACGGCTAGCAATATGAAGCACAGGGGATTTAACCAACCAAGCCTGATATAAATAATAAACATCTTTAGGGGTGCGGTTATTATAAAGCAATCCTTTGTTGTTAATGCGTGGCGTACTTTCTTGACGACCTGCGGCATTAAAATCAATAAAATTCCAAACCGTGGCTCCAGCAATAAATTTCCGACTGAATATTTGATTCAAATAGGATTCGTGGTACAACTGCTGCCATTCAATACTAAAATCAAATTGTTCGGGATTTAAACTATGTAATCGCTGATCGCTACCAGCTCCATATTCACTGATTATGCTATTTATTTCAGGAGATTCTTTGTGTACTTTATCCATAAAAACACCAAAGTCTTCAAACGCTCCTTTGTACCATCCGTAATAGGTATTCCATCCGATTACATTTGTCAAACTTGAAAACCCATAGTCTTTATAATAGCTAGTACCTCCCGAGTTTAAAGCCATTGTAGAAAGCCGCGTTTTATCTTCCGTTCGTAAAACACCTTCTAATTCTTTAGCAAACTTGGCGGTAATTTCATAAATCTCTTTTTTCTTTTCATTATCAGCCATTTTAGATGTTGCAAGTCCTACTTCATTCATATATCCCCAAATGATAATGCTTGGGTGATTATAATTCTGCCGAATCATCTCTTTTAAACTGCTAATGCAGGTTGCCTTCAAATCTTCATCATCGTAAAAGGTATTGCCAAGCGGTGTTTCTTCCCAAACTAATATTCCTAACTTATCACACATTTCAACAATAGTAGGGTCTTGCGGATAATGACTCACCCGAATAAAGTTTCCTCCCATTGCTTTCAATAATTCCACGTCCCTTCTTTGTAGGTCATTGTCTAATGCATTACCTAACCCTATGTGATCTTGATGACGGGCAGCTCCTATTAGTTTTAAGTATTTTCCATTTAAAGAAAACCCCAAATCGGCATTAAATGAAAACCATCTAAATCCAAGTGGTTGGTTTTTGAAATCAAGAACCGTTTTTGTTTTGTCATCAGAAAGTATTGCTGTTTCAACAGTATACAAATAGGGATTGTCGGGCGACCATAAGTTTGGATTGGTAATTATATTGGAAAGCTGTTCAAAATTTCCATTTGCTCCGGCTGCGAGTTTAAGTTTGGATTTTATTTCGGTAATAACTACACCCGATTCATCAATAATTTTTGAGATGATCGTTAAATTCTTATTTTCAGTAGATTGATTCGAAACTGACCCTCTAACTTTAACATTCGCGGAATTTTCATTCACTAAAGGTGTTTCTATAAAAACGCCACTGCTACCCAGATTCATAGTATCAAAATGAACGGAATTGGTAGATATAAGATATACATCTCTATAAATTCCACCAAACATAGTATAATCGCCGGAAATTGGAGGTAAATTTAAGTCTTTGCTACTGTCTACTTTTACAGCAATGGTGTTATTGCCTGGAACAGAAACGAAGTTTGAAATATCAAATGAAAAAGCAGTATAACCCCCTTTATGTTCCCCTACAAACTTTCCGTTAAGGTACACGGATGCTTTTAAAAATACGCCCTCAAAATGGATGAATAGTTTCTTACCTTGATATTTTTGGGTAAGAAGTAGGTTTTTGTGATACCAACCAATTCCTCTATAATATTTTTTTTCAGTGTAAGCGTCCACTGCATTCCAAGTGTGTGGAAGATTCACTGTTTGCCACGATTTATCATTAAAATCTACTTTTTCAGCGCCATCAACTTCACCAGTAAAATGTTTCCAAGTTTCATTGATACTTTCTTTTTCTGTTTGGGCAGAACAGGTTAGGATATTTATTAAAAGTCCAATTAAAGCAAGTGTAAAATTTCTCATTTTTTGATGTTACTATTTTTTGTAAAGATTAAAAAATAATTACTCTTTTTCAAAATTTATAATGCAAGCTGTTGCATTAACAAATAATATATAACAGTTTTCATCAAACAATTTGAAAAACTACTTAAAAATCTTTCCGCTAGTTAAGACTTTAAGTTTATTCATAAATGCTTTAAAATTACTTGGATAAGCTTCATAACCTCGAGATACTAACTTAAAATCATCAATCCAAATAGTACATTCCCAGCCTGTACCATCACAAACATCATGGTCTTGATACTCGATGTCCCATGATTTGCAGTATCGAGTAATGTAAATATAAAAATTATTTTTTCGTTCTTCTGAAATAATTAAATCCGCATCTAACGAATCCATTGAAAAAACTGCTACATTTTTAAAATGATATTCATTTTTGAATACAGGGTTAATAGTAGTAATTTGATTTTTAACTACATCTGCTCGGTACTCAAAAATTCCTTTTTTATATTTTAAAGAATAACTATCTCGAAAATAACCCTCAATACTAAATTCGAATTTCTTTATTCTCATATTATTCAATTGATTAAAAAAATGATATTCTAACCCTTAATATAAGTTATCTTAAATGTGTTAAATTATTTATTCATGTGTTGCATCTCGTAGGTAAAAGTATCTAGATCTACTCCAAGCACTAATAAAGACAATGCTTTATCTACAATGTAATGCACGTTTCCAGGCGTAAAGCCCAATGCTAATGCAAATCGGGTTAGAATTTGTTTTTGTTTTTCTCCCAAAACGTGGTCTACATAAACCATGCGAGATAAATCATACAAACGCTCCAATCGATGGGCATAAGAATAAGGAGGGTTAATTGGGTATTTCAATGGATTTTCTAAAATCTCCGCATATTCTTCTGGAGTAATTTCTAATCGTAAAGCAAGTTTATCTAAAAATTCTTTTTCTTCTTTGCTTAAACTTCCATCTGCAGTGGCAACGCGCACTATTGCTGAAAAATGACCTTTGTTTCGGGCTTTGAATTCGCTGTTAAATAAATCGGAGAATGACATAATAAATGGTATTAAGTTATACCCAAATTTAAAGAAATTTTCAATAATATGAAAGAAAAACTAACTAAATTTCGGTGGTTTTTTATAAAAATTGGAAATAATTTGTAAGTTTACAATTACAAAAAGTTAAAGAACAATTATTGATGGACGAATTTATAATTTTTTTAAAAACAGGACTCACCCATGTATTGAATATACATGCTTACGACCACTTACTTTTTTTAATCGCCCTAACGGTTCCTTATATTGCCAAAGATTGGAAACGAATTATGATTTTGGTATCGTGTTTTACACTTGGGCACACCGTTTCCTTATTCCTTTCAGTTTTTAATATTGTAATGGTGAAGTCTAGTTGGGTAGAGTTATTAATACCGATTACCATTTTTATAACGGCATTTTCGAATCTTATTTTAGTTGGAAAATCTTCCAAAAACGGAAATATAAGTTTTATTGCTATCGTAACTGTTTTCTTTGGAATCATTCACGGATTGGGATTTTCTAATTATTTCAATACCATTTTACCCGGAAAACCTACAGAGAAACTCTTACCATTATTAGAGTTTGCTCTCGGTATAGAGGGTGCTCAAATAATTGTGGTGATTGCTGTTTTAATTTTAGCCTTCATAGCACAGAATTTACTCCGATTTAATAAGCGCGATTTTACTCTTATAATGTCTAGTTTTGTAATAGGTGTAGTTGTGCCTTTGATTATAGAAAATCCAATTTGGAAGAAATAAGTTGTTTAGTAAGCCAAACCCTAACTATATTTGTACACCACAAACAATTTAAACTTTGCGCCTTAGTGCCTCAGCGGCAAATGACATGACAGATAAAAAACAACATAAATACGATAAAGCCTATTTGAGAATTGCTGCCGAATGGAGCAAGCTTTCTTACTGCAAACGCAAACAAGTAGGTGCCATAATAGTTCGCGATAGAATGATTATTTCGGATGGTTATAACGGAACTCCATCTGGTTTTGAAAACTGTTGTGAAGATACCGAAGGTTTAACCCAATGGTATGTTCTTCATGCCGAAGCCAACGCTATTTTAAAAGTTGCTCGTTCTACTCAAACCTGCGACAATGCAACTTTATACATCACCCTTTCGCCTTGTAAGGAGTGCAGCAAACTAATTCACCAATCGGGAATAAAACGAGTAGTTTATAAAAATGGCTACCGCGATACTTCTGGAATTGATTTTTTGGTTAAAGCCGGAATTGAAGTTGCACAGATTGAAGATTTAGAATAAATAATTACTAGTAGCAATATTACTTTTTGTAGAATATTATAATGAAAATTGAAAAAACCTATTTGCCACTTTTGTTTTTCTCTTGCGTTGCATTGGGAATCGTAATTGGCGGATTCATAAATTATCCAGCTTCCAAAACCACTTTAGGTAAAAAATATTACAAGACCAAACTCAATAAACTGCTTGATTTTATCGATAACGAATATGTAGACGATGTACAAACCGACTCTATTGTAGATTTAACCGTTACTACTATTTTGGCAAATCTCGACCCGCATTCGGTATATGTTCCGCCAAGCGAACAATCTTCTATTGCAGAAAGTATGAAAGGAGATTTTGTAGGAATTGGCGTTAATTTTTATTCCTATAAAGATACTATTGCGGTTATAAAACCTATTAAAAACGGTCCTGCAGAAAAAGCAGGAATTAAAGAAGGAGACCGAATTTTGTATGCCGACAACTTCCAATTATTTGGCAAAAAACTTAATAATGAAGTTTTATTTAGCAAATTAAAAGGCGAAAAAGACTCGGAGGTAACCTTAACCGTTTACAGAAAATCGGAAAATAAAAGACTTAAAGTTAAGGTAAAACGCGATGTGGTTGCTATTAAAAGTGTGGATGTTGCCCTACTATTGAATAAAACTACTGGTTATATAAAAATCAATCGTTTTGCGGAAACTACTGGTCAAGAATTTCATACTGCACTTTTGCAATTAAAGAAAGGCGGGATTAACTCGTTGGTGATAGATTTGCGAAATAATGGTGGCGGATTTATGGAAATGGCAGTTCAAATTGCCGATGAATTACTAAAAGATAAAGAACTTATTGTTTTCACAAAAAATAAAAAAGGCACTATAGATAAAACATTTGCCACAGAAGATGGCGATTTTGAATCGGGTAGGGTTTCGATTTTAATTGATGAAAATTCGGCATCGGCTAGCGAAATTTTAGCAGGTGCAATACAAGATAATGACCGTGGAACTATTTACGGAAGAAGATCTTTCGGAAAAGGATTAGTGCAACGCGAAATGGACTTTGACGATGGTTCTGCAGTTCGGTTAACCATAGCGAGGTATTACACTCCAAGTGGGCGCTCCATCCAAAAACACTATAAAAAAGGCGATAGCGAAGATTACTATAAAGAATCGGAAAACCGATTTGAAAGTGGTGAATTATACGAAAAAGGCAAAATAAAAATTGCCGATTCTTTAAAATTCAAAACCAAAAAAGGACGAATTGTTTATGGTGGTGGCGGTATTGTTCCTGATGTGTTCGTTCCTCTGGAAGTTTCGCAAGGTACTGAAAGTTTGGAATATGTTTTGCAAACAGGCGTTGTAGGGCACTTTGTCTTTGAACAATTAGATCAAAATCCAAAAGCATTTCAAGGCATAAACATGGCGCAATTTCAGGTTCAAATGCAAAAGGATGCTTTTTATTTAAACCAATTTCAAAAGTATTTATTTAAAGCAGGGATTGATCTCAACTTAACTAAAAATACGGAGGTCGTAAACCGATATATCACTGCAGAATTCGCCCGACAATTATTTGGTGAAAACCAATACTATCAAATTATCTTGAAAGAAGATAACATGATTAAGGCGGTTTTGAAGAAGTAAATTATTTCTCGCTTAATTCTATTATTTACAGCATTTGTAGAAAACCAATATTGTTAGTTTTGTTGTCATTCCGACGAAGGAGGAATCACATTAGTTGCTCACGTTATGTGATTCCTCCTTCGTCGGAATGACAAAAGTTGTAAATAGTAGAATTAAGTCTTATTTCTTTATAGAATCGTGACTTTGACTCGAAATTCCATCATTCCATAAAGTTAGAATATCCGTAGCAACGGCAGCACCACTTCCGGCAGCAATTGCCAATTGGCTTCGGTGACCGGCTAGAGTTCCGGCTACATAAATTCCATCTGCAACTAAATGGTCGTCGTTATGGAGTTGAATGCGTTGTTTTTCGGCAATCGATTTTTTATGTGGCTCTACGTAGTTCATTAAACCTTCAATAGCAAAGGTATTCGAAGCGCCAATTGCAACCACAACATTTTTAGTAAGATAGGTATTTTTATTCGTTACTACCGTAAAATGTGGATATTCTCCAGTTACAGCAATTACTTTTTCTTCTTCAATTTGAGTAATATGAGGGTATACATTTTCTAGTTGTTCCAAACTTTCAGATAATAGTTCAGAGCCTAATTTTCCTGGAGCAATTCCGTAAGCATTATTAAATAAAGCTTCTTGTAATGCAGATGTTTTTTGATGGGTGATGATTCCGATTTTCTTGTCGGAAACAAAAGATTTGTTTTTAGCAGAGCCTAAAACTAATGCACAAGAAACTCCAGAAACTCCTCCGCCAATAATTAAAACATCCAACATAAATTAGGAATTAAAAATTTATTGATTTTTAAGTTTGTCTTCAATTTTTTTAGACATTTTGAAAATAAGAAGGATGAAAACTGCGCAAAAAGAAGCCACAACACCAATCAATGCTATCATGCTATTCCCTTCAAAAGGTTTCTTGAAATCCAACATTGTTAAGTTAAAAATGACAAGCCCAATTGCAATAACAATCAATGTAGTAGTAAAAATTTTCATAGTAGGAATTTAAAGTGTAAAAATAGTGAAAAAGGAATTAAACAAATAATCCTTTAACATTAGCTGCAAATAATTTAACAGCAATCGCCAAGAGTACCACCCCAAAGGTTTTTCGGATAACTCCCAAACCATTTTTGCCCAACATTTTTTCAATTTTAGCCGATGATTTTAAGACTATATATACCAATATGATATTTAATACGATGGCAATGACAATATTTACAGTTTGGAATTGGGAGCGTAACGAAAGTAAAGTGGTCATCGTTCCAGCACCTGCAATTAAAGGGAAAGCAAGAGGCACAATAGATGCCGAACTCGCTTCTTCTTCCTTATAAAGGCGGATACCAAGAATCATTTCTAAGGCTAGAAAAAACAACACAAACGAACCTGCAACAGCAAATGAATGGACATCAATACCAATTAAATTCAATAATTCTTCTCCTACAAAAAGGAAAGTTATCATTATTATTCCTGCTGCTATAGATGCTTTTTCCGATTCAATATGGCCGTACTTTTGTCTTAAATCTACTACAATTGGAATAGTCCCAACAATATCAATTACAGCAAAAAGCACCATTCCGATAGTGGCAATTTCTTTAAAATCAAATCCTAACATAATTATGTTTATTTATTTTGCAAAATTAAGCCTTTACAAATACTAACCAACTAATGGCTTTGTTAATTTTAGGATAAATAACTCTTGGCAAAAAAATAAAAATCCGTTGTACCTTTGGCAATATTTAAAATTAGCAGCAGCCATGTTTCAATTAGGAAAAACCATCGTTTCGGAAGATATATTAGAAAAAGATTTTGTTTGCAACCTTTCTGCTTGCCATGGCGCTTGTTGTGTAGATGGAGATGCGGGCGCACCATTGAGCGAAGAAGAAACAAAAATAATGGAAGCCATTTACCCAAAAGTAAAGCCATTTCTTCGCAAGGAAGGTATCGAAGCCATTGAACGATTAGGAACTTGGGTTAAAGGCACCGATCAAGATTTGGAAACGCCGCTTATAGATAATAAGGATTGTGCGTATGTTATTTTTGATGGTAAAACAGCACTTTGCGGAATAGAGCAAGCCTACAATCAGGGTGTTATTTCATGGAAAAAACCGGTTTCGTGTCATTTATATCCTATTCGCGTGAAAGACTTCACCGAATTTGCTGCAGTAAATTACGACCGTTGGGACATCTGTGATGATGCCTGTTCTCTAGGAAAAGAGTTACAAGTTCCCATTTATAAATTTGTTAAGGAGGCCTTGATTCGAAGATTTGGAGAGGACTGGTATATGGAATTGGAAAAAGTTGCCGAAGACTTAAAAAAGGAACGATAGAGCATTTTTTTCTAGTAAAATTGATGCTCCTAATTATATATTATTTTCTGTATAAGTTGTTATTTGTCAGTATTTAATAAAAATGCGATAATTTATTTTATTGTCAGTGGCATTAATTTAGGTTTTTATTTTCCATTTTTTTGGTATATTTGTTAAAACAAAATTATTTTTTATGTACGATTTTCTTCAAAAATTTCACTCTGGCTGGGCTTATTTAGCTCTTTTACTATTAGTAATTACAGTTCTTAATTCTGTAATTGGATTAACTTCTAAAAAAGAATTTACTGCAAAAGACAGAAAAATAGCTCTATTCGGATTGGTATTTACCCACATTCAATTACTAGTTGGATTAATTTTATATTTTGTATCTCCATTAGGAAAAGCAAGTTTAGGTCAAATGAGTGATGCCACTGCACGATTAACTTCGTTAGAACATCCTTTAATGAATATTATTGCCATTGTTCTAATCACCATTGGATGGTCTAAACATAAAAAAGCTGCTACTAGCGAATCTAAATATAAAACAATTGCAATTTTTTACGGATTAGGATTATTATTAATATTAGCTAGAATACCTTGGCAATTATGGTTTAACAAAATGTAAACCTTTTTCCTAGTTTTTAAAATACAAGTTCTAATGAAAAAACGAATTTCAAAAATACTCCTACTTATTATTGCTTTAATTGGCACGAGTTTTTTTGCGCAATCTATTTTAGTTGGGAAAAAAGACACTAAAGTAACTAGCAAAGACACGATTAAAAAAATTAAATTACCAGAAAAGGAACCCATAATTACCGATTCTGTTGTTGCCTATAAAGGTAAATTTAAGCCTTACAAGAAAAGTTCTCGTGCATCTTATTATGCTAATAAATTTCACGGAAGGCGCACTGCAAGTGGAAGAGTTTATGACATGAACAAATTAACCGCAGCGCACAAATCACTTGCTTTTGGAACTATAGTTCGGGTGACTAATGCTACTAACGGGAAATCGGTAGTGGTAGAAATTACTGACAGAGGTCCATTTGTGCGAGGTCGTGAAATAGATTTGTCTAAAAAAGCATTTTTCAGTATTGCCTCAAGCAGTGGTGCTGGTTACATCAATGTTTCCATGGAGGTTTTACAAAAATAAATTACCAAATTTTATACGGATGTAAACTGAGATAAGAGTTATAATAGCGCTTATCTCCGGTTACTTCTGTGCCAAGCCAAACAGGTTTTTCTATCGTTTCGTTTTCGTTTTTTAGTTCTATTTCGGCAAGAATTAAGCCTTCATTTTCTCCGTGAAAAACATCTACTTCTATAACATGATTGCCCGATTTTACTTCGTAACGGGTTTTTTCAATAACTCCTTTTTCGCATAACGGCACCAATAATTTGGCTTCTTCTAGTGGAATTTCTTTTTCCCATTCCAATCGGGAGGCACCACTTGCATTACCAATTCCTTTAATGGTAATAAACCCTTTTTCTCCTTTTATTCGGATGCGAACCGTTCTTTCTGGATTCGAATTAAGATAGCCCTGCGCAATGGTGTGTTGCGCAAAACATTCGGGTATAAATGCCGTAGAAGTCACTAAAAATTTTCGTTCTATTTCTATCATAGCCTTCTAGTTTTGTTCAAAAATACTATTTCTTGGTTCAATAAAAAAACTAAATTTGTAATGTGTCAGAAGAAATCCAATTACGAAAAATAATCCATGTCGATATGGATGCATTCTACGCTTCGGTGGAGCAAATGGACTTTCCCGAACTTCGAGGAAAACCTTTGGCTGTGGGCGGAAGTGAAGTGCGGGGTGTGGTTTCGGCGGCAAGTTATGAGGCAAGAAAATTTGGGGTGCGAAGTGCCATGAGTGGTGTGCAAGCCAAACGAAATTGCCCCGAATTAATTTTTGTGCGACCACGTTTTGACCGCTATAAAGAAATCTCTAACAAAATCCGGAAGATTTTTTTGGATTACACCGATTTGGTGGAGCCGCTTTCGTTGGACGAAGCGTATTTGGATGTTACACAAAATAAAAAAGGAAATCCGAGTGCAAGTTTGATTGCGCAAGAAATTCGGAAACGTATTCACGATGAAGTGGGCTTGAATGCTTCTGCGGGAATTTCGGTAAATAAATTTGTTGCCAAAATTGCTAGTGATTACAACAAACCTAACGGTCAAAAAACAGTAAATCCGGAAGAAGTAGAACGATTTTTAGAAAACTTAGAGATTAAAAAGTTCTACGGAATTGGCAAGGTTACTAAAGAGAAAATGTACCAACATGGTATTTTTACGGGCAAAGATTTAAAGTCTAAAACCAGAGAATATCTAGAGCAACATTTTGGCAAAAGTGGTGGATTCTACTACAATATTGTACGAGGCATTCACAACAGTGAGGTGAAACCCAATAGAATTTCGAAGTCGGTGGCGGCAGAGCATACGTTTAATGAAAATCTTACTTCGGAGATTTTTATGTTGGAGAAATTAGAACGAATTGCTGCCGAACTGGAAAAACGATTAAAGAAATATACCCTTTCGGGGAAGACGGTTACCCTGAAAATAAAATACAGCGATTTTACTACCCAAACCCGAAGTAAAACCCTACCCTATTTCATTGCCGATAAAGGGTTGCTGTTGGAAACTGCAAAAGAATTATTGTTTCAAGAACGAATGAAAGACTCGGTGCGCTTACTCGGAATTTCGTTAAACAACTTGAATACCGATGTGAAGAAAACAGTGGTAGTGCAGTTGCGGTTTGAATTTTGATAATGGTTTCGATAGTGCAAATCCGTTAAATACGCGTGCCATTTCGATTGCAAGATTAAATTGGACGCGGATAAAACGGATGCAAGCAACGCGGATAAAAATCCGTTAGAATCCGCGTTAGAATATCCGTAAAATCCGCGTGCCATTCCGATTTCAAGATCAAATTGGACGCAGATAAAGCGGATGCAAAGCAACGCGGATAAAAACCTATTAAAATCTTTGCCCACAATAAAGTAAACAACATTTTTTATTTCAAAACTTACCCTAAAAGCAAAATTCTGTTTACTTTTGTTTTTCGAGAATTTATTAAAATCTAAATAAGTAGTATATGAGAGTTGCTGTGGTTGGTGCTACCGGAATGGTTGGCGAAGTAATGCTTCAAGTTTTAGCAGAGAGAAATTTTCCAGTTACCGAGTTAATTCCGGTGGCATCGGAGAAATCAGTTGGGAAAGAAATCGAATTTAAAGGTAAAAAATATAAAGTGGTTGGCATGCAAACCGCTGTAGACATGCATCCAGATATTGCGTTATTTTCTGCAGGTGGCGAAACTTCTTTGGTTTGGGCTCCTAAATTTGCGGAAGCAGGAACCACCGTTATCGATAACTCCTCAGCATGGAGAATGGATCCTACTAAAAAATTAATCGTTCCCGAAATCAACGCTTCCCAATTAACCAAAGAAGATAAAATCATTGCAAACCCTAACTGTTCTACCATCCAAATGGTGCTAGTTTTGGCACCTTTGCATGCTAAATATAAAATCAAACGCGTTATCGTTTCTACCTACCAATCCATAACTGGAACAGGAGTAAAAGCGGTGCAACAACTAGAAAACGAATACGCAGGAGTGCAAGGCGAAATGGCCTATAAATACCCAATTCACCGCAATGCTATTCCGCAATGCGATAGTTTTGAAGAAAACGGTTACACTAAAGAAGAAATGAAATTGGTTAAAGAAACCAAGAAAATACTAAGCGATAATTCTATTGCAGTAACAGCTACCGCAGTTCGTGTGCCCATTGTAGGCGGACATAGTGAAGCGGTGAATATAGAATTTGAAAGTGATTTTGACGTGAGTGAAATCCGTTCTATTCTGCACCATACCGATGGCGTGGTGGTACAAGATAACAACGACACCTATACCTACCCTATGCCTTTATTCGCACAAGGAAAAGACGATGTTTTTGTTGGAAGAATTCGTCGTGACGAAAGCCAAGCCAATTCCTTAAATATGTGGATTGTTGCTGATAATTTAAGAAAAGGCGCCGCAACCAATACCATTCAAATTGCCGAATATTTAGTAGCGCATAAACTAGTGTAAACTATTTTTTTGATAATTCAAACCATTGAAATTAACTATATAGTTTGTTAATTTCAATGGTTTTTCTTTTTAGGTTCGTTACTTTTGTTGGGATGAAAAAGAACTCTTTAGTAAGTTTTGCATTTGGTTTAGCAGTATTGTTCGCAATAGTACTGCAGTCCACGCACTCCTTTGTACACTTAGAAAAAGAACTTACCCAAAAGCAATGTCTCCATCATTATGCTAAAAACCAAAACCAATTTACGCATGCACACCACAATTTAGACCGTTGTTTTGTTTGTGAATTTGCCTTTAGCACTTCTTTAAAATCGGATATTTTTTCTTTCTCCTTTAAGAAAGAACTAATCCCAGTTTCGTATTCTTATTTCTATTCTAAAGAAATCACCCAATCGTTTCGAGGCAGTCTTTTTGCACTTCGAGCACCTCCAATTATTGCTTAATTCCTTATTTAAAATTAAACAATAATCAAATTGTTTCTTATGAACCTTAATTTCTTAATGGTTCCCATAGAAATAATCTATAATTTTCACAAAATGAAATCATTTTTATACGCCCTATTTTTAGGGTTCTCCCTGTTTGCTAACGCGCAAAACAAAATTACAGGAACTATCAAAGACGTTCAAAATAAGCCAATGCCTGGCGTAACTATTTCTATTCCAGAAATTCATAAGGAAACTATTTCCGATGCAACCGGAGCCTATGTTTTCACTAATTTACCTTCTGGAAATTTCAAAATTGTATTTTCCTTTATAGGATTTGCAACACAATCCAAATCGCTTTTAATGAATCAAAAAGAAATTAAAATGGATGTTGTTTTGGAGGAAACCATACACCAAATGGACGAGGTAATTATTTCCACTGCTTTCAATAAATTGCAATCGCAAAACGTAATGAAAGTGGAACACCAATCGATGAAGACGTTGCAACAAAAAGGCACTTCTACTTTAATAGAAGGTTTGGCAACCATACCAGGCGTTTCGCAAGTTTCAACGGGAACTTCTATTGGCAAACCCGTAATTCGCGGGTTGAGTGGCAATAGAGTTTTGGTGTATTCGCAGGGAGTTCGGTTGGAAAACCAACAATTTGGCGAAGAGCACGGTCTTGGTTTGAACGATGCTGGAATAGAAAGTGTGGAGGTGATTAAAGGGCCTGCTTCGTTATTGTATGGGTCCGATGCTATTGGGGGTGTTTTGTATTTTAACCCCGAAAAATTTGCTTCTCCCAATACCATGGATGCTAATTTTAGTCAGAAATTATTCTCTAATACCAACGGAAGCAACACTACTTTAGGGGTGAAAACGTCTTCGGATAATTTCAAATTTTTAGCACGCGGCAGTTATAATACCCATGCCGATTATAAAATTCCAAACGGAACTAGAGTCACCAACACCCGTTACAACGAATCGGATTTTAAAACTGCTTTGGGATATTCTAATGCCAAATTCACTTCTACGTTACGATACAATTTCAATAAATTAGATTTAGGAATTCCAGAAAATGGCATTGCGGAACAAACGTCTTCCAAGAAAACTACCTATCCAAAGCAAGCCGTTTTTGCAACTATTGTAAGTTTAAACAACACTTTTTTCTTTAAAAACTCCAAACTAGATGCCGATTTGGGGTATATTTCCAACGATAGAAGTGAGTATGTAGATAGCGATGTGGCCAATTTGCACATGAAATTGAAAACCTACAATTATAATGTGAAGTATTATTTGCCAAAATTCGGAAAATTGGAATCGATACTAGGCACGCAAGGAATGCACCAAACCAATACCAATTCTGGGATAGAATATTTAATTCCGAATGCAACAACAAATGATTTTGGAGTTTTTGGAACTGCCAATTACGAATGGAACAAGAATGTAGTTCAAGCCGGAATCCGATTTGATACTAGAAATGTATCTGCCACCGAACACGGAATTGTTGGCGAAGAAGGATATTTCCAATCGGTAGACAAGAAATTTCAAAGTTTTAATTCGTCTTTAGGATTTAAAACGAATTTGAAGGAAAATATCATTTTGCGATTAAATTTTGCTTCTGGATTTAGGGCTCCCAACTTGGCAGAATTAACTTCGAATGGCGTTCACGAAGGAAGTAACCGCTACGAAATTGGGAATGTAAATTTGCAAAAAGAACAAAATTTTCAAACCGATTTGAATTTGGAATACCGAAATTCGCATTTTGAATTGTTTGTAAATGGTTTTTACAATCACATCAACAATTATATTTTTATTGCTCCAAATGGCACTCAAATTAATGGGTTGGATGCTTACAATTATGCCCAAGCCAATGCCAATTTATATGGTGGGGAAGCCGGAATTCACTTCCATCCGCATCCTTTAGATTGGTTGCACATTACGAGTAGTTTGGAAAGCGTAACGGGTAAAAAACAAAACGGAGATAACTTGCCTTTGATTCCGGCTAATAAATGGAATAATTCTATTAAAACCGAATTTAAGTCGACTAAATATTTAAAAGATAGTTTTGCGGTTTTGAATGTGGAACATACTTTAAATCAAAATAATCCAGGTCCGTTTGAAACCAAATCCAACGATTATACGTTATTGAATTTTGGTTTTGGTGGGAGAGTTACGTTAGGTAAAATGGCTTTTGATGTTAATTTGAATGCCAATAATTTACTAAATAGAAAGTATATTTCTCATTTATCTAGACTTAAAAATGATGGGATTCCTAATATTGGAAGGAATATTGTTTTAGGGATTAATTTTGTGATTTGATATTGCTATTGTTTTTTTAACCACATAGATGGATTGGTTTTAAGATGGATTAAGGCGCTTCGCTTTACATAGAATACATAGCAAGTAGTTGTTTTTGCCACAGATTGCACGGATTGGATCGGATTTTATTTGTTATTGATTTTGACGTTGCCATTGAATTTTATTACGCAGATAACGCAGATGAATATTGTTACTGTTTAATTTAGGATGGCAATTGGTATTGTGTTTTGTATTACTGATCACCGAGCATTGAGCACTGAACACTGATCGCTGATTTTGCAATTGTTTTTTAACCACATAGGAGATTCATAGGTTTTTAATGGAGTAAGGCGCTTCGCTTTACATAGAATACATAGCAAGTAGTTGTTTTTGCCACAGATTGCACGGATTGGAACGGATTTTATTTACAATTGAAATTGTTTTTTAACCACATAGGAGATTCATAGGTTTTTAATGGAGTTAAGGCGCTTCGCTTTGCATAGAATACATAGCAAGTAGTTGTTTTTGCCACAGATTGCACGGATTAGAACGGATTTTATTTGTGAACACCGAGCACTGAACACCGAGCACTGAACACTGATTAGCAATTGCAATTGTACCTATCTTGCGTAGGTTATATAATTGGATTGGAATACGTTGGAACCTCCAGCAAACACTTGGTTTTCCTATATTTTGAGAGGAATAATTGGGTAGTGTTAAAAATTATTTATAAATTTACTTTATACGAACCTTTAAACCAACCAATTATGAATTCCATGTTTACTAAAATTGTCAGAAGAATACTGGGTGGTATTCTTGTTTTATTCGGATTGAATATACTGCTGCCGCAACCTTTTATTCCGTTGCCAGTGCCACCAGAAAAGGCCGCTGCTTTTTTGTCTTCCTTGGTAGCAACAGGGTATATTTTGAAAACGGTAGCCTTATTGGAATTAATTATAGGCGTGCTTTTATTAGCAAAAAAATGGGTGGCCTTTGCTTTGCTTTCCTTAGTACCAATATCTATTAACATCGTGTTGTTTCATCTCTTTTTAGATGCTTCCGGGATTGCAGGTGCTTTAATTGTTGCCGTCTTAAACGGAATATTGATTTATAAAAATTGGAGCTCTTATAAAAGCTTATTTCTATAAAATAAAAAAAGCGTCGGGAAAATCTTCCGACGCTTTTTTTATACCAATGAAATTATAAAAGGAGGTACTGGTTTTGGATATTAAAGACTTCCTTTTTTTCTAGTTATCCTATAACTTCTTATCTTTTAAATACCTTTTTATAAAAGCGACCTATAATGCCTTTTCGGTACCAAGGTTTAGCGGCTTCTTCTGCTCCGTAGCCATAACCATAACCATAGTTATATCCGTAGCCATATCCGTAGCCATACCCATATCCGTAACCATATCCGTAGGTGTTTGAATAATCTATTGAGTTTATTACATATCCAACATTGTTAATTTTATCATCTTCCTTCAATTTAACCGCATACTGAATTAATTTTTTCTCGGTTACTCCAGATCGTGCTACAAACACAGTTGTATCTGCATATTTAGAAATAATCAAGGTATCGGAAACCAATAAGGTTGGAGCAGTATCCACTATAATTATATCGTATTCTTTTTTCAATTCTGCCATAAAATCTGCAAAACGCTTACTAGACAAAAGTAAAGTAGGATTTGGAGGGATATCTCCAGCTAACAACATGTCAAATACAAAGCCTTGTTCTGCTGGGGAAATAACTAAATCTCTCCATTTAAAAGAATTATTGTGTAAATAATTAGAAAGCCCTTTGTTGGCAGATTTACTTTGATTCAAATATTTATGTAACTGTGGATTTCTAAAATCGGTACCTACTAAGATGGTCTTTTTCTCCAGACTAGAATAGGAATTAGCAAGATTGTAAGCTACAAAGGTTTTACCTTCTCCTTTTTTGGCGGAGGATACATATATTACTTTACCCTCGTCGTTTTCATCATAAGGTGTAATAAAGTTCGTGTTATTAAGTAAGGTTCTAAAGGCCTCCAATTTTTGTGCCTCGCCATTTTTTCCTTCTAACACGTTTGGAATTTCTGCCAGTACCGGAATACCTTTGGATTTTTCCTCTACATCACTACCGTTATATATTTTATCATCCAATAAGAAAATAACATATAAAATCCCGAAAGGAATACCCAAGCCCAATAGCAAGGCAACCAGATAATATATATTTCTGTTAGGAGATATAGGATTTGGAAAGGCACGACCGGCATCTACAATTTTGGCATTTGGTTCGGTTACAGATAAGGCTATCGCGGTTTCCTCTCTTTTTTGTATCAAATACAAATAAATACCTTCTTTAATTTTTTGTTGGCGCTCTATCACACGGAATTCCTGTTCTTGTGTAGGAATTTGGCTTAGTTTACCCGACATTAAATTGTATTGTTTGGTCAAATCGCCTTTTTCGACTACCAATTTGGATTTGTATTGCGAAATACTCTGTGTTATATCGCGTTCTAAATCGGTTAATTGCTGGTCTATATTTACTAAAGTAGCATTGCTTTTCTTACCATCTTTAAGCAAACGGTTGTTTTGTAATACTAAATTGTTGTACTGTTGGATTAACGGATTTACCTGAGCAGTCATTCTTTCACTCGGAATAAGTTCGGCTGGCACTAATTCCGACCTACTTTTGTGCTTCATGAAATCCGCCATTATTTCGGTTACCCGCAATTTGGTTTCGGTTTCGATGAGCATTTTATCAAGATCTGAAAAATTCCTTAAATAGATATTAGCATTGGAAGTAATATCTACCAATTGGTTCGATTCCTTAAAGCCTTTGGCCTTACTTTCTTCCGCGCCCAATTCGGATGAGATGATCCCTAAACGTTCCTGAATAAATTTCAGGGTATTTTCTGAAATTTGATTTTTATCCTTAATCGCTTCTTCATTATAAATGGTAATTAATCCATCTAAAAAATCGGCAGCTTTTTTAGGAACTGCATTGTTTACACTTAGGTTTACAATACTACTCGTTTTACTTAAAGCTTCTACCGATAACGAAGCACTGTATTCTGAAGCTTTTGCAATTACAGGGTATCTATTAATAATATAACTATCATCAATAGGAGCAATTGTATTGAAAAAAGGGGTTTTTTGGATTGAAATACGTGCTTCTTTAACAACTATAGGGGAGCCAAAATGGAAGGTTCCAAGTTTTTTTCCAGAAGCATATTCTAATTCAAAATTAGAATTAGAAATTATTTTTACAATAAAACTTTGACCATTTTTATTGAAAGCATCACTTGCGTTGGTAATTTGCAATTCAATTGGTAGGGTTTCGCCATGCTGTTCTGCATCCCGAATATTGCCTTTTCTTAAATAAACAATGTTAAAACGCAGTTTTTCTACTGTTTTCTCCACTAAAGTAGTCGAATTCAAGATTTCTACTTCATTGTCTACATTGTTTTTTACTCCACCTAACATCCCTAAATCTGCAAAAGCACCAAGCTCAGAAGCGAGGTTACCCTTTTTTTCATCATTTACTAAAATCTTAGCAGTAGCTTTATATTGGGGAGTTGCATACCGCAATTTTAAGAAGGCAATAGCAGTACAAATTAGTATGCTTATTACAAACCATTTCCAGAATCGTATGTACCGGCTTAAAATTTTAAAAGAAGAAACTTCATTCTCTTCTTCCTCTTGCATATTAAAAGAATCTTGCATATTTTATTTTTTAAGTAATATTAATAAGGTCAATAACAATGAAATAGAACTAATAATTATTGAGGTATTCGGCCCTACGGCAGAGGCATTTATTTTAGTTTTGTTAGGACTTACTACCACTACATCGTTTTGGGACAAATAATAAAAAGGCGAATGGATAAAACTTGATTTGGTAATGTCTATGCTTTGGTAGGTTTTTTCACCATTTTGCTCGCGAATTACTAAGATGTTATTTCGTTTACCATAAATAGTTAAGTCCCCAGCTATACTCAAAGCTTCCAAAAGAGTAATCCGTTCTCCTCTAACCGGAATGCTTCCTGGTCGATTTACTTCTCCTAATACCGATACTTTAAAATTAAGTAGGATTAAGTTTACTCCAGGGTTTTTAATATAGTCGGATACCAATGCCACCAATTTATCGTGGGCTTCGGTATGCGTTAACCCTGCTAATTTTATTTTTCCCAAAACCGGAAAATCTATTTCTCCGTGGGTATTGATTAAGTAGGTTTTAATAGCACTTTGGGCTACCGTTCCGTCGGTATTGTAATTACTTTGGATAGTAGGAAGGTTAAATGGTAACGCATTCTCTGGATTTTCTGCAGAAACAATAATGCTTAACAAATCGTCTGCTTGCAATTTTGGTTCGTAATTGGTTTTGGCTTGCCCCTCTTTTTTTGCTGAATAGATATCCTGCATATAGGTGATTTTAGAACTTGACACACAAGAGGTAACTACTATAGCAATAAGTACTAGGAGTAGCGTTTTTGGAAAAGGTGTTTGCATAGAAATTATTTAGGTTAAGCGTATGGCGCGACAAAAATAGGTTTTTTTTTTATATAATTAGTTTTTTTCTAGGGAGTAGGTTGAGTGGTCAGTGGTCAGTGGTCAGTTTTCAGTTTTCAGTTTTCAGTTTTCAGAAAGCAGAATTTAGTAGTCAGTAACAAGTTATGAGGACCCAAAACCTGAAACTCGAAACCTGAAACTCGAAACCTAGAACCTAGAACTTTTTGATGAGATTCTTCCTTCGTCAGAATGACAAGTCGCCGGGGGTACTAGTGGTCAGTTTTCAGTTTTCAGAAAGCAGAATTAAGTTGTCAGTGTTAAGTTATGAGGAACTAGTACCTAGAACCCAGAAACATGTGATGAGATTGCTAAGCCAGTTCGCTATCGCTCGTGCCCTCGTGCCTCGGAATGACAAGCCGCCGGTACTGTAGTTTTCCAAGACCTAGAACCTAGAACTTTTTGATGAGATTCTTCCTTCGTCAGAATGACAAGTCGCCGGGGGTATAGTTTTCCAAAACCTAGAACACAAAACCTGAAACTCAAAACTCAAAACTCGAAACTCGAAACCTGAAACTCGGAACTCGAAACCTAGATTCCCGCATCCAACACCGCTTTTTTATTTTTATGTTTTAAACGCATTAAACGTTCCAACTGTTTGCTTTGTACTTTGTTTTTGATGTAGTACTTATACAATTCTTTTCCGATAAAAAAGGAAGCAATTGCAATACCTGATAGGAATCCAAGTAAGTAGGTTATTAACATAATGGTTTTTATTTGGGGTTAATAGGCGTTTTTGTCGCCTTTTATAGTAACGATTACTGTTAAAAAGCAAATTTTTATATCTTTCATAATATTCCAATTTTGAACGTATTGAATGTCGGCGTTTACTCTTCGTTTCATGTCGGAAACTTTTTTGGTTTCTCCACGCAAACCAGATACTTGTGCCAAACCAGTAATTCCGGGTTTCACAAAATGCCGTACCATAAAATTAGAAATCAAATCGTTGTAGTCTTCGGTATGTTTAAGCATGTGTGGTCTCGGTCCTACAATGCTCATGTCGCCCAACAACACATTGAAAAATTGTGGTAATTCGTCTAGACTGGTTCGTCGGATGAATTGGCCAATAGGAGTAATTCGTGCATCTCCCTTTTGCGCTTGTAGACTATCGCTACTCTCGTTAACCTCCATGCTGCGGAATTTATAGCACCAAAATGGTTTGTTTTTCTTGCCGGTACGCAATTGTTTGAACAATACTGGCCCTTTGCTTTGGTACTTAATAATGCCACCTATAAGAGGATACAACCAGGAAAGTATGAAAACAATAACCAAGCAACTAAAAGCAAGATCAAAAATACGTTTTAATAAACGGTTATAGGCATTTTGTAAAGGTTCGTGGCGTGGCTTAATAACTTGGAAATTATTAAAATTGGAGGTAGCAAAGGACTCGGAAGAAATAGTTGAAAAATCGGGTACAAATTTCAATCGAATGCAATAGGAATCGGCTAAATTAAAATAGTGGTTTAAATCGCCAATATTGTTAGGAGCAGTAACAATATACAACTCGTCTATTTTTTCCTTATGAGCTTGTTTAATGGCTTTGTTTAATTCTATTTTATACTCCTCCGGAGAATTTATTTCTGCTTCTATTTCTTCATTTAAAATTCCTTTAAAATTAAGAAATGTGACATTGGACTCCAATACCGCCGCCAATTCAATACTGGTTTTATTAAAACCCCAAATAGCAACATTTAAGAGTTTGTTCAATTTTTTTTTCATACGAAATAACAATAACGTTATTAAGCTCCTCGAAAAGAAAATATAAAGTATCCAAAAAGAAAATTGGTATAAATTAGAAACCGTATTGTTTTTGTATTGTAAACCTCCCTGCAATAGAAAAATAAAAATTTGCCATAAAATGCCTTGCAGCAAAAAGGCGCGCCAAGTTTGGCGGTAAAAAAATTCCAAATTAAAGGTGGTTGAAATACTGTACAACCTAAAATAAAGTACCGAAAGTAACCATGTGATTACCGAAGCAATAATAATATAGTCAGATTTAGTACTGTTTTCCGCTAGATCTTGCGTTTGAACATATTTAATAAAAATGCAAGCGCTAGCAATAATAGCTAGAAAATCACTTAGTATGCAGGAAAAAATAAAAGAAAATTTATGTCTGTTTAGCATTTTTTACATTTTTTTACTAGTTGAAGGATTACGTGATAAAAGGCGATTCCCGAAAGGGTGCCAACGATACCAAACAAAATGTCGTACACATCCGTGTGGCGTTTATCGGTAAAATATTGCCCAACCTCTGCGCTAATTACTATTGTTGCAGCCAATAGTGTGTTATAGATCCAACTTTTGTTATTTACAGGTTTTTGTAAACCGCTTCTTGCTTCTAGCACAACCCCAATTACTACAAAAGGAACGGCAGTGCGCAAATTTACATATTCATTACTCCAGTTTAGCAACCAAATCGGCAAATACCTTTCGCTAGTTAATGTGGAATCGGGCAACCACGAAAAATAAAAAATGCCAATTATTAGTGCTAATGTAAGAATAAAAAGGAGTTTTTTCATTTTTTTTGGGAACTGTGGTTCCGGATGCTTGTCTTTCCGAGGGAGGAGGAATGTTTTTTAAGGTTTTGGGTTCTAGGTTCTAGGTTCTGGGTTCTAGGTTTTGGAAAACTATACCCCCGGCGACTTGTCATTCTGACGAAGGAAGAATCTCTTCTTAAGGTGCTGAGTCGCTAAGGTTCTAAGGTTCTAAGTTAACCTCACCTCCAGCCCCTCTAAAAGGAGAGGGGAGTGAGTTTCGTATTCAAATACACTTTTTATTTTATAATAGGTCTCTGCTATTTTGTTGTTATTAGCACTATACTCCCGGCGACTTGTCCTTCTGACGAAGGAAGAATCTCTTCTTAAGGTTCTGGGTTCTAGGTTCTGGGTTTTGGAAAACTGCAGTACCGGTTAAATGTCATTCCGATGCACGGGGACACGAGCGATAGCGAACTGGCTTAGCAATCTGTTTTAAAGGCGCTGAGCAACTAAGGCATTAAGGTTCGTTTCTAAGATCGTGGGTTAGGAATGGTCCGTTTATTTTTACTAATAGGTTTGAATCAGAACGTCGGTTGGAATATTAAGTTCGTTATGTAATTGTCTAATCATTTCCAATGATAGTTTTCTTTTTCGGTTCAAAATTTCACTTGCTCGACTCTTAATTCCGACTATCCTTGCTAAATCATTTTGATTGTAACCTAATTGCTCCATTCTGAATTTTATTGCATCGATTGGATCTGGCAAAGCAATCGCAAAATGTTCGTTTTCGTACTGGTCAATTAACATGCCCAAAAGTTCCAATTCGTCGCCTTGTTCCGTTCCTCTTTTTGCGTCAAAAATTATTTCAAGTCTTTCCAACGCTTGATTATAATCGGCTTCTGTTTTTATAAGATTTATGTTCATGATCAAAAAGGTTCTGGGTTCTGGGTTCTAGGTTTTGGTAAACTGCGGTACCGGTTACTTGTTATTTCGAGGGACGAAGCAATCTCTTCAAAAGGTGCTGAGTCACTAAGGCTCTAAGGCTCTAAGGTTATGAATTTCCCAATATTCTCTTGGGGTTACAATCTTAGTTTCTTTATAAGTTGGGAATGTAAAATCTGTGGTGTTCCCGGTTATTACAAAATTTGCCAAACATTCGTCTGCAAGTTCTAATATCTTGTTATCGTCTAAATCGGAAATTAATTGTAATCGGATTTTCGGATTAAACATTTTTGCTTTAGTTTCTATTTCTACAAGTAAAACTTCTGCTCTTGCAAAAAAATCTTGAAATTTAGCAAACTTTTCTCTTCTTAATACGTCATAGTATTCCGCCATTAATTCTTCGGAAACACACATCTCTATTTTGTCATCAATAAAAAGTTCGTTTATAATTGTATAAGGATAACTTTTCTGAATTAATGATGAAATAATTACATTGGTATCAATTACGATTCTTTGCATCTTTTCTAACTGCTTTTACTTCGTCTGTAATTTCATCCATTGTCATTTTAGAAAGACCATATTTTTCAGCAAGTTTTATACACTTACTTAAATTTTGGCGGGTTAATTCTTTACTTACAATGTCTACAAAATCAGTAAAATTCAGTTTACTCTCTTTAATCCCGAATTTGTTAAATTCTAAATCGGATATAGATATACTTAATGTTTTCATTTTTTTAATCTTTTTTCAAAATTACAAAAATAATTTTATTTTTTTGTATGGTGTTTTGGGTTTTGGGTTCTGGGTTTTAGGTTCTAGGTTCTAGGTTCTAGGTTTTGGAAAACTACAGTGCCGGCGACTTGTCCTTCTGACGAAGGAAGAATCTCTTCTTAAGGTACTAAGGCGCTAAGGTTCTGAGGTTCTAAGTTAACCTCACCTCCAGCCCCTCTAAAAAGGAGAGGGGAGTGAGTATCGTTTTCAAATACACTTTTTACGTTATACAATGAGTTCTGACTATTTTATTGTTTTGTGCACTTCACCCCCGGCGACTTGTCATTCTGACGAAGGAAGAATCTCATCAAAAGGTTCTGGGTTCTGGGTTTTGGGTTTTGAAAAACTACAGTGCCGGTTACCTGTCACTGCAAGCTTTCGATTTGTCCTCTCCTCCAACCCCTAGATTGCATCCAACGTCGCAATGACAGGAGAGGGGGTACTAAAGGTAATTCTGAGTTGTTGCGAGTTAAGTGACAACTTTAATTCTCTTTAGCATGTGCTTCTTTGCTTTTGACCTAACGCTGTTCGTTCTCTACATAAGGCTATATGCTTTTGTAACCTCTCTATTTGCTTTTGACCTAACGCTGTTCGTTCGCTTCATAAGGCTATCTGCTTTAGTACCCTCTCTATTTGCTTTTGAAATAACGCTGTTCGTTCTCTACATAAGGCTTTATGCTTTTGGAATCTCTTTATTTGCTTTTGATATAACGCTGTTCGTTCTCTACATAAGGCTTTGTGCTTTTAGAACCTCTCTGTTTGCTTTTGGCATAACGTTGTTCGTTTTCCGTAAGTACTTATTCCATTTAGGTATACCATTTAGGATCTTCCGTAAGTAAAGATTACCCTTCGGTAGGTCAAGATGGAATTTCTACAAGTATTTATAAAGCTTCCTTAAGTAAAGATAAACCTTCCGTAATACAAGAAATAATTTCGGGAGATCACGATTAAGCTTCGGTAAGTTCTTATTGAGCTACGGACTATACTTATTGTCTTTCCCTGACCCTTCCTAAAATTACTTGACACTTTTTGTTGTTAATTAGATTGTGTTTTGAAAATAAATTCGATAAATAGTATCTAAAATAGTATCCTTTACTTCATCCAAATATAGTAGTCCTACTATTTACTCGCTATCCGCAACTTTTTTAAGACATTGACCCAATTGACCATGTCTTCCAAAAACTAAAATTTTTAAGTTCCTAATTATTCGAAATAAGAATCAAAAGTGGGTAAAATCAAATCTTTTTCAGAAACATTCGGTTCTTCAATTGGCCAAGCTATGTTTAGTTTTGGATCGTTCCAAATAATGCCGCCTTCCGATTCTTTATTATAACCAGCGGTACACTTGTACGAAAATATACTATCCTCTAATGCTAGAAAACCATGCGCAAAACCGGTTGGGATGTACACCATTTTATTGGTTTTGGCATCCAAATCGTAAAACTCCCATTTTCCAAAAGTGGGAGATTCAGGGCGCATGTCTACTGCTATATCCAATACTCGTCCGCTAATAACGCGCACTAATTTGCCTTGTGCGTGTGCTCCTTGTTGGAAATGCAAACCGCGCAACACCCCTTTCGAGGAATACGATTGGTTGTCTTGTACAAATTCATAGGGAAGACCTTGGAGTTTCCAAGTTTCGCTATTAAACGATTCAAAAAATAAACCACGGCTGTCTTCAAAAACCCTAGGTTCTATAATTATTACATCTTGTAAAGCTCCTTTTGAAATTTTCATAATTTAATTGGATTTAGGAAGTAATTCTAAAAGGTATTTTCCATAGCCACTTTTCACTAAAGGACTAGCAATAGCCTCAAGTTGCTCAGCAGTAATGTAACCCATTCTATAGGCTACTTCTTCAATACAACCTACTTTTAGACCTTGGCGGTCTTCAATAACTTGCACAAATTGTCCTGCTTGCATTAACGATTCGAAAGTTCCCGTATCTAGCCAAGCAGTTCCTCGATCTAGTACACCTACTTTTAATTTCCCTTGCTTTAAATATTCTTTATTTACATCGGTAATTTCGTATTCTCCTCGGGCCGATGGTGCGATACTTTTAGCAATTTCCACCACGGTATTATCATAAAAATACAATCCGGGAACTGCATAATTTGATTTTGGTTCTATTGGTTTTTCTTCTATAGAAAGCACGTTGAAATCTGGATCAAATTCTACTACCCCATAACGTTCTGGATCGTGCACTTGATAGGCATAAACTACTCCTCCTTCTGGATTGTTATTGGCTTGTAGCAATTTACTTAAACCACTACCATAAAAAATATTATCGCCTAGTGCTAATGCTACTTTATCGTTTCCTATAAATTCTTCGCCGATTACGAAGGCTTGTGCTAAACCATTTGGAATGGCTTGTTCGGCATATTCAAAACGGCAACCAATTTGAGCACCATCCCCCAATAGCTTTTTAAAATTTGGTAAGTCCGTAGGGGTAGAAATAATCAAAATTTCATTAATACCTGCCAACATCAAGATGGATAGCGGATAATAAATCATGGGTTTGTCGTACACCGGCATCATTTGTTTGCTCATGGCAAGCGTTAAGGGATGCAAGCGGGTGCCAGATCCACCGGCTAGTATAATTCCTTTCATATTATTCTATTTTATATTCAGCTTTTCGACTTTCGCCTTAATTTGTATATTGTTTTTCATAGTAGGAGGCATATTCCCCCGAAGTAATGTTGTTCAACCAAGTTGGATTTTCTAGATACCAAGTAACCGTTCTTTCTAGACCTTGCTCAAAAGTAACCGATGGTTTCCATCCTAATTCTTTATTAATTTTATTGGCATCGATGGCGTAGCGCAAATCGTGCCCTGGACGGTCTTTTACATAAGTTATTAATTGCTCTGAAGTTCCCGAGATTCTGCCCAGTTTTTCATCCATAATGGTACACAATAATTTAACTAAATCAATATTTTGCCATTCGTTAAAACCACCAATATTATAGGTTTCGTGGTTTTTACCTTGGTGAAAAACTAAATCAATTGCCACGGCATGGTCTTCTACAAAAAGCCAGTCGCGGGTGTATTTTCCGTCTCCATAAACGGGTAAGGGTTTATTGGTTAGGATATTATTAATAAATAAAGGAATCAATTTTTCAGGAAAATGAAACGGCCCGTAATTATTAGAACAGTTGGTCAATACATACGGGAAACCATAGGTTTCGCCATAGGCACGAACAAAATGATCGGAACTGGCTTTAGAGGCCGAGTAAGGTGAGTTAGGGTCGTAAGCGGTGGTTTCGGTAAATAAGCCTTCTGCACCTAAACTTCCGTATACTTCATCGGTGCTGATGTGGTAAAAACGTTTGCCTTCGTAATTGTCTTTCCAACTATTTTTAGCCGCATTTAATAAATTAACGGTTCCAATAACATTCGTTTTGACAAAGGACAACGGGTCTGTAATGGAACGATCTACATGCGACTCGGCAGCTAGATGCAGCACCCCATCAAATTGATGCTCTGCAAATAATTGATCTATAAAAGCCGCATCTACAATATCGCCTTTAATAAAGGTATAATTGGACGATGCTTCTATATCAGCAATGTTCTCTAAATTTCCTGCATAGGTTAATGCGTCTAGATTGTAGATACGATACTTTGGGTAGTTGTTTACAAAACGTCGAACCACATGGGACCCTATAAAACCTGCTCCTCCAGTGATAAGGATTTTTTTCATCTTTTAATTAAGTATTACTTTTGCTTTTTAAAAACAATTCTAAATTTCTCCCAAATTACGTACCTTATAAAAAAGGGTCCATAATACAAATATCGTTTCCACATGCGTTTGGGTTCATTTAGCAAACGAATAAACCATTCTAATCCTAGTGCAACCCAAAAAGGGGATGGTCGTTTTACCGTACCCGCATAAAAATCAAAAACAGCCCCAATAGAACAAATGGTTTTCACATGTAGTAGGTCTTTATGTTGGAACGCCCACTTTTCTTGTTTTGGAGCTGTCATACCGATAAATAATACCTCTGGAGTAACTGCATTGACTGCTGCTAGCATGTTTTGGTTATCATTTTCGGTAAAAACTGCTTTAAACGGTGGCGAATAACTATATACTTTAACTTTTGAAAACTCTCGATTTACCTTTGCGGTAATCTTAGCTAGGGTAGCCTCGGAAGCCCCCAAATAAAAACAGCTTCCTCCTGTCTCGTTCAATTTGGAAAGCAAAAAATCATGCAATTGTGCACCAGCAATCTTCTTTATTTTGGTATGGGTTAGAAGTCTTGTAGCCAATACAATAGCCATACCGTCCGGTAATAACACATCTGAACCTTGCAATGCCTTTTTGAAAGCCTCATCCTCCTGTGCAATACAAAACGAATATTGGTTGATGGTATTGATTAGTATTTTTTCTGAGGTAATGCAATCCATTAAATTGCCATTATAAATGGAGTAGTTAAAAAGGGATACTTTAGAAATGAATTTGATCATTATTAATTTTATTTGGAAATAACTTATTTATTAAACATTTTCAAGTCTCTTATATATTTTATTTAATTTTTCTATATAGTTTTCTATATCATAGTTTTCTTTTATTGTACTTTGAGCATTAATTGATAACTTTTGATATTCATTTAGGTTTAAGAGTATGTATTTTAATTTTACATACAAATCATTTGAATTTTGGGCTTCTACCTGTAACCCATTGACGCCATGTTTAATAATATCTCTCATAGATCCCACACTTGTTACAATAGGCACAACTCCTGCCGCCATCGTTTCAAGAAGTGCCAATGGCATACCTTCAAAATATGATGGTAGAATAAATAAATCTGATTTTTTGATTATATTATTTTTTGATTCCCCAAAAACTACTCCTTTATATTCAAAATTTTTTCCAAGAATTTTATCAAAAGCTTCAATACAATGTTCTAGTAAAGGACCCGTCCCGCACAATAAAAAACTAAAATCAAATTCATTCTTAAGTTTTTTAAGAGCTTCAATTAATTCATAAATCCCTTTATTTTTTTCGATTCTTCCTAAGAACAAAAGATTTAGTTTATTATAATTTTGAATTTTTTTATCAGATTTAAAGATAGATGTGTCAATGCAATTTGGAAGAACTATAGCTTTAATGTACCCAAATTTTTCTTCTAATAGTGTCTTTTCTACTTCACTTAAAACAATAACTTGCTTGGAATTTTGAAATATGAATTGTACTAATTTTTTATATATAAAATTACTAGTCCCATCTGCTATAAATGAACCTCCATGTATCTGTAAAACTATAGGGATTCTCAGTAAACAACACCAACAATTTATTACAAATTCTCTTAATATCCCTTTAGCGTTCAAGGGGAGATTTTGATGTGCAATTTTTATTTTATTTTTCTTAATGAAAAATGGAAATAGAAGAAATTGTTTTATTAACATGATACCCCATAATAAATTATTTGTTTTTTTATCAGGTCTGCCTAATAAATAATGATAATATCGATGTTCTTTATTATATTTAATAATAGATATAGTAACGGTTGAAATACCACTTACATTTTTAGTTGGGTCTAAACTTGGAGATGAAATAAGAATATTCATTAAGTACTATGTAAATTATTATTTATTTTTTAATCTAGCTATATTTTTTAATTTATTACTAAAAAATAAGTAGTCTTGTATTTTTCAAAATCTACTCTTTTCAACCTATCATTAACTGAATGTAACACTAATTCTTGATTAATAATGTTGAGAATACCATCTTCGATATATAAAGCTAGTTAACAAATTTTCTCTGCCTGACACTACGACATGATTAAGTTGTTTTGCTAAAACCAAAAGTGAACTATCAAAACCACAAACTTTAAGTGATTTGAATTTTGATAAAAAAATTTCAAATGGTATATCCATTGGCAGTTCTATCATTTGGACATTGTTTTTTAAAAATAGCTTATTTATTTTTTCTCTATTATCAATAGATTGATTCGGATGAAACTTTACATAATTAAACTCGATAGCATTATCTTTAATTAATTTATCTATGGCATCAAAATATATTTCTGGCTCAATGGCTGTCATTTCAATTATTGATTCAAAAATAAAACAAGGGTATTCTATATTTAACTCATAGTCACAATGCAATTTTGGCCATTCAATCAAATTATTTTTTCTCGGTAAGTATTGAAAAATTTCCTCCGAAATTGCAAAAGTTTCAGTTAGTGCTGCATTTTTTAGAAAAGCTGGTATTGTCCATTTAATTGACTTCCAAATTCTTTTATCATGTAAAATGGTGTTATTATAAAAGCGATGTAAATAATACTCAATTGATTTCTCCTCGGAAAAAGCACTTTTAAAAACAATCGGTGTTTCCTGAACATAATGAAAACTAGAACACTTTGTGTTAGTTATTAAAATTTGAAACATGGGAAATACTAGGTGAGGTACATAGGCAACATATTTATCAGATACCAATTGGTCTATAATTATATCCAACTCCTTTATCGTTATATTTCTTTGTGTCCGATTTCGAACAATTGTTTTACAATCTTCATGTATCAGAGATAGATCGATTGATTGGTACGGTATTTTAATTAAACTATTACTATAATTACGAGTATAAATAACTATAACCTCATCTTCTTTCAACTTAAGAAAGTCGATAACTCCCAAAACAGATAAAAATAAACTATGGGAATGGGCAATAAATAAATGTTTCATAATTATTTATTTTGAATTACGAAATTAAACATGTTAAGATAACTATTTGTAATTACCTCCATAGAATAGTGGTCAGTTGTATATGTTTTCATACCATCAATTAAAGCAGGATAAATAGTGTCATGGTTTTCTACCAATTTAAGTAATAGATTTTCTAAATCATGTACATCATTTTTTTTAAAAACAAATCCGTTTACCCCATCTTTAACTTCATCTGTAAAACCTAGTAAATCCGATACTATTACTGGAGTTGCATAATTAAAAGCAATTTTTAAAGGACCACTTTGAGTCACTATTCTGTAAGGTTGAACAAAATAATGGGATTCAGAAAACAAATCAGGAATTTCTTTATTATCAATCAATCTAATATCAATCTCAAAAATATCGGGAAATTTTATTTTATTTTGATAAAAATCCCAATTATCACAAGCACCTGCTATTTTAATTTTAAAATTTCTTATCCCTTTTTCGTAAATATTGCATGCTGCATCAATTAACAAATCAATATGTTTACCATAATTAATAATACCAAAGGATAAAAATTGAACTGCATCTATCTTTTTTACTGCTTTACTCTCTCCAAAATCCTTTAAACCTAATAATATCATAAAAACATGTGAATTAGGATAATTTTTATTAAACAATAAAGTTTGTGAAGGTGAGAACATGTTTACATATTTAACCTTCCAATAATATAGATTTCTTATTATGTTTGCCACCAATGGAAAGCGAAAACCTTTATGAACTTCTCCCTGATGAGCTGTGATAATTGTACTGTTTTTATTTAATAAACTTGTCAACACGCCTGAAAATGGAGTCGCACCATAATTTAAATATATTAAATCAGGAGAAACAGATTTTATTTTCTGATATAATTTAAGATAAAAAGCTACCCTTCTGGCATCACGTTGCCTATATTGACAATAAACAATTTCAATAGTTAATCCATACTGCTTTACAAGATCCAAAAAATTTTCTTTCTTAAACCGAGCTCCAGTTGTAGGTAATATAACAATCCAATCAATCTCAAAAAAAGGCAAAAGCTTAGGAATAATATCTATGTCACAATCAATAAAATAATCCGGTGTAATCCAACATATTTTTCTTTTCATATTTTTCTTTTTCAATATTCAGTCCGATAGTTTTCATAGAAAAATCAAAAACAGAGTTACATTTCAATTAAAATAACAAATTACCCAATACTTCGGCTATTTTTGATTGAAAAATGTTGGATTTTCTTTCTGAATCTTATAAATCTGTTCTACTAAAAAGAAATCTAGAGTTCTGTCAATATCTATACTTTCAATTTCATTGATAACTTTAAATAGTGGTGTCAATGCAAATATATTTTATACTTGATCAAATTTGCTTTTGAAATTAAATCTAAACCAAAACTGAGTGCTTGGATAGTGGTCAATTTAGTTAATACTACAAGAATTATAATAGTATAACAATATTATATGCTTTTACAAATAAACTTTTATCTTAGTAATTCATCACCTAGTACCTTTAAGTAATTCTTCCCATGAACGAGATCGGGTTCCATATAATTACCTTCAGCCCATTCATTCCAAGATTTCAAAAAAACCAACTTATTATCTTTATTCTCGACTACATCAAGTACCTGCTTGGCATGTTCTTTAAATAAAGCTGGAGACGAATTAATAAGTAATGACCCATTACTTCCACTTCTAGGAGTATGATCCCAATTTGGCAGCATAAATGGAATTACATCTTCTTCTTTCTCTTCATCACCAACAAAATATGGATAAGCTTTTTTGTAATCCATAGCAAATAGTGGTTTATTGAAAATTAATTTATTTATGGCACCAATTAAGCGAAATTTAATCTTACCAAACTTATTTTTTTGGGAATATAACGCAGACATTTTTTGATAAGTAACAGAAGAATATCCTTTAGAAAGTAATTCTTCTTTGGACTGTATTTGATTTTTATTTACATTAGCTACGAAATAAATACCATCCGTAAACCCAGATTCTTTAGACCATTTATTCCACAATGGAATAAATTCGTCTGGTAAGTTAATCACATCAAATATCAGAAATATGGGTTTATTTCCCACTTTCAAATATCGTTTATCTTTAAAAGCTTCGAGCACCATCTCGAAATGTGCCCTATAATCTAATTCACCAGGATAAGACTGCTTTATTAATAATTTATCATTTTTAACCCCATCAGTATTCCAATCCTTAGCATACCATGAATGATTAGCCCAACCTAGAGCAAACGGGAAATCTGGTTTTCCACTTTTCAACACTTCATCAAATATTTCTGACATTAAACGTTTTCCATCCCCAAACCAATAATGCCAATAAATAAAACCTTCAATCCCAGCCTCTTTAGCCATTTCGGCTTGAGCTTCTCGTACTTGTGGCAATCGTAAATCATAATAACCCAAGTCTGCTGGAACCCTTGGTTGATAATGTCCTTTAAAAAGTGGTTTTGCTTTTCCTACATTAGTCCATTCCGTAAAACCTTTGCCCCACCATTTATCATTTTCTGGAATGGGATGAAATTGAGGAAGGTAAAATGCTAAAACTCTTGCTTTTTTTTGTGCCATTATTATTACTAAACTAGATTAAATTATTTTATATCTTTAAATTTATTATTATCTTTCCTATTCTCTATTGAACTAATACTTAAAAAGGAAATGATAAAAAAAACAAATACGAACGTATAGAATGAATTATTATTTGCAAAAGCAGTACCCCAACAAGCAATTAGCAATATAACCTTATCTTTAATATTATATTTATTTATGAAGATGTATGAAATGACAAGTTCGAGAATAACCTTGGCAATACCCACCACCCAGCCCCACCAAGAGATGGTTAAAAGAATACCATTTTCAAGTGTCAATTCGGATCCTTGGAGATGAATTTCACGCCCTCCTAACATTATATCCTGAAGGTTCCACCGTGCATTCCAAAAATATACATAGCTCAATATTCGAGCTAGTGAAGAGTCATCTGTAAGATTATCTTTCTCCGCTAATCGCCCAAAGATTTGAGAATTTTGTACAACAAAAGATATAAAATCATTAATAAAAAATATATAGATTAGTGAACATATTGTAATAATAAAAATTGGTTTTAAATTGTAAAATAGATAGCGGTAGACTAATAAACAACCCAAAATAATTATACCTATCCTCGAATTAAAACAAAACATAGCTAAAGTGCCTAAAGTTAATAATGCAAGCTTTAAATTCCAATTAATATCTTTACTAACCATAATGAACGACATAATAATAAGCGTTATATTGGATGATTGCAAAGGTTGTTTCATTAAACCAAAAGCTCTAAATTCTTTTGTTTCAGAAAAATTACTAAAATCTTTAACAAATGAATAATCAAATAGATTCGTCTGTAATTTATATTCTATTATTGCTAATGTACAATGAATAATAAAAAATATTACAAATAAATAAAATATTAATCGTGGAGTTTTGTATTTTCGTGAAGCAATTATTATAACAATAAGGAATATCCATTGTATAGCATCGCTTATTGGAAACTTCCCTTTCTCAGGAAGAAAAACATGAAAGAACAATCCAAGAAGCATAATCATTATATATAATTGCTCAACATTATTTCTCTTATTGTATGTTGATAAAAGCAATACTGGTAAAGCGATTAAATATGTTGCATTTTCTATCCAACCAATATATGTAGGACCTAACTCTAATTCGAAATAAGATATATTAAAAAAAAAAACTAAGATTAAGCTAAATATAAATATATTTTTCGACATTTATTTTTTGTTTAGGGTATTGAAATAATACATTTTTTTAAGTAAATATATATTATTATTTAAATTTTAATGAATAGACTTGTCAGATCTTTTAGCTAAAATTTCTTTATAAAAATTATAAATACTGTTTACATTTTGTTCTTGAGAATAGAGTTTTGAAGCAATTATTTGTGCTTTTTTAATCATTGGATAATAATTTTCTATTCCTAAATATACAATCTTGTTAAGGGCTGAAACCAACTCTTCATGACCTGTGTAAAGAATCCCTAAATTTTCATTTTCTAATATTTCTTTAGTGCCTCCAGAATTATTTCCAACAACAAGGCAACCATTGAACATTGCTTCTACTGTAATAAATCCAAAACCTTCATATTTTGAAGGGACAATTAATGCTGTGGCTTTTGATAATAATTCCGAAATATCTTTACGAAACCCTAAAAAATGAATCCGTTTAACAAAACCCGATTCATTCACTATATTTTTTAACTCATTTACAAAAACATCATGTCCATTACCTGCAATTAATAATTCAAAATCATGATTATTATGAGCAAAATCAATAAAAGCAACTAGTAACTGTCGTATTCCTTTTGTTTCCTCCAATCGTCCCAAAAATAAAAAATAGTTGTCTTTTTTTTCTAAAAATTGGATACTTTCTTCTTTCATAACACCATCATAAATAACTTGAGCATTTTCAGTCATATTAAAATGATTAAAAATACCTTGAGTAATAGCTATAGTATTATTAGTTATAGAATTAAGTTTATTTATAAATCTTTTTTTTGACGGAAACGGAGTTGCTCCAAAATCTAAATCCTGATATTCTCGAATGTGCCATACGTGGGGAATATTTAACTTTTTTGCAACATTATAGCCTATATGAATCTTACCTATATTTGTGTGAATCAAATCTGGATGAAATTTCTCAACAATCTTTTTTAATTTCAGTTGTGAATTACTATTTTTCATTAACATCCTTAATAAACGAGGAAAAAAAGCAACTGCATTTTTCAACGACTTTACTTTCGGATAAACATGACACTGATGATCAGTTATTTTAAAAGTAATTTTTCTCTTTTCTAATTCTTCACAAAAAGAACCGTAATGAGCTACTACCACCATTGGCTCCACATCATAGTTTATCATTTCGTCTATAATATTCAACAAGGCTGCGTTTGCGCCATTTGCTACATTTGGAATATTTGTGTCAATTATATAAAGTACCTTAATTTTTTTTTTCATCTTAGAGTTTACAAGTTTACAATACAATAATATTTAAAACATAGCACATTGAAAAGTTAATTATTGCTTATCTTAATTTCGCTTTTATAAAATTTATTGACGTTTTTTTTTCTGATCTGTTTAAACCTAAAAAAAATACAAATAAAAGTGTAATTAAGAGGCAAGTAACTACTGAATAAATTATCCCAAAAAAGTTGTCCGGGAAAAATTTGCAAAGATAGTATGACAAAACTGCGGATGGTGCTGATGATATTATTACGGGTGCAAAAACACTATTAAAATAATACCGAATAGATAATCCTACTTGTTGCTTGGCAATCAGTAATCGAAAAATCTGAGCTACTGCATAAATCAAAATCAAAACAATTAATGAATAATATGCTGGAAATCCAATTGTAAATAAATAGTAACATATTGGTAAAAGTAATAGCGTACCACTTCCTATTATAATTTCATACTTTTTAATGTTGCCTGTAGCCTGTATCATTGTGGTAATAGGGCTTTCAAAAACATTAATTAAAGAAAAAACCAACATTAATTGAGAAAACACAACCATATTAGTAGTTACCTGATTTGCTCCCAACCAAAGTGTGAGTATCTTTTGCATTAACATAATCAATGGCAAGGTTAGTAAGAACAGCAAAAAAAAAGAAAACTTAGAGCTTCTATTAACCAATTTAAACATATAATCAAGATCGCCAGAAGCGTAACTCTTTATGATTTGTGGTCGAACTGCCATAAAAAAATTATTGCTAAATGATCCGACAATACCGTTAATTTTATCAGATATTGCTTTTGCAGCATTTACTAATGGACCAAAAAACAAATTCAGCACTATTGTTTGCCCTTGGTAATTAAGAATTGCAGTTACACTGCCGAATAGATTCCATCCTATATAACTTAGTAGTTGGCGAAACAGCGCCTTTTCCCAAAAGAAATGATAATTACATCCCTTTATTTTATAAACACAATAGACACAATAGGACATTGTAATCATAAAAGCAACAGCCATAGTCAGAAAACCATATGTTAACAGTTTATCAAAAGCAGATATATATAGCACATAGACCAAAACTAGTTTTAAAATAACTTCTATAAAACTCATAAATGCATAAACACCCATCTTTTCATGGGCAATAATTGACGACATATAGGGTATCGCAATTAAACTCACAAAAAACGTAACAACCGAAAAATAGTAAACCAACATTGCGACACTACGTTTTTCAACAGGAATCACAATAAAATCATTAATTAACCAAGGCCCGATAGCCAAAGCAATAATCATTAGAATCACCGAAAGCGCAATGAAAATAGTTAACAACATACTAAACACTCGATTATAACTCTTCACGTCTCCGCTACCTAACTCAAACGCTAAAAAACGCTGTGTCGCTGAAGTCATAGATCCATTCAACATTCCTAGAAAACCAACTATACCACCTACTACATTATATATACCAAAATTTTCTACACCTAATTGCTCTAACATAATTCGCGTAGTAAATAGCGAAACTACTGAAACTAGAATCATTCGGAAATATAACAAAAGTGTATTTTTTGCTATACGTTTGGTATTAGTAGTGTTGGGCATTAAGGTTAATTATTTTTGGGTAAAGGTTCGTTTTTTAAAAAATTCAAAATATGAATTATAGTTTATAGGATTAATTTAAATATCAAAAAATACTTTTTCTATGTTTCTATTTAGTTTTTTATCCCTGATTGCTATGATTAGTAACAATTTTCTTGACTTTGACTTTTGCAAAAGGAAGTTTTTAACTGTTAAACACAATCCATAATTGTGATTTATCAATTTTTCTGCTGATATTAAAGTAAAGCTAAACAATAAATATAATTTGAGTTAATTTTTAACAAATCAAGGTTATTATATCCGACAAAAGTTATATCATTAACTTGAGCTGCTTCACTATCATTAATAGAATCTCCTATTAAAACTACTTCTTCTTTATTGTAATTGTTTGTTTCAATCACTTGCCTAACAAGTTCTGTTTTGTGTATTGGTGAGCCATTAATAGACTTAAAATAATTATCAATTTTAAGTCCTTCACAAATTTGGCGTAACTCATTCCCGTCAGAACCAGAAACAATATGCATATTATAATTTAAATAATTTTTCTTAATGAAATCTATACTATCTTCAATTAACAATTTTTCATCTATTAGAAAAGACATCATTATTTTAGAAAACTCATCTGCTAAATCAAGGACTTTCTGATTGGTAATTTCTTCTCCTCGAATCTTTTCAAAAAAATGGCGAAACTTCACATACCTGGATAAACCTCCGTTCTGTTCATGAAATATTAATAAATTTTCTACTTGCTCTTTGGGGTAATATTTCAGAACTTCTCGAAAACCAATCCCCCTAATAGGCATGGAATCCATAATTACCCCATCAAAATCCCAAAGAATAACCTTATACTCCGTAATATTTTTCATAAATAATTTGTGCTATTTCAAAGTCGTCTTCCCAATCTATATCGAAAGATTTTATTTTATCCAATATAAATAAATCTGGTTTAACTCCAATTCGATCACCATGTTTTCGATAATTATCAGCACTATTTATATAAAAAGCATGATTTATCTCATATAATGGTTTTAAATCTTGTGTTCTTGGCCATTTAACCAAACTTCTATCATGGTTAATATAACTATTCGTTTCAGCATCTAATAAAAATTGCTGAATTTTTGTTACACTTATCAAACTGTCAAATTCACCTGATTCAATAATTGCCCAATAACGCTTTAAAGCCAAATTATAGTCATCTGCAGTTACAAAAGGAGCGGTAGCATGAACCCAAAATATATGATCAGTTTTTACCACTGAAGGTATATAATTTATAAATTCTTCTATATTAGTAGATGAAAGACATAAATGATTTGGTCTTTCTATAATTTTTATCCTGTCAGAATTAAATTTTTCTACCACTTTTACTGTTTCTTCGTCATTTGTAGAAACAATTATTTCATCTACAGAATCAACCTGTAAGAGTTGTGCAATCTTAATATGTAATATACCACCACTTACACCTGCAAAGTCTTTTGTGTTTTTATTTTTAACCCGTTCACTTCCTTTTCTGGTAGGAAGAAAAAATGAAATTTTCTTATCCATATATTAATGAATAAATTGAGTCGTATGTTAAATTTTTATATAAACTTGGCGTTAATGAAACCAATACAGATGATTTTTCTATAAAATTTTGAAATAAGAATTCGTTTTCATCCGTTAAATCTCTTTCTTTTTGAGATACAGTTCCATCTTGATATCCATCATAACCTGCAACGAACACTTTAGTAGCGTTTAAAAAAATAGCGGATTGTAAGGCAATAGCTGTATGCGAGTCTTTGTGTGATTCTGTAAAATCTATTGAAGCAAGTTCATAACTTTTATGTTTTATAGAATTTGGAACATAAGTACCCATTTTACGAGGAAAAGGTGGTAATATACAAATTCCTTCAAATTCTCCTAAATTTTCAAAAACTTTTTCTAAACGATGTCCTTCGCTACCAACTAAACAGAATACTTGTTTATTAGCTAATCCTTTGAAATGATAAGCATTTTTAGCACTTGCATGAATTACAACTAATTCTGGTTTACTTTTGATAAATTCAACTAGCCCCTGTGCATGTTCAACTGCTGTTTTACCCCCACCAATAATTAAAACTTCAGAAATATTATTTTCTACATCAAAAACAGGTAATTTTTCGTTGTCTTTTACTTTGTCTTTTTGGTTTTGAAGTGCTCTTATAATACTATTGAATGAATAGAATCGAGTAGTTACCCAATCCATTACATCTTTTTGTGGTAATGAATTTGAGCCTGAAATCATATAAGGTAAGTTTGTTCCCCATTGATACTTTTCAAACAAACCGTCAAAAGATTTCACGACCGTTCCTAATGCATTAAAATCAACTTCTAGCCCTTCTTTTGCATTTAGGGCAGTTAGTAGTAATTCTGTTTTTAAATTTCCTGCGCCACGCCCCATTCCAAGGATAGTAGCGTCAACAATTTCAACACCGTGCTCAATTGCCGTAAGTGTATTGATTAGTGCCAATTCTAGGTTATTATGCCCATGAAAGCCTAATTTACAAGAAGTATTAGATTGAACTAAATTAATGGTATTAATAACATCCGCTGGATAAACCCCACCATAAGAGTCTACCATATAAAAATAATCCGCGATACCATCAACATTTTTTAATTCATTAATAAAATCTCCATATTGGCTCCATTTAGACATATACATCACATTGAACCCAACCTCAAATTCCATTTTCTTAATTCCTTCTGCTAATATTAGCGCTCTTCCCAAATGTTCTGGATCAATAGCAATACGAACCATGTCAATTAAGCCTTTGACAGGGCCTAATAAATCGGCAAGGTGTTCTACGCGTATATCCTTTTCATTAAGAATAATAACTAATTTTTTATTGGATAATTTCTTTAAATTCTCTAACTCATAAACTGGGCTGTAAAAATATTTACCTAAATATCCTTTCATTGAAATACTACGATAACCAACTTCTAAATAATCAATTGGAAGTTGATTTGTTGATTTAATATATTGGTCAACCAAAGACTTTTCAAAATCCCAATTAGTATAATAGCCACCGTCTCTGATAGTACAATCTAAAATTTTTAACATAATTATTTATTTAATAGTTTGAGTATGTGAATTAATAATAAGTAAGTGAGTAAGTTAAAAGATATTTATCTAACTGTATATTTTTTTCTAGTTTAGTATACAATTCTGTTGGTTTTTGACTGTAACTAGAACCAAATAAAGTAACCCAAACAACCAAAATCGGGATTTTTTATTTTATTTTCTATATTCAAGATCACCGAACGCAAGCTAACTTTGTTTTAGAATTTTTAATTTGCTTGTAGATTTTGATTACATAATGAAATGTCATTAATTCTTATTACAGAAAGCAATTAATAATTATTTTGCTCATTATACTAAGAAATTTTTATTTTTTTTCGTAGGTTTTACTTTTTCTATATAATAAAGTTGATTCGCTTTACAAAGAAAACTTTGTTATGCGGGTTGCACTATCTATGTTTCTACGTGGTTAATTTTTTCCGCAGATTGCGCGGAATTCACAGAATATATTTGTTGGAATTATTTATTGATTTTTGATATTGTTATTTTTTTTGCCACAGATTGCACGGATTGGTATGGATGCGCTTCGCTTTACACAGATTTTCTAGATATCAATGTGCTTGCTGCTGTTTTTTTGCCACAGATTGCACGGATTGGTACAGATGCGCTTCGCTTGACACAGATTAGAACTGATTATAATCGTTAATGTTTTTGCAATTGAATTTTTTCCCGCAGAATGCGCGGAATTCACAGAATAGTATTGTTGCAATTATCTATTGAAATTTGATATTGTTATTTTTTAAACCACATAGGGTTATAGTTTTATTATGTGTAAAGGCGCTTCGCTTGACAAAGAGAACTTAGTTATTGGTATTGCTATTGTATTGCCATAGATTTTTGCAATTGTCATTGTTACTTCTTAAACCTGCAACCCACCACCAACCACCTAATAAAGAAACCCAAACAACCAAAGCGGAATTTTATTTGCCATGCCATATTCAAGGTCATCGAGTGCGAGATAACTTTGTTTAAGATTTTTTATTTGTTTGTGGTTCTTAGATTTTCCACCTATTTCAAAAATGTATTGGTGGTCCACAAGAAAATCACTTTCATCAATATACTCTAGATGGTGTTGTACACTTACTTGATTTAAAAAAAAGGTTTCGCGAATAGTACCAATGTTAGCTTGATCTGGAGAAAGGGCATATTGCAAATTGGTATTTTCTAAATATATTTTATTCGGTTTTTGTAATTGCGTAATTCCTTTGGCATCTTTATATAAATTACGGGTAATATGGGCTTCTTCTAAAAAATACAAATAACTTACAAATGTATTTCTGTTTACCCCTATTCTTTCACTTAATTTACTCACATTGGGCACAAATGGAACCGATTGGGATATGATTTGTAGCAGCTGCCGCAATTTGACGATATAGGCTACTTCTACTTTTCGTAGCAGCGGTAATTCTATTTCAAGAATTAAATTGAGTACTTCTTCAATTCTATAAAAATACAATTCGGGCACTTCCTGAAAAAAAGGATAATAACCATGGTGCAAATAGTCGTTAAAATACTGTAATGGCTTAATTTTTTTATTTATTTCACTGGCAATAGACACATGTTGGTCTAAAATTTCGGATAAGGTGTATTTGGGTAATTGCAAACCCAAGTTTAAATTTACATATTCCCTATACGACAAACCTTGCATGGTATATACCACAGCTCGCCTACTGAGATCGGCTCTCGCATTGAGAATTTCTAACAAGGACGAGGCGGTAAAAACAATTTTTAACTCGGGGTAATCATCGTATATGTTTTTTAATTCCTGTGACCAATTAGGATATTTATGTACTTCATCTAAGAAAAGATAGTTTCCTCCTTGCTTTACAAATTGATCTGCTAGTGCACTAAGGGTGTTTTCAGTAAACCAAATACTGTCTAAACTTACATATAAAGTGGCCTTATCAATAGGCAGATTTTTCTTTATGTATTGTAAAAGCAGCGTAGTTTTGCCTACTCCTCTTGCTCCTTTTATGCCTATTAACCGCGCCTCCCAGTGAATCGTATCCATTATACTCCTAGTAAAATGCATGGGAGTTGCATTAATTTTACGGAGGTGTTTTTCAAATAGTGTTGTCATTATTGCTTAATTGAGATAGCAAATATAACTATTTTTTGCTTAATATAATAAGCATTTTTGTAATTTTTTGCTTAACAGGTAAAGCATTTTTCCTACTTATTAAATTCCTAAACCTAAAACCCTAAACCAAGAAACCAAAAATCTAACACCTAATGTAAAAACCCAAACAACCAAAGCGGGATATTTTTGTCGCTCCCTATTTCGATGTTGTCTTTTACTATATAGGAATTTGGGAGGTTTTTATTTTGTTTATGTTTAAAAGTATCAATGCGTTGACACTTTTATCCTGTAATTATATCAATAGGTTGACACTTTTTGCGCAAAAACAGGTCAATGTGTTGACACTTTTATAGTGTTTTTATGTTTGTGCGTTGGAGTTTTTAAAGTTTTTAGTAAAATTTTCCACAGTTGAAACTTTTTTTTATTTTTTCCTTGAACTTCCCAGAGTTGAAACTGTGGGTTATGTTGAAGGATTTATTTTGATTATTTGAAAATTGTAATCTAAAAATTCTAAAGATTAAAGATATACTTATAACAAATTAGAATTTGTAGAAAAGTTATAGTTATATCTATAACTTTTTATTCTCAAAGATTATTTATAGTACTCCAACTGACCGACCACTGATCACTGTAAACTGAACACTAATCCCTAAAATTAATCTTCTAAATAATTCAATATTTTATAGCCCATTTTAAGGTTTTCCAAATCTGAAGCTACCATTTCTTTTACTAATCCGGCAAGATCGTATTGTGGTTTCCATCCTAATTTGGTTTTCGATTTTGTTGGGTCACCCAATAATAAATCTACTTCGGTAGGACGGTAGTATTGTGGGTCTACTCGCACTACTACAGTACCAATTTCTAGTTGGTAGTCTGGGTTGTTGCAAGCAACTATGGTTGCAATTTCGTTTTCGTTTTCTCCTTCAAATGCTAATTCCATTCCAACTTCTGCGAAAGCATAACGAACAAAATCACGGATGTAGGTAGTTACTCCTGTAGCAATTACGTAATCTTCGGCAACGTCTTGTTGCAAGATGCGCCACATAGCTTCTACGTAATCTTTGGCATGCCCCCAGTCTCTTTGAGAATTTAAATTTCCTAAATATAAGCAATCTTGTTTTCCTAAAGCAATAGCAGCGGTTGCCATAGTGATTTTACGGGTAACAAAAGTTTCTCCTCTTCGTGGCGATTCGTGGTTGAATAGGATTCCGTTACAGGCAAAGATATCGTAGGCTTCGCGGTAGTTTTTGGTAATCCAAAAGCCATAAATCTTAGCAACTCCATAAGGAGAACGAGGATAAAACGCAGAATTTTCATCGTAAAATCCTGCTGCATTTTTATTTTCAGCCAAACCTCCGTATAATTCGGAAGTAGAAGCTTGGTAAATTCTTGTTTTCTTTTCTAAACCTAAAATACGAACCGCTTCTAGAACTCTTAAAGTTCCGATACCGTCCACATTGGCAACATATTCTGGAGAATCAAACGAAACTTTTACATGGGACATTGCCCCAAGATTATAAATTTCATCGGGTTGTATTTCTTGAATAATTCTAATTAGGTTCGTAGAATCGGTTAGATCCCCATAATGTAATTTGAAATTAACATTATTTTCGTGTTGGTCTCTATATAAATGGTCAATTCTTTGGGTGTTGAAAGAAGAAGCTCTTCTTTTAATACCGTGCACCATATATCCTTTTTCTAATAATAGTTCTGCCAAATAAGATCCATCTTGGCCTGTTACTCCGGTGATTAATGCTGTTTTTTGTGTATTATTCATGGTTCTTTTTTTTTATTCTGGGTTTAGGGTTCTAGGTTCTAGGTTTTGGGTTATAGGTTATGAGTTTATAAGGTTATGAGTTTATAAGGTTATGAGTTTAGTTAATGCAAATAAACCTAATTTTTACACTTCTAACTTCCTTCTTCTAACTTCTAACTTCCCACTTCCCACTTCTGACTTCTAACTTCCCACTTCGTACTTCTAACTATATTTCAATTCTTTAAAACTCTCAATATTTTCTAAAAACCAATTGTAGGTTATTGCAATTCCTTCTTCTAAATTCACTTGGTGTTTCCAACCAAGGTCGTGCATTTTAGAAATATCCATTAATTTTCTTGGAGTGCCATCGGGTTTGCTGGCATCCCAAATTATTTCTCCTTGGTGGCCTACAATTTTCTGAATTGTAGTGGCCAAAACGTGGATGGTTAAATCTTCTCCAGTACCAATATTATATAGGTAATCGGGCAATTTGTTTTCTAATGCAAAAACTACTGCTGCGGCCATATCGTCTACAAATAGAAATTCCCGCATTGGGGTACCGCTTCCCCAAAGGGTTACGGGTGCATTATTGTTTTCTTTGGCTTCATGAAACTTACGCATCATGGCTGGCAAAACGTGCGAACTATTTAAATCAAAATTGTCGTGGGTGCCATATAAATTAGTAGGCATCAGGCTTACATAATCTTTACCAAATTGGTTGCGGATGGCTTGACAAGTTTTAACCCCAGTAATTTTAGCCAAAGCATACCATTCGTTAGTAGGTTCTAAACTATCGGTAAGCAAATATTCTTCTTTAAGTGGCTGTGGCGCCATTTTAGGATAAATACAAGAGCTTCCTAAAAATATGAATTTTTCTACGTCTAATTTATGTGCACTATCCAAAAGGTTGTTTTGAATTTGCATGTTTTCCATCAAAAATTGGTATGGAAAATTGTTGTTGGCCAAAATACCGCCAACTTTAGCAGCAGCATCTATGATTACTTCGGGTTGTTCTTTAGTAATGAAATCGGTAACGGCTTGTTGGTTTTTTAAATCCAATTCTTTGCTAGAAACCCCAATAAGATTGGTATACCCTTTAGCAATAAGTGTTCGCCAGATGGCACTTCCTACCATTCCGTTATGACCTGCGATGTATATTTTTTTATTTTTGGACATCTTTTATGTTTCGATATAAAATTAAGGGAGATTTTTTAATTAATCTAACCTTAATTCATTTTTTTTAGGTTAGTGGCGATTGGATCGCTTCAAGATTTTGATACACTTCTTTCACGGCTTGTGAATGTTCTTTTTGCAAAATCATAATGGCATCGGGAGTTTGTATAAACAAACAATTTTGCATTCCAACAAAGGTGGTATGCATTTCCGATCCTATAACCATGTTGCCATTGGCGTCTACAGGATGTCCTTTTTGTGCTAAGTAATCATAAACCGATTCGAAGGACCCTAAATCGGACCAATCAAAACTAGTTGGCACCACTTTTATATTAGCAGAACGTTCCATAACGGCATAGTCTACACTGATCGATGGAATTTGCATCGATAAATCTAAATCTAAAAATCCGTTTTGGTTTGCTTCCCAAGCTTTTTTGGAGGTACGGTACACTTCCGGTTCTTGTTTTTCTAATTCCGATAAAAACAAGCCCGCTTTAAAACAAAAAAGCCCGCTGTTCCAGAAGTAATTACCACTGTTTAAATACGTGGTTGCGGTAGCCAAGTTGGGTTTTTCGTGAAAAGCAATCACATTTTCGCCTTCAAATTCAATATACCCATAACCTGTTTCTGGCTTAGTGGGTTGAATACCAAAGGTAACCAAGAAATCTTGGTTGGCTAGGGCAATGGCTTGTTGCACCGAGTTGGTGTACAAGTCGCTGCCTTCAATAACGTGATCGGAAGGGGTGATGAGCAACACATCATCAGGGTGGGAAGAAAATGCTGCAAAAGCAATTGCTGCAGCAGTGTTTCGTGGTGTTGCTTCTACGATATGGGTAAATGAAGTATCGAATTTGGTCATTACCGCATTGCTCATTTGGTAATTTTCGATATTTCCTACCACTATCAATTGGTTCGTGGCATCGGCATTTCGGGCTACGGTTTTCTCAAAAAGAGATTGTCCGTCAAAAAGCTCCAAGTATTGCTTGGGTTGGCTTTTTCTTGAAAGCGGCCAAAGTCTGCTTCCAACACCGCCGGTGAGAACTACTAGAGTTATATTAGATTTTGTAGGCATGAAAAAAATTAGATTTGGGGCAAAATTTATTTCTGTACGTTTTCTAGTTCTTTATCGAAAACTTCTTTCCGTAAACCGCTACTAGAAAAGCGGTGGTCTCGAGTGTTAAAATACAATTCGATTCCTTTTTCTTTACAATACTTTCTTCCAGTGAAGTCTTTCTGTAGGTATTCATCTCCTACAATTCGCATATCTATTTGAAAAGATTGCAGGATGTCTTCGAGATCTTGTTCGGTAGCGTAAGGTACAATTTCATCTACAAACTTGCAGCCTTTTATCTGAATGTAACGTTCTACAACAGTTTGGGTGGGTTTGTTTTTATTCGGTCGATCTAAAGTTGGATCGGTTTGCAAGCCAACTATTAGATAATCGCATTTGGTTTTCGCTTCTTCCAGCATTTTAACATGACCAGCGTGAAATAAATCAAATGCACTAAACGTTATTCCTACTTTCATTTTATTGATTTTGTTTTTTCCAATTTAAAAAAAAGGGTGGTTTAAGCACTTTTAGTAAGGTTTTAATCTTAAAAACAATCTGAATTGGTAAGGGTTCCCCATGGTTAGTCACAGTTGTGCTACCCAAATTGGCATTCTAATTTAAACACCATCCCTGTGGTATTGTAAACTTAAATTGAAATCTAAAAAAACATCCTAAAGGCAATTCTTAAGATTCTCTTAAATAAACACAAAACTACTCGCTTTATTAGAATATTAGCGAATATTAAGTGGCAAAAAAGTCTTAATAAGGATAAAATAATTTTTATAGGACTTGATTATATAATTTATTTGCCCACTAAATAGCCCCTGTTTATCCATTTATGCTCTAATTCACACTACTGTAACTAAAGCTTTACAATGATTTCTATTTAATTGTAATTCGGTTACTAAATTGAATTTATTTATTTTTACAAATGTGTACATTAAATAAAAGATATTTTGGTTCAAGTTGGTTCAAGTTTAAAATTTTAACAACCGTTTACTTTTTCAATTGCCAAAGATACTATGTTAAAATCAACAAAGAGGTAATTAAATTATGAAAAAAATGATTTAAAATTAAAAAATAAAGAGTAGGAATCGTTATCTGTATTAAAATGGTATAAAGAAAGTACAAAATAATTTTTAAGGATAGTATTGGTGTTACTTATTGAAAAATAGTACATTTACCATAAACAAATTACAATGCAACTAAGTTATTGGGAAATAAAAAATTGGTTTACTTCTGTCGATTTTACCATTGTTGGCAGTGGTATTGTTGGATTGCATTGTGCTTTGCAATTGCGAGAACGATTTCCAGAAAGTAAGATCTTAATCCTAGAAAAAGGAATTTTACCTCAAGGAGCAAGCACCAAAAATGCGGGATTTGCATGTTTTGGAAGTTTATCCGAAATTATTGACGATTTAAAATCCCATTCGGAGGAAGAAGTAATTCAATTGGTTCAAAAACGTTGGGATGGACTGCAGTTACTACGAAAAAGACTTGGCGATGCCGCTTTAGATTTCAAACCTTATGGTGGATATGAATTGTTTTTAAAAGACGACGATGCAACTTATATGGAATGTTTGCAAAAACTTCCGTTTTTAAATGACCTTTTAAGACCGCTTTTTAGGTCGGATGTTTTTTCTAAAGAAATAGATCGCTTTGCATTTGAAAACATAAAAGAATATACTATTTTCAATCCATTTGAAGCACAAATCGATACTGGAACTATGATGCAAGGCTTACTAAAAGAAGCCATTTCGAAAGATATATTTATTTTAAATCAAGCGGAAGTTACCTCTTTTACAGATAAAAATAGTTCCGTAGAATTGATTGTAAATGAGTTTACTTTTTCTACCAATAAATTACTTTTTGCTACCAATGGTTTTGCAGGTTCTTTAACAAATAATGCGGTGAAACCAGCGCGCGCTCAAGTATTAATTACCGAGCCCATTCCTAATTTAGATATTAAGGGAACCTTTCATTTAGATAAAGGCTATTATTATTTTAGAAATTTTGAAGATCGGATTTTATTGGGTGGAGGAAGAAATTTAGATTTTGAAGGAGAAACCACCACCGATTTATCACAAACAGAAAAAATTCAGAATAAATTGGAAGACTTGTTAAAAAATGTAATTTTACCAAATCAAGAATACAAAATTGCTCATAGATGGAGTGGCATTATGGGAATAGGTTCCCATAAAAATCCAATAGTATCGCAACTATCTGAAAATGTGTATTGCGGCGTGCGCTTGGGCGGAATGGGAGTCGCAATAGGAAGTTTAATAGGTAAAGAATTAGCAGATTTAATATAAATGGCAGCAACAAAAAACAAATCCAACCGGACCTTTTTTCAAAAATTAAAAACCTTTCTCTGGAAAGCCTTTCTTTGGTTTTTAGGAATTTCCTTCTTTTTTGTGTTAGTATTCAAATGGGTTCCAGTTCCATTCACGCCATTGATGGTAACTCGAGCTATAGAACAAAAATTTGCTGGAAAAGAAATGACTTGCAGTCACAATTGGGTGCCTTTAGAAGAAATTTCTACCAACATGCAAAAGGCAGTTATTGCTAGTGAAGACGGCACTTTTTTATCCCATCATGGGTTTGATTTTACGGCCATGCAAAAAGCATTTAAGAATAACGAAAGAGGCAAAAAAATTAAAGGCGGCAGCACTATTTCGCAACAAACGGCAAAAAATGTTTTTCTGTGGCAAGGGCGAAGTTATATCCGAAAAGGACTGGAAGCTTATTTCACTGTTCTAATCGAAATTGTTTGGGGCAAAGAACGCATTATGGAAGTGTACTTAAATTCCATTGAAATGGGAGATGGGGTTTACGGCGTTCAAGCGGCAGCGAATTATTGGTATAAAACCGATGCAACTAGTTTGACTAAAAAACAAGCGGCAGGCATAGCTGCAATTTTACCGAATCCTAGAAAATTTAAAGCTTCCAATTCTTCTGCATACATAGAAAAAAGAAAAGGGAAAATCTTGCAAACCATGCGCCACATCGGTAAAATTAAATACTAACCTAAGGATTTATAGAGGATTGCTATTTTATTTGTCCTCTATTACTATAGTACATGGAAGTCAATTAAACTTTTTCTATTAATTTAACTATTGTTTCCATGATTAGCACCTTTCTAATCATTGTATGTTACAAAGTAATTAACTACTTTTGAAACATTAAAATTCGCATCTTATGAGCACTGTCAAACATAACTGGACCAAAGAAGAAATTATAGCAATTTACAACAAACCCTTAATGGATTTGATGTATGAAGCAGCAACCATACATAGAGAACAGCACGATCCTAATGTGGTGCAAGTATCTACCCTATTATCCATAAAAACAGGTGGATGCCCAGAAGATTGTGGCTATTGCCCGCAAGCAGCTCGTTACCACACCGATATTGAAGGCAACGATTTAATGAGTGTTAGCCAAGTTAAAGCTCAAGCATTACGAGCAAAATCAAGCGGTTCATCTCGAGTTTGTATGGGAGCAGCATGGCGAAATGTTAAAGACGGACCAGAATTTGACCAAGTTCTTGAAATGGTGCGCACCATTAACAAATTGGAAATGGAAGTGTGTTGCACCCTTGGAATGATAACCGAAAACCAAGCACAACGTTTGGCAGAAGCCGGATTGTATGCTTATAACCACAACTTAGACACCTCGGAAGAATATTATAAAGAAGTTATTTCTACCCGGGGATTTGAAGACCGTTTGCAAACAATAGATAATGTTCGTAAAACGAACGTTACCGTTTGTAGTGGTGGAATTATCGGAATGGGAGAAAGTATAGAAGACCGCGCTGGAATGTTAGTAGCACTTTCTACCTTAAATCCACAACCCGAATCGGTGCCTATCAATGCTTTAGTAGCTGTAGAAGGGACTCCGATGGAAAATGAAAAACCCGTTGAAATTTGGGAAATGATTCGAATGGTTGCTACGGCTAGAATTGTGATGCCAGAAACGCAAGTACGCCTTTCGGCAGGTAGAAATGAAATGAGTCGTGAAGGGCAAGCAATGTGTTTCTTTGCTGGAGCAAATTCTATTTTTGCTGGCGATAAATTATTGACGACTCCAAACCCAGATGTAAATGACGACATGAAAATGTTTGAAACTTTAGGGTTAAAGGCTCAAAAACCATTCATAAAACTAATGCAACCAAAAACGGTTGAAGCAGAAGATTCTCAATTTCAATCTTTAGGAGAAAAACCAAAATGGTCTCGACCAGAACATAAAATTGAAAAAAATCTAGAAGCTTCAGTAAAAGGAAAATAAAATCTTTTTATATTGAATTCAAAATCCACTAGTTCTGTTACTGAAGTTATTCAAAAGCTGGAAAGTTATTGCTCTTACCAAGAACGATGCCATGCAGAAGTGCAAGAAAAACTGCGCGGTTTTGCTATTTCAGCAACAGATAAAGAGCGAGTTATTGTTCATTTAATTGACACTAATTTTTTAAATGAAGAACGATTTGCATGCCTTTTCGCAATTAGCAAATTCCATCAAAAGAAATGGGGAAAGATTCGAATTAAAAACGAATTAAAAGCTCGAAGAATTTCCGATTATTTAGTCACTAAAGGATTAAAGGAAATTCCGATGGAAGAATACGAAGCCACTTTTGAGTCTTTATCGGAAAAACATTGGGAGACGCTACCCGAAAGAGATTCTTCTAAAAAAAGAAAGAAATTTTGTGATTATCTTCTCCGAAAAGGCTGGGAAAGCGATACTATTTATACAAAGCTAAAGCAATTAGAAAAATCTATTTAGAAAGAAGAATACTCACCGCATTCCCTCCAAAACCAACTGCATTTATCAAAACTTTACGGATGTTTTTTCTAGGAGTTTGCTTTTCAGCAAAAGGAACTTCCACAAATTGATTGTGCTGCATCATCAGAATGGCTAATTCTAAATTCAACATTCCGGATGCACCAAAAGTGTGGCCAACTTTCCATTTATTAGTAGTAAGCATCGGAGGATTATTTCCAAATACTTTTTGAATGGCTTTATATTCGGAAGTATCGCCTTTTAGGGTTCCGGGAGCGTGCATGACAATGGCATCCACTTCTGCTAAATTGGTATTCTGCAATGCCATTTTCATGGATTTTTGAAAGCAATTAGCTTCATCAGAAATTGAAATGTTATGTTCAATATCATCCGTAGCATAGCCAATTCCTTCTATATAGGCTAAGGCATTTTCCTTTTCTCCAAGTTCTAAACAAGCTACAGCAGCAGCTTCGCCAAGAACCATGGAGTTTTTGGTTTTATTCAAATCGAATGCTTTGCACGGAAATTCCGATGCTTCTTTGGCATAAATTTTCAATGCCTGCATTTGTGCTAAAGTAAAAGCCGTTAATGGCGCTTCACTCCCTCCTACTAAGAATTTAGTTGCCATACCCGATTGCAACCAAGCTACCGCATTTAAAATGGCGTGTAAGGCGGTGGAACAGGTTATGGAGTGGGAAATCTCGGGGCCGTTGTTTTTTAAATCGTGGGCTACCCAAGAAGATATATTTCCTAAGGTAGTAGTTGGTGATGCCAATGTAGACGTTCTGCCAGTTTCTAGGAATTCTTGGTGGTATTTTTCAAATAATTGTGTGGCACCTCTTGAGGAACCAATATTGATTCCGAAGTTGTCGCCTACTTTCCACCCTGAATTTTTAATGGCTTCTCGGGATACTAAAATAGCTAGTAAAACGGTTTCGTCTAATGCTTTGTATTTGGTGTCGGATAATCTTAACGTTTCCAGTTCTATTCTTAATTCCTTTGGGATAGTAGCAATATATTGCGGTTGACCGTTAAAATCTTTTAAAGATATTAAGGATTTTCTTGATAGATAGTTTTGCCAAATTGCTTCAGAAGTTTTTCCTAAAGGGGAAATGGATGCTAATGCTGTTATGGCTATTTTTTGCTTCATGGAATTGGAACGCGGATGAAACCGATTTTCAAACGCAGATTTGGACGGATTTATTATAGCTGCAAAATTACACTATTTCTAATGCGTTTTCAATAGTTTGATATACTTTTTGCAATTGACTATTGGTCATGATGTAGGGCGGTAAAACATAAACAATATTGCCAACGGGTCTAAGAATAACGCCGTTTTTAATAAAGAAATTATATAGTTTATTTCGAAGGGTGCCATAATAACTCTCTTCCGAATTGGTTTTTATTTCTAGTGCAAATATCACTCCGAGTACTCGTGTGGTTTTTACTTTGGGATGGGATTTTATTTTGTTTTCAAATTCCAAATGACTTTGATTCACTCGCTTTAGGTTTGCTTGCATTTCGGGCATTTGCAACAATTCCAAACTGGCTAAAGCGGCAGCGCAACCTGTCGGATTAGCCGTAAATGTATGGCCATGAAATAAGGCTTTGTTGACATCATCATCATAAAATCCGTCAAAGATTTCTTGTGTAAAAGTGGTAATTGCCATTGGGATGGTACCTCCTGTTAAGGCTTTTGATAAGCACATCATGTCGGGTTTATTTACCAAATAATCGGTTGCAAATGTTTTGCCTGTTTTTCCAAATCCCGTCATGACTTCATCGGCAATGGTAAAAACAGAATGGTCTTTACATAACGCAATCATTTTATCTAAAACTTCTGGCGAATACATTACCATTCCGGCTGCCCCTAAAACTAAAGGTTCAAAAATAAAGGCTGCATATTCGTTAGTTGCCAATAAGTCTTGTAAAACTTGCAGTGCTTTTTCTTCGTTTCCTGCTGTGGGAATTGGCACTCGAACCACTTCCAAAAGTGATCCTTGAAATGCTTGAGTATAAAAGGAAATTCCGCTCGCAGCCATCGCTCCAAAGGTGTCTCCGTGGAATGCATCTTCAAACGCAATGATTTTGGTTTTAGTAATTCCTTTGTTATAATTGTATTGTAAGGCTACTTTGATAGCAACTTCTACAGCCGTAGATCCATTATCCGAATAGAATATTTTCTTTTGATTGGAGGGTAAAATTTCCATCAATTTTTCGGAAAGTACTACGGCAGGTTCGTGCGTGAATCCGCCAAATAGAACGTGTTCTAAAGAAGTGAGCTGCTTGTAAATTGCATCGGCAATAAACTTATTGGAATGCCCGTAAGGGTTTACCCACCACGATGCAATGGCATCAACATATTCATTGCCGTTTTCATCCCATAACAAGGCTCCTTCGCCTTTAATTATAGCAATGTGAGGTTGGGCAGTTTTATGCTGGGTATACGGGTGCCAGTTGTATTTTATATCTCTTTGGGAAAGGTTCATTACGATTGTTGATTTCAGATTAACGAATTTTGATTTCAGAATTTACAGTTTTAGTAAGTTTTCACGAAAATCATCTGCATATTGTTGAATTACATTGGCATCAAAATAAGGTTCTTCTTCAATTCTTCCTATGAATTTGGCTTTGGTTTTAGAAAGTATAATTTCTTCAGAAGCCTTGTTTTCATCTCCTGAAAAAATAATACCGGCTAATGGGATTTTTCTGTTTTTTAAGGCTCCAAAAGTCAATAAAGTGTGGTTGATACTGCCTAGATAATGACGGGAAACCAATAGAACTTTGTAGTCTTTTTGAATTAAATCAATAATACAATCCTGATTATTTAAAGGCACGAAAACTCCTCCCGCTCCTTCAATCACTAAATGATTTTTAGTTGCGGGTTCTTTTATTTGCTTTAAATCGATGGTAATTCCATCTATGGCAGCTGCAAAATGTGGACTTGCAGGGGTGTTGAACTTGTAACTGTTCTCAAAGATTTGGGATTTGGGATTGGAGATTTTAGATTTTACTTTATGACTATCGGAATTATCCAAATCTCCGGCTTGGATGGGTTTCCAATAATCAGCTTCTAATGCTTGTGTGACGATAGCAGAAGCAATAGTTTTACCTACGTCGGTACCGATTCCTGTGATGAATAGTTTCATAGTTTTTATTTAACCGCAAAGTTCGCAAAGAAATCGCAAAGTTCACAAGGTAATTGTATTTAATAGTAATTAGAATACAAAAGATGAAAGTAGTTTTAGCACTTCCGAGATTTCTTCATTTGAATTATATGAATGCAAACAAAACCGCAATCGCTCTTGTCCTTCAGGAACGGTTGGCGATAGTATGGCTTTTACGTCGAAGCCTTTTTCTTGCAATTGATTGGCAATAGATTTTACTTTTTCATTACCCGGAATTATAGCACATTGAATTGCCGATTTGCTATAGACAAATAATGGTTTCAAACCGAGTTGCATTTTCTCTTGATTAAAAAACTGAATGTTGCTTTTTAGGGTTTGCATTGCCACTTTTTCTGTTTCCAAATGCTGGTAGGCAACTAATATTGTAGCAACCGAATGTGGCGACAAACCTGTGGTATATATAAAACTTCGAGCAAAATTTACTAAATAACTTTTTAACTCTGCACTGCCTAAAATTGCAGCACCGTGACAACCCAATCCTTTGCCAAAGGTCATTATTCTTGCAAATACTCTGTCTTGTAAGTCCAAACTTTGGACTAATCCTTGTCCGGAATCTCCAAAAACACCTAAGGCATGGGCTTCATCTACCACTAAATTGCAATGGTATTTTTCGGATAGTCTCACTAATTCTTCTAGATTAGGACAATCGCCATCCATAGAAAAAACACTTTCGGTTACTATATAAAGGGTTGTAAGTTGTGGGTTGTAAGTTGTAAGTTTTAAAATTATTCGTTCTAAATCGTCTGGATTATTATGTTGGAATTTGTAGGACTTGGCATTACTCATTGTGATTCCGTCACGGATGGAGGCATGGCACAATTCATCGTACAAAATAACATCCGAGCGTTGTGGCACGGAACTGAAAAATCCTACGTTAGCATCGTATCCCGAATTGAAAATCAATGCTGAGGATGCTTGATGAAAATTGGCAATGAAATCTTCTGTAATTGGATATAAATTATGGTTGCCCGAAATTAATCTAGATCCGGTAGCACCATTTACTTTTATATTATTTTGCAAAAGATATTCGTGCGTTTCATTGAAAATAGTTTCCGATTGACTAAAACCTAGATAATCATTGGAAGCAAAATCGATTAAATCTTTAGAAACTGGCAACTTCCGTAAGGCATTGCTTGCTTCACGTTGTTGTAGTTTTTGGGAAAGTGCTGTTGGGAAAAGTTTCATGATGTACAAATATAGAAAATCTGAAGGACATTATTATTTTAATAAAATAGTTGTTTTTTGATGTTTAATTATTGTTTATCAATAATTTTTATATATTTGTACCGAATTTAAAACAAAAAACATGAGACAATTAAACATTTTAAAAGCAATATTAGATTTCTTTTGGTTCTTTTCTATTCTTGGAGCAATTGGATTAGTAGTATTTTTACCTTTTTATTTATTTGAATCTGTAATAGATATTCCTATAAAAATCAAAGGGCAAGAAATTGCTACTAATAACTTATTCTCTAAAATTATTGTTTTTGTAAACGTGGTTGGTGGGTTTCTATTTTTATACAGCATTTATTTATTGCGAAAAGTAGTCGGCTTATTTCAAAAAAGAGAAATATTCAATGACCAAATAGTACACTTATTCAATCGGATTGGGCAATTAGTAATTGCTTCATCCCTAACTAGTAATATATCTTTATTTATTTATAAATTCGTAGAAAAAGATCAAGCTGGCTTATCTATAGATTTAGGTAGTTATGATTCCTTTTTGATTTCAATAAGTTTGGGGTTATTCTTTATAGTAATAGGTGCCGTATTCAAAATCGCTACAAGAATGAAGGAAGAAAATGAATTAACAATTTAGATTATGCCAATTATTTTAAACCTAGATGTGATGTTGGCCAAACGCAAAATGCGATCCAACGAATTAGCAGAAAAAATTGGTATTACTACAGCAAATCTATCCATTTTAAAAACTGGAAAAGCCAAGGCAGTACGATTTTCCACTCTGGAAGCTATCTGTGACATATTAGAATGCCAACCTGGAGATATATTAGAATTTGTAAACGAAATAAAATAAGAAGCTATGAAGAAACATTTAATTCTATTGTTAGTAGGAATGGTACTAGTTGTTATTGGGGCCCTACTAAAGATTAACGGCAATAATTTATCCCAATACTTATTGATTACCGGCTTAACTATTGAAGTGTATGTATTAGCTACATTGGTTATCCAATCTCTTAAAAAATAAATATAAAACCTTAATAAGAGAAAGGTTCATTTGTTTGCTGTTCTTATAAATAGCATTCAAAAAAACCACCCCGCCTCCGGGCACCCCTGCAAAGGAGGGAAATAAAAAAAAGCCAAACATTACTGCTTGGCTTTTTAGTTTTATTTTGAATTGTCTTAGTCGGCTAATACAATTACTTTATTGTCTTTCATTTCAATAGTTCCAGATGCAATTTCTAGGTTGAAGTTTTGATCGTTTACTTTGGTAAATTTATCTGCAACTTCTTTTTGGAAATTAAAACTAGCTGCTGTAATTTTTACAGTTCCTTGTTTTAAAATGGATACTATTGGTGCGTGGTTATTCAATATTTGAAAAGAACCATCTACACCTGGTAAAGAAACCGAAGTTACTTCGCCTTTAAATAATGTAGCTTCTGGTGATACTATTTCTAAAATCATTTTTTTTATAGTTAGAAGATGGAAGATGGAAGTTGGAAGATGAAGATTTAACTTCTAGCTTCTGACTTCTGAATCCAAACTCAATTAAACTTCGGCTAACATTTTTTCTCCCGCTTCGATAGCTTCTTCAATAGTTCCTTTAAGGTTGAAGGCTGCTTCTGGCAAGTGGTCTAATTCACCGTCAATGATCATGTTGAATCCTTTGATGGTATCTTTAATATCAACTAATACCCCTTTCAATCCAGTAAATTGCTCTGCAACGTGGAAAGGTTGTGATAAGAATCTTTGAACTCTACGAGCTCTAGATACGGATAATTTATCTTCTTCAGACAACTCTTCCATACCAAGGATAGCGATGATATCTTGAAGTTGTTTGTATTTTTGAAGGATTTCTTTTACTCTTTGTGCACAGTCGTAATGCTCATCTCCTAAGATTTGAGGAGTTAAGATTCTAGAAGTAGAATCTAACGGGTCAACCGCTGGATAAATACCTAATTCGGCAATTTTACGAGACAATACCGTAGTTGCATCTAAGTGAGCAAAAGTTGTTGCTGGTGCTGGATCTGTTAAATCATCCGCAGGAACGTAAACCGCTTGTACGGATGTAATAGAACCTTTTTTAGTGGATGTGATACGTTCTTGCATCGCTCCCATTTCGGTTGCTAATGTTGGTTGGTATCCTACCGCAGATGGCATACGACCTAAAAGAGCCGAAACCTCAGAACCTGCTTGTGTAAAACGGAAAATATTATCTACGAAGAAAAGAACGTCTTTTCCTTGGTCAGAACCTGCTCCATCTCGGAAGTATTCTGCAATAGATAATCCTGATAAAGCCACACGTGCTCTTGCTCCAGGAGGCTCATTCATTTGTCCGAAAACGAAAGTGGCTTTAGACTCTCTCATTCCTGGCTTGTCTACTTTAGATAAATCCCATCCTCCATTTTCCATAGAGTGCATGAATTCGTCCCCGTATTTTATAATTCCTGACTCTAACATCTCACGAAGTAAGTCATTTCCTTCACGTGTTCTTTCTCCTACTCCTGCGAATACAGAAAGACCCCCGTGACCTTTTGCAATATTGTTAATTAACTCTTGAATCAATACTGTTTTACCTACTCCAGCACCACCAAACAATCCAATTTTACCCCCTTTAGAGTAAGGCTCAATTAAATCGATTACTTTGATACCAGTGAATAAAACTTCTGAAGAGGTAGATAAATCTTCAAATCTTGGAGCAGTACGGTGAATTGACATTCCGTTTTCTCCCGTTTTTGGTAAATTTCCTAAACCATCAATTGCATCACCAATTACGTTGAACAAACGTCCGTAAACATCTGCACCGATTGGCATTTGAATTGGATTTCCAGTAGAAACCACATCCGTACCTCTGCTTAATCCGTCTGTAGAATCCATAGAGATTGTACGAACCGTATCTTCACCAATGTGTGATTGTACTTCTAAAATTAATAGAGTACCATCTTTTTTAGTGATTTCTAATGAATCGTAAATTTTTGGTAATTCAGCGTCTTTAGTGTTGAATACTACATCAACTACTGGCCCGATGATTTGAGAAACTTTTCCTATTGCTTTTGACATTGCTTATGTATTTATTTAATAGCGTATTAGAAATGAAAAAATAATGTCTTTTTTCAGTGTGCAAAGATAATTTTTCTAAATAGAAAATCAATAGTAAAAAGAGATTTTTTTAAGATTTTTTTGACTTTTTTTAAGAGCATCTTGGATTTTATAAAGAAATCTATAGGATATAAACAAAAAACCACCTACGGAAGTAGATGGTTTTGAAAAATATAGGTTTTTTTGTCATGAAGAAGAAGATGGAAAGTATTTTATGTTTTCTACAATTGAGCAGGTTATCAAAAAATCTAAATAAAAATGTAACTATTAGTCTATTGTTTTATTTTGTTTGTATGCTGAAAACAGACTATTTTGGTTGAAATTTACTATGAATTAACAAGGTATGTTATTTTAAGATTATCAATAATAAATTCCTTTGGAACTAACACATGATAAGTATAGAATGTATTGCCCGTTTGAGAAAGAATAATTTTATAATTTACAGATAATTTATAATAATTTGGCTCACATGAACTATAAAATTTATAAGGTAAATAATTAATCCCTACATCGCTAAATATTGTACCAATAATTAGGTTATATTTTGTAAAGTTAATTGTTGGATGACAAACGCCAACTACAAGATTATCATAATCAACGCTATTAGTAATTACTTTATATTCGATATTGGAATTCAAATGCATATTTGTTGTTGTATTCTCACAACTGTACTCTTTTTCAATACTGGTCAAGGAATTTGAAATATCTACTGAACACACTTCTTTAGTATCCTTGCAACAACTTTGCATTACAAAAAGAATTACAATAATTAATAAAATTTTAGTTGATTTCATATTTATCTCTTTTATTAGATTCCCATATAAAAATATTGCAAGGCTGGTGTTCCATAAATATTTGGTATAATATTCCCACCCAACCATTGTCCCAAAATATTGTAATTAACTTTTAAATAATATGTAGCAATATTCATAGTCGTTTGACCAGTTGGAGATACAGTAATATTATAAGCATAACCAAAAGATTGATTTGAGTAATTTAAATAAAGTTGGTTAGTAAAACTATTTGGTTTTATCCAACCAGTTGTGTTATTGGGCAATACTATATTTGCAGAGTACCTACCTATATGACAAAAATAAACACCATAAGAATAATTAGTTGTGTTATTTAAAACAACTTTAGCATTTTCTTGAATAATTCCATTATTAGATAATGAATAATTAAATGGCCCAAATATCGAAGATGGTGGTGTTACAGGCGGAGTAATTACGGGTGGTGTAGTTACTCCTGTTGTATCATTAATAGAACCAATAAGTTTCTCTTGATTAAGATTTATGCTATCTGAAAGGTTACATATTTTATATTTTTGACCCTTAAAAAACTTCTTTAGATCTTCTCTGATGAAATTTTGATTTTCAAGATTAATTTGGATGTCAGATGTCTTATTTATTTTAAGAACACTAGATTCACTTTCGGTGTCGTTTTTACTACAAGAACTTAGTAAAAATAAAAAAAATGAAATGCCTAAAATTTCTAATTTTATTATAAGATTTTTCATAAAAATATTTTTCTGCCCTTTTTAGAAATGTGGACTACCACAGGACGACAACTTAAGGTACTATTTTAAATGTTAGTTAATGTACCGCCCCGTTAGCATAATTAATTTATATTTCCGTGTTAAATAAATAACTGTTTCTTACTCATTTCTTGAATAAATCAAAGTTTTTCAAGTATTTTTTTCAGACAACGTCAGTCATAAATTTTCTACTAACTTGTTAAAACATGAAGTCATAATTCGACAATATACGATTTAATGAAGACGAAAGGTACAATTAATTATTTAATAAAAAAAATAGAGCACGAATTAGATAAATTTCTTAGGTGATTAGAAATCGCATTAGATTATTCATTTAAAAAGAATATCGGGACCGTACCGAATTAAAATGGCAAATATTATAGTTGTTTTTTAACTTCCTACCTTTTTAAATATTGTTTCTTTTGAAACTATTATTTCACAAAAGACAAAAACTGCTTAGCCCTGACAGAAGTGGAAATCCTGACATTGCGACAATACTATGGTGTCATGAGATTGCTTCGTGCCTCGCAATGACAGATTGGAACGGATGGCAGGAATGACCTTTACTAAAATGCCTGCTGTTTCGCTCCTGATACTACATTTTATTACAAACAAAAAACCACCTACCGAAGTAGATGGTTTTGAAATTAATAAGTTTCTTTTTATTATAAAGACCCAGGGAAAAGTATTCTGTAATTTCCTAAATCTGGTCCTTTTAAGTTAGATCCGTAAGTTGCATTAATTGCTTCTATAAATTTATTAGCAATTAAGGCATATCCTTTTGGGCTTGGATGTACTCCGTCTAAAGAGAAAGAATTTCCGGTAACATAAGTAGAAGTCATGGTGTAACCATTATAAGCCATTCCGCTATTAGCCACTTGCGCCATGATTGTATTTGCATTTACAAAAGCTAATCCTTTAGCAGCTGCCAAAGATTGAATAGTTGTATTGTATGCATTAGTTGCAGCAACAACTTCTGCAGTTTCAGCAGCTGTTAAAGTCGTACTGTCTTGCATTGGATAAGATACACCAACCGTATTGAAAGGAGATGGCGCGCCTGATTGAGTAGTACCGATTACTGATTGTGCAGTTAATAATATATAATCTCTAGTTGCTGGCACATTACTAGCATGCTTAGCTCTACCATATAAATTTCCTACATATCCTGCAGTTGCAGCTCCTAATGCTGGAGTAAGAGCTCCAGTTATAAAAGTAGATAAATTTGGCAAACTTTCATCGTTAATTAACAATGGATTTTTTTCAGTTGTTGCAGGATTATTATCATCTGCTACAATAGTTGCAAATCTATTTGGCTGCCCTAAAGCAGTTGTAATTTGATTAATTGCTCCAAATAATTGGTTTAATTGAGCAGCACTAGCAGAAGGCAATCCTGGAATAGGATTAGTTGGAACCGTTGTAAAAAACGGAACTGAAGTTACATAAGGAATATTAGAAACAACTCCTTTAGCACCATTAGCAGTTAAGCCATTAATTAAAGTATTATAAACAGAAGCAAATACATTTGGATCTGTAATATCATTACCACCATAAGTAGCAGGATTCATGTTTCCTGTTTGGTTTACCCCTGTACCTCCTGAAGTTGCATAAGCTAAAACATCGTTATTCCCAATCCAAAGAGAGAAAAATGTAGGGTTTTGAGCCGTTGCATCTCCTAAAACTGTTGCAGATGTAGAAGAAGCAAAACGTACAAAATATGGATTAGCATAAGTTCCTATTCCTGCTGGATTTCCATAAGTATTAGATAATAAATGGAAACTTTTAGCTCCAGGAACACCCATATTATTAAAAGGTCCAGTTAAATGTGTAAGGATTTCGGTGCTTGGAGTACCCGAAACTGGTACTGGCGCAGATCCGTTAAAATACATTCTAGGTCCACTAGCAACAGTCCCGCCTACTTTAAATCCTCCAACATTATCCGCCATAAACGGAGTGGTAAAATCACCACCGCCAATAAGTGCAAATTGTTGCGCTAAAAGTGCTGGATAAGCCCCTTTTTGTCCTTCAATAAAAAGAGCCCCGTCACTGTAACCAGAAGTTAAAGAGTTACCTAAAGCAACATATTTAGAAAAGTTGGCACTTCCTGATGTTAATGGTAAACCATCCGATGAATTAGCATCGGTAGTAACATCCTCATTATTATTACAAGCTACAAAGGTTAATGAAACCAAAAATAGCCATTTGAAATTTTTTATCATAATAGTAGTATTATAAGTTATTATTGAAAATTATGGATTGATAGTTAAGGAAGCAAAATATTGACGACCAATTAAACCAGCTCCTAGAACTTGTTGGTATTCTTTTCCTCCAATATTAGCAGCGCCTAATTTAAGTACCGCTTTTAATTTTGGAAGCGCATAGTTTACTTGAGCATCTAGAACTGTCGCGGCAGAAATCATACCATCTGCAAAAGTGGATTGCCATAAATATCCTGTGTTCCATCTTCCGCTAACATTGAAACCAAAGTTTTTAAACAATTTTTCGTTTCCAAAAGATGCTTTAACTCTATGTTTAGGGGTATTGAATCCAGCTTCAAAACTAGGGTCTTTGGCTTGATCAAAATCAAATTGTGCGTAATTGTAATTAGCACTAACTTCGAAATTTTTATATACTTTTTTACCAACTCCCATTCCAAAACCTAAAGATTTGATTTCAATTTCAGTATTAGTATATAGTTGATACACTCTAGTATTTCCAGTAGTTAATGCATGGATAGATTGAAAACCTGAGTCTGTAGGTCCGGCGGTAATACTAGGAGAATCCATTGCTGTACCATACAAAGGGGCAACAACAGTTAAATTACCAAGAAAGTTATTATATACATTATAATATCCATTAACATCGAAAGAGAATCCTTTAAATTGCCCTCTATATCCTAATTCAAAAGCCTTAACCGTTTCTGGTTTTACATAAGTTGCATTAGATTTTTTTAACAATGCTGCTGCTGCAACAGGATTTGAACCTGCAAGCGCAGCAAATGCTTGTGCGGAAGTTACAGTATAGGAATTATTATAAGCGTTTACACCCGTCATAACTACAGATGTGCCTCCTGCAAAAGCTTGACCTGCAGCTGTAGCTACTGGTAAAGTTTCAGTATATCGAACTAAGTTATCCGGAGCTGAACCCACTAATACAGCACTACCTACATTAAATCCAATGTATTGATCTTGCGTAGATGGATTACGGAAACCTGTTTGGAACGAACTTCTAAACGTATGCTCTTTTTGTGCTCCCGCAGAATAAACAGCTGAGAATCTTGGTGAAAAATTACCGTCAAAGTTTTTAGATTTATCGTAACGAACTGAACCTGTAATTTTCAAACGATCATCTATTAATTTCTTTTGTGCTTGGGTATATAAACCATATTCATTATAGTATATAGGGCCGTTAGCATCTGTGTAAATTCTTCCATGAGAATTCAATTGGTATTGTCTAAAAGAACCTCCAACTTGAATTTCAACTGGTTTGAAAAGATCTTTAAAGTTATAATTTGCATCCGAATGGTAAATTCTAGAATTGTCTACTAATTTAGATCCTGAAAGAACATCTGGATTAGCAATTACCTTATTAAATGCTGCAATAAATTCAGGAGTTCCAGGAATTAATCTTCCCGTATCTGCAACTGTTCTTGCTGCTGCATGTGCTTGATCTGGTGTAGCCCCTCCTAAAGTAGATTGTATGAATTGTCCAGCATACTGTCCAAACCAGGTGGCATCACTTTTCCAAGCTCTGTCTACATTAAGTGCCGTAAATAACATGTCGTAGGATTTTCCACCATCTTCAGTAGTAGTATATCCTCTTAAAAAGAAATTTTTCCCTTTAAGTTCTAATTTATGTTGTTGCATAAAAAAGTCATTCAAATAATATCGGTTGGCACCTTGATAAACGGTATTACCAAAACCAAATTTACTTTGCCAAATGATTTCTAATTTTTCATTCCCTAAAGGACGGAAATGTAATGAAAAGTCAATTTTAGCATTTCTTACTTTATTATCGGTTAAATCGGTTTCATTATAACCTGTTCTACTAACGTTGTAATTTGGCAATAAATTCACTGCAGAACCTGGGATTAGTCCCATATTTGCTAATGTTTGCCCTACATTTTTTATATTTGTAGATGCTTCATCACCATAAACGTTAAGACCATTATAGTTATAATACGATCTATCTTTTCCAGGGTTACTTAAATCTCTATAATCTGTAGCAAACCAGTCAGTAGCTTTTAGGAAGGTAAAATTTGCTTTAGCAGCAAAATGACTATCAAAAGCATGTGCTACTCTTACTCCATAATCAGCGTAATCATTAGTTCCTGCAGCTTTTTGAGTGGTTTGACCATATTTTACATAAGCAGTTACACCTTGACTTGTAAAAGGACTTTTACTGCTCATAAATAAAACACCATTAAAGGCATTGGCACCATATAAAGCAGAAGAAGCTCCCGGAAGTAACTCAACACTTTGAACATCAATTTCAGAAACACCAATCATGTTTCCGATAACGAAATTCAATAACGGAGAAGAGTTGTCCATTCCATCAACCAATTGCATAAAACGAGTATTGGCAACTGTAGCAAATCCACGAGTGTTTATAGATTTAAATGACATACTACTAGTATTCATTTGTACCTCTTTAAGATTCTCTAAACCATCGTAAAAAGAGGGCGAAGCCGATTTTTTAATGTCTTTAATTGTCATTCTCTCGATGGTTACAGGAGATTCTTTAATTCGCTCTGGAGTTCTAGAAGCCGAAACTACGATGTCATCCAATTTAGTGTCTTCACTTTGTAAAACTACATTTACTTTGTTTGAAAGTGAAGTTACTTGTACTTTTTGTGATGCAAAACCAATACTAGAAACTTCAATTGTAAACGGAAGTTTAGCAGGTGCTTTTAACACAAATTTTCCGGTTGCATCCGAAATAGCCCCTAAAGACTCGCCTGCAATTTTAATATTTACACCGGGAATTGGTTCGTTTTTACTGTCTTTTACTGAACCTGAAATTGAAGTTTGCGCAAAGGATATGCTACAAAAAAACAACGTCAAAATAAAATAATAAATCTTCATTAGGTTTAATTTTTGTTGGTTTAAGTAGCCAAAGTACAAATAAATTTTATATTACTAAAAAAAGAGAGGAATATTTTAATAATTATCATTAATGTAGTCGCTTATCTAATAATTCGCATTTTGCATTTTGTTAAGTTTTTCTTAACAAAACGGAGAAATAATTAAATTTTATAAGTATTTACTTACTAAATAGTAAAAAAAATAATATAATAACAAAAAAGCGAAACCGGAGTTTCGCTTTAATTTTTTTCTATACAAATTGGAAATTACTCCACCGTAACCGATTTTGCTAAATTTCTTGGTTGGTCTACATTACAACCACGCATTACAGCAATATGGTAGGATAATAATTGTAACGGAATTGTAGTTAATAATGGAGACAAGGCATCTGAAGTTTCTGGAATTTCAATAACGTGATCCGCTAATTCTTTCACTTGACTATCTCCTTTGGTAACAATAGCAATTATTTTTCCACTTCTGGATTTTATTTCTTGAATGTTACTAACCACTTTATCATAATGCCCTTGTTTTGGAGCAATAACAATAACGGGCATTTTTTCGTCGATTAAAGCTATTGGTCCGTGTTTCATTTCGGCAGCTGGATAACCTTCTGCATGAATATAAGAAATTTCTTTGAGTTTCAAAGCGCCTTCTAAAGCAACTGGAAAATTATAACCTCTTCCCAAATAAAGACAATTAGGAGCGTCTTTATATATGGCAGCGATTTGTTTAGCAACTTCATTAGTTTCTAAAGCTTCGGCAACTTTCTCCGGAATTAATTCTAGTTCTTGTAAATATCTAAAATAATCAGAGGTAGAAAGGGTTCCTTTGGCTTTAGCCAAACGCAACGCTATCATAGTCAAAACAGTAATTTGTGTTGTAAATGCTTTAGTAGAAGCTACTCCAATTTCTGGACCTGCATGGGTATATGCCCCTGCATGGGTTTCACGAGAAATAGAAGATCCTACCACATTACAAACACCAAATACAAAAGCTCCTTTTTCTTTAGCTAACTTTATTGCCGCTAAAGTATCCGCAGTTTCTCCCGATTGGGAAATTGCAATGACAATATCTTTACTGGTTATAATTGGATTTCGGTATCTAAATTCCGATGCGTATTCTACCTCAACGGGTATTCTTGCAAATTCTTCAATTACATATTCGGCAACTAAACCTGCATGCCATGAAGTACCACAAGCAATAATTAATATTCTATCTGCATTTAAGAATTTTTCTAGATTATCCTCAATACCTGACATTTGGATAATTCCAGTATTGGCGTGAAGCCTACCTCTGTAGGTATCCTTTATAACATTAGGTTGTTCGTAAATTTCTTTAAGCATAAAGTGGTCGTAACCGCCTTTTTCTATTTGCTCTAAGTTCATTTGCAATTCCTGAATATAAGGATCTACTAACGTATCGTCTTTAATTTTTCGGATTTTCAATGGCTTATCCATACGAACAATTGCCATTTCTTCATCTTCCAAATAAATAGCATTGGAGGTGTATTCAATAAACGGGGTGGCATCGGAAGCAATGAAAAATTCATTTTCGCCAACACCTATTGCTAGTGGGCTACCCAAACGGGCAACTACAATTTCATTGGGTTTTTTCTTGTCAAAAACACATATAGCATACGCGCCAACCACTTGATTCAAAGCAATTTGAACTGCTTTACCAAGTTTTAATTTTTCTTTTTTCTGAACTTCCTCAATAAGATTTACCAAAACCTCAGTATCGGTATCGGAAGTAAAAACGTATCCTCTTTTTATTAATTCTTTTTTTAACGGTTCATAATTTTCAATAATACCATTATGAACAATACAAATATCCCCAGAATTGGAAACATGTGGATGGGAATTAACATCGTTGGGAACTCCGTGAGTAGCCCATCTTGTATGACCTATTCCTATAGATCCATTAGTTGTAATATCTAAAGCAGATTTTTCTTCAAGATCCGAAACTTTACCTTTTGTTTTAGAGATCTTTAAATTTTCTCCATCATAAAGCATTAATCCGGCGCTATCGTAACCTCTATATTCTAAACGTTTTAACCCTTTAATTACTATAGGGTAAGCCTCGCGGTGTCCAATATATCCTACAATTCCACACATAAATTTACAGTTTATTTAGTCAGGTTTAGTATAAAATATTTCCAATTTAATTCTTTTATTGTAATCAGGATCTCCCAATGGAATATTACTTCCGTATAATACAGTCCCTAATGGGTTTGCAATAGACATTACTGGAATGTACTTAGATTGAACAGAATTAGTGCCACTTCCACTACTAAAAGGGGAACTTAAATAGGCATTATAGGGATTTCCAATATTTTCAGTAACTACTAAACCTAATCGAACATTTATGGAGTCTTTAGTTACTCCAACACCACCATTTTTTATCAAACTTCGAATATGATTGGTAATATTGATTTTATAAGTAGTCCCTTTTTCACTAATTTTAGCATTTACTATTTTACCATTTTGATCTAATAATAATCCTCCATGGGTAGGTTTATTGAATTTGGGTATAATCCCTGAGGAATAATCGGTATAATAATCAATTAGAGGTCTCTTATTATTTAAATCGTATAAGAAAATTCTGTTCGGTTCTGGAGCGGATGCCATTGTTGATTTAGCAATAAAAAAAGTTAGATTAGCTTCATTGATTAGCCATTTTTGTTTTCCTCCTGCTGGATTTCTTAAATCGTCCAATTCATCGGAAACATTATTTGGTGTATTTACTAAATTTCCATTAATATCATATCCGTGATTATCCGCTTTACTAAACAAATCAATTACCGCCATAGATCCATCACCACCTTTTAAGAAAAGATTTCTATCTCCTGTGTTTGGATTAGGGGTAACGTATCCGGGGAACGTATTTTCGTTGTTTAATAAATTAACCGTATTTCCAGAAAGATTTAACTGCATTGTTTTTCGGACAATTGTAGCAACTGTAAGAGATGTCTTCTCTTCATAAACAATTGTAATATATCCACTAGAAAAATTCATCATAGCAAGTGTTCCTTGATCTGGTGAACCAGCAGCATTTTCTACTTTAAAATACAACCCTCTAAAATAATCTTTAAATACATTATTATTAAATAATTTTCCGGTTGGAGCTTGAAATATTTTAGTTTTAAAAAAATCTTTATCTAAATTAAGAAACATTCCTGGTGCTTTTCTTTCAGCAACATCTGTATATCCAGGGGTATTTGCATCAATTTTTTTATATAACTTAATTTGTTTTTCACTAAATACAAATCCGTCATTTTGACTATTATCTGCTACCGCAGTATGGTCAAATATGTTTTTATCATCATTATTCAATTTAATCGCACCATGATTTGCATCAAAATCTGGTTGTTGGTTAGAATAATATTTTTGTTGTTGTTGGAATCCGGTTGCAGGATCTAAAGTTTCTAAAAACTTAGTAGATTCGTAAACGCTCAACTTAATTTTACCTGAACCTTTAATCGAATCTAAAGTATAGGAACTATCACCAGTATCGGTATTTGTGCTACCAAAAGTTGAAAAATAGGGAACGTATAGATAAACCGAATCTATTTTAATGTAGTTAGGGCTAGCTGTATTGGTTTCGTTGGGATCTCCGTAAAACGTAGGGTTTTCCGAAGCCAGTGCTACTTGAGTAACAAAACTTGCTTTGGTTTTACCGAAAACAGGATTATTATAAAATCCAAATTGGTTTACCGATAGATTATTAGTTTGAACTGGACCTAAGTTTTGGCTGTAGGCAACTACTTCCGAATAGGCTACGTCCATCCCGAAATGCTCATTACCGATTATTCCAGTGCCAATTTCGTTAATATCTTTATCGCAAGAAGCAATAAAAACAATTATAAATAGGGCAATAAATGTTTTAAGGAAGAAATTCAATTTCATGTTTGGTTGTAATTATATTATAACATCTTTTTATAAAAAGTAGTGTAAGCCTCTGCAAACCCTTCTTTCGGTGCGAAAGGTAAAAAAGGTTTTTCTGAAGATTCTATAAATTTTGTTAAACTTGGGAAAAGATTTTCGGAAGCAATAATCACTGCATCCGAATGACTTATGGATGTTTTTATTAAATTCTCATAATTAGGAACTTCCAAATCTGAAATAGCAGCATCTGGAATTCCGTCAAACTTGATTTTATTAATCATTTCAACGTTTAAAGCTCCATCAAACGACTGTCCGTAAACCGAAGTAACTATTTTAGTTTGCGAAAATAACGCTTCGTCTTTATAAAAATGTTTCATATATACTGGAAGCATGGAAGCCATCCATCCGTGTACATGAATAATATCGGGTACCCAATTTAATTTTTTCACTGTTTCTACTACTCCTTTTGCAAAGAAAATAGCACGCTCATCATTATCTGGATACAAAACACCATCTTCATCAGAAAAAGTTGCCTTTCTCTTGAAATATTCATCGTTGTCAATAAAATAGACCTGAATTCTCTCTTTTGGGATAGAAGCCACCTTTATAATTAAAGGCATATCTACATCATTTACCACTAAATTCATTCCCGATAAGCGAATAACTTCGTGCAATTGATGTCTTCTCTCATTAATATTTCCATACCTAGGCATAAAAATTCTAATCTGTCCTCCCTGGTCATTAATCATTTTTGGCACGTCATAAGACATTAGAGAAACTTCATTCTCAGCCAGATACGGCACCACCTCGGATGATACATACAATATCCTCTTGTCTTCCATAAAAACTTTTATTTACTTATTGGCAATAAAAAACATGCAAAACTACAAAAATTTATGCAGATATTTACTAAATGAGTAAGTTTGTACCCTATTTTAATCTGAAAGACATGCTCATTTTCAATAACAAAGGTGATTTAAACAAGCACTTACAAGGTATATCCAACACTAATTCTACTATAGGATTTGTACCAACCATGGGGGCATTGCATTTGGGGCACTTATCTCTATTGGAAAAATCTATAGAAAATAACACCCATACGGTAATTAGTATTTTTGTAAATCCCACACAATTCAACAACCCTGAGGATCTTGAAAAATACCCAAGAACCATAGAAAATGATATAGAAAAAATAAAAACAGTATCCGATAAAATCCTAGTATATGCTCCAACAGTGGAAGATATTTATGAAGGAAATACTGCTTCACAACACTACGATTTTGATGGTTTAGAAAATCAAATGGAAGGTAAATTCCGTCCTGGTCATTTTGACGGAGTGGGCACGGTAGTAAAACGCCTTTTGGAAATTGTAAAACCAACGAATGCCTATTTTGGCGAGAAAGATTTCCAACAATTGCAAATTGTAAAAAAATTAGTTGCCAAAGAAAAAATCCCTGTAAACATTATCGGATGTCCGATTTATAGAGAAAATAATGGCTTAGCTATGAGCTCTAGAAACGAACGCCTTTCGGTAAAAGAACGTGAAAATGCTTCCCTTATTTTTGAAATATTAAATCAAGCAAAAACACTTTTTGCCACAGAATCTGCTGCAATTGTGACCGATTTTGTTGCGAAAGCCTTTGAAAAATATCCTGATTTTGAATTAGAATATTTTGAAATTGCAGAGGAAGAAACACTATTACCTTGTATAACCAAAAGTGAAAACAAGGATTATCGTGCTTTTATTGCTGTTTTTGTGAACAAAATAAGATTGATTGATACTATTTCACTAAAATAATTTAACTTTGCCCCATGCAAATTCAAGTTGTAAAATCAAAGATACATCGCGTTAAAGTAACTGGCGCAGATTTAAACTATATCGGTAGTATCACTATCGACGAAGCTTTAATGGATGCCTCCAATCTAATTGAAGGCGAAAAAGTTTCTATTGTTAACATTAATAATGGCGAGCGTTTTGAAACGTATGCCATCAAAGGGGCGCCAAATTCTGGTGAAATTACTCTTAATGGTCCAGCGGCAAGAAAAGTACATGCCGGCGACATTATTATCATTATTTCTTATGCTACTTTAGATTTTGAAGAAGCAAAAACATTCAAACCTTGGCTCGTTTTTCCTAATGAAAACGACAATTCCTTGAAATAAATTTTGAAAAATCACCTTAGTAAATGGTTGTCAATTATCATTCCTATTGCTTTGGGCATAGGCATAATTGCCTACCAATACAACAAATTTACCGAGGCGCAAATAAGCGAAATTGAAGGGTATTTTAAAAATGCCAATTACTACTATGTTATTTTAGCTGTTTTTATTGGCTTTATTGGTAATTCAATTAGAGCGTATAGATGGAAATATATGTTAGACCATTTGGGTTATGAATCCTCTTTTGCAAATAATTTCATGGCCGTCAATATTGGTTATTTATTGAATTTAACGGTGCCAAAATCTGGAGAAATTTCTAGAGCTGTAATCGTAAAAAAATACAACAATATTCCATTTGATAAAGGTTTTGGAACCATAGTTGCCGAACGAATTATCGATATGTTTTTCTTGTTATTCTTCATGTTGCTAGCAGTAGTTTTGCAATTTAAAATTGTGAAAGCATTCATTTTAGACAAAATGCCTCTGCATTTAATAGCACTTCTTTTAGTAGGCGGAACCCTAGGTTTTATTGCCTTTATTTTAATCTATAAATATTCCAAACTAAAAATTGTTGCTATTTTTAAAGAGAAAATTACTGGATTAAAAGAAGGTTTATTGAGTGTGGTTCACATGAAAGAAAAGTGGAACTATTTTTTTCAAACGTTATTAATTTGGGGATCTTACATTCTTACTTATTATGTTGCAACCAAGGCAATCCCCGAAACTTCGGTGCTAACTGTTGGCGCTATCATAACCTCATTTGTGGTTGGAAGTATTGCCATAGCCTTCACCAACAGCGGATTTGGCGCTTACCCTTTTCTTACTTCTAAAGTCTTACTTTTTTACGCAATTGCAGAACCTATAGGAACCGCTTTTGGATGGATTATTTGGACGTCCCAAATGCTTTTAGTTTTGATTTTAGGATTGCTTTCCTTCTTATTTCTTCCTATTTTAAATAGAAAATAATTCTTATCTTGCTAGACTTTAAACTCTTTTATTAGAACTTTAATTTCTAAATTTATATGAAAAAAATTCTCCTTTTATTGGTAGTTGTTTTAAGCTACAGCGGATACTCTCAAAAAGTGAAAGATAGCGTTATGTTTAAGAAACAAAAAGTCTATCGGGAATTAACCATTTCTCTTCCTCCTTCCTATTCTAAAGAAACTAAAAAATCCTATCCTTTATTATTTTTATTGGATGGCGATTATCTTTTTGACCCGTTTCAAGGTGCTTTAAGTTACGGGAATTATTGGGACGACTTGCCCGAAGTAATCATAGTTGGAATTAAACAAGAAAGAGAAAGAGATGATGATTGCGCTATTGATGCAACCACAGGATTACCAGACGAAAAAGGCGAAGATTTTTTTGAGTTTATTGGAGGCGAATTAATGCCGTACATTCAAAATAAATACCGCGTTTCTCCTTTTAAAATCATTGCAGGTCATGATCTTACTGCAAGTTTTATGAATTTTTATTTATACAAAGATGCCCCATTATTTAACGCTTATATTTCTTTAAGCCCGCAATTGGCTTTAGATATGGAAACACGAATTCCTGAAAGACTGGCGACTTTTAAGCAAAATATTTTTTACTACCAATCTTCTTCCGATGGAGACATAAGAAAATTGAAAGGCAAAATAACTTCTCTAGATGAAAATATGAAAGCCGTTGTAAATGCAAATTTAAATTACAAATACGACGAATTTAAAGGTGCCTCCCATTATTCATTAGTGTTATATTCTATTCCGAATGCGTTATATCAATTTTTCGCTACTTACCAACCTATTTCTGACACCGAATTTCAAGAAAAGATTATCAAATTGGAGTCGGGTTATGTGACGTATTTAAAAAATAAATACGATCTTTTAGAAAAAGCGTTAAGCATTAAAATGAACATCCGAATTAACGATTTTAAAGCAATTGAAGCGGCAATATTAAAAAACAAAGCCTATGCCGAATTGGAACAATTGGCACAACTTTCGCGTAAAATGTATCCTAAATCCATGCTTGGTGATTACCAAATGGCACAGCTTTATGAAAACACAGGAGATATCAAAAATGCAGTAAAATACTATCAAAATGCTTTTCAAATGCAGCCTATAGGAAATTTAACCAAAGACATGATGTTGGATAAAGCAACAGAACTTCGCGCTCAAATAAAAAAATAATGGCTAAAATTAAAACTTCCTTTTTTTGTCAAAATTGCGGAACCCAATATTCCAAATGGCAAGGGCAATGCAATGCCTGTAAAGAATGGAATACAATTGTAGAAGAAGTAATTCAAAAAGAAGAAAAAACCAGTTGGAAGCCTACCTCCGAAGTTAAAAAAGCACCCAAACCACTAAAAATTGCCGAAATTGATTCTTCGCAAGAAGTCCGCATGGATACTTTGGACGGCGAATTAAACCGAGTACTTGGTGGCGGTATCGTTCCTGGTTCTTTAATCCTTCTTGGCGGGGAACCTGGCATTGGAAAAAGTACTTTATTGCTTCAAATATCCTTAAAATTACCTTACAAAACCTTATACGTTTCCGGAGAAGAAAGTCAGAAACAAATAAAAATGCGCGCCGAAAGAATTACTCCCGAAGGCGATAATTGTTATATTCTTACCGAAACTAAAACCCAAAATATTTTTCGACAAATTGAAGAAATGGAACCCGAAATTGTAATTATCGATTCCATTCAAACACTGCATACCGATTATATTGAATCTACTGCAGGGAGCATTTCTCAAATTAGAGAATGTACTGCCGAGTTGATAAAATTCGCAAAGGAAACCAACGTTCCCGTGATATTAATTGGACACATTACCAAAGACGGAACCATTGCAGGGCCAAAGATTTTGGAACACATGGTAGACACCGTTTTGCAATTTGAAGGCGATAGAAATCACGTGTATCGAATTTTACGAAGTTTAAAAAACCGATTTGGCTCTACAGCCGAATTGGGAATTTACGAAATGCTAGGTTCGGGTTTAAGAGAAGTTTCCAACCCTTCCGAAATATTGCTTTCGCATCGGGAAGAAGAACTTTCTGGTACTGCTATTGCTTCTACTCTTGAAGGGATGCGCCCATTAATGATTGAAATTCAAGCATTAGTTTCTACCGCAGTTTATGGAACTCCGCAACGAAGCACCACAGGTTATAATGCCAAAAGACTGAACATGCTCTTGGCAGTTTTAGAAAAACGTGCCGGATTTAGGTTGGGCACCAAAGATGTTTTCTTGAATGTTACCGGAGGAATTTCTGTAGACGATCCCGCAATTGATTTAGCGGTTGTAGCGGCAATTCTTTCCTCTAATGAAGATATTCCCGTTGGAAAAGATGTTTGTTTTGCTGGAGAAGTAGGACTTTCAGGAGAAATCCGACCGGTAAACCGAGTAGAACAACGCATTCAAGAAGCTGAAAAACTAGGATTTGCTACCATATTTGTATCCAAATACAATAAGATTTCCACAAAATTTCCAGGTATAAAAGTAGTTTTAGTCTCCAAAATTGAAGAAGTAGTAGAGCATTTGTTTGGATAAAAATACTATTTATAAAATTAGTTCGTTACTAATTAATTAATTGACATTAAAATCACATGAAAAAATTACTTCTTATCACAGTACTGGTTTCGGCAATTAGTTTTGCTCAAAAACCAATTTTTGCTTCCGCAAAAGTAAAAGCCGCTACAGTATATTTTAATGCAGCCGAATTACAACAAACGACTTCGGTAAATCTTCCGGTAGGAACGAGCGAAATTGTCATTAAAAATGTAGCCGATTATTTGAATGAAAATACGGTTCAAATTGGCGCACCCAATTCGGTGACGGTATTATCGGTGCAGTTTACTCAAAATTACATCTCCGAATACGAAATTGACGAAAGCAATCCAGCCATTAAAAAAGTGCGCGATAGCATTATTATTGTAAACAAGGAAATTGCTAAGATTCAAATTGAGAAAGTTTCCAATTCTAAAACCGTTGATTTATTAGATAAAAATCAAATGGTTGCAGGTGTTAATACCGGCTTGAATATTGCCGAACTAATGAAGTTGGTAGATTTCTACAAAGCCAAACGCAGCGAGTTGAACAACACCATTACTTTGCTTCAAGAAAGAGAAACCAAATGGGCTATTCAATTGCAAAATTTGAATAAAAAACTTGAAATCAATACCCAAAAAGAAGACAAATCATCGGATGGAAAATTAATCCTTCAGGTGATGAATGAAGTTGCTGGAAATGTGAATTTTGATATTAATTATATCACCAACAATGCCAATTGGAAACCTTTTTATGACTTGCGTGCTGTAAGTGTGAAAGATCCAATTAATATGATGTACAAAGCACAAGTAACTCAAAACACAGGCATCGATTGGAAAAAAGTGAAATTGACTTTGTCTAGCGGCAATCCAAATCAGAATAATCAAGCACCTATTTTAGGATCTTGGTTTTTGAGATATGGATACCAAGACGATTATAGTAATGATGATGTTCTTAGTAATAAACTTCAAGGTAGAGCAGCTAGCGTTAAATTAGAACAAGTTGTGGTAACAGGTTATGCCATGAAAAAAGACAAAGAAGTGCGTTCTATAAACGCAACTGATGTGGAAACCCAACTCAACGTTTCTTTTGATATTGATATTCCGTATGATATTTTATCCAATGGTAAAGCGCATTCGGTGGCGTTGAAAGAAATTAAATTGCCTGCTACTTACAAATATTATGCTGCACCACGAGTGGATAAAGAAGCCTTTTTATTGGCAGAAATTAATGATTATTCCAAATACAATTTGTTGCCTGGGGAAGCCAATATTATTTTTGAAGGTTTGTATGTAGGCAAAACCAACATCAACCCAAATCAAACCACCGACACCTTAAATTTAAGCATGGGACGCGATAAAAAAATCTCTATCAAAAGAGAAAAAGTCGTAGATAAATCGGGTACCAAATTCTTGTCTTCTTATAAAGAGCAAACGTTTACCTACGATTTAACCCTTCGAAACAATAAAAAAGAAGATATTGAAATGCTATTGAAAGATCAATATCCATTGAGTTCGGATAAAGAAATCACCATTGAATTATTGGAAGATGGCAAAGCAAAAGTAAACACCGAAACCGGAATTCTTACCTGGGAATTGAAATTGGCTCCCAATGAAACTAAGAAAATCCGAATTAGTTATAAAGTGAAGTATCCGAAGGATAAGGTTATTGATAACTTGTAGGTTTTAGTGGTCAGTCGGCAGAAGGCAGTGGTCAGTGGTCAGAAGGCAGTGTTCAGTGGTCAGTGTTCAGTGTTCAGTGTTCAGTGTTCTGTAAAAACTAAAAATTCAGTCTAAAAGACTCAATTTTCAGTCTTTGGGGTGAAATTTCAGGTTAAAAGACTCAATTTTCAGTCTAAAAGACTCAATTTTCAGTTTAAAAGAGTGAAAATTCAGTCTAAAAGACTCAATTTTCAGTCTTTGGGGTGAAATTTCAGGTTCGGAAGGTGAAATTTCAGGTAAATAACCTCAAAATTCAAGCTCAGAAGGTGAATTTTCAGGTTCGGAAGGTGAAATTTCAGGTAAATAACATCAAAATTCAGGCTCAGAAGGTGAAATTTCAGGTTCGGAAGGTGAATTTTCAGGTTCGGAAGGTGAAAATTCAGGTTATTAACTTGAATTTTCACCCTTTTAATATGAATTTTGAGGTTCCGAAAACTGAAAACTGAGCACTGAACACTGAACACTGAGCACTGAGCACTGATCACTGAACACTGAAAACTGAAAACTGAACACTGAGCACTGAACACTGAACACTGAACACTGAATACTACGGAGCAGGATTCGGAATTAACTCTTGAATTTTATTAATTTCTGCTAGAACTTCTGGGGATAAAACTACTTCAAAAGCATCTATATTGGCTTTCAATTGATCTAAAGAAGTGGCGCCAATGATGGTAGAAGATACAAAACTTTGTTGGTGTACAAATGCTAATGCCATTTGAGCAATCGTCAAATTATTTGCTTCAGCTAAATCATTATATAATCGAGTGGCTTTCACTGCATTTTCGCCAGTATATCGAACGAATTGCGGGAATTTTGCCATTCTATATTCCGGATTAATTCCGTTTAAATATTTACCAGAAAGCGTTCCAAAACCTAAAGGCGAATAGGCTAAAAGACCTACGTTTTCACGCATACAAATTTCCGAAAGGCCAACTTCAAACAAACGATTCAATAACGAATACGGATTTTGAATAGTAGCAATTCTTGGAAGATTATTCTTTTCGCTTTCTTGTAAAAAACGCATCACACCGTAGGGATTTTCGTTAGAAACTCCGATATTTTTTATTTTTCCATCCTTTACTAATCCGTCATAAATGGACAATACTTCGGCAAAATTATCTTGCCAATGGGTATCAATTTTAGTTAAACCACGTTGCCCAAACATATTCATAACCCGTTCTGGCCAGTGCATTTGAAACAAATCAATAACATCGGTTTGCAGATTTTTCAAACTTAAATCCACCGCATCGTGAATGCTTTTTTTAGAGAAATCTAAAGGTTGACGGATGTATTCCATACCGCGATGGGGTCCTGCAATTTTAGTAGCAACCACCAACTTTTGCCTTTCGGAAGAACCTATTTTGTGTAACCAAGTCCCAATATGGCGTTCGGTGCTTCCAACAATTTGGGCATTCCCTCCTATCGGATACATTTCGGCAGTATCAATAAAATTGATGCCACGTTCTACTGCATAATTTAATTGGGCATGCGCTTCGGCTTCACTATTTTGGTTGCCAAAAGTCATGGTTCCTAGGCAAATGGTACTAATTTTTAAATCGGAATTGGAGAGATTGGTATATTTCATATTGTTTTTATAGGTACTAGTAATTGCAAAAATACATTTTAGAAAAGGATTTCAAATGCTAACATTTGTTAAACAAAATAAAAACTATAAAAAAAGAGTCGATCTATTAGACCGACTCTTCAATTAACTAGTTTTTATTTCCAACCACCACCAAGATTTCGGTAAATGTGAATGGAGGCATTTAATTGTTCTTTTTTGGTTTCCACCAATTCGAGTTTGGTTTCGAGGGCATCGCGTTGGGTCATCAAGACTTCAAAATAATCTACTCTAGCCGATTTAAACAAATCATTAGACACATCAATCGATTTATTTAAGGCATCTACTTGTTTAGACTTTAAACTATATCGGTTTTCCAAATTATTAATTTTAGACAACTGAGTGGAAACTTCTAAATAAGCATTTAAAATAGTTCGTTCATAGTTGTACAAAGCTTGAAGTTGGCGCGCATTAGCATTTTTAAACTCTGCTTTTATGGCATTTCTATTAATCAATGGCGCTGCCAAATCTCCAACTAAAGAATACAATAACGATTCGGGCAACGTGAATAAATAAGAGGATTTAAAGGCTTGTAATCCATAAGATGCAGAAATATCCAAGGAGGGATAAAACTCGGCACGGGCAACTTTTACATCTAGTTTAGCAGCAACCAATTCCAATTCTGCTTGCTTAATATCGGGACGATTTGCTAATAATTGGGATGGAATTCCGGAAGAAACCACAGAAGGCGCCAAACTCAAGAAATTAGTTTTATCTCTAGGGATTTCCTGCGGATAACGACCTAATAAAAAGTTGATCGTATTTTCGGTTTCTTTTATTTTTTGCAAAATTTCAAATTCCCTGCTTTGAGAAGATAATACTTCTGCTTGAAACTTTTGTACTGCCAATTCGGTTGCTCTAGCTGCTTCCTTTTGAACTTTTACAATTTCTAGAGCATTCTTCTGCAAATTGATATTTTGTCTTACAATTTCCAATTGGTTATCTAAGGAAACTAATTCATAATACGAATCGGCAACCTCAGCCACAAGATTGGTTACTACAAAGTTTTTACCTTCAATAGTAGATAAATATCTACTAACTGCAGCTTTCTTAGAGTTGCGTAATTTTTTCCAAATATCTACTTCCCAATGGGCATACGCTGCTATAGTGTAATCTTGCAAGGGATCTGGAAATTCTTTTCCAGGCATAATTTCCGTATTTGCATCTCCTGCACCTTGACTGGTATATCGTCCAACTTTCTCTACTCCAGCGCCAGCTCGAACACCAACCATAGGTAACAAAGCCCCTTTTCTTACTCGGATATCATTTTTTGCAATTTCAATTTCTTGCAAAGTAATCAACAGCTCTTGATTGTTTTTTAGAGCGACATCAATTAAATCGGAAAGATTTTTATCCTTATAAAAATTCTTCCAAGGTGTTGCTGCAGTATTGTTGGTATCCTTACTCGTTGCATACGATTCTGGAATTGCAGCACTCGCTTTGGAAGGAGCAATAGCAGGTGTTTTACAACTTACCACCGCCAAGCAAATACTTAGTGGGATAAGAAATTTATAAACTTTTTTATTATTCATGGTAATCGATTTCTTCGGTTAATGGAGTTTCAGCTTCGTTTTTTACAAATTTGGTTCTTTCGGATATTCTACCAAAAACATAATACAATCCAGGGATAAGCAATACCCCAATTACAGTCCCTAAAAGCATTCCGCCAAGGGCTGCAGAACCGATAGTTCTATTTCCGATTTTCCCCGGTCCGTTTGCAAATACTAAGGGAACTAATCCAGCAATAAAGGCAAAGGAGGTCATTAAAATTGGACGGAATCTTACTTTAGCTCCTTCCATAGCTGCTTCTAAAACGGTAGATCCTGCTGCATGTTTTTGAACCGCAAATTCTACAATCAGTACGGCATTTTTACCTAGTAAACCAATAAGCATTACAAAAGCAACTTGAGCATAGATATTGTTTTCTAGTCCGCAGATAGCTAGCAACAAATAAGACCCGAAAATACCTGCAGGGAGGGATAGAATTACTGCAAATGGCAATATAAAACTTTCATATTGTGCTGCTAAAACCAAATAAACAAACAACAAACAGATTAGGAATATATAGATGGCTTCGTTACCACGGCCTACCTCATCTTTAGAAATACCAGCCCAATCGATACCAAATCCTCTAGGTAGTTTTTTTTCTGCTACTTCTTGAATCGCTTTAATAGACTGACCACTACTGTATCCTTTTCCAGATTGTCCACTTATTTCAGAAGCATTAAACATATTATGTCTGGTGATTTCTGATAATCCGTATACTTTTTCCATGTGCATGAATGCAGAAAATGGTACCATTTCATCCCGATTGTTTTTTACATACAACTTCATGATGTCTTCGGGTAAAGCTCTATATTCTGGGGATGTTTGAACAATAACTTTGTACTGTCTATCGTATTTGATAAAACTAATTTCATAGTTACTCCCTACCAAGGTAGAAAGGGTGTTCATCGCATTATCAATAGTAACTCCTTTTTGTTGTGCAATATCATTGTCCACTCGCATCATGTACTGTGGAAAACTAGCACTATAAAAACTAAACACGGATGCTAATTCAGGACGTTTATTCAACTCCTTTACAAAATCAGTATTCACGGTTTCCATTTTCTTGTAATCCCCAGAACCGGCTTTATCTAATAAACGTAGCTCAAAACCACCTGCTGCACCATAACCTGGAACGGCTGGCGGTTGGAAAAATTCCAACGTAGCGCCTGTGATGTCCTTGGATTTTTCTTCCAATTCTTTCATGATTTCGTTTACAGAATGCTCTCTGTCTTCCCAGCTTTTAAGGTTGACTAAACAAGTACCCGAGTTGGCTCCTGTTCCTTCGGTTAGGATTTCAAAACCTGCTAAGGCAGAAACCGATTTAACACCGTCGATTTTTTCGGCTATTTTTTGAAGTTTCAATGCTACATCATTGGTTCGTTCTAAGGAAGAACCCGGAGGAGTTTGGATGATTGCATAGAACATTCCTTGATCTTCATTTGGAATAAATCCAGAAGGAACACTGTTATTTAAAAAGAAAATACCCGTACAAAAAGCAATAAACATTCCAAAAGTAATTACCCGTTTGTTTACTATTTTTCTTAATACCCCTTGATATCTTCCTGTAAGTTGATTGAATTTATTATTAAATCCGTCTAGGAAATTATTCATTGGGCTTTTCTTTCTAGCAACTCCGTGGTTGTTTTTTAACATCATAGCACAAAGTGCAGGGGTTAAAGTCAATGCTACAATACCAGATAAAATAATACCTGTTGCCATAGTAATAGAGAACTGGCGGTAAAAAATACCCACTGGACCCGACATAAATGCAACCGGAATAAATACTGCGGCCATTAAAAAAGTAATAGCTATAATGGCACCACTAATTTCACCCATTGCTTTTTTAGTAGCTTTGACTGGCGATAAATGGTCTTCTTCCATCTTGGCATGCACCGCCTCGATAACTACGATGGCATCATCGACGACGACTCCAATAGCTAATACTAAAGCAAATAGAGTAACTAAATTTATGGTAATTCCGAAAAATTGCATAAAAGCAAAGGTTCCTATTAAAGATACCGGAACCGCAATTGCCGGAATTAAAGTAGAACGCCAATCGCCAAGAAATAAGAATACCACTAATCCTACAAGGATAAATGCTTCTATAAGGGTGTGCAATACTTTTTCAATAGAAGCGTCCAAAAATTTGGAGGCATCATAACTTATTTCATAATCTACTCCTTTTGGAAAAGATTCTTTTTTGATTTCGGCTAATTTTGCCTTTACATCCTTAATAACCTGACTAGCGTTACTTCCATAGGATTGTTTGATAGTAATAGCAGCCGATGGTTTACCATTCAAACTGGAATAAATATCATACATGGAACTTCCAAACTCAATATTGGCAACATCTTTTAAGCGAAGAATTTCTCCATCAGGGTTTGATTTTAAAATAATATTCCCGTATTGTTCTTGCGTAGTAAAACGCCCAGGATATTTTAATACATACTCAAAGGATTGGGATCTCTTACCAGAACTTTCTCCTGTTTTTCCTGGAGAGGCTTCTAAACTTTGCTGACTTAAGGCTTCCATAACTTCGTCAGCAGAGATTTTATAAGCCAACATTCTGTCGGGTTTTAACCAAACACGCATGGCATAATCTCGGTTACCTACAATATCTGCATCCCCAACACCATCTACTCTTTTTAGTTCAGAGAGGATATTAATATCGGTAAAATTATATAAGAATTTTTGATCCATAGAAGGATCTTTACTGTATAAGTTAATGTACATTAAGTTGTTCGATTCTTCACGAGTAATCTTAACCCCTTCACGAACTACTAATGGCGGTAATTTATTTACAACCGAGGCAACTCTGTTTTGAATGTTAATAGATGCTTGGTTTGGATCGGTACCTAAATTAAATACCACCTGAATGGATGCTTCTCCATCGTTTCCTGCATCGGATGCAATATATTTCATTCCCGGAACCCCATTGATGGCTCTTTCTAATGGAATTACTACGGATTTAATCAACAACTCATTATTAGCACCCGGATAAGCTGCCGTTACATTAACTTTTGGCGGAGAAATAGAGGGCAATTGTGTTACTGGCAAATGCGTCATAGCCAAAACACCAAGTAAAACAATCATCAGCGATATCACTATCGATAAGACTGGTCTTTCTATAAATTTATTAAACATTGATTTATGATTTTAAGGATTACGATTATTCGGCTTTTAATTTCAAATGAGAGAGAACCTCTTCTGGTTTTTGGTAATCGTATTTAATTTTATCGTCGTCTTTTACTTTCTGAACTCCTTCTAATAAGATTTTATCGTTGGCGTTTATACCACTTTTTACAACATATAAATCAGGAACTTCACCAGTAATCGTAATTTCTCTTGATTTAACTATATTGTTTTTATCTACAACAAAAACATATTTTTTATCTTGAATTTCATAAGTAGCTTTTTGAGGAATAATCAAAGCATTTATAACTGGCACTTGCATAACTACCTTACCCGTTTGCCCATTTTTCAATAGTTTATCCGTATTTGGGAAACTTGCTCTAAAAGCAATATTACCCGTTTCGCTGTCAAATTCGCTTTCTATTACTTCCACTTTTCCTTTGTATTTCAAAAGTTGGTTGTTGGCAAGTAGCAAACTCACAGAAGTATTTGCTCTACCGTTAACATTGCTTTGGTAGTCTAAATATTCTGGTTCGGAAACATTAAAATAAGCATACATTTTACTGTTATCCGAAAGACTCGTTAGTAGTTCTCCTTCATCAATAAGACTTCCTAATTTTTTAGGGATTCTATCAATAGTTCCTGCAAATGGTGCTCTAATATCGGTAAAAGATAAATGCAATTTTGCCAACGAAACTTCTGCTTGGGCTTGGGCTAATTTAGCTTGTGCCATTGCTTGTTCGCTTTTAGAAACGATATTTTTATCGGCTAGCATTTTAGCATTTTGCAATTCAATTTGAGCCGCTTGTACTTCTGCTTGTGCTTTAAGCAATTCGGCTTCGTAAATTTTAGGCATGATCTTAAATAACAACTGCCCTGCTGCTACATATTGCCCTTCATCAACATAAATATTTTGAAGGTATCCTTTTTCTTGTGCACGTAATTCAATGTTTCTTACCGAACGTATTTGCGAAACGTATTCTTTCGTAAACGTAGTATCCATTACAACAGCATTGGTAACGGTATACTTAACTTCTTCTTCTTTTTCTTCTTTTTTAGTATTACAACTAGTAAGGCATAAAAAGGCAATAAAGCCTGCTAATAAAACTTTTGTATTCATGGTATGTGATGAAAATTAAATAATTTAAGTGTGAAATTATTATTTTGAAAAATGAAAATTTTTGAAAATAGAAAACGACAACAATTTTACAAAATAGGTAAAGCTGTCAATTAAAACCGATTGGAATGGTTTATCAAATTCTTAAAACTTGTTGTGTAATGTAAATTGGCGAGGTGGAAATGCCTAAAACAGGGGAAATATTAAATCGAGTACAGTAATATTTTAATAGTAATTGACGGAAATTGGAAGCATATAACGTATTTAATAAACTGTATTTACTAGAAATAAATTTATTAACTACGTTTTCTTTGTAATCTTCACTGTCTATAAATTCTCCCTCTGCATCTACATCGGTATCTTCAATAATAGTAGTGCTTTGGTCGTCCAGAATATGTTCTGAATGTTTGTCTTTAGTAAATTTTGGGAATGTAGATTTTAATTCTTGACTAGCCGAAGTACTTGCATAAAAATACTGCCCTCCGCCTAACAGAAGGAAAAACATGTACATAAAAAATACTAATGTCTTCATTTGGCCGCAAAAGTACTGCTTTTTTAAAAACAAAAAAGTATAAAATTAGTTAAGAAAAGTATAAACTAATGAAAACGATTGTTTAAAATTTTTAATGGGTAAGTAAAAAAGGCCCTAAGAAAAATCTTAGAGCCTTTATGGTTTTGAAAATGAAACGTATTACAAATCGTTCAACATTTTAGAAATTTCATCTAATTTTGGAGTTAGGATAATTTCAATTCTTCTGTTTTTAGACTTCCCTTCTGGAGTGTCGTTGCTCATTAATGGAGCAAATTCGCCACGTCCAGCAGCAGTAAGGTTTTGTTTGTTTACCCCTTTGTTTTCGGAAAGGATAGTAACAATAGCAGTGGCTCTTTTGGTAGATAGATCCCAATTGTTTTCTATTCCACCACCAAGATTTCCTGTAATTTTATCGTCGTCGGTATGCCCTTCAATTAATACAGAAAGATCTGGATTTTGTGCCAACACCTTACCTACTTCAACTACTGCAGTTTTTCCTTCGGAATTTACAGCCCAGCTTCCTGTTTGGAATAACAATTTGTTTTCCATAGAAACATACACTTTTCCGTCTTTTTCATGAACCGTTAATCCTTTTCCGTCAAAGGCTTTTAACGATCTCATCAATGTTTCTTTCAGTTTTTTCATGCTAGCATCTTTAGCAGCTATATACGATTCTAATTCGCTTAAACGTTTAGAACTTGCTTCTAAATCGGATTTAAGTTTGTTCAATCTAGCTTGCTCTGCAGCCAATGATTTTTCTTTAGCCTCAAGCTGAGCTAACAATTCTCGGTTTTTATTAATGTTTGCCGTTAGAGCTTCATTGCTGTCTTTTTCTAAAGCATTATAAGAAGCTTGGAGGGTTTTTAAACTTTTATCGGTAGCGGCATAATTGGCTTGTAGCTTGTCGTTATCGGCTTTCAACTTATCGTAATCGGCCTTAAGTTTAGTTCCATCCAATTCTAATTGATTTTTCACCTTGGTTAAATCTTCATTGTCATCGGCTAGTTTACGATTCTCTTTCTTTAAATCGGCAAATTTATTTTCCAAATCGTTGAATATCTTTTTAGATACACAAGAGGTAGAAAGTGCCAAAACTAATAGTCCTAAGGAAATTTTCTTTATCATGTTTTTTATTATTTATGTTAGGGTTTGGGGTAATATTAATGTATTAATCCACTTCCACCATAATTGGGCAGTGGTCTGAATGTTTGGCTTCGGGCAAAATAACAGCACGACTCATTCGGTCTTTTAAATTTTCGCTTACCAAGTTATAATCTATGCGCCAACCTTTATTATTACCTCTTGCTCCTGCTCTATAACTCCACCAAGAATAGTTATGGGCTTCTTTGTTAAAATGACGGAAACTATCCACAAAACCCGATTTCATAAAAGCATCTAGCCAAGCACGTTCTTCGGGCAAGAAACCAGAAACCGTTTTATTTCGAATAGGATCGTGAATGTCTATGGCTTCGTGACAGATATTGTAATCGCCACAAATAACAAGATTAGGCGTTTCCTTCTTTAAGGCATTAATATAATTTTGAAAGTCGTCCATATATTTAAACTTATGGTCCAATCGGTTGATGTTTGTTCCTGATGGCAAGTATAAACTCATCACCGAAAGGTTTTCAAAATCGGCGCGAAGGTTTCTGCCTTCAAAATCCATGTGTTCAATACCGGTTCCGTAAACAATTTTTTTAGGTTCCGTTTTTGATAAAATGGCAACACCACTATATCCTTTTTTATTGGCCGAAAAATAATATTGGTACGGATACCCCGCAGCGGTAATGTCTTGCGTAGGAATTTGATCTTCGGTAGCTTTAATTTCTTGTAAGCAAATAACATCGGGGTTGGCTTGTTGCAACCAATCTAAAAACCCTTTAGCTATTGCTGCACGAATACCATTAACATTATAAGAAATGATTTTCATTTTTCATTTTTAGTTTTTCAAAAGTAAATAAAAACGTTAAAACTTCTCCCATTAAAATGAAATTATTAAGTTTTTTTTACCATTTCTGTAATTCTATTTTTTTTTAAAATTCCGTTACAATAGATTTACTATATTTGTTTTTTGTTCTAAAATCAAAAATGAATCAATGGGTTTAGTCACTGCCAAAGAAGTTGCAAAATCAATAAACGCTGATAAGTATGGAGTTTTAGGCACTTTCGCCGGATGGATATTAATGAAAGTACTTAAAATTTCAACTTTAAATAAAGTTTATGATCGAAATAAACATTTACAAGATGTTGAATTTCTCAATGCTATACTTGAAGATTTAGAAATAAAATTTGAAATTCCAAAAGAAGATTTAAAACGATTGCCAAAAGATGGTGCTTATATAACCATTTCCAACCATCCTCTTGGTGGAATTGACGGTGTTCTATTATTGAAATTAATGCTTGAAAAAGAGCCTAATTTTAAAGTTATCGCCAACTTTTTATTGCATCGAATTGAGCCACTCAAAAAATATATAATGCCGGTTAATCCATTTGAAAATCACAAAGATGTTAAATCTAGCGTGATTGGATTAAAAGAAACTTTTCGCCATTTAAGTGATGGCAAACCTCTTGGAATGTTTCCTGCCGGAGAAGTTTCTACCTACAAAGATGGAAAGTTAGTGGTAGATAAACAATGGGAAGAGGGCGCTATCAAGGTAATTCGAAAAGCGCAAGTTCCGGTAGTTCCTATTTATTTTCATGCCAAAAACAGTCGATTGTTTTATTTGTTATCTAAAATTAATGGCACATTAAGAACTGCAAAGTTGCCATCGGAATTATTTTCTCAAAAAGATAGGGTTATTAAAGTTCGAATAGGGAAAGCAATTTCTGTAAATGAGCAAAACGAATATAAATCCATCGAAGAATATTCGGAATTTTTAAGGAAAAAAACCTATATGTTGGCGAATTCGTTTAATAAGGAAAGTAAACTATTGTCAGTACCTAATTTAAAAGCCCCGAAAAGTCCTAAAAAAATAGTTACTGCGGCAAGCCAGGAACAAATAGTTACTGAAGTCAATAAACTAAGAGATGCCGATTGTCGTTTATTGCAAAGTAAAAACTATGAAGTATTCTTTACTAAAGCAGATAAAATTCCAAATATATTACATGAGATTGGACGTTTAAGAGAAATTACTTTTAGAGAAGTTGGCGAGGGTACAAACGAGTCAATAGATTTAGACAAGTTTGATCAATACTACCATCATATGTTTCTTTGGGATGATGAAACAAAACAAATTGCTGGTGCTTATAGAATGGGATTGGGATCGGAGATTTTTCCAAAATATGGTATGGCTGGTTTTTACTTGAACGATTTGTTCCGATTTGAAAGTGAATTGCACGAGATGATGCAAAACTCCATTGAAATGGGGCGTGCTTTTATCCGAAAAGAATACCAACAAAAACCAATGCCGTTGTTCTTGCTTTGGCGCGGAATTATTCACACTACACTTCGATATCCAGAACACAAATTCTTGCTGGGTGGCGTAAGTATAAGCAATCAATTTTCTGATTTTTCTAAATCGTTGATGATTGAATTTATGAAATCTAATTATTATGATCCCTATATTGCGCAATATGTGCATCCAAAAAAGGAGTTTAAAGTAAAACTTAAAGACGCCGATAAAGATTTTATTTTTGATGAAACCGAAGCCGATTTAAATAAATTTGACAAAATTATTGACGAATTGGAACCTGGCAGTTTACGCCTTCCGGTGTTAATTAAAAAATACATCAAGCAAAATGCCCGATTGGTAGCTTTTAATGTCGACCCATTATTCAATAATGCTATTGATGGTTTAATGTATATCCGAATTGCAGATATCCCAGAAAGCACTATGAAACCTGTTATGGAAGAATTTCAGGCGGAATTGGAGCGGAAGTTGGGGGAGAAATAGTGTTCAGTGTTCAAAATAAAAAAAATGCTTCAAAATTTTAATAATCTTGAAGCATTTTTTTTTATTTATATAAACTAATAATCTTATCAACTATAGTCTGTGCTAATTTTTGATGGCTTTCAAAAGTCCAGCCGGCAATGTGGGGAGTGAGTAAAACATTTTCTGAATCTAACAAATATTGAAAAGCATCAGGTTTGTCCGAGTTAATAAATAAGTTTTCAAAAGATAGTTTCTCGTATTCTAAAACATCCAATCCGGCTCCGAGGATTTTACCCGATTTTAAAGCAGTTACAACATCGGCAGTAACTACGTTATTACCTCGTGAAGTATTGAGAAACCAAAAAGGCTTAGCAAAAGAAGTAATAAAATTGGCATTTACCATTTTGTCGGTTTCTGGAGTCCATGGAATGTGCAAACTTAAAACATCTGATTTTTCCTGAAGTTCTTCCAGACTTACTTGAGTAGCATTTTCATCGCCTACATTTTGCTGAATGTCGTAGCACATAACTTCTACATCAAAACCACGCAATTTTTTAGCAAAAGATTTACCCATATTGCCATAGCCAATAATTCCGACCGTTTTATTTTCTAACTCATAACCGCGATTACCTTCGCGAATCCATTTGCCTTCCCGCACTAATTTATCAGCACGATTTAATTTGTTCATCAAAGACAGTAGCATGCCGAGCGTATGTTCACCTACGGCATTCCTATTGCCTTCTGGAGCCGCAATCAAATTAATTCCTTTGGAAGTTGCATAATCACAATCGATACTTTCTAATCCAGCACCCACACGAGCAATGAATTGCAAATTGGCAGCTTTATTAAGAAAGGTCTTGTCTATTTTAAACCGACTCCGAATAACAATGCCGTGGTAGTTGTGTATCTTGGCTTCGACTTCTTCTTTAGTAGAGGTGAAATCTTCTTCGTTTTGAAAACCAGCATCTTCTAGTTGTTGCCACAGCAAAGGATGGTTACTATCGAGGTGGAGAATTTTTATTGCTTGTACAGACATAATTTATTTAAAGTATAAAAATACTTATTTTTAGAATACTATGCGTTTTAATTTGATAAATACGGCTTTTATTAAAAACAAAAAAGTTCGCAAGATGCGAACTTTTAAGAATTTATTTTAAAATCTATTTTTTTACAAACTTTAAGGAGAAAGCATCTGCTTTTTCATCAATAAAGTTTATTAAATATAATCCAGAAGATAAGTTAGAAACGTCTACCGATTGCATTCCATAATCTAATTTATTTGCTAAAACTAGCTTACCATTTAAATCATAGATTGTAAAATCGGATTTTGAATTTACTTCTAAATCTAAATTATTTTCAATAGTAGTTGATTTAATAATAACGCTTTTAGTACTTAACCCTCCTACAATATTGTTAGAAAGTGTAGCATCGTAGCGATAGGTAAAAATAAATGGCGTTCCTATTTCGGTACCAAAATTACTTACTTGATATATTTTAAAAACATAATCTACAGGAACAGTTGTTGAAATTCCAAGATTATTATTAAAAAAATGCGAAGTAGTATCAAAACCACCGACAGCTATATTTATTGGACCATGTGTTGGCGCAGAATCTAAAGGCGGAAACACTTGATTAATAGAGGTGTCACTATAGCAATCCGTACCAAAACAAACTTCCATACCTAAACCTGTGGTGTTAGTCATGTTTTGACACATCATTCTTAAGTTAATAGCCCCAGAAGCGGTATTAGTTATTTTTAAAGCCAAAGATGACTGAGAATAAACTATAGAGTTAAAAGTAAGGGTTTGACCACTAGTAACTGGAGTTCCGTCTGTTTTAGAAACTGTAAATTGAGCAATAGCGTTAACCGAAAAGGCAAACAATACTAATGCTGAAAATATAATTTTTTTCATAATAATTGAATTTGATAAAGGCATTTATCGACACTGTCATAAATGCCTTAGTAATTTATTTTACTAACAAATGTAAGCTAGTAGAACTAGTTCCAGATGCAATGTTTACAATATATTCTCCAGTAGAAATTCCTTTTACTGGAATAGTTACTGCTTCATTTTCTATAACATTTTTAGACTCTACAGTTTGTACCGCTTTACCTAACATATCATAAATAGTAATTGTATAATCACCGCCTTTTAAGTTTTTAATATTAAAATAATCACTTGCAGGGTTTGGATAAATTTGAACAGCGTCTTTTAAATAATTATTGCTATCAACACCAAGTAGTGAGGTTAAAACAACCGATTTAGCATTTACAACTTCACCCGTAACTTGATCAATTAATACTATAACTGCATGCATATTAGCTGCAACACTTGTAGTAGGAATAGTATAATTAAAAGTATAATTTACTAGTTGACCATCCGTAATTATTGCAGGCACAGAACCAGTTTGGCCAGTATACCCACCTAGTAAAGCTCTACCAACGTGGTTGTATGTCATTTGTGCTGCAGGAACAGGGTTTGGTAATACTTCAAAACCACCCATTACTCCACTTGCTCCACCAGCATAAGCATTGGCTTGATTATATCCAGATGTTGTACCATGTACACCATCTTCCGAAATTATTACTCCTAATCTAAAATTAGACGCTGCAAATATAGATCTAAAAGTAGCACTTACATTTATAGTAACTGCAGAACCTATACTGCTGCCTGTTGCATCTAGACTTACAGGAGTTGCAAGTACTTTTCTTGTGTTAAAATTAGATACCATTAACGCTTGACTTACTCCTGAATTTTTGACTGATCTATCTACATTCATTCCTGGAAAACCTGTTATTCCTGCAGCAGTATCATAAGCTGCAAGTCGCATTGGGTCACTAGTGCTATTATGAACTGCAACTCCAATAAATTGAGCAGGATAAGTAGCATCCATGTAATTCATAGCTACAGCTCCTCTTGGACACCATTGGCACCAAGTTCCTGTACCTTCTTCAAATAATACATTTTTAATTGATGCTTGACTAATAGTATTAAATTTAATAGAACTTGTATTGTTACTAGTATCGCTATCTACATTTCCATTTACTTGGGTAGCATTAATAGCTATAGTTTTCTCAACAATAGTTGCATATTGAACTCCTGTTGGATGGTTTATTGTAGCTACTTGTTGAGATGCTAATGTTACAGGTATTGTAGAGCTATGGTCAGTGCCATCATTCCAATTAACAGTTACATTTGTTATTGGATTAGCTCCGGTGTTTTTTAATGTTAAAGACAATGTATTAGATGTGTTTAACATACTATATCGGTTCAATTTTGAAGAAACCACAGAAACATCATCTGTCAACAATGTTTTTACAATCATATTATCCAATATTAAATAATATTTATCTGTACAACTAAAATGTCTAAAACTAATATAAACGGTTTGACCGATAAAACTTGATAAATCAAACACTTTATTAGTAAGAACAACTTGTGTAACACTCGTTTCATAAAAAGGAGTAGATGCTGTAATTACCGCTGGGTCATTAGATGTTGTTATGTATATTGCATAATGTTCGTCTGGCCAACTTGAAGCTGTAAGTTGGTCGTATAAGAAAAAAACATTAGGCGCAGTGACAGTAGTTAAGTTAATTGCAGGGGAAGTTGCTAAATTATCCGGAGTTAGTGGAGCTACGGATGTATCGTCATAAGAAAACGAAACTAAAGATTTCAAACCAAGAGTACTGTTAATAGAAGAAGCATTTAATACATCCCATATATGTCCATCTCCATCTAAATCAGTAGATGTCCAACCATTAAGGCCTGATTCAAAGTTTTCAGAATAATAAGTTTGTGCCTGACTTTGCAGTGCAAATAAAAATAAAAATAGTAAAGTAATTTTTTTCATAGAACGATTTTGTTATTAAATTAGGTAATATATTGATTGGTAGTGCAATTATAGGTATTTTTTTTTAGATATTCACAATTAAAAGTCTTAAAACTTTAAAAAATACTATATAAAATATAATAATAATAATAATAATAATTTACATTTGCTAAATATAAGGGGGATTAGCTCATTTGGCTAGAGCGCTTGCCTGGCAGGCAAGAGGTAATCGGTTCGACTCCGATATTCTCCACCAGTACTGCCAAGCCTTACAGCAATGTGAGGCTTTTTTTGTGGACTTTGGGTGGAGTTTTTGAGTGGAGTTTTGATAGAATGTTACGACAATAATTTAAATAGCTACTGAAATAAATCCAGTAGCTATTTTATTAAAAAATGAAATCTATTTTTTTTCTAAATCCATTTTGCATTTAGGACAAACTCCAGGTTTATCGCTAGTAACCTCTGAGTGCATCGGGCAAGAATAAACAGCTTTAGTGTCTTTTGTTGCTTTTTCTTTTTTAGCACAACACGTACTTTTTTTGTCTTTTTTGCAGTCTTTCATTTCTGCTGCTGAACAGGTTTTCATCTTTTTTTTACAATCTTTCTTATTCATTTTACAATCTTTCATTTCTTTTGGCGAACATGTTTTTTTGTCTTGTGCGAAAGAATTAATGGTTGTAAAAGAAATTACTAAAACAATAATAAACGTAACTAATTGAGATATTTTTTTATAATTTTTCATGATATGTATTTTTATTTTTTCAGTATCGCTGTCACCCGAATTTTACTTAAAGGACTTATAATTTTAATACTATTCCGTTTGGTTTTGCTCCAACCGTAATTGTTTTGATAACTGCATGAGAGTTTACATCTACTACTGAAACGGTTCCAGCAGTTTGATTGGTTACATAGGCAGTCATTCCGTTAAAAGCTATTGCATGTGCACCAGCACCAACTATAACTTCGCCACCTACCATATACATGTTCATAGAAACACTCCAAGTCCACCAATGTACTTTACCATTAGTTGGGTCAGTTACCCATAATTCCTTCACATCATTTTGACGCATTGCCATGCCTGGCATAAAACCTAATGCAACCGTTTCACCAACAGTCATGGTACCAACGTTAATAATGCTAATGGATTGTCCATCTTCATTATCTACATACATTTTATTATCACCACCTTGCCAAGCTCCAACAGGACTAACTCCAACAGGAATTGTTGCCATAACTGATTTGTCGGAAACGTTTATTGCGGTAACAGAATTGTCGGCACTATTACATACAAAAGCCATCATGCCATCACTAGAAAAGGAAACCTCTAATGGCATCATTCCAACATTTATGGTGTTTTTTAATACATAGGTACTTGCATTATAAACCAAAACTTTACCAGCGTCTTCCATTTGTGCAGCCCAAATTTCTGTGCCATCTGGAGAATAAATCGCATTATGACACATTGCAGGTAAATTTTGAGATTTCATCATTTCTCCTGTTTGTGAATTTAATACTAGAAATTGGCCAGACATTCCAGCCATTATTCCAGAGTGACCACCGCTTAAATCCATTCCAGGTACTCCAATAGAAATTTTAGATTTATCTGGACTTATAGCAATATGATGGGGATAACCAATATCTGTAAGAGATATAGTTCTTTTAACTTCATTAGTTGTTAAGTCGATAACTGAAATAGAGTTTCCAGTACCATTAATTACATAAGCAGCTTTGTAAGTAATATTATCATTAGTTGAAGCAGTAGTGTCGCTTTTAGAACAAGAAATAATAGAAAGAGTACCCATTAATACTATGAGTAATGAACTTATTTTAAATATTTTATTTTTCATTTGTGAAATTAATTGTTTTTTGGTCAAGCGATAACTCAAAAGTTATACTTAACCATTAATTGGTTTAATTTATTACGAGAATTGTACCTTAATAGGAATTAACTATTGGATACACTTTTGGCTAGTAAAAAAACAATTAACCTATATTTGGAGGGCTCCAAATGAAGTAGTAACCAGTAGAAACGTTTGGTTCTACAAAAAAGAATTTCATGTCATTCTTTGAAAAATCAGAAGAATTAATTTGTATTTCGTTAAAATTTGGAATTAAGACACTAAAAATAGAAACAGTGCATCTACATGATGTATGTTTACATTTTTTATTACAACCTTCTTCTTTTTTTGAAGGAGTTTCTTTTTTGCAACAGGAAGTAACTTTTTCTGTTTTCTCTTTTATACAGCAAGAACTAGAACCACAAGCAAATGACTTAAAAGGCACCAAAAAGAAGCCTAAAAGAAGAAGCGGTATGTAAAGTTTGTTGTTCATTATAGATTACAAATGTAATTATTTTTCATAACCGTTTCAATAAAAGCCTCTTAAAATTAAATTAAAGTTTATTAGTGAATAGAAAGTTCAATACTATAGATTTGTTTTTTAAAACATCTCTTTTTAATAAAATGCAAATGCTTAAAATTGTAAGATTTCGTATTGCTTAAAAAATTCCAAACCTATGAGAATTCAAGTCTTATCTTATAAAATTTAGGAACCGATTTATAATATTCCTATAAGTAATATAAAACAAATGAAGCTCCACCTATATAGTAGAGCTTATTTATTTTTGTTAGTCACCAAAGAAACTAAATCCCATTTCATTTACCTTTTTAACTACTTCCGCTTTATCAATATAATTAACTAACGTCACTTTGGCGGACCTTTGGTAACCCATAGATTCCACAAAACCAGTCTTGGTATGAAGCTTTGTCAAAAACGTTTTACGCATGTTTTTAAGCGTTATTTTACTTGATATACCAGCTTTCTTTTTATAAAACGTAAACGAATCACTTAATTGGACCGCTATAGTTTTCCTTTTTATATTCACATCACCAGCAATCAAATATTTATCCAATCCCAAATTCTCCTTATAATTCAATCGAATCAATAACGCCTCCAATTCCTTGCTATACGGAATCAATACCTTCTTAGGTTCCTTGCTGTTATTCCAATTGTGAGCCCTATCAAACTTCAAATCTGTACCAATTAAATGATGAATCTTGCCATCACCATCCAATACAATATCCGAATACTTTAGTATCATTGATTCTTCAATTCGCATTCCCGTAAAGGCAACCAATTCAATCGCATCTCTAGTATAAGGTCTGTACATATTTTTTCTTTCACCAGTTTTGAAAGTATGAACCGAATCAACATCGGATATAGCATCCAATAACTTGTTAAAGTCACCATCATTAACGCTAATTGGATTAGCATTTTCGTACTGTTGGTTTATGTCCTTGAAATAATTTGGAATTAAATATCCCTTCTTGTCTATCAAGTAACTGTTAAAATTCTTCAACGCTTTTATATTATGATTATGCGTTGATGCTGATTTGCATAAAGGTTCCAAATACTCATAATACTTACCAACAATAGCATCAGTCAAATCATAGATTTTAAAGGTGTTTAGGTTGACTTTTTTGGCTTGTAAAAAGTCTGTAAAATTCAGAACATAACGAATTGTTGATTTTATATAGCCTTTGGAACGCACTACTTGTTGGTGCTTTGGCACATCAATATTTTCCAGCCAGTCGCTATACATCATAACACATTCTGTCAGCAATTCGGGTTTAAACTCAACTATTGGCGTTGGAGTTATAAACTTAAATGGATTTGATAATTCATTTTTGAATTCCAGCAGTTCCTTGATTGCTTCATCATAGTCCAACGACCTCAAATCCCTCGTTTTGCGAACTCCATTTACTTTTAATTCCGCTTTATATTTCTGACGCTCCAATGGATGAACACAGCCATTATATGGTGTCTGTGTTACCTCTAAGCGTCTGCCACACTTCTTGCAAACAATGTGCAAGCCTTCAAATTTTTTATATTTTAATAATTTCATTTTTGTAAGTTTTAATTTTTAATGCGAGTGTAATTTATTTTAATGACCCGCCAAATAATTTTGTTGATAAATTCCCTTTTGCCACGTAATTGGTTGTTTTTTTCTTGGAATTGCTAAAATCCATAGCATCGGCTAAATTGTCTTTTAGATAAGCTTCATAAATAGTTCTCCACTTATCACCATGTTTGGATTTAAGTAATAGAATTAGAGGCCAGTCATAAGCCAATTCAAAATCGGCTTTTGTTACAAATTCACCTGATGAATCTTTATATACATTAACATTGCTTTTACGGCACCATGTTTTAACAGCACGAGTATCGTTTTTATTTATCAGTCGAAGTATTTCGTGTAGATACATTCTATCTACGTGTAAAAAATATATTGTCATTTTTTCTTTTTTTTAAAATTATTATTTTATTCCATTTGGATAGAAAAATTTATTCTATCCGATTTATTTCTTCCCAACTTATTTTATGGGTTTCATTATTTCCATATAGGTTGGTTACTTTTAGGCTATACTCCAACGATATTTTTGCAAACTCATCCTTCAGAACATTAAGCACTCTTGTATAATCATTCCTTCTAACAATAAGTGAATCGTGCTTTGTTAGGCAGAATAACTTCATCTTTTTTATTCTGATTAGCAGACAATCAATGAAGATTTCCGACTCTTTGTTTTGAAGCATTATCGAAAATTGGTTGTCACCATGAGCCTTCTTGTACCTATCAATCCAACCTATCACCGAAGGAAACAAATCCTTCAATTTAGCCTTTGAAGTGGTATTATTTCTTCGTGAACTAAACATGATTTCAAACATTGCATTTTTAGCCTCTGCTACTGATTCTAAGCCAATGATTCGTTGGATGTAAGCATATAATTGACCCGAAACGGATAACTCCATAAATCGTTTAAAATCGTCTGAATGCAAATGCTCCTTGAGTACATTACTTAGGATAGCGAACTGCGAATTGCTAAGGTCAATCTGGACCAAATCATTTTGAAGGCATATTTCGTCAACCAGTACCGAACTCATATTGGTGAAGTTGGTATCCAAACGTTTATTGGTTGGATTCCTTTCTGCTTTAAGGTCCTTTCTTTGGAGTCTCACCAAAGAATTTAAATACGAATATCCAATGGATTGTTTCTTATTATGAAGGAAGTTATTCGGCTCATCCAAGCCACATTTCCCATCATCTTTAATCAAAGATTTTCCTTGATTTTTAGCCTTGGCAATTGCATCAGTTGTTTTAACATAATAAGATTTCCCATTAGTAGAATATAACTTGATAGCATGTTCTTTGATTTGTTCATCAACTAGGAAATCCTCAATAGATAAATTATCTATCCTATTTCTAACTAGGTTCATCAACTTATCATAATCAATCACCAGTGTGCTTACATCCTCTTCAAACCAATTATTATGTAAATTATGTTCCTTATTTACTCCTTTAATAATATCCTTGTAGCCCAATGTTAACAAGGGTTCAAGGTAATTATAGTTACATAGTGTATTAAGGGGAGGACCTTCAGGAAAGAAGGAAGGAGAAACATGGTACTGGTAACAAACCCCTTCTTCATGTGAATAGTAGTTATTTCTAATCACAATCATTTCAACTATTAATACATTCAACCATTTGTAATAGGAATTATCAAATGTTTTAATAAGATATGTTTGAGGCTTAGGAACAAACGATATAAGATTCCCAAATTCTTCTAATGAATCCCTAAGAAGAATCCCAATGAATTTAAAACAATGGGATTTATCTGTTTTGGTTAATTTTAAACCACCTATGCTATCCACCAACAACATCGGTAATGAAATATAGGATGTAACTGATTTCTTGTGAACAAGTTGTTTATTGTTCTTTCTTTGTTTTTTCAATGTTCATAATGAATAATGTATGTCGTTATTTTTTGGCATGGTCAATTACAATCAATAGGATTTCCCTTGATTTGCAAAATGCCGAGTGTAGTTTGTGATGGATAAGACCATGCTTATCAAAACAAAATCGGGAAGGCTATTGAGTAGAACTCAAAGCCAAAAGCGAAGGTTGTGTAGTGTACTAATGAGATGACTTTAGTGATGCATAATTTGAATCTGCAAAACAGAGCTGTGTTTGGTTAATCCCTTTATTTATAAGGGTTTTGGATAAAATCTAGCCTTGTCAATTTCGTATCTATTATTAAAAAGATAGGGTAAAATGGCAAGACATTCTAATCCATACAAACACATTCAACGTGTTGAAAATCATTAAATCTCGGTAATGTTTCTGATTTAATTTCTTGTTATGATGCTCTCTTTTTTTTGAGTCTGGATAGAGAGAACCTAATTGAATCTGTCAATTTGGTGACCAGTGGTAACTTGGAATCTTAACTATAAGACACCGTATGTATTAATTTTATGCAAACTTACTACTAATATTTCGATTAAACGATAAAATAGTGTTAATAAATTGTTAAGAGTATTTGTTTATTCGCCTTAAATGATTAATGTTCGCCTCCCGAAATGAATACGTGGCACGGAATTAGGTTGTATGGCGTGCTTTCATAAACACATTTGTGTATTAAAAACAAGGGTTTCAGAGCGAAAAGATAAAATTTGACGGATAAGGTTTGCTCAATTGAGCAAAGGCTAAAATTGGTCCATAAATAAGGTGTTTTGAACGAATAAAGATAATTCCAACTCAAAATGACCACCCAATTCCAATTTAAAGTGACCACCTGCCCCTCCATAGGATACCTGCTAGGATATGTGGGGCTCCTGGGGCTTATAAAGGCCTATATAAAGGCTTGCGTTAAATTTTTCAGGGCAAAATGGTCTTGAAAATTTTTTTTAAATTTTTCCCAGAATATTTTGGGAATCAAAATTTGATACTATTAAAAAAGGAATCAAAAAGTTCCCTAAACACTATAGGATATAACTGCATTTATAGCCTTAGAGACAATTTTATGGAAGATTATATAAAGGTGTTCAAATGCTTCTATCTGTTTTTGCCTAAAGTTAAAAAAAAATAAAATTATTATCTTAAATATTCTTCAATTAACGTTGAGATGTTTTTTAAATATTCATTTGAAACAGCCATACTCAATTGCCTTGTGTTTAATAGAATTCTTTCTTTATTTTTAAAAATATTCAGCAATTCATGTTTTGCGGATATATTGTCATTTTGTATTTTAACATCAAATATTTCTTCAATTTGATTAGTTGTTAAATATTTTCCACAAGCAAGTATAATAACATCAAATGATTTAAAGTAATCCTCTTTTAGAAAAGCAATTCTTTCTTTATTTTGGAAAGACTTTATTTTACTGTATTTAGAAGGTTTAAAATTTACTTCTGTAAGAAAAGCATAACTAAAAAAATTATTATTTTCTGTTGTCATTTCTGGATAAACATTTTTAAGTACTTTCTCATATTTACTCCAAGTATGACCGCTTTTATTTTTCCCAAGATAAGGATAAAAAGCATTAATATAATTATTGCTTTCGTAATATTTATTAGTATTAATTCCAATTGAATTATTAACATAATTTTTCCACTCCTTTGGATTTAACAAACTTTCAAATTCAAATTGTCTTAAGTTTTTCTCTATATCGAATCCTTTTTCTTTCCCAATAAATAAAATTTTAGCATTAGGATTACCAAATCCTATATAATAAGGATTCCCTTCCGATTTTTCTTCTGGAGTTAATTTTTCGCTTTCAGAGAAAGCGGTATTAACAAGATTTATAAATTTTTCTGAATACATAATTTTATTGTTTTTCTCTGTTTATAGAGTATAAGATTAAAATATAGACCATTAAAATAATTCCATTAACAATTATATATATTGGAATTGAAAAAGAAATTAATGAAAATATTAAATTGCAGATTATTGAAATGACAAAAAATAAAACCGATGTTGTTTTAATATTTGTTGCTGTTCTTGGTAAATCAAATTTTATACTTGTTGTAAAAACAAGTGTGAGTGCAAGAAGTAAAAAACTACTTATACTTACTATTTCTTTATTTGAGTTGCTTTGAAAGTTATAAAAACCATAAGAGATTAAAGAACTAATCGCTAGCACTATAATCATTGGAACTAAATTTAATTTCATGTTTTAAAGCATTAAATTGTTGGAGGTGGTGGTGGAACACTAGGAAATACATTTATAAGTTCTTGAACAGTATTAGCTAATTCCCAACCTGCCATTCCATCTTTCCAAACGTGATGATTTATTGTAAATTGTCCATTTTGTGCAAACTGTTTAAGTTGTTCAAGGTCGAAAGGCCCAGATTGTTGTCCATTTAATGAAATATGAAATGCTAAAGCTGGTGGAGGTGGTGGTGTTTTATTGATATTATTCATCATTCCTCCCATTTGATTTCCCATAGCTCCTCCAATTGCCATTCCTGTCATTAATCCTATTGGGTTAAGCCCTCCGCCTACGCCAAGATTTACATTACCCATTCCACCAAGATTTTCGGCAGCAGTTTTTAATACGTCAGTTTGTTGGTTAAGTTGATGAACAGTGAAGTTTCTTCCTTCTACTCCCATTTCCATTTCTTTTCTTTGAATACGAGTCGTTTCAGATAAATTTTCAATGCCAATATCAGTGCTTGCTACTGCAAATTTGGTTTGTTGGTCGGCAGTAGATTTCTTGAGTTGAATATAATGAGGATGTTCTTTGTCTAATTCAATAACGGAAAGGTCTAATCTTTTTAAATTGATACCGAAGTCTTCCTCTAAAGCAAGCTTTAGTTTAGCTTGAACCATGTCACTGATTTCATCAATTTTACGTTCAATTTGCATTACAGGAATATTTGCATCCTGAGGTATATTAATTATTACCGACTTAGCTTTTCGAATAAAAAAATCCTTTATTTGACTTTTAAATTCATCTAATTCAAAATTAATCAAACGATTTAATTTAATGAAACTTTTATAATCAGTTAGGTTGAATGTTAGAGTTCCTCGAACCGAACAAGGAATACCTAAATCTCCAAAACGAGGGTCATACATATCAAAATAGGGGATTCCAAATTTGATTTGAATATTCCCTGATAAATTGACAAAATATATTTCGGCCTGAAACGGTGAGCTACCACCAAATGCAGAACCAACTATATTTGCTAGAATTGGAAAATTAGCTGTTTTAATAGTTTCATCAATGGGTCCGAGAATATAATCTTGCATTGAGCCGTCCTTTTGTTGATAAACAAAAACAGCAAGCTCGCCATCTTTTACTCTCAAGCTACTTCCAAAACGAATTGAATTTTCTTTTTTTGTAGAATTAGCTCCGCCTGAGGGTGTCCATTTGTGAACCAAATATTCTTTTTCATCACATCGGATTACATCCATTAATCCACCTTCTTCTCTATTACCAAATAATCCCATTATTATTTTTTTAATTTTTAGTTTCGGAAATTAATTTGCAATTAAAATTATTTGCAATTCCCCATTTCTTTTAATAAGGCTTCTGAAAATCTCTTTTTTTCTTCATCAGTTGTATATTTTCCTTTTATTTCTTGGGAAAATTTTGCTGCGTCTGCTGCTAACGACATACTTTCTGCTGATACTGACATATCTCCTGCTAAAATTTTTTGACTTAATTTTTGTGACTTGCATTGTAATTCTGCCAATTTTTTAGCATCACTTTCCACTGTACTACCACAACTAGTTAAAATAAGTGTTGCAAATACCATTGCTCCAAAAACTGTAATTGATTTTTTCATTTTTATTATTTATGTTTTCCTGATTGTTTGGCTTTTAGGTTTCGCCTCGTTTTTTTGAGTAGTTTCTGAACTCTACTTTCAATTTTTCACTTTTTTTCGGTTTTGTGCTTAAAACTTTTTTGTATGTTATTGTTTAATCAGTTTCGTAGTTTACTAAAACTAATTCTTTTTGATTTAATTCCGTAACTGTCCAAACAGCGTCATAAAAACCCGTACATTTTACTAATAATCCGACTATCTCAATTTCCTCGTCATTTGGTTTGTTAATTTGATATGGTAATCCATTTTCCTTGTATGTTTTAATAATCATCTGTATTTTCTGTTTGAACATGTGATATAAAGAATGGAAATGTCACTATAATTATAAGAAATGTTTTCCATACTCATTTTATAATAATTGGTATATGATTTAAAATCATACACCAATCTTTTTTATTGCATTGCTTGTAGCATTTTATTTTGAATTTTAGCCATTCTTCCAATTTGTGTAGCACTCAATTGATTGTTTCCTTGAGCTTGTCGCATACTTTCTTGTAATTTAGTTGCTTTTTCCATCATTGCAGGATATTCACTCAACGCACTTTGGTCTCCTTTCATTGCTTTTTTGTAGAATTTCACATATTCAGTTACATATTCATCGTAATCATTTAGCATTTTATCATAATCTTCGCTTCCAGAAGTTGAAACTACATCTTCCGAACTTTCTGAAATGGTAGCAGAACCATCTGATTTTTCTAATGCAGAACTTAATTGAAAAGTTTTTAAATCTTCCGACATTACAACAGTCCATCTAATAAAACCTGTTTCTCCTTTTTTTAGATTCATTAATGCAGTTACATCTTCTGAACTATAAGGACCACCCATTCCATCTTCTGTTGCTTGCTTAATAACTTTTGGGCCAGCATCTCCAAAAATTTCAATTCCAAAACCAACATGATATTTTTCGCCACCATTTGTGCCAAACGGATTTATATTATTTGTAGGAAAACTAAAATCTTTATCCGTTCTTTTTACTTCAACCGAAATAAGTCCTTCATTACCAAATGAATTTTCTACTTTTATTTCATAATCGTGTTCAACAACTACAAAATAACCTCCTAAATCTCCTTTTATAATTGTTGTTTTTGGTTTAACAATTATACTTTTGATTTCATTTTTTTCTTCCTTTTTTCCTTTACAATTTGTTAATGTAAATGCAACAATTGCAACAATTGCAATTATGTTAAATGCTTTTTTTAAATCTCTCATTAGTTTTTTTTAAAATTTTATAGAATTACTCCGATTTTTGTTAACTATTCGGTAAGTTATTGCCTATTCAGTAATATTTTATTTTATGTTTTTGTTTAATAACATTAGTTTCTAATAACCTATTCAAAAAATCATTTTAGAAAATGGATAAAATGATAAAAAATATGATTATAACAATTGTTATTTTTGCTTTTTTGCTTAATGAGTTAAATTGACTAACTATTTTTAATATGAATGAATTATCTATGTTTTTTTCGTAAGACAAGATTAAATCAAGCGTTTTTTTATCATTATTAAAAGCAATTTTTGCTCTGTTTATTACTTCAGAAAATTTATATCTCCAAGCATTTACATTTTTGTCAGAAGTAAAACCTAATTTAGTTTTAGGCAAAATAAAATATAATAATTCTAAGATATCCTCTCTAGTATTTGGTATGGGAAAGTTTTTGATAGCTTCTCTTTGGCGTTCTAAAATTTCGATATTTCTTCGTTCACTTTGCTTTTCTTTATTGTCTGTAAATTTTCCAAATATATTGTTTTCTGTAAATGATAATTTATCATATTCAATTACAATACTTTCCAATTTGCTAGAAAGTAGTTTTACAGATGTATTTGCTTCAATATTTCTAAATTCATACCCACACTCTCCACAATTTGTTGAAAAACTTTCTGCAATTGCTCCACATGAAGGACACTTTTTCACATCTCCAAATTTATCAGATTTGGGGGCTGCTACTGGAATTTCTTGAACCTTATTTTTATTCTTTTCAAATAGCTTTGCATCTAGAACCATTTCAAATTCATCAAGGTCAATACCCGCTCCTTCTGCTTTCTTAAAAAGAATTTGCTTTTCTTTTTCTGTAAGTTCCCCATCTGCTAATGCCATTTCAATTAGTTTTTCTAATTGTTCATTGTAAACGCCACTTATTTCGTTTGAAACATTGTTTTGCTCAATAGGAGTTGACGTAATATGATTTTGTGGCTCCTGAATTGTATGCACTACTGGTTGGGTTTGCTGTTGTTGAACTGGTTGAACATATTCAGAATTTGAAATTACGTGATTATGATTGTGATTAACAGTTGTTGTTTTTGATTTAATTTTACCTCTATCAACTGCTTGTTTGATTTGTTGTGCTTCTTCTTTTTTAAAACCATGAGCAAAAGCCCTACTTCCATGATAAAAAAAAGTTATACTAGAAAAACCCACCATTGGAGTATTTATATCTATTCCTGATATATTCCCATAATCTATAAATTTTGTATCCCCACTCAAAAATCCTGGGATTTTAACTTTTATACCATTTTCTTCAATATGAATTTCTGCAGGGAAAATTTTATTCCCATCAGATAATCTTGATGCTATAAATTTCATAATTTATTTTTAGTTGTTATTAATACAAATTGAAAATTCCAATAATAGTCCTTGCAATATTATATCATTTTTAAACTTAAAATCATTACAAGTTGTTGCATCTTTAAAATCAAAATCACTACGTTTGTATATTAACCACTTAACTAAATATTTTACAGCAGATTTAGAAAAAAATGACACAACCTAATCCTTATTTACTGTCTATTTGTAGTCAAATTGAAAGAAAACTTGGCTATAAAATAAAAGATATAACTACTGCTAAAAATTTTCAGGAAACATTGGCTGTTCAAAATCTTTTTGTTTCCTCTCATACAATTGCTAGATTGTTTGGTGTAATAAAACCATTTGTAACCCCTTACAAATCAACTTTAAATATATTAGCCAATTATTTAAACTATCGAAACTGGGAAGATTTTTGTGATAATCAAACCAATATTCCTTTTGATGCAAATTACTTTTTAACAGAAGCATCCGATGGATTTTCATTAGCAATTTTGCAATCCGTTCTAGAAAATGAAGATTTAAAATCTTTGAAAACAATTTTTAAAAACGTAAAGAATAATGAAAGTAAACCAATAATTTTTTCAGCCGCTGAACTAATAGGCTTGCATGTGCGAAAAAGTAAAAAGCAAGATGAATTACTTAGTTTTTTAGCACTAAATAGCATGGGTCACTTATTTTTTTATGAGTGTTTTGTAGATGAGGATAATAAAGATAATTATTTTTACAATGCAATAATTAAATATTATTTGCCCAAAGTGACCAATAATTATAGATTTCTTTTTGCCTTTGGGTATTTAATAAGTCAAAAGGCATATAAAGAACACATTGCATCCGAATACATTCCAAAGTTTGAAGAAGTAATTAAATCATTGAAAAAAGAAAAATGCCATTTTCATGAAATTTCAAGATGGCTAGAATGTTTAATTTTAATAGATGGTTTTAATAATGTTTTGGAAGATACCCTAGACCCTCACATAAATCAAATTCTGGAAAGCTTTAATTTCTTTAAAGATGATTATGAAAAAGCTTGGGTTTTAGTAAGACCTATTAAAGCATTAATTCATTTTAATTGTAAAATTAAATTATTCAATCATATAGAATTCAATAAAGCTGTTGATTATATAATTAAAAACCAAAGAACTGGCTATTATAGTGTTGCTTTATATACTATTCAATTATATTGGTTATGCAAAGAAATTTATTTTAGTAGCAAAGTAGTATATACACCTTTTCGAATTTCTAATACTCTTTTTCAAAATGAAAGTGATGAAAAATCATCTGTGGAGTTTGCTATAGCTTCCCTTTTTGCTACAGGTGATAACAAAAAAATTATTGATAAAAGTGTAAAAACTTTTTGTGAAGAAAGAGGAACTATTTGGGTAATAAAGATGCTGGGTTAATTTCTTCCAACTCGAAATCATAGTTGGCATTGGCTTTCTGAATAAGCTTATAGGAAGCAAAAAAAACCAAAACAAACAATACCAATAATCCAATAAATAGGAGATAATCTCCTATCAAGAAATTCCAAAAGATAAAATACAATAGAAAACCATTTCCCGTTTTAAGCAACCAAGCTAAAAGTCTTAGTTTAGAAAAAGTTTTTCCACAATTTTCAAATGGCTTCCAAAAGCCACCAGGTTTTATGGTTGAGGCAAAGGTCTGTAATACTTTCGTTTCTGTTGGGGGCGTACAAAAAGTGACAACCAACCAAGTGACACAAACAGCAATGGTTAAAATGATGATTTCAATAGGATAATAATCGATGTTGTAATTGTACTCTACTTGGGTTATAAATTGATGCACGCTTATATTGTTTTCCGTCAACCAATCCAATACAGGCGGATATATTAAAGCGGCTAGCATTGCCGATAACTGTGACCAAGCATTGATTCGCCACCAATACCATCGCAACATAAACACTGGTCCTACTCCTGCAGTTATAGCAAACAAATATTTAGTGATTCCTACCAATGAATCAGCATAAATGGCTATACCACCAGACACTATAATGATGTATATCATAACAATTATTCCGAACTTCTTTGCTTTAGCATCACTCAGATTTGGATTGATAGTATGTTTGTAAAAGTTTTCGATTAATAATGAACCACCCCAATTTTGTGTGTTTTGAACAAAAGAAAGAAAAGGAATCATAAATACTATGACTACTAAAATTAGCATCCATGAAGGCAATACTTTTACAAATAAGGAAGTAAAAGCCAATTCGCTGTCTGCTGAACCATTAGCGTATCCATAACAAACAGCCATAAAAGGTAAGGTAAATAACAATACCCTAAAAAGAACTATTGATAAAGAAGGAATAAAAACACTTTTAAGTAATTCCTTACTGGTATTGGTTGCCATCAATTTTTGTCCATTCATATCTGGATAGTCTAATAAAGAAGCCGACCACCATTGCACCAACACAAAAACAATAAAAGCATTAAAAGTTTTAGAACCTATGGATGGAATAATATCGAAATTGATTTTAGAAGATTGCACTGTAAATGCTAAATGTGATAAACCTCCAGTAGATAGAAGTAAGCTAATCATGATGATTAGAAATAATACTATAAAAACTATAAATAAAAAAAAATCAAATTTTAAACGTTGCCTCAAACTATTAAAAAACGTTAGAATTATAATAAGAAATGTCACTATAGTTATTCCCAAATTGATTTCTATTCCAACAATAAAACAGAAAATTTTACTAAAAGCCAATAGACTAAAACTGATAAGAAATGGAACAACCAACAAACCTAAATACAAACTTCTAAAATTATGAAGTATCCTAGCTCCTATTCCTGAGTATCTAAAAAACAAAAACTCATTTTCAGTTTTTACAGGAACCTTTCTCCACAAATGTGCAAAAAAAGAAACACTAAAAGCAGAGCCAACACCTACGCACCAATACAACCACATGTCCGAAAGTTGCCCTTTTAATAAAGAAGAACAAATTAATTGAGGTTCTATCATGATACCACTGGCCAATAAAATAGAAAAGCCTATTAGCCACCAAGATTCGTTTTTGGAATAAAATAGATTTGCTTTTTTAGAGATTCGTTTTTTCAATTTTAATGTAATTTTTTAAAAGTAATTAACTTTTGTATTGCTAAAATATGAGAATAATTAGCAAATAGTAAAACTAGTTTATTAATTTGATAAACCATTTAAGATTTTAGCCAAATCAAAATATACTTTAAATACCTTTACATTTTCTGAATTAAAAGTATGTTACTTGACAGACATCAGACCGTATAAAACTTTGATTAGAATTGATAATTCTCGGCAAATTTATCCCAGTCTATATTTTTAACACCATCTAAAATAATATCATGTATTGATTTATGAGGTTCGTCATTCCCAAACCACATTACAATTAATGCACAACCATCAAACTGATTTTCCTTATCATCAATTGTTTCAGAAGAGGATAACCAAACACTATAAACAATAGGTTTCAATACATTTTTTTCATCAGAATACATATCAGACTTTTTTAAAATATAGGGTCTTTCACCCCAACTTATTGGGTAACTTAGGTGGTTTATCAATATTTCGTTAGATTGGATTGTTGGTGAACCTACTAACAATCCACCATAGGTAGCCGTTAGGTGGAATGCCTCTACCAATACTTCTTTTCCAGATTGTAATTTTATCTTCATTGGATTAATGTTTTAAATTCGCCACAAGTCCAGCAATGACATCAACAGTCATTGCCAGCCCAATAGCTTTAAGCTTATTCGTTTTTGAAACACTTGGAACATCTGAAACATATCCGTCAGGAATGGTCATAAGACGTTCACATTCTAAAACACTAGGTAATCTATAACAACCATTAGGGAAATCATACTCCCCAAAGCCTGACCTAGATTTACCTTCATAACCCGATTTATGAAGGATAAATGGATATGCCAATAGTTTTTGTTCAATTGATGATTCAGCAAATTCTTTGTCCTTATATATAAGGTTTCCAATATTCATTTTATAGTATCTGAAAATGCCGTTGGTAAGGGTAATATTGCTACCTAACAATACATTCGCTTTTTCCCTATCAACATGTCCATTAATTACGATGTCTTGGTATTTGACTTCTATAGGTTCAGGAACACCGATATTAGGTATATTGGTCCAGTATAAACGTCTTCGATTTGCTGGAGCTACATCTGCTGAATTTATCATAACAAGTTTGGTATCATCGAAAATAGAAGTAAGTTCTTTGGTTATTTCATCTTTGTCTTTTTTGTTCATACTCCAAACATTTTCCATCAGGAAGTAAATCTTTTTACTTAATGGAGCGAATATGTATATGTCTTTAAGAATTCTTAAAGCTTCATAAAACAATTTGGATTCATTTCCTTCAAGGCCATTACGGTCCTTAGAATTCACACTTGAAAGTTGGGTACATGGAGAACCGAAAATGATAAGGTCAATTTCTTCTCGAAGTTCTATTCCGTCAATCTTGCAAACATCACCTAATTGGATATGGTTAGTATCACCTGAATAATGGTGGTTTTGAATTGCTAGAGCATGAGGGCATATTTCACTACTATAGTATTTATTGATTTTTATTCCAGCTTTTTCTAAAGCTAATTTGGCACATGATATACCATCGAATAATGAAAGAACATTTATTCCTTCTTGGTTGATTTGGGTTGTTGTTGACATAATATTTATCTCTTTTTAGATAAATATTCGCCCATGTTAAAAAAGACGTTTTTTGCAGTGGGGATACGTCAACTATTTTCAAAAACTCCCTATTCACGGGAGGTACAGCGTGACGTTTTTTTTAAATATTTTTAAAAAAAGCTGGCGTGGGTCATATTTTCCTTGTACACTCGTGGTGTACAATTAAACAACTGAAAACATGGATACTACATCACAAACAATGGCAATAGCAGAAACAATACTAGAACAAATACAATATGGGGACCGATATGCACTTTGGGCTTGGGGAGCAACAAATTTTGCTGCACTTCAAGAATCAAATGAATTTCAAGGTGGATTAGAATTTCAAGTAAATGGACTTACTCATAAAGGTTGGGTAAAAGTAGGTTTGCGATGGGTTGATGATTACACAATTGTGTTTGTCAATCAAAATCGAGAAGTAGTAAAAACAACCGAAGGAATCTATTGTGATATGTTGGTTCCTGCGATTGATTGGATAGAAGGGAAGTAAATTCCCTTTTTTGATTTGTTCGCCTTAGGATTAGACCATAGTTCTTTTCTAAAGCGGAAGTCAAAAGTAAAAACCCAACAAAACCGATATTAATGTTTTAAAACAATTCGGACTCTAAAACTAAAACAAAATTCAACCTAAATACCAATATTATGAAATACTATTTTTATTCCCGTACGTCAACTGTACTTCAAAATTCAGCAAGACAAATAGAATCATTTAAATTACATGAAGGATTTGATACTTCAAGATTGTTTGTTGAAAGGATTCAAGGAAATGTCCCATTTATGGAAAGACCCGAAGCTGTTAAAATGTTTGATGATATTACCAACCAAACTGAGCGATGTACAGTTGTTGTAGATTCAACTGATAGACTTGGGAGAAATTTACTAGATATTTTGAATACCATATCTGTATTCAAAAAGAATCATATCAATTTGAAATCTTTAAAAGAGGGTTTTTCTACTTTTTTGGATAACGGAGAAGAAAACCCAATGGCTAATCTGGTTATATCGGTTATGGGAAGTATTGGGGAGATGTCACGGAATCAAATCAAAACTCGTTCTATGGAAGGAATAAAAATTGCCCAAGCTCTTGGTAAGTTTTCTGGTAGAAAAATTGGTGCTGTTCAAACTGATGAAAAACTTTTGGAACGTCATCAAGCAATTCAAAAGAAATTGCAGAAAGGATTAACCATTCGGGAAATTATAGAAATTACAGGAGCTAGTTCAGCTACTATTATAAAGGTTAAGAAAGTAATGACTAACAGAAAAATGATATAGTTATGGAAACGATAAATATCTACAAAATCTATCTTTTTATGATTCGCTTTTATGGAGTAAAGCGTTTTGAAGTTTTCAGCTCAATCAATAAAAATGGTTCAAAGCCAACAGAAACCATGATTGAATTCTATATGGATAGAATTAGAAATGTTAATATAAAACGATTAAATAGGATTCTCGACAGGGATATAAAAAATGTGTCTAATTTCTTTGTAGTTGTTGATGGCAATAAGATTACCATTCACATTGATTATTATAGGCAAGTTGGATTATTCGACTATGATTTTGAATTGTGTAAAAACTAAAAGGAAGAATATTGAATAATAAAATTGATAGTAATAAAAAACTATATTTGAAAGAAATATAATTAAATACAATAAAATTGACAGTAATTTCAAAAGAAGACGATGTATCATGGACAATGCAACAAACGACCTTAAAACCTTATTTGACGAAGCAAAACAGAGAAGTGAGTTTGACTTTGTTTTGACTTTAATAAATTATAGGGGAATGGGAACCCATAAGTTAATGACCAATCTTTATGAGTGGTTTGACTCTATTGAATTTTACAAAGCATTGTATCGAGAAAAATCAGGCAAAGATAAAACTAGGATTGCCACATTACTATACTCAACCTTTTTTGAAAACAGCGACTTTTATAACATCATAGGAAATATGTGTAAAGTTAAAACAGGATATAAAGGTTCATCTTACTTATTTTGGAAAACAAAAAAGTATGAACGACTTCTAGGCATTGGAGAAAAACAAGATTTCCTTTTAGAACTTCTACACGATTCTGCAAAGCCCAACATTATTGACTTCTTCAAGCAAAACCATTTTAAAGAAATTAGAAATACATTCTTTCATTCCGCATATGCTTTAAGTGAAGAGGAATATATACTTCACGACACAGAACCAATCTTTATTGAAGGACTTGGACAATCTTCTTTTAGTTTAGAAACTTTTTTCTATCCTAAAGTTGACAATATAATTATCTTTTTCGACACATTTAAAGGCCTTTATCAAAGTTCTTTCACAAGTTACACGAAAGACAAAGAAGTTAAGGGATGTTTTCCAAATCTTTGTGATATTACCATTTTAGGTGCTGCTGACGGACTAAAAGGTTTTAAGATTAAAAATTCAGTTCAGTTTTACGGACAATGGTACGACTCAGGAATTTGGTATGAAGAGCAAAACGATATGTATGCAGGACATAACATTAATTTTAATATGCCAAATGTTGAGAACATAGAAATTGACGACCAACTTAAACGATACGAAAACAAGGACGACATTTATAAAAGTGATGTTGAATTTCATAACTTAATTGATAAAATTTCAGACCGAAAACAATCAAATGAAATAGATAGGGCTACAAATTTGCTATTAAAATTTGGTGGTTTAAGGCACAAGAAGATGGAAGAAGAGCAAAATTCATTTAAGAAAAAGAGTTTTCCAAAATTCATTATTCCATTTTACAAAAGAGCAATTGAAATTGGTTCACCACTATTTGACACAACACCCATAAAAAAAGTTATTGAAGAACTTGAGAAAGTATAGAAAAACTACTGACTACTCAGGTTAACACAATATGGGTTTGTGTGGTTTATAAAAGTTTTATGCTTATATCAATTATGTCGTGACCGAAAGTACATTCCTCCGAAAACCCCCATTTCTGAATATGTTGGGAATTAGTATTACCTTAAAGAAAATTGGCTATGAAAAACAAAAATATAGATTTAATTGAGCAAATGAGAAATCGTTCTGGAGAAATTATTTTAGATGAACTTATACAACAAGCATTTAAAATTTTTGCAAATAAACTAGCCAATGGTGGAATTGTTGCCCAAAATGAGTTTGCTTTTCAATTTGAGTTAGGGACAATATTAAAAACTTTAGGCGAATTATATGAATTTAAACTTAAAGATAAATTTTATTTAGAGTATGAAACAACCATTAATTTAGAGAAAGAAAGCTCTAAAAGCAAATCAAAAAAAGCACGTATAGATTTACTTATTAAATATGAACTTGATGGAAATATTACTCAAGCTGCGATTGAGTTAAAATATTTTAGAAAAAAAAATCAGAGGGAACCAAATAACAGATATGATGCTTTTAGTGATATTGCTAATTTAGAATCATACAAAATGAATAATATTGGAATTTGCTACTTTTTAGTAATTACCAACCATCAACATTATGTTGACCAAGAAAATTATTCTCCTGATACTTGTGATTTCGATTTAAGACACGGAAAAAAATATTTAGCAAATACAGTTTTATCTTATAGAACTCCAAAGAAACCGAAGAAATATGAAACTAATATTATTTTAAGTCAAAATCACGATTTCTTCTGGAAAACTCTAGGTAATTTCTATTTTCTAATTCTGAAAGTATAAATATAACTAAGACTAATGCTAACTTTAAAGATTTCGTTGGGTTTAAAACGTCAACATTAAAACCTGTATTTAAAAAAACCGATTACAATATCAATAGTTAATATTTTATGAAGTTATTATTATTATTATTTTAAAATATTATACATAATGACTAGTCATTATCTAAGTGTACTTAATGAGTGGCAAAATGCTTGAAAATGCACGATTTTGCATTACTTAAAAAACGTAAACCCCAGTAAAATAAGGCATTCTTTAAAAAACCGAATTTCTGGCAGGCAAGAGGTGGTCGGTTCGAATCCGATATTCTCCACAAAATAGCCTCTAAATAAAAATTTAGAGGCTATTTTTTTGTTCATTTAGTTAGTATTGCAAAAAATGAGGTTTGATTTGGATTACCAAATTTTTTCTTCTTGCAAAGTACCATCTTCTTTATAATATTTCCAACTTTGTCCTTGTCTTGGGTCTTTTTCTGGATTATCTATGTAAGTTCCTTCTCTCTTTATTTTACCATTTTCATAATAATATACCCAATAACCTATGCAATCCGTTTCCTCATTTGGAGTCAAAGTGTCGCATTTTTTTGATACTTTTCCTGATGATGCCAACTGACCATTTTGGTAATAGGAAAAATAATCACCAGGTCCAATAGACTCGACATAATTATTAAAAGCAGCCAAAAAGCAAGAATCCCGTTTTGTGCCATTTAAATAATAACTTACGGATACTTTTTCTTTGATAATATCTGGACCGCTTGATCTTCCATCGACAATACCATCCTCTTTATAAAAGACTTTACGAAGATAAGCTGGCGCATCTAAATCTGACTTACTAGGATATTCTCCTGCACTATTTCTTGGCATTATCCATTCGCCTACAGAAACATTGTTTTTATAAACCCCTTTCTGAATTTCAATACCAGTGGTGTTATACATACAATAATTTCCATTAAACAATCCATTGCTTTTATTAGCTTTCACATAAGGCTTACCATTATCATAATTCATTAAAAAAATACCGTTTTCTGAAAAGTCAATTACAACCTTTCCAGATGTGTCGTAATCAATTTCTCTATCAGAAGAACCGTTTTTATAATAAACTTCTTTATATTTAAAACAATTTCCTTTTTGAAACTCTTCATCCGTTTCACACTCTTTACCATTAATGTAATATTTATAATCAATAATAGAAACAGGCTTATTATTTTTATAAATACCTGTTTGTTTTAAATAATCTTTTCTGTTTGGATCTATTATCAAATAAAATGTTTTAATTGGTCCTTCTATCACGCCATTTTTATAGGTCATCTCTGCTTCTTTTATGCCATCTCTAGTATACATCTTAGAAACACCATTTTTTTGACCCATACTATTTACAAAATAACTTTCTCTAATAATTGTTTTTGCAAAGTCATAATGAATTTTCATTTGCTTTTGAGAATAACTAACCGAAAAACTTATCATTACGATAAATAATAGATTTTTTTTTATTTTAACAAAAATTGATTGTACTAAATGTTTATTCATAGCTAAAATTTTTTATTGTTTATTTTGTAAACTTAAAATAAAAAAGAATGCAATGTTAGGTCAAGTTTGGTCAAGTTTACCGTCATTAACTCCTTCTATATAAATAAATTAAGGCAACATATTTAACAAGCCATTTGAATAATGGGCCTTTACTATTTCCTCTTCATTATTTTTCAAGCTTTTTAATTTAGTACTGAATAATGAATGTAATTTTTTTTGAAAAATAATTAATTTTTGGTTTTGAAAAACCTCAAGAAAAGTTTGATTTATAATATTTAATTCAATGATTGAATTCGTTTTTTTAAATTCATCACAAATCCAATTATATGCAAAATCTAAGTATTCTATTTGTTTAGTTTTATTATGATTTGTTATTTTCAAATACCAAATTTTATAAGCTGTGTATCGCACTCTAGGAAACAAATGAATTTGGTCAAACTCAATTGATGTGATAGGAAAATCATATAATTTTTTTGCAAATTCTATAGCTCTTAGATCATTATTTAAATAATAATATCTAAATAGTACCGCATTGCCAAAAACGAAGTCTTGAAGATAATTTTTAGATTGTGGCTTAGTAAAATTTAGATAGTAGTTATAACTTTCCGCATAACCATTAATCCTATGAAAAGGGTCATATAAAGCTTCCATAATAATATTTCTTACAAAACTATTATGACCATATTTTTCAATAAAGAGAGGAAAAGAATTAGTGTTTTGAAAATTGATAAATGTATGAAGTCCTATATATTCTTTAGTTTTATAATTTTCGTTTTTAACGCTTTCAAAAATATCGATTAACGAATTAAACTTTTCTCTTACTACTAAATCTTTAATTATTGTATCCAGTGTATTATTCAAAAAAACGGAATTGGTAAACAAAGTATTGGTATCACAATAATATAAAAAATAACTCCATGATTCAAAATCACAAAGTTGAGCTAGAATGTTTAAGGTATTTATATAAGGTTTCTGATTACTATCGGAACTTAAAAAAAAACGATATAAGGTTGACTCAGACAAATACCCAATCTTATGCTTAACAATATACTGCCCTACTAACTTACAGTCATTCTTATTTGTAATATAAATTCCGGTCTTGCTGTAAATTATTTCGAGTAATATTTTATTATAGTTCATAAATGAATTTTTATAAAATTATAAAAATTAAATTTATAAAAAAGAAGAAAATAGTTCAAGTTAGTTCAAGTTCAACATAAAGAATTAAATAATTTAATTATTTAGTGGTTATTTTTTTAATCAAAAGTCGTAAACCCGACTCGAAAAAGTTCGAGAGAACTTCCTTCTTTTCCAGTAGTACTAATAAGACTTACAAAATGTTGGATTTTTTATAGACGTCTAGTGGCAATTTGGAATGTGCTTTTGAAACTGAAAAAAGGAAGCGCAACGATTCTAATGAAGAAATAGTATTAAACTAATACTAATTCATTTTCTGCTTGGAAAGAATTGAAAGTAATTAGCCTCCTACTCTAATATAAATAATACTAAAGCCTTACAATAAAAAAAATTATGCTGGAATTATACTTGTTTTTTAACGTGCCAGTATGCTTTGTAAGATGCAATTAATATTGCACCTATAACTAAAATAAAAATGCTTCCGTCCAAAGGAAGGTTTGGTGGAGGATTGGGAGATATAGGTTGAGGAGGATTTGTACTTGCAATACTACTATTGCAATTCAAAAAAACAATACCCAATAAAAATATTTTAATTAAATCAATTTTCATAGATGGTAAAATTAATAAAAAAACCTCTGTATCAAAATTTTTCGACTTAAATATTTAAATTATTTCTGATTAGGCATTATACACTGTTTTTTTATGTGTTTAAGTTTTTTAAAAATCAGTAAAAAATAGTCGATTTCAATTTAAATTTTGAAATTTAAAGACAAAAAAAAAACCGCCATTTCTGGCGGTTTTAATAATATTGAAAAAAGATTTAGTTTTTGATAATCTTTTTAACGATTACTTCTTCATTAACTGAATTAGTGAATCTCACAAAATAAATTCCTTTATTTAAATTGGAAACATTTTCATTTAATGAATTTGTTCCTTCTTCAAGGTTTATTGTTTTCATTTCTGAAACAATTGTACCTTCATAAGAGTAAATAGTCATTTGTAAGTCACCTTTAGTTTCAGTTGTTAAATCAATGTTTAAAGTTTCAGAAACTGGATTAGGATAAATCTCAGTTCTTGTAACTATTACTTCAGATTTAGTAACTGCAGTAGTAGATTTAATATTGTACGTTTTAGGAGCACTAGATCCTACACCATTTTTAGCAACTACAGAAAGAGTTTTAAATGGAGCAACAGTTGAAACAAATCCAGCAGGATAAACAACTGTAAAAGTTAGATCAGCAGTTTCTAACACGTTAGAAGTGTTAGAAGTATTGCTTTCTGAAGTCACGATACAGTTTTCTGGAGCAGTAATTACATACGTATTTGCTAAAGCAGAAGCTGTAATTGTATATTGTTTGGTAGCGCCATTAGTAGAAACTTGAGCAGCAACATTATCTGGAGTAGTAGTTAATCCAAAATTAACAACTTTAGAAACTGTAGCAGGAGCAGTAGCAGTTGTAGTTAGATTTTTTTCAACAGAATCCCCAATAACGTTTCTTGCTTTAACAGAAAACACAAGTGATGTTATACCAGTTGAAACATTAGCTAAATTAACAGTAATTACATTAGAGTTAGCTCCTGTTAATTGGTTTGCACCTGGAGGCAAAGTCCACACGTAAGAAACTGCATTTGTAGATGCTGTAGCAGTTAAAGTAAGAGATGTAGAAGTTCCAACATATTTGCTTAATACAGTTACAGAAGTTGTTGTGCTAATTGCATCATTAGTTAATTTTAGTGCTGCAGGTGTAGCAGGTGCAGCAGCAGTTAATTTTAATAATTTTGCAGTTGACATTGAAACAGGTATTAATGCTGAATTATTTGATATTGAATATCCAAAAACATTTTTAGCTTTAACTCCAATATATAGACTAGTTGTACCCGCTGAAATATTTGCAAAGTTAACTTGAATACTTCTACTAGTTAAATCAGAACCTGTTACGGCAGTAACTCCATTAGGCAATTCCCACTCATAAGAAGAAGCTAAAGCAGAAACAGCTGCCGTTAATGTTAATGACGTTGTTGTTCCAGCATATACAGTAAAATTAGTTATTGCTGTTGTTGGCGTTAATAAAGAATCTGGATTAGTTAAAACTAATGTTGAAGGTGCAGCAGGTGCAGCAGCAGTTAATTTTAATAATTTTGAAGTTTTAGCAGCAAAACCTGTAGCAGCCCAAGTAGAATTAGAAACAACAGCTGGAATTGCAGCATGTTCTCCAGGGTTACTATAAGGAGCAGTACCAACAGCTGGAATAGCAGAAGCTGGAGCTACATAAGTTTCCGTAAAAGTTGTATTAAACAAACCTAGAATAGAAGTACTGTTAGCAACAACATCAGCATTAGTAGCATTATTTGTTACAGACTCACCTGCGCCATTTTTAGCTTTTACACCTATGTACAATGAAGTTGTTGCAGCATTAGTTACACCTGAAAAGTTAACTAAAATTGCATTTTTATCCGATGTAATTACTGTACCATATGGCAAGAATGGGTTAAGAGTATTTCCGCTAATAATATCTTGTTTAGCAGTAGAAACAGTAATAATTGTAGATACGCCATTTACATCAACAGTGTATTTATTAAAAGTAACTGTCCATTTATGTGCTCCTGCAGAAGTATTTCCTACACCACCTGTTCCAGAGAAAGGATAAGCATAATAAATTTTAGATGTTGTAACTGCTGTTCCAGAAGTAATAACATTTACACCAGCAGGCAAACTCCATACATAAGAGGAAGCAGTAAGAGATGCAGTAGCAGTTGCTGTTAATTGAGTTGTAGTTCCAGCATATTTACTATAGTTAGTAATAGCAGTTGTAGAGATTCCTTCTGTAATTTTAATAGCCGAAGGAGCAACAGGTAAAGCAGTAGTAATAGTAATTGCTTTTGCAGTTCCAAGACATCCTGAAGCATTTTTAGCTTGAACACCAATTGTTCCTACCGTTCCAACGAAATCTGGAGTTACACCAGCAAAATTTACTGTAATTGTATTGCTAGTAGATGTCCCACCAGAAACAATGTTTACTCCACTTGGAACAGACCATTGGTAAGTTAAAGTTGCATCTGTTAAAGCAGGAACTGTAAATTGAAATGCAGTAGTAGTTCCAACATAAAGACCTGCAGCAAAAGTAGCTACATTAGTAATATCTGCTGAATCTGTAGTTGTATTATAAATGCCTGCAAAAACATCCAATGGTTTAGCATTAACTGTTACCACTAATCCAGCTTTTGCACTTTCTAAACCTGCAGCATCCAATTGAGATACCCAAAAATATTGAGTTCCAGCAGTAGTAGTAGTTGGAGTAGCATTACCTACAATTGCGGTTTTAACACCTGTTAAAGTAGTTGATTTATACCATTTTAAAGAAACCCCTGTAGAAGTTAATACAGCATTTAATGGCGTTGCAACATCTCCTTGGCATAAAGACAAATTAGTAGTTACTGGTTGAGTACCTGCAATTAGGTTTGTAACAAAAGGTGCAATCTTAGTATCTGTAAAATTAGCTCCAGTAGAAGCCAATGTTCCTGGTCTGTAATCTAAATCTGTATAGCTAGAGTAATTAGACGTGTTATATGGTGTTGTTAAAATAGAGTCACTAGAAGCAAAAACCGAATTATTGTGCTCGGTCATCCAAGTTCCTAAATTAAAAGTTGCACCTAAAGTTGCAGTAGGAGCAATAACTACCATAGCAGCAGAAATTACTTTAGTTCTAGGGTTAATACCTTCTGGATAAGCCGCAAAATCGGAAGAAGTTAATCCAGCAAAAATATTATTGTTTAATTTTAATTCTCCTTTGATTGCTTTAGCAATTGTAGTATCATCTGTTAATCCAGCATAGTTGTTTTTCCAATCTAAAAATACAGAATTGATAACTTTTAATTCTGTTCTTCTTCTTAAACGTAAAGCTCTAGCATAACCAGAAGCTAAAGTTCCTGTGTTACGTTTGTTAGGCCCAATAGAAGTACAGTTAGAAAAAATAGCTGATGTATTAACATTATTTGGAGAAGAAATAGGTTCTACATCTCCAGGATTATTATCTGATTCAAAACCTTCAGAAGTAGAAAGTGCAGGGTTGTCTGCAATTTGTGGATCTCTAATAGCCAATGAATATTGCACGGTTCCAGCATATCCGTTATCGGTATCAAAATCATCATCTAATGCTCTATAAGCAACTAAGTGTTTACAGTTTACTGATCCACCAAACCATTCAAAAGCATCATCTCCAGAGAAAGAAACCTGAACATAATCAATTGTTGTTCTAGAACCTACAGCACCCATAGTTAATCCGTTAATTTCATTGTTCGGAGAAAATACAAATCCAGCATATTCAATACGAACATATTTTAAAATCCCAGAATTGTCATTAACATCGGGAGCAGATCCTCCACCATATTCTGTGTTAGCATTAGCTGCTAAGCCTTCAATATTGTTTAAACCATTAGTTTGGTTAAATTTATCCTTTCCTAAAAGGATAATCCCACCCCAGTCTCCTGCAGCTCTAGTACCAGAATCTTTAGCAGATGTAAATACAATTGGACTAGCCGCAGTACCTACTGCATTAATTTTAGCGCCTTTAGTAATAATTAAAGCCGTTCCTGTGTTGGAGTAAATTCCTTTTACAACAACTCCTGGTTGAATAGTTAAAATAGCATTGTTGGTAACATAAATGGTACCAGCTAATTTGTAAGTCTTACCAGTTGTCCAAGTTGTATTAGCAGTAATGTTAGCTGATACAGTAACCACAGTAGATTCTGGGTATGCTTCAGCATTTGGATTCCAATTCGTCCAATCATTGGTCCACATAGCAGCAGGAGCAGGAGCGAAAGCACCTCTGTATGCTACTGGTTCTAATTGTGCATTAGCAAATTGGAAAATTAATGCCAATAATGCAATTAAATAATTTTTTTTCATTTTCATAAATGATTTTTAGGTTAAACTTCGACAAATTTAATCTGGAGTACTTTTTTTAGCGTAAAACAAAAATCATTAAATGATTAAATTAAATGATGTAAATATCCATTAAACCCCTATATAAGTTAACTATATGTTAAGTTAAGGTTTGAAGAATATTAAATGCTAATTTTTATTGAGGAGAATGAAAATCTATTTTTTTAACAATTATTTTCTTAAAAGACTCAAAGGTGTCTATTTTTGAATTGATAAAATAAATACCTTCTGGAAGAGTTTCAAAAGGGATTATAATTTCACTATTTTTTAAAGTGGTATAGTTTTTATTAAATACTATCTGATAATTAGAATTGTATACTTTAATTTCTATTTCCGGAGAGGTAATATTCTGAGGCACAATTGTTAATTTATCCTTTACGGGATTAGGATACATATTTAAAACGTAGGAAATATAATTACTTTGATTGTTATTTAATTCGGAAAAATCAAGTGTTAAATGACCATAATTATCTCCTCCATGACCCGAATTTACGGGGTCATATAGGGCATAAATTGGGTTATACGAATATGCCCAAATTACATCAAGTGAATTTAAAGCATTTGTAAAAGTAAAATCGGAAGCATCGGAGGAAACAAAATTCCTATTTGCCTTAATAGTTCGAATAGAATTGGATACGGTATTATCGGTTAAATTCCAATTATTTTGGGAGTCTGCAAATGGTGCAAAATATCCTCCAGGGAAATAGGAATCGGTAAGAATTGCATCAGAAGTCATCACAACACAATCTACATTTGGAGACATTGTGGTAGAATTTAAACCTAAAGCGAACCACCTATCTGATGGTCCGCTTAAAGTTAAATATACTTTTGAATTTACGGTGTCTAAATCCAATTGCAGGCTCATTGTATTATCTAAAAAAACTAAACCCGTACTTTTATTTTGACCATGAAAAGAAATCGTAAAAATTAGTAAACAAATTATTAAAATTCTTCTCATTTTAAATTTTTAGAAATTATAGGAAAGTGACAATGAAAGTGTTCTGCCAAATTTTGTTATCCAAATTGCATCGTCTAAACCAGCTTTGTATCCATTATCATTTTGAGCATTTCCAGTAAAAATAGTATTGGTTAAGCTAACTATTGCAGGATCGTAGTTTACTTTATTGGTTGGTGTATTGTTTTGATAAAAAATTAAATCTTGAGCCAATAGGTTTTGTATGTTAAGCTTTATTTCAAATTTGTTGTCCTTAAATGATTTAGAAACCTGCATGTCTATAAAAGTTCTTGCTTTTTCCCATATAGAAGGATTATTGTCATTGCCACTAATTGCAATTCTATTTCCAGCTCTATTAATATTGGTTGAAACTGCCCACCCATTTTCTTTGTTTAAATATTGAAGACCTGCATTAAAAACATAGGGCGATTGGCCTTGCATTGGTCTAAATTTTTCTATTTCATTAAAGCTTGAAATATCCACTTTCGATTTAATAATAGCAATATTAGAAAATAAGGTTAAATCCTCTAAGAACGAAGCTCCCTCAAATTTAAAAATGGAACTTAACATAGTTCTAAATTCCAATTCAAAACCACTGTTTATAGAACTATCTGCATTAACATATTTAATGTTTTTGTTGTTTGTTTGTTTAAGTTCTATTGGATTGGTAAAGTTTTTTCTAAAATAAGAAACCGAAAATAGTTGCCCTTTTCCAGGGTAAATTTCATAACGGAAATCTAAATTTTGAATTTTAGCAATTTTTAAATCCGGGTTTCCTTCTGTTAAAAATTGGGTTGTAAAATCATAAAATGCAAACGGTGCTAACTCTCTAAATTCAGGGCGATTCAATGTTTTGGAATAACTTAAACGTAAATTTTGTTCTTTATTTATTGCAAAAATTAAATTAGCAGAAGGTAAAATATCTTGTTGTCTGTTATTCAACTCTATATTTTGGTATTTCGTATTTAATCCTTGGGTATAATCTTCTAGTCGAACACCCCATACCAATCTAAATTTATTATATCGGTTATCCATCATGATATAACCTGCATTCAATTTAGAAGTTGCATTATACGAATCTTTATCTTGGGTTTGTTCAAAAATAGTGAATCCTGTAGTGCTCATGTTAGTAGTTGAGAACACCGTAGATTCTGGTAAAGACGTCAATCCTGTTTGTGTATTGGAAGCATCAAAAAGTTTATAATAAAAAGATCTTGAGTAAAATTCTCTATTTCTGTTTTGAATAAAGGCACCCATTTTTAGCTCATTGATAGAGTTTTCTCCAAGATTAAACTTTTTAGAAATATCTATCCTTGCGCCGTTTATAGATTCTTTGTTTTTAGAGTAAAACATTGCTCCTGCATAGCTATTACTTCCCGCCTCATTTGTAGAAATATTTAAATAAGGAATATTGTAATTTTCGCTACTTGGATCAGTATCTAAAGTGTATGAATTTCTTCTTAAATTAGGTATTTCACGTTGAATGTTACTATAAAAACCTGTCCAATTGATTTTTATTTTTGGATTGGAAAAATAATGATCCCCATTAAGTTGACCTGAATATATTTTATTACTAGTAAACCATCTTACATTGGAGTTCGTTAAAAAAGTATTTGTTACATCCGCTTGACCAGATCGTTCCACAACTAAATCATTAGAATTGATACTTAATATATTTTTAAATGTAATAGCGTTGTTTTCATTAAACTTTAAAGAAAAATTTCCTAAAGCTCCTGTCAAAACTTGTTGACTATAGTTAGTATCGGAGTAACTTGAATTTAAATTTCCAGGACTAGTAAAGTCATTTCTTGAAATTTGATTAAAGTTATTCGTTCTATTGTGTGATAACGAAAAAAGCATTCCAATTTTTTTACTTCCTATTTCATAATGTTTTCCGATAGAATATTGGAAAGAAGTATTAGGGCTAAATTTTTGATCCGTTATAGCCCAATCATTTTGAAAACTTTTTGCAACTTGTAAATTTGGAAGTGCGTGATTATCCCCTTGCATTATTTCGGTACTAGGAATTGAGCTTGGTAATGCTCTTGCTCCATTGTCATAACCTAACCAATCGGTACCACTACCTTTATAAGTTCTCTGGTTTTTAAAAGTAGTAATGGTATTGTATCCACTTCCTACAGTTAAGGATTGGAAATCTTTATCTGGAACGGATTTCGTATTAATTTGTACTACTCCTCCTGCAAATTCTCCCGGAAGATCTGGCGAAGCCGTTTTTGTAATCATAATATTGTCCAACATATTAGAAGGGAAAATATCAAATGAAAAAGCCTTTCTGTCTGGTTCTGAACTTGGCAGAGAAGCTCCATTTATTAAAGCAAAATTATAGCGGTCATTTAAACCTCTAATAATTACAAACCTATTGTCTTGAATACTAGCGCCACTTATTCTCTTTAAAACATCGGAGGTATTTTTATCTGGAGTTCGTTTGATTGTTTCAGAGGAAATTCCGTCGGAAACATTGGCGCTGTTTTTCTGAATAGTCAACAACCCTTTTACCGACTCTTGCTTAGCTTTGGTTGTTTTAATAACTACATCTTCCAATTGGTTGGCCTTACTTGAAAGCGATATGTTAATAAAATTGACATCGTCTTTTACAACCGTTATATCGGATACTTCTTTAGAAGAATACGAAAAACAAGTCACTTTAACAGAATAGTTTCCTGCATTAACTCTTATTAAAAAATTTCCTTCTGAATCGGATACATCGGATTTATTTGTACCTTTTATTACAATAGTTGCTCCAGGAACCGTTTGACCTGTTTTTTCATCAATGACAGTTCCTTTAATTCCAGAATTTTGTCCATACGATAAAGAAAATGCAAAAATCAAAAGCAGAGTTAAATGTAAATTTTGTCTCATAATATAGTAGGTTTAATATTGCAAAACTAACTTTAAAAAAAACGTAGTAAATTATTAAAAAGTTAAATAAAATCGTTTTATTACACCAAAAAGCTTTTTAAAATTAACAAAAGGTTAAATGAATGTTAACTATTCTTAAAATCGGGATTTTGACCGTTAATTTTAGAATAAAAAAGATGTTTGCGAAGTGATTTCTTACAAAAAAAAGAAGAAATTGAGGTTTTATTGAAGGAAATATTGAATGTGGATGTGGCATTTGAGGAGAAAGTTTAACCACAAATACACAAAGTTTACGCAAAGTACTCAAAGAAATTATATTATTAAAGCTTCGCAAACCTTCTGTTTTCCTTATTGTCTTTGTCGTTAAACATTTTTAAAAAACTCCAACAACACCCTCTGTAACTTATTTTTGTTTTCAATGTGACTCATGTGCCCATCGGGGAAAGAGGTCAACTTTACTGTAGTGCCAACTATTTGTTCCAGGTTGTCTTCATAAATTAGTACCCCATCCTTTTTTCCTAGTAGTAACTGAATTGGATATTTAGCAAAGTGCAAAATCACCTCTCGGTCTTTCCGGATTTTCATCCCTTCCAAAGAAGCAACTACTCCTTGCAAAGGCGTTTTTAAGGCTTCATTTTTCACTTTTTCAACAGCATCTGCCAATAGTTCGCGGTTGTCCTCACTAAATAAATTTCCAATACTCATTCGCACAAAAGCCGAATAATTTTGCTTCACAGCAACTATAGCGCGGTCTCTATTTTTTTTACGTTCGGCACTATCCGCACGAGAAGTAGAGTTTAAGAGCGCCAATCCTTTCATTGCATCGGGATACAATTCGGCGAAAGCCAAAGCAACATAACCACCCATAGAATGTCCAACTAAAACTGCTTTCCGGATTTTCAATTCGTGTAACACGGCATGCACCATATCGGCTTGGTCTTCCATAGAATGCACATATCCCAAACATTCTGTAGCACCATGACCTAATAAGTCCATAGTTACTACCCTATTTTTCTTTGAGAATTCTGGCACAAAAGCATCCCACATGGTTTGGTTTTCCAAAAAACCATGAAGCAAAACCACAGCCGTGCCTTTTCCTTGGTCGGTATAGGCGATTTTAGTGTTTTTGTAGTGGAGTGTTTTCATAAATAGTTAACTGTAGCAAAAATAGTTTTTGTTTTGAAAGGACGGACAACTATTTTTAATTTAGTAGAAACTATTTCAAAAAAGTGTTATTTTAAAATAGACCTATAACGCCAAATTTGACGTTAAAAACGTAAACTATTACGTAAATAACCTTAAACTTGACGTTTAAAACATAAATTAGAATGTAAAAAACCTTAATTTTTACGTTTAAGACGTAAAATTTTACGTTTAAAAATTAAAAAATTACGTTTAAAACCTAAAATTTGGCGTTCTAATACTAGTTTATCTCTGTTTTTTTTTATAATTTTATGTTGTTCTAAAAAACAAAGAAGATGCTAAAAAGTAAACACAACATCAACACTGGGGCTCTTTTGAGAGCGCATATTCAAAAAAATCGCATTTTGAAATCTGTTTTGGGTTCTGCAATTAACAGGAACGGACTTGCTGTGAATGAATATATGAAAAACGAGAGCATTCAAACGGGGATTTTGATTGACATTTGTTATGCTTTAAAACACAATTTCTTTAAAGATATTGCCAACCAATTGCCTGATGATTTCACCACCACTAATCCTACCGATAGGAGTTTGATTTCTGAAAAAGATCAATTAATTGCACAACTGCAAGAAGAAAACAAGGTATTGAAGATACAAAATGAGGTGTTGATTAGGATGAAGAAATAGCGGTTTAACTATAAAGATTCCTGAAGCCATTGTTTTTGTAAAACATATTTCAGTAACTTTGATAAAAATAGGATTATGGATTTAGCCACACAAAAAAAAGATTTAATTAAATGGATTCATACCATTGAAGATGCTACTATTTTAAAGAAATTAGAATCTATTAAATTAGAAGAAACTTTTGATTTTGATAAAGAATGGGAAAGAGGAGTTTCTATCGAAGACGCAAGAATTAAATCAAAAGAATTTATAAAATCGTTACCTTGGAAAAAGTAACAATTGAAATTTTACCTGAGGTAATTGATTATTTGAACAAATTAACGCAAGTTCTTTTTGATAAGGAATATTTTGGATTTGAAGAAACTGCACAGCAATATGTTCAAAATATTTATGATTTTATGGAGTATGAAATAGTTAATTTCCCACATAAAGCAACTCCAAAACCACTAAAAAAATTCGGATCTAATTATGCTTTTTACAAAGCAAATAACAGAACTACTTGGTATATTTTCTTTGAAAAAAATGCAAATCGCTATTTGATAACTTACCTAACTAACAATCACTACAAAGATTTAAACGATTTATAAAAAAAACGGCTTACTTTCGAACCCGAGCCTGAAGGGCGAACCGAGCGAAGCTAAACCGTTATATCTGAACACTAAAAACGGAGCACTGAACACTAACTGTTCATCAAACTCTCAATTTCCTCCACTTCAATCGGGATGTTTCGCATTAAGTTAAAGGCTTCTCCTTTTTCTTGAATTACCATATCGTCTTCAATACGAATTCCGAAACCTTCTGCCGGAATGTAAATTCCTGGTTCTACAGTGAACACCATATTGGCTTGCATAGGTTCGTGTAACAATCCATAATCGTGCGTGTCAAGCCCCATGTGGTGGGACGTTCCGTGCATGAAATATTTTTTATAGGCCGGCCAATCTGGGTTTTCATTTTGCACATCGGCTTTGTCAATCAATCCCAAACCTAAAAGTTCCGATGTCATCACTTTACCAACTTCAACATGGTATTGTTTCCATAAAGTTCCCGGAACCAACATTTTGGTTGCTTCGTTTTTTACACGTAAAACCGCATTGTAAACCTCTTTTTGTCGCTCACTAAAACGTCCCGAAACCGGAACCATTCTAGTCATATCACTAGAATAATTGGCATATTCTGCACCAACGTCTAGCAAAATCAAATCGCCTGCTTTACATTGTTGGTTGTTTTCAATATAGTGCAACACATTTGCATTATTCCCTGAAGCAATTATCGGAGTATAAGCAAAACCTTTAGACCGATTTCTAAGAAATTCGTGCGCAAATTCGGCTTCAATTTCATATTCCATTACGTTTGGTTTCACAAAATTTAGAATTCTGCGGTAGCCTTTCTCGGTAATATCACAGGCTTTTTGAATCAAATCCAACTCTTCACTTTCTTTTATAGATCGAATGCGTTGCAAAATAGGATTCGATTTTTCCACCTTATGTGCTGGATAATTTTCTTTCCACCATTTAATAAAACGGGCTTCGCGGGTTTCGGTTTCAATGGTAGCACGGTAATGCTCGTTGGTATTGATATAAATAGTATCGGCGTAGGTCATAACTTCTTTCAAAGTCTTAGGAAAATCCTGCAACCAAATCACAGTTTTCACTCCCGAAACTTCAAAAGCGCGGTCTTTGGTTAGTTTTTCACCTTCCCAAACTGCAATATGCTCGTTGGTTTCTTTTAAGAAAAGAATTTCCTTCAAATTATCATAAGGCGCATCTGGAAAAAGCAACAAAATACTTTCTTCCTGATCTACTCCCGATAAATAAAAGATGTCGCGGTGTTGTGCAAAAGGCAAGGTACTATCGGCGGAAACCGGATAGATATCATTCGAATTGAAAACAGCAACACTATTAGGTTTCATTTGTGCCGTGAATTTTGCTCTATTTTTAATAAACAAATCGCGGTCTATTTGATGGTATTTCATGATGTATTTTTTTTATATCAGGTGCAAAAAGAATTTTCCTATTCAAAAGGAGGGTTATTTGCAAATTCAAAAATAGAAAGAATATACAGAATGGCCGTAAATAGTAGTATATATTTTATAAAAATCTTTTAAAAAGACTATTTTTATCAAAATTTAAAAAAATGAAAGCAACTTTTATAACCCTTGTAGTTCTTTTTTCTTTGATTAGTAATGCACAAGACAAAAAAGCCTACCAACTTTTTGACAAAAACGGAAAGAAAGTTTCCTATAAAAAATTATTAAAAGCCGCCGAGGGGACGCAAGTAGTGCTTTTTGGAGAATTTCACAATAACGCAATTTCCCATTGGTTGGAATTGGAATTGACCAAAGACGTAGCCGAAAATAAAGCAGTTGTTCTTGGTGCCGAAATGCTGGAAGCCGACAATCAAAAGCAAGTAAATCAATACTTAAATGGTGATATCAATCAGAAAAAATTAGATTCTACCGCCCGACTTTGGCCAAACTACAAAACCGATTACAAACCCTTAGTAGATTTTGCTAAAGAAAATAAATTACAATTTATAGCAACCAATATTCCTAGGAGATTTGCTTCTTTGGTTTCCAAAAATGGCTTTGAAGCACTAGAAAAATTAACCGAGGAAGAAAAAACTTGGATTGCCCCACAACCTATTCCGTATGATGCTACTTTGCCGGGTTATGTAGAGATGTTGAAAATGATGGGAGAACATACAAGCCCTAACATGCCCAAGGCCCAAGCCAGTAAAGATGCAACGATGGCTTACTTTATTAATAAAAATTTAAAAGACGGAACGACCTTTATTCATTACAACGGAAGTTACCATTCGGATAATTTTGAAGCCATTAGTTGGTACTTAAAAACCTACCAACCCAATGTTAAAATAGTTACAATTTCTTCAGTGGAACAAAAAGATTTAACTAAATTAGATTCCGAAAATTACAATAAAGCCAACTTTATTATCGTTATAGATGAAGATGTAACAAAAACTTACTAGATTCGTCCAATCAATTTGGTTTTGTTTTAAATACTAAAGGAAGAAATTCTGTAATCCTGTCTTTATGAAAAAATTACTATTATTTGTTATCGTTTTAGGAGCCAGTTTCTCTATTTTTTCTTGTGAAGATCTAGACGATAAGCCAACAGAACCAATGTTGATTGTAAAATTTAAATTCGACCCAACGCAAGAACGGTTAAATAATTTTGGATTACCAACTGCTCTTGCTGCTGGTCATGGCGCACAATCTCCTATATTTAATACGATTTCTTCTCATTATGTAGAATTGGCTCCCGATGCTACTACCCAATTAGGTGCCGGTACTGTTTTATACCACGCTCCCGAAACTACTCTTGGAGGCGCCAATGCTATAGATTTTAGCCAATCTAAAATTGTTGCCGAAGGAGAAACTTTTTTAGAAATTCCATTAAAAAAAATAGTTTCTGGCAATTACAATTGGTTGCGCATTTCTTTATCCTATCAAAATTATCAAATAAGTGTCCGGAGTTCTGGGCAAGATTACCAAGGAACCTTGGCTAGTTTTGTAGGATTCAACACCTATATTGGTTCCCATTCTATAGGAAACACCTTTTTTCAAGTGGATGGCAATAGAGCACAAGGCTATTGGGCATTTGCATTAAACGATTTGCCGTATTCTACTTCTGGGCAGGCGCCAGCCAATGCTACCACAGTTCCCAACCCAATTGCGGCAACATCTCCAATTCCAGCCGGATCATGTGTAGTAACCGGTAAATTTGCAACACCACTTGCTATTACAGGCTATGAAAAAAAGAATATTGTGGTAACGGTTTCGCTTTCTACCAATAATAGTTTTGAATGGATTGACTTAAACAATGACGGAAAATACGAACCCGCTGCAGGAGAAACAGTTGTTGACATGGGATTGCGTGGGTTAGTTCCGTCGTATGGAAATTAGATAATTGTATTGTTTTAAAAATAACCAATAAACACATTAAAAATAGTTATTGATGTTGTCCAATTAGTTAACTTTGCATTATGAATACCGATAGATATGTAATTGCATATAAGAACTATTTTCTAGACTTTTATGAAAAACAGCCGGAGACAGTTCAGAAAAAGATAGAATGGACTCTTAAATTAATTGAAGTCACTCCACAAATTCCAAAAAAATATTTTAAACATTTAGAAGGTACCAAAGGTTTATATGAAATTAGGGTTGAAGTAGCCGGTTCTATATTTCGTATTTTCTCTTTTTTTGATAAAGGAAATTTAGTAGTTCTTGGGAATGCTTTTCAAAAGAAAACCCAAAAAACTCCTAAAGAAGAATTAGAAAAAGCACTAAAGATAATGAAGGAATATCAAGAGGAATTTAATGAGGCGAAATCTCGAATACCAAAAAAGAAATAAAATGACTAAAACAAAAAATAACATCACGACTTTAGACCAAATTTTAGATAAAAAATATGGCGAAAAGGGACAACCGAAAAGGGAAAAATGGGAACAAGAGTTTGAATCTTTTCGACTTGGCATTTTACTAGAAGAAGCAAGAACAAAACTTGGAATGACTCAGGAAGAACTTGCTCTAAAATGCGGAACAAACAAATCTTATATATCAAGAATTGAAAATAATGCATCCGATATTAGACTATCTACCTTAATGAAAATCATCCAACAAGGTTTAGGCGGACATTTGAAATTAACACTACAAATATAACCCTCATAAGTAGAAACTTTTTAGCCATGGGATTACTAGATTAGTTCCTTCGTATGGGGATTAATTTTGTTTAACAAAAACTATACTTTTTGGTAATAAAACAACTTCACCAATCAACAACTGTTAAACGCACTTTAAACTCATTATAAATTATAACGAAAAGGTTGTAGTATATTTGAAATTGCTGTATTTTTGTTTGATTTTTTTAAACAAATTAATACAACTATGGCCAAATCTACATTTTTGAGTTCTTCCATTGCAAAGAAAGTCGCAATGGCACTCTCGGGACTCTTTTTGATTACCTTTTTAGCACTTCACTTTTTTATAAATCTAACCTCTGTTTTTAGCAAAGATGTTTTTAATGCTTGTTCTCATTTTATGGGCTACAATCCGTTAATTCAATTTGTGATGCAACCTATTCTTGTTGCAGGAGTGGTTTTCCATTTTGTTATGGGAATGGTATTAGAAGTAAAAAATAATAAGGCAAGACCTATTGCTTATGCAAAATACAACGGAGCAGCAAATGCTTCTTGGGCTTCTAGAAATATGATCATTTCAGGGCTTGTTGTTTTAGCATTTTTAGGATTACACATGTACGATTTTTGGTTTCAAGAAATCATGTACAAATATGTAGATGTAAATCCGGTTGAACCAACAAGATACTATGGTGAGTTGGTTGCGAAATTTAAAAACCCAATCCGTACTGGCTTGTATTGTTTAGCGTTTTTATTGCTTTCTATACACTTATGGCATGGTTTCAGTTCTGCTTTTCAATCGGTAGGATTTAACAATAAATTTTCTAAAGGAGTTCAAAAACTAGGATATGCTTTTGCAATTGTAGTTCCTTTCGGATTTATATTCATTGCTTTATTCCATCATTTTTTCAATAATTAATAAAAATGAATTCTATAATCGAAAATAACAAGTTCTCAATTGAAAAACTTTGCAAAGAAAACAAAGTCGATAAATTGTATGTGTTTGGTTCGGTTTTGAATGAAAAATTTAATGAAAAAAGCGATTTAGATTTTCTAGTCTCTTTTAATAAAAACATTGAATTATTAGATTACGCAGATAATTATTTTAATTTTCTATTTTCATTAGAAGATCTTTTCAGTAGAGATATTGATTTAGTAACGGAGAAATCTTTGAAAAATCCTTATTTTATTAAAGAGTTAGAAAATACAAAACGATTAATTTATGCCACATAAATCTGCGAAATATTTGTTTGACATTATGTAATCTATTATTTCTATCGAAAACTATTTAGGTGAAAATAGAGATTTTGTGGAATATTCCAGAAATAAACAATTAAGAAGAGCAGTTGAAAGAGAATTAGAAATTATTGGAGAAGCATTAAATAATTTGAAAAATTAGATGCTACTGTAGAAATTACATTTTACAGACAAATAATTGGCTTACGAAATCAAATTATTCACAGTTATGATAATATAGATAATGAGACCATTTGGGGAATACTAATGAAGCATTTGCCAATACTAAAAATAGAAATAGAAAATTTAATAAATACTAAATAAAAACACTTATTTATGTTAGATTCTAAAATACCAGAAGGACACATTTCTCAGAAATGGACAGATTATAAAGACCACTTAAAATTGGTTGCACCCAACAATAGACCAAAAATTGATATTATTGTAGTAGGAACTGGATTGGCTGGAGCTTCGGCGGCAGCTTCTCTTGGAGAAATGGGGTACAACGTAAAAGCATTTTGTTTTCAAGATTCTCCTCGTCGTGCACACTCGATTGCTGCACAAGGGGGTATCAATGCTGCAAAAAATTATCAAAATGATGGAGATAGTACTTTTAGATTATTCTATGATACTATTAAAGGTGGAGATTACAGAGCTCGTGAAGCTAACGTACATCGTTTAGCAGAAGTTTCTGGAAACATTATTGACCAATGTGTGGCACAAGGAGTTCCTTTTGCTCGCGATTATGGCGGATTGCTAGACAACCGTTCATTTGGCGGAACCCAAGTACAACGTACTTTTTATGCTGCTGGTCAAACAGGTCAACAATTATTATTAGGAGCTTATTCTGCTTTATCGAGACAAATCGGGTTAGGACGCGTAAAAATGTTCAACCGCCACGAAATGTTGGATTTAGTTAAAGTAGACGGTAAAGCCCGCGGAATTATAGCCCGTAACTTAGTTACTGGAGAGTTAGAAAGACATTCTGCTCATGCTGTCGTTATTGCTTCTGGAGGATACGGAAATGTTTATTTCCTTTCAACAAATGCAATGGGAAGTAACGTAACTGCAGGTTGGAAAATACACAAACAAGGCGCTTTATTTGCTAACCCTTGTTTTGTTCAAATTCACCCTACCTGTATTCCGGTGCACGGAACGAATCAAGCAAAACTGACTTTAATGTCAGAATCTTTGCGTAATTCAGGTCGTATTTGGGTGCCAAAAATTAAAGCAGATGCCGAAGCAATTCGTGAAGGTAAATTAAAACCAACTCAAATTGCAGAAGAAAATAGAGATTATTACTTAGAAAGAAAATATCCTGCTTTTGGAAATTTAGTACCTCGCGATGTTGCCTCAAGAGCAGCAAAAGAAGTATGTGATGAAGGTCACGGAATTGAAGCAAACGATACCAACGAAGGTGTTTACTTAGATTTCTCTACAGAAATTCAAAATAAAGGAAAACAAACGGCTTACGCCAAAGGAAATCACAATCCGTCAGCAGAAGAAATTACTGCTTTAGGAAAACAATGGTTGGAAGAGAAATATGGTAACTTGTTTACGATGTATCAAAAAATTACAGATGAAAATCCGTATGAAACTCCAATGAAAATTTATCCAGCAGTTCACTACACCATGGGTGGTGTTTGGGTTGATTATAACTTACAATCTACTATTCCAGGATGTTTCGTAGCAGGAGAAGCTAACTTCTCGGATCACGGTGCTAACCGTCTTGGAGCATCTGCATTAATGCAAGGTTTGGCCGATGGTTATTTTGTATTGCCATACACCGTTTCTAATTATTTAGCAGATGAAATCCGAACTGGAAAAATCTCTACAGAAACGCAAGAATTTATCGATGCAGAAAAAAGAGTTAAAGACACTATCGATACATTCTTAAATAATAAAGGTTCTAAATCTGTAGATCATTTTCACAAACGTTTGGGATTAATTATGTGGAATAAAGTTGGAATGGGTAGAAATGAAGCAGGCTTAAAAGAAGCTATTGCCGAAATTGCTGCTCTTAAAGAAGAATTCTACAAAGAAGTTAATGTTCCAGGAAGCGCAGATGAGTTCAATCCTCAATTAGAAAAAGCACTTCGTGTTGCCGATTTTATTGATTTAGGACAATTAATGGCAATGGATGCTTTACAACGTAATGAATCTTGCGGAGGCCACTTCCGTGAAGAATATCAAGATTCTGAAGGGGAAACCCTAAGAGATGATGAAAACTTCTCATTTGTTGGTGCTTGGGAATACAAAGGCAACGACATTAGCAAAGAAGAACTTCATAAAGAAGAATTGAAATACGAGTTTATCAAAATTGCAGCTAGAAATTACAAATAATATATCTTATGTCTTCAGCAAAAAACATCAATATTACCCTTAAAATTTGGCGTCAAAAGAACTCCAAAGCCAAAGGAAATTTAGAGACTTATAAATTAGATAATGTTTCTACGGCAAGTTCGTTTTTGGAAATGTTAGACCAATTGAACGAACAATTAATTAACGATAAAATAGAACCTATTGCATTTGACCACGACTGTCGTGAAGGAATTTGCGGAATGTGTTCTCTTTACATCAATGGTCGTGCTCACGGACCAGATACTGGAATTACTACATGTCAATTACACATGAGAATGTTTAGTGATGGCGATACAATATTTGTAGAACCATGGAGAAGTACTGCTTTTCCTGTAATCAAAGATTTAGTTGTAGATAGAAGTGCTTTTGATAGAATTCAACAAGCAGGTGGTTTCGTTTCAGTAAATACATCTGGTAATACCATCGATGCCAATACTATTCCAATTCCAAAAAATGACGCCGACAAAGCTTTTGAAGCTGCTGCATGTATTGGTTGTGGAGCTTGTGTAGCCACTTGTAAAAATGGTTCGGCTATGTTATTCGTTGGTGCAAAAGTATCACAATATGCATTGTTACCGCAAGGTAAAATAGAAGCGACTAACCGTGTATTAAACATGGTGCGTCAAATGGACGAAGAAGGATTTGGAAATTGTACCAATACCGGTGCTTGTGAAGTAGAATGCCCTAAAGGAATTTCATTAGAAAACATTGCTCGCATGAATAGAGAATATTTATCTGCAAGCCTTAAATAATAGACTTATGTTAAAAAAAATTATTTTTTCCGCTTTCGTATTAACTACATTTTTTTCTTGTAGTTCATCCGATACTACAGCCGATCTAAATAGTGGAGGAAGCGGCTCTACCACTCCGGTAGCTATGACCACTAGAATTGACGGAACCGTATATGACATGCCGCCACAAGCTGGTGGAAATTCTGCGGATGTTTCTGGTGGAATTTATGGGAATACCTATTTCTTATTGAACGGATATAAAAATATTACTGCTGGAAAAGCAAAAATAGGAAGTACTATTTATACCGTTAAAATTGCAATTCCTAAAAGCGATTTAACGGTTGGTACTCATAATTTTACAGGAACAATAGCAGCAGGTGGTTACTTTGCAGATTTTGACATTACTGGAACTATTCCTGCAGAAACAGTAACAACAACTAGTGGTTACGTTACTGTTACTAGTTATAATTCTAGTACTAAAGAAATGAAAGGAACTTTTTCATTTACTACTAACAATGGAGTAAATTTAACAACTCCTACACATGCACTACTCGGTTCTTTTGATTACATTTTGCAATAATAAGAATTACCAAAGATATTTTAATAACGCATTCATTAACTTGGATGCGTTTTTTTTATCTTTGAATTAAAATAAACCAATGAAAAAAGTAATTTCCACAATAGTTCTTTTAGTTACGATAAGCTCTTTTAGTCAAAATTACCACCAATTGGTAAACCCAATGATAGGAACTGGTGGTCACGGACATACGTATCCTGGTGCAACGGTGCCTTTTGGAATGGTGCAACTTTCTCCCGATACCCGAATTGATGGTAGTTGGGATGGTTGTTCGGGTTATCATTATGACGACGCTACCATTTACGGATTTTCACACACCCATTTAAACGGCACAGGCTGCTCCGATTTTGGCGATATTATGCTGATGCCAACCATGGGTAAACAAACACTAGATAATAAGGTCTATTCTTCCAAATTTTCTCATAATAACGAAAAGACTACTGCAGGATTTTATTCAGTTAAATTAGATAAACACAATATAGACGTTCGTTTAACGGCATCTACAAGAGTTGGTTTTCATGAATATACTTTTAATACTGCTGGTCAAGCCAATATTATCCTTGATTTAAATCATCGGGATTTATTGTTGGAAGGAGAAGTGCATATTATTAATAGTAAAACTATTCAGGTAAGACGTGTTAGCGAAGCTTGGGCAAAAAACCAAATTGTATTTGCCCAAATAGAGTTTAATGTCCCCGTGAAAGTAACCGATATCCGCAGCAATGGAGATTATATGCATTCACCTGAAAACGAATATATTGGTGGCACCCAAACGGCAATATGCTTTTCCAAAAAAGTTAAAAAAGGAGAAAAAATCCTAGTAAAAGTTTCTCTTTCTCCAACAAGTTACAATGGTGCAAAGTTGAACATGTCTGAAATTAAAGATTGGAATTTTGAACGAGTTAAAAAGGAAGCCGAGCAACTTTGGGACAAACAATTATCTAAAATTCAAATTACCGAAGCCGATAAAAATAAAGAAACTATTTTCTATACAGCTCTCTACCATACGATGGTACAGCCAAACATCGCTCAAGATATAGATGGAAAATACCGTGGTCGCGACAACCAAATCCATAAAGCAGAAGGTTTTGATTACTATTCGGTTTTCTCTCTTTGGGATACTTTTCGAGCAGCAAATCCGCTGTACACTTTAATTGAAAAGAAACGAACTTCCGATTTTATAAATACCTTTTTGAAACAATACGAACAAGGAGGCAGATTGCCCGTTTGGGAATTGGCTTCCAATGAAACCGATTGCATGATTGGCTACCATTCCGTTTCGGTTATAGCCGATGCGATGGCAAAAGGAATTACAGGTTTTGATTATAATGAAGCATTTGAAGCATCCAAACACAGTGCTATGTTGGATAATTTAGGATTGGAAGCTTATAAAAAGCAAGGCTTTATTTCGATGGATGATGATAGCGAAAGCGTTTCTAAAACTTTAGAATATGCCTACGATGATTGGTGTATTGCCCAAATGGCGCTGATTTTAGATAAAAAAGAAGATTACAATTACTTTATGAAACGTTCCCAAAGTTGGAAGAATGTCTTCGATAAGGAAACAGGTTTTATGCGACCAAAGAAAAACGGAGGTTGGGATAAACCTTTTGATCCTAAAGAAATCAATAATAACTATACCGAAGGCAATTCCTGGCAGTATTCGTTTTTTGTTCCGCAAGATATTCCTGGAATGATTGCAGCTTATGGAGGAAACGATAAATTTGAAGCCAAATTAGATGAAATGTTCACTAGTGAGAGTAAAACTACAGGTCGTGAACAAGCAGATGTTACGGGTTTAATAGGGCAATATGCCCACGGAAACGAACCAAGTCATCACATGGCCTATTTGTACAATTACGTTGGCAAGCCAGAAAAAACGACTGAAAAAGTAAATTATATTTTAGATAATTTTTACAAAAATACCCCAGACGGATTAATAGGAAACGAAGACTGCGGACAAATGAGCGCTTGGTATGTTTTGAGTTCCATAGGAATTTATGATGTAACTCCTGGAATTGCTGAATGGACAAAGACGAAGCCTTATTTTGAAAAAGAAAAAGTGGAGTTTGAAGATGGAACGAGTAATGAAATAACAGCAATATCAAATGATAGTCGCATTGGAATAATCAATACTAAATATAATATTGTTGAACCAAAGTTTTTAGAATCAATTATTCCAGTTCCTGTAATTCAAGCAGAAAGTAAATCCTTTAAAGATAAATTGAAAGTTGCCATTATTGCTCAAAATCCAAAGGATGTAATCTATTACGACATAAGTGATGTGAACGATTATCTGGCAAAAAAACTTCCCTCGGTTGTTTATACGGAACCTTTTGAAATTTTAGAAACTTCAACAATTTCGGCTTATGTGAAAAATAATGATGACCAAAGCAACACCATATCCGCAACCTTTTTCAAAAAACCAAACAATTACACCATTGCTATTCAATCTAGATACAATCCGCAATACCATGCAGGAGGTCCAGAGGGTTTGATGGATGGAATATTTGGTTCTGCTAATTGGCGCAAAGGCGATTGGCAAGGGTATCAAAGCCAAGATTTTGAAGCCGTTATCGATTTGCAAAAAGAACAAGCAGTAAGTTCGTTTTCGGCAAATTGCCTGCAAGATTCCCGCTCTTGGATAGAAATGCCAACCAAAGTCGAATATTATTCTTCAATCGATAACGTTAATTTTACTTTAGTAGGAACCATTACGAACACTATCAGTCCAAGAGAATACGAAAACAAAATACAAGATTTTCAATTAAAGTTAGATAAAGAAATAACCGCCAAATACATAAAAGTAAAAGCCTACAATTTTGGAAAATTACCCGATTGGCATCAAGGTTTTGGGGGAGATGCCTTTATTTTTATAGACGAAATAACCATTAAATAAAATCCGTTAAATCCGCGTTTTCACGAAGTGAATCCGTTTTATCCGCGTGCCATTTACCATGAAGATAGCCTTACTACAAACTGCCTTATCTTGGGAAAACCCCAAAGAAAATCGAATTATTCTCGAAGAAAAAATCCATTCTATTACAGAGGCAGTCGATTTAATTGTACTCCCCGAAATGTTCACTTCAGGATTTACCATGCATCCGCTAAACTGTGCCGAAACGATGCAAGGAGCAACTATTTCTTGGCTACAATCGTTAGCAAAAGAAAAAGATTCTGCCATCACCGGGAGTTTGGTTATAGAAGATAACGGCAACTATTACAACCGATTGGTTTTTGTATTTCCTAATGGCGAAATCCAACACTACGACAAAAGGCATTTATTCACCTTAGCGGGAGAAGATAAAATATACACTGCAGGCACAAAAAAATTGATTGTTGAATATAAGGGATTCAAAATTTGTCCGCTTATTTGTTACGATTTGCGCTTCCCTGTTTTTGCAAGAAATGTGGAAGATTATGACGTGCTAATTTATGTAGCCAACTGGCCAAAACCGAGAGTAAATGCTTGGGATATTTTGCTAAAAGCGAGAGCCGTTGAAAACATGAGTTATGTTATTGGCGTAAATAGAATAGGATTAGATGGAAACAATCATGAATACGTTGGTCATTCGCAAGCAATAGATTTCTTAGGAAATTACATCTTAGAACCTCAAGAAACAGAAGATATTTTTATCGTTACACTAGATAAAAATGCAATGTTAGAAACCAGAAAAAAACTAAACTTCTTAAACGATAAAGACCACTTCGAAATATTCTAAACTTCCATTTCGTACTTCCAACTTCGTATCTCGTACTTTTTACCTCGTACTTAGATCAAACGGTTGTTCCACATCCCAATTGGCACGAACATCCAATTCTTTAGGAAAATAAATTACTTCTTCACTTTGTCGGAGTTCTAAAAAATTCCCGGGGGTCCAAGATTTATCTTTATCATCGTCGTAAATTACCCGTAAAGTATATTTGTTTGGTTCTAATAAATCGAAGATTATTTCTTTATTTTTATCCGAATATTCGCTAGCAGCAACATCTCCTTTTTCATCCAGAAGTTGCACAATTACCGGAAATCGTTTTACATTTTCCAAAGTAACTTTCAAGTTTCCGTAATCCGAAAGATTATTGGTGGTAAAGTTATAGGATAAGGTGTCGTTCTTTTTATCGTAATAATTCACCAATGCTCCAGGCAGCAATTTTAAATTGTATTTTTCTAATGGCTCTTTCTGAAATAAAAACTTTAACTTCTGATGGAATTCATCGTATTCGGTGGTAAATTTCACTTCGGCAGAATCTTTATTAATCAACTTCATTTTCGCAACATCCCATTGATTTATGGGAGTATTCGAATTAATTGCAAAAGTCTCTCGGAAATTTAATGTCCCAACAGGTTCTGCAGAAAAATTGATGCTGTCTTTTTTCTGATCTTTAACTTTTAACAAATAGGTCTTTTTGAATTTATTTTGAGAAACCGCAACGCTAATGCTATCTCCTTTAATTGCCTTGAACCAAACTTGAAGCGAATCTTTTTTTGGAAATTTCGAAACAATATAAGGAATAGATTCCGTTCCTCTTTTCACCGAAATTTTCACGTCCTTGGCTTTTCCTTCGTAGCCCAAAGTGTATTTAGCGGCTGATGCTTGCGTGAAATTCACCGATTTAAAAGGCATTTCTTCTTTAAATAATTCCAATTCGTAAATAGTATCGTTTGGGATTTTTATAAAATCTTTTTGAAAAGCAATTTTATCTGTTTTAGGATCAAATTTATTATTTCCGTTAGCATCTTTCAAAGCAACAAGTCGGTATTTTCCTTTCTTTAAATTTTCAAATTTTCCTAATTTCAAACTGTCTAAAGTGTTTGTAACATATCTTGGAGACTGTTTGTAAATAGCCGAATCGGTGTATTTTTCATTTACTTCATACAATAAAATAGAAACAAAATTATCAACTTTTTTACCAATAGCATCTTTAGTTTTTACTCCTAAAGTCAAAGAATCGATATAACTTCCAGTAGAAAAAACATATTTGAATTGTTGGTAAGGATTGCCTTCGTTATTGTCTTGAATACTTTTTCCAAAATTAAAACTATAGGTAGTATTGGGCTGTAAGGTATCTTTTATTTTAATAGTTATCGTCTTACTTGCTGTTGCTGGCAAAATTTCGGGCTGCGATTTCATTGGAGGCGAAATAATAAGTTGTTTACTCACATCCTTAAGTTTCACATATTCATCAAACGTCAATTTAATTTCCTTTCCATTAAAACTAGTCGAAAAATTTTTAGGTAAACTACTCGTCATTACTGGAGCAATGGTATCTTTTTTACCACCAGAAATACTACCTCTTTTGGCACATCCAATTAGGAAAAATGCCATTAAAATCATTAGATAATTACAATACTTTTTTTGCATCAATTCAAGGTTTTCGTATCGCAAAATAACAACTATATTTAGAGGTAACGAAATGTTTTTATTTATAATTAACTAAAAATAATTATTGGGTCATTGCCATGCAAACGATACTCAATTTTGCACCCGGAATTTTCAGCAAAACTATTTTAAGCAAATAGTTGCAAAGGATTGATTGTAGTACTATTTATCCTAAAATTTTACTAATGCCTTTTATTATTAATTCCATCACTAATTAAATATGTTGCCCTACCTATTTTAATAGTTTGTTAACTAGTTTTAAACGTATACTTAACGTTGCTAATTACTTTAAATAGGCTTTAAATATTTTTTTTAAAAAACTACTTTTCACTTTCATTAAGCATTTTTGCAACTGCTCAATTAGAATGTCTTTATCTTGTAATCTAGATTCAAAAATTGTGTACTTTATAATAATTGAATCGCTTAAACCTGAAAAACTTCCTATTACGTGGATTTCATTTTGCAATTGTAACGTACCCTAAAAGAGCAATTATTAAGATTGCTTTAAGTATTCATTCCATTTTTCTTGCTAAATCGTGTATCTTTTTTCTTGTTAAAATTATCATTTGCAGCCATTAATTTAACAATTTTGTATTTTTCCGTCAAATTATATTGCCGTTAAAAAGCAATAATATATCTTAGTATTTTAATTAAGGCTATACTTTGTGTTATTTTGTCTATTTTTAATGTAAAATAACTGTTTTAATATTACATAACTAACACTAAAAAAACCATAAACTTTTAATTTTTACTATTTCAATTTTTGCAAATGCTTAATTTTTTGAAGGTTTTGAAAGTGTTTATCCTAGCATAATTGTTACTAAAAAAATCATTGAATCCGCCTAACTAATAAAATTTATTATTATGAAAACTAAAATATTAAAAGCAGTTCAACTTATTTTTGTTTTGTGTTTCTTTACGCATACAATTGCACAAACACAGGGTACTCTTAATTTTTCTTTTACACCCACATCACACGGTACTGCAAATCATGCTTTAGCTGTTTGGATTGTAACAGGAGGAGGATCCTTTATTAAAACTAAGGCTAGATACTGTGATGCAAGTACCTACAACTACTTGCCTACTTGGGCATCATCAGCTTCATGTGGTTTCCAAGGTACTACTTTAGACGCTACCAGTTCTCCGTGCCTTATAGCTGGTGCTACAGTTGGAGGTTCGCTCACAACTTATTCTCCAATTAATATTGTTTGGGATGGTATCAACAATTTTGGTAATCTTGCACAAGATAGCAATTGTAATGTGATTATAGAAGAAACTTGGGGTATTGGCAGCACTAAAACAGCGGTGCGGTATTTTCCTTTTGTAAAAGGTCCTGCAGTAGATGACCAAACTACAGGTATTGCCAATGATGCTAATTTTACTGGTATTTCATTAATATGGCAGCCTAATTTAGCAACGACTGCATTTGCAAGTGCGGCTGCTACTATTTATCCTAATCCGTCCAGAAACGGTGTTTTTAACATGGTTCTCCAAGATACAGTAAGTGCTATAAAAGTATATAATACCCTTGGTGCTTTAGTGTATAATGAAACGCTTTTGTTAGAAAAAAATACCTCCACAAAATTAGATTTATCCAATTTTTCTAATGGTATTTATATTGTAAACTTATCTAATGAAAAAGGAGCTTCTAACTATAAATTGGTAGTTGAGAAGTAAATACTAAAATTACTAAAATGAAAAATAACTTTTTAAAAATAATAATGCTTGTTTTTGGTTCTATTACACAAATCAATGCCCAAACGCAAGGTACACTTACCTTTTCGTTCACTCCAACAGCACACAGTCCCGCTAAACATGCTTTAGTAGTTTATATAACAAATTTACCTGGTGGAGGAGGTTTTGTTAAAACACTAAACCGCTATTGTGATGCCACTACCAGTAACTACTTGAATACTTGGGCAGCTGTAGCTAATTGTGGTTATCAAGGAACACCACCAATTCTCAATGCTACAACATCTTCTTGCATAACTATAGGTGCAGTTTTGGGCGGTTCACTTAACACGTATTCAACTGTGAACACTTCTTGGGACGGAAATATCTATACTGGTTTTCTTGAATATGATCAAACAAACTATGTAGCAATAGAAGAAGCATGGGGTACTGGAGCCGCAAATCATGTTGTACGGTATTTTTCTTTTGTAAAAGGCCCTGCAGTAGATGACCAAACTACAGGTATTGCCAATGATGCTAATTTTACTGGTATTTCATTACTATGGACACCTAATGCAATGGCAACAACGCAGTTTACTGAAAATCCAAGTTTAAAAGTGTATCCTAACCCAAGTAGAAATGGTATTTTTAATATAGATTTTAGCAATCAAGTAAATAATATTAAAGTTATTGATATGTTGGGTAAAGTAGTTTATAACGAAATCATAAAAGCAGATACTACAGATACCACTAAAAAGATAGATTTATCGTCTATGACTAATGGGGTTTATTTTATAAAGGCTACTAATGATAAAGGCACCTCTAATTATAAAGTTATTTTAGATAAGTAAACAATCTAACAACCTTTGTCAAAGTTTAAAACTTTGACAAAGGTTTCTAATTTTAAATCCGCTTCTAAGCGGATTTTTTTTTAGTTAGGGCAAACATTAACCGCTTAATTCTATTATTTACAGCATTTGTAGAAAACTAATTTCGTTAGTTTAGTTGTCTTTCCGACGAAGGAGGAATCTCATTAGTTGCTCACGTTATGTGGTTCCTCCTTCGTCGGAATGACAAAAGCTGTAAATAGTAATTAAAATTATTGGGTCATTGCCATGCAAACGATACTCAATTTTGCACCCGGTATTTTCAGCAATTCTCTACCACAGGCCTCAAGGGTAGAACCCGTAGTAATGACATCGTCAATTAGCATAAAATGCATGTTGTGCAGCGAATCATCATGCACAGCACTAAAGATGCTTCCCACTACTTCACTGCGTCCTAAGAGGTTCTTTTTGGTTTGGGTTTTAGAATAGACATTCCGAATTAAAACCGAATCATTATAAGGAATCTCCATACTTTCGGATAACGATTTCCCAAATGCCTCCACCTGATTATAACCACGTTCTTTCAACCTTTTTTTATGCAAAGGAACTGGGATAATATAATCTACCGAATTAAGTTCTGCAATAGTTTTCAATTCTTCTGCATACCAATAGCCAATTGCAGTGCCCACTTCTTGATGTCCTTTGTATTTTAATTTGTGAATCATCTCTTGCACGATTCCTTTTTTGTGAAAATAAAATAATGCTGCGGCAAATTCTATAGGAATTCTCCCATAAAATTTTACAACAGCTTCGTTATTTTCAATTTTAGAATGGTTGGTAAGCGGAATTTCATGTCGGCAAACGGTGCAAATAACATTTTCATTGGCCAACAGAAACGAATTACAGCCCGAACAAGCCTTCGGAAAAAATAGATTTATGAGATTTTCAAACATAACCTAAAATAATTTACACTTAAATATAATAAAAATTGAAATAGCAAGATAATTTAAACGCACTTTTTATATTTTTGCATCACTATGGCAAAACAAGAAGATTTATTTAAGAATGTAATTTCGCATGCAAAAGAATACGGATATATTTTTCCGTCAAGCGAAATTTACGATGGTTTAAGTGCGGTTTACGACTATGCACAAAATGGAGTAGAGTTAAAGAAAAACATCCGTGAATATTGGTGGAAAGCAATGGTGCAAATGCACGAAAACATTGTTGGCCTAGATGCAGCAATCTTGATGCACCCTACCACTTGGAAGGCTTCTGGCCACGTAGATGCTTTTAATGATCCATTAATTGACAACAAAGATTCCAAAAAAAGATACCGTGCCGACGTTTTAATTGAGGATTATGCCGAAAAATTAAACCTGAAAGCCAAAAAAGAAATTGAAAAAGCCAAAGCACGTTTTGGGGATGCGTTCAACGAACAAGAATTTATTACTACCAACACTAGAGTGGTAGAATATCTTGCTAAAGAAAGAGAGATTCTAGAAAGAATGGGACGTTCTTTAGGTGCTGGAGATCTAGAAGATGTGAAAGCATTAATTGAAGAACTAGAAATTGCCGATCCAGAAACGGGCTCTAGAAATTGGACTGAAGTTCGTCAATTTAATTTGATGTTCGGAACCAAACTAGGTGCTTCTGCAGATACTGCAATGGATTTATACCTTCGTCCAGAAACGGCTCAAGGTATTTTTGTAAATTTCTTAAACGTTCAAAAATCAGGGCGAATGAAAATTCCGTTTGGAATTGCGCAAACTGGTAAAGCCTTTAGAAATGAAATTGTTGCCCGTCAATTTATTTTCCGTATGCGGGAATTTGAACAAATGGAAATGCAATTTTTTGTAAAACCAGGCGAAGAAATGAAATGGTACGAATACTGGAAAACCACTAGGTTGAACTGGCATTTGTCTCTTGGTTTAGGAAGAGAAAATTATCGTTTTCACGACCATGAAAAATTGGCGCATTATGCTAATGCTGCTGCCGATATTGAATTTAATTTCCCATTTGGATTTAAAGAATTGGAAGGAATTCACTCAAGAACGGATTTCGATTTAAAAGCACACGAACAATTCTCAGGTAGAAAATTACAGTATTTTGATACCGAAGAAAATGTAAATTATACGCCGTATGTGGTAGAAACTTCGGTAGGACTAGACCGTATGTTTTTAGCCGTTTTCGCTACTTCTTTAAAAGAAGAAACTTTGGAAGATGGTTCTACTAGAACGGTATTGCAATTGCCATCGGTATTGGCGCCAACCAAAGCGGCCGTTTTTCCATTAGTGAAAAAAGACGGGCTTCCAGAAATTGCTCATAGCATTATAGACGAATTGAAATGGGATTTCAATGTAACTTATGATGAAAAAGACGCAGTAGGAAGACGTTACAGACGACAAGATGCTCTAGGCACACCTTTTTGTATTACCGTGGATCATCAGACCTTAGAAGACCAAACAGTGACCATTCGCCATAGAGATTCTATGAAACAAGATAGAGTTAGGATATCCGAATTAAAAACCATTATAGAAAATGAAGTTTCTATAAAAAATTGGTTGCAGAAAATTAGTTAATTTTTATTAATTTAGTTTTCCTGCAGTATATAAATCCTAGGATTTTTTGAATAAAAAAAGAGGCCGTATCACAATGTGAAACGGCCTCTATTATTTTAAGAATATTTCTTAGAAATTGTAGTTGATTCCAAAATTCCAAGTTCTTCCAAATCCGAAGAAAACTTTATTAGCAGTTGCTACACCATTATAGGTTGCACCAGCTTGTTCGTAAGTTTGTGTTCCTGATTTAATATCACTTGCAAAAACGTTAGTGCTAGACTCAGCAATATAAATTTTATCAAAAACGTTGTTTACGTTAACTCTGAAATTTACTGAATCCGATTTACCTTTTCCTACTAACATTTTGTAAGAGAAGCCAGCATCTGCAATACCAAAGTTTGGTAATTGTAAAGCTCCTTTGTTTACTTCTGAACCAAAACTGTTTGGAGAAATATTAGCAAACAATTTATCGTAGTAGTTATAGTTTGCGTCTACAGAAACTCTTTTAACAACTTCATAAGAAGCGCCAATTGCAGCAGTAACTTGAGCAGCATTACCAACTTTTACTTTATCTAAATATAATGTTTGAGCAGTACCGCCAGCGATTGGGTTGTTAGAAACATCAAATCTATTGCTAGTTGCGTTTCCGTTGTAATTCCAATTTCCAACAGACACCATTCCGTTTAATCTTAATTTAGTTAATAGTTTAGCATTCATATCTAATTCTACTCCTGTATGTGTTTCATTTACACCAGAAAAAGTATAATATCCACCAGGATTATTTGCTTGATCCGATTCGGTTCCAGTTGTAAATCTGTTTTTCCAAGTAGTGTAATACACATTTAAGTTAGCATTAAATACTGAAGAGTGGTATCCGTAACCAGCTTCTGCTGATTGGATTTTTTCGTTAACTAAGTTATCATTAACGATAGAAGCGTTGTTTGGATAAACTGCATTAAAGAATGGTTGTTTAGAATACATACCTGCATTTACAAACACATTCATTTTAGAATTTAAGTTATAATTGATGCCAGCTTTAACATCACCACCAATTAAATTTTTATAACCTGTTTTTGCTAAAGGATTTGAAGCTAAATATTTAAAATAATCATCTCTTTTAAATCCTTGTTGTGATACTGCAGCCTGAACAAAAGCAGTTAAATTATTTTTAGAATATTCCAATTGAGTAAAAGCACCATACCAGTTTACACTATTAATATTATAGTAATTAATTTTTTGTTGGTAATCGGTACTTACGAATGGATTTCCGCTTGGTTTTGGAGAATAAACATTTGAAAAATAACTATAAGATCCTAATTGATTAGCGTCTGATTTGTCTTTAAATGTATCCGCACCATATAAATTTACTAAATTTTGATAGTGAATCCCTTTATACAATCTTCCTTCTACTCCAAAATCTAAAGTAAGGTTTTCCGTAAGTTTTTTATTCAAATTAACTACAGCTCCATACCAGTTATGAGAATTTACAGAAGCAATTTCTGTAATACCCGTACTTAAATCTGTTGCTGAACCAGAAGCTGAACTATTATTAAAACCACCATTAGTCGCTGTTCTTGTTCCCATTGAAGTAGCTTGTCCAGAATTCCATGAATTAATTAAATCAAAATTAATTAAACCATTAGCATCTCTTAAAGGATTCGCACCGGTTGAATATGGGTTTTTCCCCATAATTCCTCCTGTTGAAGTTGTTCCACCACCACGACCCCAAGAGCCATAAACTACAGCAGATAAAGCAGTTTTTTCGTTAATTTTATAATCCCAGTTGAAAGAAGCAACTGGTTTGTGGTAATAATTGGTTTTTAAACTAGATTGTTTCCCGTTCATATAACCCCAATCAGCATTGTATCTAATATTTGGTTGGTCAATTCCATTACCGTATTTTATATAGTCAGCAATTGTAGAAGAAGTAGATCTTTGGTTGTGCCATTGTGGTGCACCAGTGAATGTTACTTGAAAATTATGTTTTTTATTTAATTTATATCCTAAAGCTATAAAATAATTTCCTCCATTAAATTTTGTACCATCTGCATATTCGTTTCCAGAAGTACTGCTTATTAAAACAGAAGCAGAAAGACCATTTTTCATAAGTCCTGTATTATAAGAAGCTTGTGTTTTTAAATAATTATTATTTGCAACAGAAGTAGCTACAGCACCACCTTCTTTCATGTCGGAAGTTTTAGTAACTACATTGATAGTTCCTCCTACAGAAGAAATTGCCAATTTAGAAGCTCCTAAACCTCTCTGTACTTGCATAGCAGAAGTCACGTCAGACAATCCTGCCCAGTTACTCCAGTAAACAGAGCTATTTTCCATGTCGTTAACAGGAACTCCATTAATCATAACCGCAATATTTTTTTGATCAAATCCACGAATAACCACTCTTGAATCTCCAAAACCACCACCAGATTTACTTGCGTAAACCGAAGGAGTGTTTTTCAAAATCTCTGGAAATTCTTGATTTCCAAGTTTTTGTTGAATTTCAGAAGCTCTAATTGTAGAAACAGCAACCGGAGTTTTTCTGTCTTTAGCAATGTCAATTAAGTTGCTTTTTACAACTACCTCTTCTAATTGGCTAGAATTAGAAACCAATTTAATAGAACCTAAATCAACGGTTTCTCCTTTTTTTACTGAAAAACTTACCGTTTGCGATTGAAATCCAACGTAAGAAATAACTACTTGACCAGAAGTCGCTGTAGTATTTAATAGAAATTTACCATCTATGTCTGTTGAGGCTCCAGTAGAAGAACCTTTAACTAGAACATTTACACCCGGTAAAGCGCCGTTAAGCTCACTATCCGATACGGTTCCTTTTATTTTTCCTTGCGAAAACATGGTTGTAGCCACTAAAAGAAACATAATCGAAAATAAATTAATTGTACTTTTTTTCATGTTGTTTTGTTTTTAAATAATTTTATGCAAAATTCTTGTTTTATTATTTTATTAATGTTAAATAAATGTTAACAAAAACATTTTTGATGAACATTTCTTAGAAAATGGACATTAAAAGCATTTTTGACAACTTAATTATCAAATATCGACTAAATCCATAAAAAAACCTCAAGATTAATAAAAATGATGAGGTTGTTAAATAAGCAATAATTATCGTTTATTTTTTAAAAAAATGATGTAATAATAATGTTGTTGAGCTATCGTGCTCCGCAACTTTTTTAGCATTTATTTCTTCTAGAATAGAGTTGGCCAATTGTTTTCCTAATTCTACTCCCCATTGATCATAACTAAAGATATTCCAAATAATTCCTTGAACAAATATTTTATGTTCGTACATGGCTACTAAAGAACCTAGACTTTCAGGAGTTAATTTCTGTATAAGTATCGTGTTGGTTGGTTTATTGCCTGTAAAAACTTTAAATGGTTTTAAAAAATCTGCTTTATCTTTTTTCATTCCTTGTTTGTCAAACTCCGCTTGCACTTGTTCGGCAGTTTTGCCATTTAACAAAGCTTCGGTTTGCGCAAAGAAATTAGACATTAATTTATTATGGTGATCCTCATTACCATATAAAGGGGTTACATATCCTATAAAATCTGTAGGGATTAATTTAGTCCCTTGGTGGATTAATTGAAAAAAGGCGTGTTGCGAATTGGTTCCTGGCTCTCCCCAAATAATAGTTCCGGTTTGATAATTTACAGGCTTACCATCTCTACCGATGCTTTTGCCGTTGCTTTCCATAATTCCTTGTTGTAAATAAGGAGCCAATTTTTGTAAATACTGAGTATATGGAATAATTGCTTCACTTTCGGCACCAAAAAAGTTATTGTACCAAACGCTAAGTAAGGCTAAAATAACTGGTATGTTTTTATCGAAGGATTCGTTTTTAAAATGTTCGTCCATTTGGTTAGCGCCTTTTAATAATTTGTCAAAATTATCAAAGCCAACTGCCAAACTAATAGATAGCCCAACTGCAGACCAAAGAGAAAAACGACCGCCAACCCAATCCCACATTGGGAAAATGTTATTAGCATCAATTCCGAATTCCGTTACTTTTTGTATATTGGTAGAAACCGCAACAAAATGTTTGGCTACATCTTCTTGTTTCGCCGATTGCAAAAACCAAGTTCGAATGGTTTCTGAATTGGTAAGGGTTTCTTGGGTGGTAAAGGTTTTAGAAACAATAACAAAAAGAGTTGTTTCAGGATTTATTTTCTTAATAATTTCATTTACATGGTCTCCATCTACATTAGAAACAAAATGAACGTTTAACTGATTTTTATAATATTGTAATGCTTCCACAACCATTGCAGGGCCAAGATCGGAACCTCCAATACCAATATTAACTATATCTGTAAAGGGTTTCCCCGTATATCCTGTTCGGTGTCCAAAGGTTATTTCGTTAGTGAATTTTTCAATAGTTTGTTTTACCTCATAAATTTCTGGCATCACATTATTGCCATCCACTAAAAAAGTTGCCGATTCGGGCGCACGTAATGCCGTATGCAAAACCGCCCTGTTTTCGGTTTGGTTAATTAAATCGCCATTAAAATATTGAGCAATTGCTTCTTTTAAATTTACTTCTTCTGTAAGTTTTAAAAGTAAATCAAGGGTTTCTTGGGTGATATTATTTTTAGAGTAATCTACTAAAAAATCATTCCATTGGATGTGAAATTTTTCGGCTCGAGTTCCATCCTTTTGGAACATTTCTTTAATGGAATTGGTTTCCATAGCAGAAAAGTGTTTTTGTAAATTCTGCCAAGCGTTAGTATTGGACGGATTGGTAATCGGTAAAGACATAGTGTTACTTTTTTGAAAGGCAAAATTAGATAAAAGATTGTAGATAAAACTAAGACTTTACTAATTAATATCCTAAAAAAAGAATGCAAACGTTGTAGTTGTAAGTAATTTAGGATTCCGCTACTTTTTAAATCGAATATCGGTAACACTATCTAATTCTCTTTTTAGAGGTCGCATTTGCTCTTTAAATCTTGGCAGATTTCTACCTTCCATAACTTGAGAATTTGGAAGTTTTAGTTTTAATGCATCTACTTGAATTCCATTTTTCCAGAAACGGTAACAAACATGAGGACCTGTTGCTAAGCCTGTGCTTCCCACTTTACCAATGGTTTCTCCTTGTTTAACACGCTGTCCTCTTCGAACTAAAATACGTGACATATGTAGATATTGAGTAGAATAGGTTTTGTCGTGTTTTACTTTAACAAAATTTCCGTTTCCTGTAGTATACCCTGCCTGTTCCACAACTCCAGCAGCGGTAGTCATAATAGGAGTTCCAGTAGGCGCAGCATAATCGGTTCCTTTATGGGCTTTCCATATTAATTGAACAGGGTGGAATCTATTTTTTGTGAAATGAGAGGTGATATTTACAAATTTCAATGGCGCTTTTAGGAAGAAATTCTTTAATGCTTTTCCGTTTTCATCATAATAATCTACTTTCCCATTGCGCTCTTGAGCAAATGGAAAGGCATAAATTTTCTCGCCTTTATATTCAAAATAAGCCGCTCTTAAACTATCCACACCGTCGTAAACAGTATCGTTAATGTATCTTTCGGTGAAACTTAGTGCAAATTTATCTCCTTTTCTGGATTTGAAAAAATCTATAGACCAAGCAAAAACTTTGGTTAATCTTCCAGACAATGTTGGTTCAATTTTCATACTGCGCAACGTTTGCGTAAGCGAACCTGTTAGTTCCCCGGCAACTGTTCTTGTTTTGAAAGTTAGTGGTCTGGTTTTTTTAAATCCAACAATAGAATCGGTTAAATCTATTAAATAGTAATCCAAGCGATTGGGTTGGTAAATAAGATATTGTAATTTATTGTATTTGTCTTTCGATCGAAGGCATACGTATGGTCTTTTAAATCGGACGCTTGTAGGAAAGGAATCTTTAACAATTCGGATGATTTGGGCAACTTTTTTACCGTTAAGGTTTTGTTTTTTTAAGATTCTTTCAAAAGTATCTTGACTTTGAATGGTATCGTAATGCACATTAAAGTCCTCGTAATGAAAACCAAAATCTACGATGGGTTTTTGAGGCTCGGCATCTTCAATTACAAATTCTTCTTGTGCTTTTTTACAAGAAGTTAGTGCCAGCAATACCCATAAAAGAAGTGCAAATTTTTTCAATATGCTTGTATTATATTTTAACAGTTTTCTCCCCAATTTTTCAATTCGTCTTCGCTCCAAAGTTCGGGAAAAAATATTCTTCTTTGGTATTTAGGGTGCATGTATTTTTTCCAGTCGCTTCCACCAGTAGCTTCTCCAGATCCTTGCCCACTTTCAATATATTTTTTGGCAGCATTTAAATGGCCCATTACCCAAGTAATATTTACCGTTTTGTCGTAATGGCGCATAGCAGCAATTAATTCGGTGTTTTTTTGATCTGCATCAGGAAGTTGTTTGAATTTTTGCCAAAGGTTGGTAGTATTGTGCTCTTCCATATAACGCAAAAACTCGGCTTTGTATTTTCTTTCAAATTCTAGAAGCAAGAATGATTTTTCTCCTGTCTTGTAATCTTTTCCTGCGGCTTGCCAATACAAATGCTCAAAAGCATGCGTATAGGGGGTGTTGCGATCAATAGTGGCTCTAAAACGATAATCGATAAGATTGATTAAATCGGTAGAAGCAAACTCTATTAATCGATATTGCGCACTTTGAAAACCACTTGCTGGGGTTAACGTATTTCTGAATTTCATGTATTGCTCTACTTCCATTCCGTCTCCCATAATGTCAAACGAAGTGGTTAGCATATCAAAATAGCGACTTATACGCATTAATCTTTCTGCAAAAAATTTAGTTTCGGGTTGTTCGGATTGGCAAACCTGATCTATTTCCCAAAGAATCATTTTAAACAACAACTCATTGACTTGATGGTACATGATAAAAACCATTTCGTCAGGCAAAACAGTTCTTTGCGTTTGCAAATTCAGCAAAGCATCGGTTTGAATATAATCCCAATAGGTGATTGGTTTAGACCAAAGCAGTCCTTCAAGATGGGTATCTGTTTTTTGATTTATGGCATCAAATTTTTTTTCTAATGCTTCAATTAAATTAGGTGTATCTGATGTCATGGTGTTACTTTTATTGTAAATGGGTTGGATAATCCTTTAAAGGATTCTAAATCGGCCTTTAATGAGCCAATCGCTAAACTAGCTTTTATTCGCACTGGCAACTTATTGTCATCGTCTGAAATCCAAACGGTTACACTTTCTTGTTCTTTAAAAACACGTCCAGATTGCACCAAAGGTCTAAAAATCATACAAGGAACGACCCCAAATTTAGTATCTAAATCCTCTTTACCAAGGTATTTTAACTTAAATTTTGTGGTTTCTTGATCAAAAAACATATCAATTGCAATAGATTCTCCTACTTTTAATTTATTTGCCGAAGGGTGTTTTCTTAAGTAATAAAAGGTAGAAATAATATCTTGAATGTTCTCGGAAGTAGCAAAAGTTTGGCTGTTATTATTTTTATAATCCTTAACCAAGATGGTATTTTTATCTTGATTAAAAAAACCCTCTTCATCTTTAATATATCCGCCTTCATCTATTTTTCTTACATACTGGTATGGCTTACCAGTAGCTTTGTCAAAATAGGTCTCATAATTATCCTCTACATTAAATAACCATTTAGACATACCTGTAGTATACCCTCTTCCAACGGCATGGTACACTTTTTTATTATTTTTAACGGCTTCTTTAACTTCTAAGGTTGCATAACCAGCGGTTACTAAGCCATAGTGAATTCTAAATTTGAACCATTCACCTGTATCGAATGGAGTATCCTGAAGAGAGTCGAAACTTACTGTAAGAAATAATATAGCAAGAACTAATATCTTTTTCATGTGTAAATATAATTAGGTTATACCCTAGTAATGCAAATTCTGTTCCAAATGTATTAAAAACAAAAAAACTCCATCAAAATTTGATGGAGTTTTTATGCTATTAACCAACCTAAAAACTATAAATTATGAAAACTTATATAAAAAATAAAGGAAACCACTCCTTTTCTTTTTTGTGAGTACAAAGATAGTACTGTTTTTAAGTTATTCTCAATAAAAAATGAACTTTAACATATTTTTATTAAAAATATGGTTACTACAACGTTATATGATGCTAATTTTATAACAAAAATGGCGCGTTACAACGTCCCTCTCAATGCTTGTTCTCTTTCTATAGACTCAAAAAGAGCCTTAAAATTACCTGCGCCAAAACCTTTTGCTCCCATTCTTTGAATTATTTCAAAAAATAAAGTTGGGCGGTCTTCTTGTGGTTTGGTAAAAATTTGCAATAGATACCCATCTTCATCGGCATCTACCAAAATTGAAAGTTCTTGTAATTTTTTTATGTCTTCTTTCATCATGTCCATGTGAACTCCCAATCTTCTTGGAATATCATCATAGTATGCCTGTGGAGGTGGTGGTAAAAATTCAATTCCTCTTGCTTTTAAACCGGAAACGGTTTTTATAACATCGTCCGTAGCAACGGCTATATGTTGCACCCCTGGACTTTCATAAAAATCTAGGTATTCTTCAATTTGTGATTTTTTGTTTCCTTTGGCGGGTTCATTAATAGGAAATTTAATTCTTCCGTTACCATTAGACATTACTTTACTCATTAAAGCAGAATATTCGGTATGGATTTGTTTGTCATCAAAAGATAGGAAATTTTCAAATCCCATCACGTCTTCGTACCATTTTACCCATTGGTTCATTTCGCCCCAACCTACATTTCCAACCATGTGATCAATGTATTTTAACCCAAGTGGCTCTGGATTATATTCGGATTTCCATTCTTTAAATCCTGGCAAAAATGCTCCATTATAGTTTTTTCGTTCTACAAATATGTGAACGGTTTCGCCATAGGTATAAATTCCAGACCGAACTACTTCACCATGTTCGTCTTTTTCAACAGTTGGTTCCATGAAGGATCTTGCACCACGTTTAGTAGTTTCTTCATAAGCAGATCGTGCGTCTTCTACCCAAAGGGCAACCACTTTTACTCCGTCTCCATGCTTTCTTAAATGATCATTTATGGGAGAATTGCTGTTTAAAGGTGTGGTTAATACCAAACGTATTTTGTCTTGTTTTAATACATAACTCACCGAGTCACGAGAGCCTGTTTCCAGACCACGATAAGCATGCGATTGAAAACCGAATGCTGTTTTGTAATAATGTGCCGATTGTTTTGCGTTACCTACGTAAAATTCAACATAATCGGTTCCTAATAGTGGAAGAAAATCTTGTGCTCCACTAAATATTTTTTCTAGTCCGTATTCTACGGATTTCATTTCTTTTGACATATTATTTATATTTTTAAGTCTTTCCAAAGTTTTAATTTCGGAAGTTTTTGTCCTTATTAATTATTCTACCCAAGATTTGTAATATTTTCCATCATCAATTCCCATGGCTTCTTCCGTAACCATTAATGGATGGAATGTGTCTACCATGACAGCCAATTCTTCTGTCACTGTTTTCCCAATACTACGTTCCATTGCTCCTGGTGCTGGTCCGTGTGGAATCCCTTTAGGATGCAAAGTAATATGACCTTGCTCTATATTGTTTCTTGACATGAAATCGCCAGCAACATAATATAAAACCTCATCCGAATCTATATTACTATGGTTGTAGGGTGCCGGAATTGATTTTGGATGATAATCATAAAGTCGAGGAACAAAAGAACAAACTACAAAAGTTGCTGTTTCAAATGTTTGATGCACTGGTGGTGGTTGATGTACTCTTCCTGTTATGGGTTCAAAATTATGAATAGAAAATCCATACGGAAAATTATACCCATCCCAGCCTATGACACCAAAAGGATGCGTAGCATAAATCACTTCATGCATCATTCCTTCTTTTTTAATTTTGATTAGAAAATCCCCTTTTTCATGGTGCGTTTCCAATTCTGTTGGCAATTTAAAGTCGCGTTCACAAAATGGCGCATGCTCTAAATGTTGACCAGATTCATTTTTATATCGTTTTGGCGTATAGAAAGGCGCGAAACTTTCTACATAAAACAATCTATTGTCTTCGGTGTCAAATTGAATTTGATAAATCATTCCACGCGGAATAATAAGGTAATCTCCATATTCAAAAGCAATATTCCCCATCATGGTTCGCAATTTCCCTTTTCCTTTATGGATGAAAATCATTTCATCAGCATCGGCATTTTTATAGAAATATTCGGTTAGAGATTTTCTAGGAGCCGCCAATCCAATGGTACAATCTTTATTAACCAGCATTGCTTTTCTGCTGTCTAAAAAATCATCTTCTGGTTTTAGTTCGAATCCTTTTAATAATAAAGATTTTATGTTTTTCCCGATAGCAATTTTGGGCTCAACCGAGTACGATTTTAGGATCTCTTTTATTTGTGTAGGACGATGCACCTCGTATAATAATGACGAATGTCCATTAAAGCCTTCAGTGCCGAAAAGTTGTTCGTAATATAAGCCTCCATCCGGATTTTCAAATTGAATGTGACGCTTGTGAGGGATATTACCTAGTTTATGATAAATTGGCATTTTCTTTTTGTTTAAAGGTTTGAAAAATAAAAGTTTGGGGGTAACCCAACTTTAGTTAACACTCAAAAAGAATTTCTACTCATTCCGGATTTCTCTTGATAAGGTATTTTAATAGAATAAGTAAATCGTCCCAGTTTTTCATTATTACAAATGTCGTAAAAAATATTTTCCGAAAAATAAAAAAAGCATTAAAAATGAGGTTTCAGATTTAATGCTTTTTAGTGGTTGTTATTTTTGAATGTCTTTATCTGGATTGTTTAATTTGCTGTTTTTTTTGCTATATCCAAAGTAAACTATAAGTCCTAATGCTAACCAACCAATTAATCGCAACCAGTTGGTCCATCCTAAACCGAATATCATTGCAAGACAAACTATGATTCCTAAAATTGGAACGAAAGGAACGAATGGTGTTTTGAATTCACGTTTTAAATCGGGCTCCGTTTTTCTTAAAACAATTACCGAAATACAAACTAAGATAAAAGCAAATAAGGTTCCGATACTTGTCATATCACCAACAATATCTCCAGGAATGAAGGCTGCAAAAGCACCAACAATTACAAGGATTACTAAGTTAGCTTTGTATGGGGTTTTGTATTTTGGATGCAAATCACCGAATGCTTTTGGCAATAAACCATCTTTACCCATTGCATAAAAAACTCTAGATTGTCCTAATAACATTACCAATATTACAGAAGAAAATCCTGCAAGAATTGCTACGGTTACAAACTGTGCTAACCATTGGTAACCTATCATGTATTTGTTAATTGCAAAAGCAACAGAAGCTTCTTTTCCGCCAGTTCTAAAATCTTCAACGGTAGCAACCCCTGTTAATACGTGTGCAAAAAGGATATATAAAACAGTACAAACCGCTAGCGAACCTAAAATTCCTATTGGCATATCTCGTTTTGGGTTTTTAGTTTCTTGCGCTGCAGTACTTACTGCGTCAAAGCCAATAAAAGCAAAAAACACTGTTCCTGCTGCGCCTAGAATTCCCATTATTCCTCCAAAATGATGTCCGATTCCTTGATCATCGGTATAGGTAGAGTCTGCAGGAATATAAGGAGTATGATTAGCCGGGTTGATAAAATGCCATCCGAAACCAATTATTAATATTACAATTGCCACTTTTGTGATAACGATCAATCCATTCACAAAAGCAGATTCTTGCGTTCCTTTTATCAATAGCAAACTGATGATTGCTACAATAAAAAATGCAGGAAGATTTATCATTCCATGTTCTCCAAGTGCAGAAGTTTGGAACGGCGAATGCGATAAGGAATAAGGTATTGGACTAGTATGCACCACATTGACCAGTAAATTATTGAGGTATTCACTCCAAGCAATTCCAACTGTTGCCGCACCTACTGCATATTCTAAAATTAAATCCCACCCAATAATCCAAGCCAATAATTCGCCCATAGTGGCATAAGTATAGGTATAAGCGCTTCCAGAGATTGGAATAGAGGAAGACAATTCAGCATAACATAATCCTGCTAAAGCACATCCAATAGCTGCTACAATAAATCCTATTGTTACAGATGGGCCTGCATTTTGCGCTGCTGCGGTTGCTGTTCTAACAAAAAGTCCAGCACCAATAATAGCGCCAATTCCAAGTGCTACCAACGACCAAGCTGTTAAGGTTCTTTTTAGTCCTTTTTCTGATTCTGTAGCTTCTGCTAATAAAAGGTGTAAAGGTTTTTTCTTCCAAATAGACATAGTGTATCTTTTTATTAATAATCTGTTCAAATATACTTTTTTTGTTTAATATTTCTATATAAATAGAAAATTTCTGACGTTTAAAACCAAAATCCAACATTGAATCCTACAAATCCTTTGGGTAATTCTGGTGACCAAGAGTATTTAATTTCGAGTGGGCCAAGCACAGTTTCTAATCCATAACCTACTGCATATCCGGAATATCTTGGGGTTGCAAGCCAATTTCCGGTGCTGAATAATTTGTCTTCGGCATTGGCATAATTAGCCGAAAAATTAATGTGGTTTTTTTTGTAAAACTCAATATCCAAAGTCGCTAAAGCCTTAACATAACTATCGGCAGAGATGCTGATAAAATCATAACCATAAAATTGTTTAAAATTATTGATAGGATTAAATCCATAACCTCCAAGAACAAAATCTAAAAAGTTCATGCTTTTTTGTCCAAAAGATAAACCCGCTTCCGATTCAAATTTTAGGTTGATTACTTTGTAAAATGTTCTTGTAATTCCTATTTCGGAACTAGCAATAGAGAATCTATTAAATTGATTAGTGTAATTAGAAGAAAATAAATACGATTGCAGATTACTATTGAAATACCATCCTTTTTTAGGAAAATATTTACTATCTAAAGAATCGTATTTTAAATATCCGAAAACACTTGTGTAATTACTGTTTTCAAAAACGGGGTTGCTGTTTTCTAAAGTTTTAGAGGATATTTTTAGGTGTTTTATTTCTACTCCACCTCCAACAAGGAATTTTTGTTCAAAAATAGTTTGCAAATAGGCCGAGTTGGTCCAATCGGAATAATCTACGTTCAAAGAATTTATTCCGAGTTGTTGAAAAACCAAACCATTACTAAAGTCAGTAGCAACATTTTTATTAAACTGATTGAACAAGGATTTAAATCCGAAACTGAAATAAAATCCATTATCAACATAGTAATCTAAATTGTATCTAAAATTATCTCCTATACCTAAATCTACTGATAATACATCATTTTTGAAAAGCGATTTTTTTTGTGTTACATTTATCAAAGCAGCACTTTTATAAAGTCCGTCATAATGCAAACCGAATTTTAAAAAGGTACTATTTCCGCTTTCTTTTATGGTTAAATCTAGTTCATCACCCAAATCCAATTCATTTAATTGGTAACTAATACTAGTGAAATTTCCAGTTGCATTAAGGGTATTTATTCCTTGTTTTAATTGCTCGTAACTAATTTTGGTTCCTTGTTTAAATCCTAGTTTTCCAATTACATAAGCCCGGGTGTAATCTTTAACGTCGTTTATAGTTATTCTGGTAATATTTATACTATCGTTTTTACAGTTTAGTCTATGGGATGGCTTATTGTTTTGTGTGATTTTATTTATTTTATCCAAAACATTTAAAGCAGCGAATTCACCTTTTTTTATAATTTCATCCTCCTTATCAAAGGATATCACCGAGTATCCTGAAATATCGGGTTTAATATAAATATCGGTCCTACTTATTTTATCTTGCATTCTTCCTACCATTTGAAGATTGGATATTTGAAGAAGAATTTGCGTGGCTTCCTTTAAGGAGTTCCTGGTCTTTAAACCATCTTGAACATCTACTCCTATAATAATATCAGCACCCATTTTTCGCACCTCATCTATAGGATAATTATTGGATACGCCACCATCAATTAGCACTTTGCCATCTATTTCTACTGGGGAGAAAAGGGTAGGGAATGCCGAACTTGCCAATAATGCTTGTGGCAAACTTCCTTTATTTAAGATTAGTTGCTCTCCTGTTTCTATATCCGTAGCAATACATAAAAATGGAATTGGCAATTGATTGAAATCTCTAATGTGTCGTACTGAATGAGTTAATTTGTTTAGCAGATTATAGTTATACATTCCTTTAGATAAGGCAATTGGAACGCCTATACTAAGTTTTTTAAAGGGTAAAGAAATGGCATACAGCTCGTCGTTACGTTTTTCATAAAAACTTTTGGAAGCTCTTGGAACGTAATCTTTTAATAGCTCGTTAAAATTGGTGTTGCGAAATATAGAATCAATTTGTTGGGCACTATAACCCGTTGCATATAAACCGCCAACTACTGCTCCCATGCTGGTTCCGCCAATGTAATCAATTTTTACGCCTGCTTTTTCTAGTACTTTTAAAACCCCAATATGGGCAAAGCCTTTGGCGCCACCTCCAGTTAATACTAATCCGATTTTTGGTCGTTTTATGGAATCTTGAGAATAGGTAGTTTGAGAAAATAGAAAATAGAAAATAGATAACAAACACAAAAGACCTTTACTATTTAGCCCCGACAGCAACGGAAATCCTTTTTCTTTCTTCTTTAGAAAGGAAAAGATTGAAGTGTATGGCGGGAAAATGGATTGCAAATAGGCCTGAAACATTCGCTACGGAAATTAATTATCGATTTTATGGTAAAAGTCGGAAATTTTTTTGGCTTTTGATACACCTATCACCTCAGAAATTTCTTTTTCTGTGGCTAATTTCAATCTTTTAACACTTTTGAAGTGGGTTATTAAGGTCAGCATGGTTTTTTCGCCAATTCCTGGGATGGTTTCTATAGACGAATTTAGCGCTGCTTTGCTTCGTTTATCGCGGTGGAACGTAATCCCAAATCGGTGGGCTTCGTTGCGTAAAAACTGGATAACCTTTAGGGTTTCCGATTTTTTATCGAGGTACAAAGGGGCCGAATCGCCGGGATAAAAAAGTTCTTCGAGGCGTTTTGCAATTCCGATTATGGCGATTTTTCCGCGCAAACCTAAATCGTCGATGCTTTTTAGTGCCGACGATAATTGCCCTTTTCCACCATCGATAATGATGAGTTGTGGCAAGGGTTGGTTTTCGTCTAAAAGTCGTTTGTATCTTCGGTATACGACTTCTTCCATAGAGGCGAAATCGTTGGGGCCTTCCACGGTTTTAATGTTGAAATGGCGGTAGTCTTTTTTGGATGGTTTTCCGTCTTTAAAAACCACGCAAGCCGCCACGGGATTGGTTCCTTGGATGTTGGAATTATCAAAACATTCTATGTGTCGAGGCTCTACCGAAAGACGTAAATCTTTTTGCATTTGCGCCATAATTCGGTTGGTGTGCCTTTCGGGATCTACAATTTGGATTTGTTTTAATTGATCCATTCGGTAGTATTTGGCGTTGCGTTCGGAGAGTTCTAAGATTTGTTTTTTATCACCCAATTGCGGAACGGTAACTTTTATTTTATCGCCAAAATCTAAAGCAAAAGGCAGAATTATTTCGCGCGAAAGCAAATGAAAACGTTCCCGAAGTTCTACCACTGCCAATTCTAGAAGTTCTTCGTTGGTTTCTTCTAGTTTTTTCTTTAATTCTAAAGTATAGGATCGAATGATGGCGCCATGGGCAATTTGTAGGAAATTTACATACGCCACGGCTTCATCGGAAATAATTGAAAACACATCAATATTAGATATCTTCGGATTGATGATGGTAGATCGGGATTGATAGTTTTCTAAAACCTCAATCTTGTCTTTAATTTTTTGGGCTTCCTCAAAGTGCATGTCGGCTGCCAATTCTTGCATTTTAATTTTGAATTCCTTCAAACTTTCTTTGAAATTTCCTTTCAAAATTTCGCGAATGGCATCGACTTGTTTTTGGTAATTTTCTAATAGTTCGTAGCCTTCGCAACCGCCTTTGCAGTTGCCAATGTGAAATTCTAAACAGACTTTATATTTATGGTTTCGAATGTTATTCTCGGTTAAATCGTAGTTGCAAGTTCGCAGTGGATACAACTCTTTGATCAATTCTAAAATAGTATTCACCGTTTTGAAACTAGTGTAAGGCCCGAAATATTCCGAACCGTCTTTTACCATTCTTCTGGTTGGGAAAATTCTTGAAAAAGGTTCTTTTTTGATGCAAATCCACGGATAGGTTTTGTCATCGCGCAACAAGACATTATAACGTGGTTGTAGTTTTTTAATCAGATTATTTTCCAACAACAATGCATCCTGTTCGGAGGAAACTACGATGTGTTTTATCTCGACTATTTTGCGAACCAGCACATTGGTTTTGGCATTGTCGTGGACTTTATTGAAATAAGAAGAAACTCGTTTCTTTAGGTTCTTGGCCTTTCCTACGTATAAAATTTTCCCTTCTTTATCATAATACTGGTACACCCCGGGATTATCGGGTAAGGTTTGTATTTGAAGTTCGAGAGAAGGGTTGTTCATTTTAGGTTGTTGGGTGTAGGTGGTGGGTTTTAGGTTCTGGGTTCAGGGTACACCCGATAGCGCATTCTATGTCCCTAGGAATCCCAATAAACTTTCCGCAATAAATGAGATTCCTACGGACTGAAAAGTTTAAGGATTGGTACTATCCCGTTTCACTTTTTGTTTCCAATTAAAATAACCCAAAACAAAAATCCCCATCAGGATAAATCCAAGGGCTCTTATATAAAAATTAGAAGTAGCTATTTGTTGCATAAAAGGTTTTTCTTTTATTTCAAAAAGCACATTAAAAGCAGTCATAAAAACACCCCAAAGTCCCCCCGATTTTATTTGATATTTCCATCTTTCACTCATCTTAATCCAGTTTGTCGGTTAGTTTTTTAAATACTGATTTAGCATCTTTTCCTTCATATAAAATAGCATAAACAGCATCTATAATTGGGGTTTGAGCTTTGTATTCTTGGTTTAATTTGTAGGCGCTTTTCACTGCATAATACCCTTCGGCAACCATACTCATTTCCATCATGGCTGATTTTACCGTGTAGCCTTTACCAATCATATTTCCAAACATTCTATTTCTAGAAAAAACCGAATAACCTGTAACCAATAAATCGCCCAAATAAGCCGAATTATTAATGTTACGCTTCATTTTATGCACTTTTCGGATGAACTTTTTCATCTCCCTAATGGCATTACTCATAATCACCGATTGGAAGTTATCTCCATAACCCAATCCATGGGCAATTCCAGCTGCAATAGCATAAATGTTTTTCAACATTGCCGCATATTCTGTCCCTATAATGTCATCGGATATTTTAGTTTTAATATAATTTCCCGCAAGAACTTTAGCCACAACCTTCGCTTTAGCAGGATCTCCACAAGCAATGGTTAGGTACGAAAGTCGTTCCAAAGCCACCTCTTCTGCATGGCAAGGACCCGTAATTACTCCGATATTTTCAAAAGGAATGTCAAATTTTTTATTAAAATGTTCTCCCACAATCAAGAACGTTTCTGGAACAATTCCTTTAATGGCTGAGAAAATCACTTTGCCTTGTAAACTAACGGTAAGTTTTTCTAATTCGGCACTTAAGAAGGCAGATGGAATTGCGAAAATAATGTAATCGGCATACGCCACTGCTTCATTAATATCGGCAGTAAGCCTAAGTTTGTTTGTGTCAAATTCTACCGAACTCAAATAATTCGGGTTGTGTTTTTGTGTTTTTATATGGTCAATTGCCGATTGGTTTCGCATGTACCAAGCAATTTCGTCTAGGTTCACACACAGCATTTTGGCAATTGCAGTAGCCCAACTTCCTCCACCTATTACGGCAAACTTTGGAATAGTATTCATTTCTATATTGTTTGAAAAATCAAAAATACTCTTTTTTTATGGCATTCCCAAAAGCGAGTGGGTTCTTAATGTAATATTAGGACAAAATCATTTTAACTTAAATTTATGACAATCAACACAATAACAAAAAGTATTGTTCGTTATTATTACAGAAAGATTGTTAGATTATCTTTCTAAAAGGGGTTTAATACATTTGTTTTAAAAAGGCGTTCCAGAAATAATTTCTTGAACGCCTTTTTTTATTTAAATTGGATATTATTTAACTCCCACAACTACACTAGGGAGGACAAAGTCTTAGTATTAGTAACTCATCTCCACAATTTCTCTTACTTTTTCTAAAGTGATGTTTTGTTTTTCGCCCATTGCTAACCATCCTCTTTCTTCAAAACGATTTACAATGAAATCGGCGGTTTCTTTATACTTTTCTGTGTTTTCAGATAACTTGGTTTTCATTCCCATAGTATGGAAAAATTCGACCGTTTTTTCAATGGCTTGGTGCGCAATAGCATCTGTTGAATCTCCTGTAAGGTTCCAAACGCGTTGTCCGTATTGTGCTAGTTTTTCTTTTTTAGTTTCAAACATTACTTTATATAGGTTTGGTCCTATAATTGCCAAAGTTCTCGCATGGTCAATTTCGTACAAAGCTGTCAATTCGTGACCTATCATGTGAGTTGCCCAATCACTCGGGACTCCTTTTTGAATCAATCCGTTTAACGCCATGGTAGCGCTCCAAACAAAATTGGAAGCCAATTTATAATCCGAAGGGTTTTCTACCACACTTGGTCCAACTTCAATTAAGGTTTGCAAAATGCTTTCTGCTAATCGGTCTTGCAATAAGGCATCGTGCTTGTAGGTCATGTATTGTTCCAGAACGTGGGTAAAGGCATCTACCACACCATTTTGCAACTGTCTTTTTGGTAAAGAAACAATCACGGTTGGATCAACAATTGAGAATTTCGGAAACAAAGCACTTCCGCCAAGGGTAAGTTTTTCTTGAGTGGCTCCAATAGTTACCACCGCTCCCGAGTTCATTTCGGATCCAGTTGCAGGTAACGTTAATACCGTTCCAAACGGAATAACTTTAGATAAATCGGTGAAAAGAATTCGTTTGGTTAGAATATCCGATTCTTCTCCTTCAAAATTAACGGCAGCCGAAATAAATTTCACGCCATCAATAACGCTTCCGCCACCAACGGCTAGAATAAAAGTGATTTTTTGTTCGCGAATAATCTGAACCGCTTTCATCAAGGTTTCAAATCTTGGGTTAGGTTCGATACCACCAAATTCAATAAAATCAAAACCTATTAAAGCAGTTTTAACTTGGTCGTAAACACCATTTTTAAAGATACTTCCGCCACCATATGCCACTAAAATTTTGGCGTCTTTTAGTACTAAAGTAGTTAGTTTTTCTGTTTGTCCTTTGCCAAAAATATAATTGACAGGATTGTACAATTCGAAGTTGTTCATTTTGATTTTGTTAGATTACAAAACTACAAAAGGTTTGGAAGAACAAGTGGTAAAGGAATGTTAAGTTTATTTCTTATAAAAATTATTGTGATCTACATATTCCCAAACTTTTTCGGACAATAAGGGTCGAATATTTTTTTTGTTTTTAATGTTTTCCCGAATAAAAGTAGAAGATATTTCTACAATAGGTGCATCAACTTTATGAATTCTAGGATGCGATTGCAACACCGAACCTGCTTCATTTTCTATCGCTTCAGATACTCTAGGGTAAATATAAATATCGTGATTTTCTAAAATATATTCGTAGTTTTTCCATTTGTGCAGCGACTTCAAGTTGTCTTCGCCCATAATTAAGGAAAATTCGTGCTGCGGATAATTATCTTTTAAATGTGCTAACGTATTTACAGTATAATTGGGCTGTGGTAATTTGAATTCAATATCCGAAGGTTTAATTTTAGAATACTCTTCGGTTGCCAATCGCACCAAATGCAAACGTTGGTAATCGTCCAGCAAAGTATTTTTTTGTTTGTGCGGATTGTGTGGTGTAACCACCATCCAAATCTGTTCCAAATCAGAATATTCCGCCAGATGATTAGCAATAATCAGGTGGCCCACATGAATGGGATTAAACGTTCCGAAATAGAGTCCGATTTTCATAGATTGAGTATTTAGTAACTAGTAAAAGTAATATATAAATAGTGATTGGCTTGGAAATAAAAACTGAGATTCCTACAAAATGAGACGCACACTGCCTTTTGATTACTGAACTCTCTTACAATTCCTTTATAGCGTCTTCACTTATCCAACCTGTTGTTTCATCGGTTAGTTGGATTTTTTTCCAATTGGCGATGCTTTCTAAAACATATACTTTAGTTCCTTCGTGCAGTAAGATAGTTTCTGGGCTAGTTGCTTTGGGTTCTCCTTTCACCGAAGCAGTTTCTGCAAAAATAATTGCTGGTTTCTCTGAGGAAATTTTGTTTTTTTCGTAAATTCCAGAGGAAACACTTATTACAATTCCGAAGAAAATGAAAAACATTCCAGAGAAGAAAATTCGTTTTTTAAAGGCCGTTCCCGATAAGTAATATCCTGCAAAAAAGGTTAAAAATACAAATGCCAAAACTACTGCTATCCAAGCCCAAGTATCGTAATAATAACTCGAAGTAAAGTCTTCCATCAATTTGCTAAAGCCAACTTTAGGAACGACTTTTATGTCGTCAATAGTCATTTTGCGTGCAAAATCGAGATTGGTTTTTATTTCGTCGTCGTTAGGATTTAGTTGCAATGCCTTTTCGTAATTGTAAACTGCTGGGGCTACTTTATGCAATTTATAATAGCAGTTTCCGAGATTAAAATACAAATCGGCAGAATGTTTTCCGGAAGCAAGAACACTTTCGTAATTGTGGATGGCTTCGGTGTAGTTTTCTTTTTGATATAATTGATTTCCTTTTTCAAAAGCAGTTTGTGCAAAAGAAATTTGAAAAATTAAAATTAATATATAGAAATATTTGTTCATTTTTAAACCATTAAATAATTAAGATGTATTACGTTTTATCTTTTGTTTAAGAAATTTGCTTTTCTAAACTGGATATAATTTCGACTGCCTTATCGTAATCTTGCTGAATGGCAACGCTAGTAGAAGGCGCGTATCGAGCCAATTCGCAACTTTCAGTAAGGGTGATAAATTCTTTTACGGTAGCGGCATCGGCATTTCGCGTAAGCAAAATCTCCGATATTTTATCTTTACTCATTTCCGAAGTTTCGATGCTTAATTTGGCTTTCAAGAAATTGTGCATTGCTTTTTCCAGAGCAATATAAAATGGCTCTTTGTGTTGGATTTGTTTTTGAGCTTCCGATAGATATTTCTTGGCCAACGCATTGGTTTTTCGTTTTTTATTTCCAACCACATCGGCATCTTCTGCTTCTTTTCTTTTTCTAAAAAGAATTAATGCCGGAATCCCTAAAAAAGGCAAAATAATTAAAGTATAAAACATTCCCGAACCTAAGAAATCCTCCGATTGCATAGGTTTCAAAGTGGTTTTTTGTTTGATATAGGCAAATGCTTTGTTGGCGGTAACTGCCACTTTGGAAGTTCCAGAAGGTGTAGTTGTACCTGAATTAGCAATTCCTGGGCCGTCTAAAACATTCAACACGATTTCGGGAGAAGTGATGGTTTTATAACTTCTAGTACCTAAATCAAAATAGGTGAAACGCATGGATTTTATTGGAAAATTCCCTTTCGATTGCGGAATTATAGTGTATTTATCGGCAATGCTTCCGGTCATTCCAGAAAGTGGAGTGGTTACATTTTCACTATGTTGCGGGTCGTACATTTCTAAAGTAGAAGGAACAACTGGTTTTGGCAAACTAAATAATTTTAGATTCCCAGTTCCGGTAACGGAAACATCCAAATCAAGAGATTCTCCAAATTTTAATCCGGTTCTAGAAGGCGTAACTTTGAAGTTAAATCTCCCTACTGCACCCGAAAAACCTTCTGGTTTTCCTGCTTCAGGCAAGGCTTTTACGTTAATTACATTACTTCCTGCAGAAACGCGTTTGCTATCGTCTACCAATTGCACTTGCCCAAAAAAGTTTGGTCTCCCCTTTGGAACTTGGCAATCAATATCTAAAGAAAGAGGTTCAATTTCTAGTTTGCCTGATTTTTGTGGATAAAGCACGGTTTTTCGTAATACAACATAGCGGTAGCGTTGGCCTTTAAACATTCCTTCTTCGGCAACTAATTGTTTGATGTCGATATTCTGACTCCAAAAATCGTTGTATTTAGGCTTGTTCAATTCGCGCCAATTGGTAATTCCGATGTTGAAACTAAAATACAATTTGTAAACCACCGTAATGGGTTCGTTTACATAGGGATTGGTTTTAGAAATGTCGGCAACCAAATACAGATTATCATCCGCCTTTACTGCTGCTGGCTCGTTTGGATCATTAGGCTGTTGCACTGCATTGGTAACATTGATTTTAATAGGCAATGTCTTGTAAATTTGCCCATTAATTTCAATTATTGCTTGACGAATAACCAAATTTCCTTTCTGCAAAGGCAATAAAATATAGGTGTATGATTTTTGAAAGGTACTTCTACCATTAATCCAAGATTGGCTAATGGATTGGCTTGGCCCACCTACCACTCTAAAACCAGAAGCTTCAAAATTGGGTGGCACAAAGTTATCGCCATCTTCGTTCATAGAAAATTCGATACGCACTCGTTCATTTAATCCCAAGGTATTTTTACTCACGTTGGCTTCAAATTTTACTTGAGCAAACAGGGAGTTGGTGGCTATTAATAATAAGATTAAATATCGTTTCATTTTTGTAATTCGTAATTTTTTATTCGTAATTAATTACCAGTCTTTCTCTGGTTTTTTAGGATTGGCTTGCACTTTTTGAGCGTTTACCTTTTGTTGCACTTTTTTCTCTTCATTGTTCACCGCATCCAAAAGATTGTCAATTCGTTGTTTAGATGCTCCACTTGGTTTGGGTTGTTGTTTATCACCATCGCCTTTGTCTTGCTTATCTTTTTTGTCGTTGCCGTCTTTTTTATCCTTGTCTTTGTTGTCGCCTTTATCTTTTTTGTCGTCTTTTTTATCTTTGTTAGGATCTTTCTTATCGTCCTTTTTATCCTTGTCTTTGTTCTTATCCTTATTTTTGTCCTTGTCTTTATCCTTGTTTTTGTCTTTTGGTGGTGGATTATCTTTCAGCATTTTTTTTGCTAAAGCATAATTGTAACGCGTTTCCTCATCGGAAGGATCGTTTCGTAAGGCATTTTTATAGGCTTCTATAGCATTGGTGTAATCCTTTTCTTTCATCATAGAATTCCCAATATTGTGGTACGCCTGGTGTTTCTCAGGTTTGGTTTTGGCGTCTTTTATTGCTTTTTCAAATTGGTATTTCGCCTCGGCAGGTTGGTTTTGTTTGTAAATGGTAGTTCCTAAATTATAGGAAGCAATAGATTTCTTTTTGAACTTGGCTTGCGATAAACGGTAATCTGCCTCCGCATCGGCGTAGTTTTTATCGGCAAATTTTTCATTGCCTTGTGGCAAAAATTCATCCTTCTCTTGGGCTTTAACCACAAAAGAAATTAGAATTAAACAATAGGTTATAAATTTTTTCATTTTATATTTTATTCTAGACGCGATGAATCGTGTCTCTACGAATTATTTTTTTTCTTCATTAAACAAATTCATTTTTCGAACCCATTTGGTTTTTCTTTCTGTTAAGAAAATATCCAAAAACAAGCAGAAAAATCCAAAACCTAAAAACCATTGGAATTGCGATTTATAATCGGCCATCATCGTACCTTCAAATTCGGTTTTTTGGGTGTTATCCAATACTTTTTTTACGTAATCCAAGACGGTTTTGGTAGAATTTCCATCTACATAACCTCCCCCTTTAGTGCTTTTGGCAATAGCCGCCAAAACGGAAGCATTCCTTTTGGTAATCACTACTTGGTTGTCTTGGTCTTTTTGAAAACTTTCTACAACACCATTTCTTTTTAATGGAATTGGACCTCCATTTTCGGTTCCAACACCCACGGTAATTATTTTTAATCCTAATTTTTGCGCGTCTTCCGCAGCGTTTTGCGCATTATCCGAATGGTCTTCCCCATCGGATATAATCACTAACAACTTATTGGTTTTGTCTTTTTTGTCAAAGAAATTATTGGCAGCCAAATCAATTGCTTGGTCGATAGAAGTCCCTTGGGAAGATATCATTCCAGGATTCATTGTTTGCAAAAACATCTTAGCCACAGCATAATCGGAAGTCATTGGCAATACCGGAAAAGCACTCCCCGAATAGGCAATAATTCCTATTCTGTCGCTTCCCAATTGGTTGATTAATTGCGAAACGATTTGCTTACTTTTTTCTAAACGGTTGGGCGCAACGTCTTCGGCCAACATACTTTTAGAAACGTCAATGGCAAAAACAATATCAATTCCTTGGCGTTTTACTTTTTCCATTTTGGTTCCCATTTTTGGATTAACCAATGCCAAAATTAAAAAGGTCAAGCCCAATAAAACCAGTGCAAATTTCAAGGTTGGCTTGAACAACGATTTCTCCGGACTTAATTTTTTAACCAAATCCAAATCGCCAAATGCTGCCTGTTTTTTGCGTTTCCAATATTGTACATACAGAAATAGTAGCACCAATAGTGGCACAACAAATAACAGATACAAATACCCTTTTTCTTCTAACTCGTACATTTTTTTTCTTTTTTGTCATTCTGACGAAGGAAGAATCTAATCCAATTTATGAGATTCTTCCTTCGTCAGAATGACAAGTTTGTCTATATAAAACTCCTAAAAATGGTGTTTCTTAATAAAATTTCTAGCAACAATAAAATCCCTGCAATCCACACAAATGGTCTGAATTTCTCATCGTAATCGTAGAATTTCAATTCTTCAATTTCGGTGGTTTCTAATTTGTTGATTTCATTATAAATACTTTCTAACTTGCTGTTGCTATTGGCTCTAAAATATTTTCCGCCAGTGTTTCTAGCGATAGTTTTCATTAATTTTTCATCAATCTCTACAGGCATCATTTTGTATAAAAATCCATTGCCGTTAGGAGCAAATGCATACGGAAATTCGGCCATACCATTAGTCCCTATTCCGATAGTGTATACTTTAATGCCGTATTCTTTTGCAATTTCCGAAGCAGTTTCTGGTTCAATAAATCCCGAATTATTTACCCCATCGGTAAGCAAAATGATAATCTTGCTTTTGGCTTTACTATCTTTTAATCGGTTTACGGCCGTAGTCAATCCCATACCAATTCCGGTTCCGTCTTGCAGTACATTGTCGTATTTTATATCTCGAATGGCTTCCTTTACTATGGCTTTATCGCTGGTAACGGGAGTTTTTGTATAGGATTCGGCAGCATACACTACAACGCCTATTCTATCATTTGGTCTAGCATCCACAAAATTAGATGCCACTTCCTTTAAGGCTTCCATTCGGTTTGGTCGTAAATCTTTGGCCAACATACTACTAGAAAGGTCGATTGCCATTACAATATCAATTCCTTTGGTGGTTTTAGTTTGGTTGCTAATATCCACCGTTCTTGGTCGCGCTAAGGCAATTATCAAAGAACTTAAAGCCGCAATTCTTAAAATATTTAAATAAGGTTTTAATTTTGCCAAAGTCGATTTGGAGGTTTTAAAACCGCTAACCGAACTTATTTTTAAGGTTGCCGATTGTTGCTTGCGTTTGAAGAAAAGCCATGCTATTGCAAATGGAAGTGTCAAAAACAACCAAAAAAATTCCGGATTTAAAAAAGTTACTTTATCCATTATTCCTTGTCGTTTTTAAGTTCCACCGAATTGATAATTCGCTCCAAAATCTTTTTCCCATACTCATCTCCTTCTTTATAGGAAATCACTATTTCCTGTAATCCTCCATCTTGTTTGAACAACAAAATTTCGTAATACAATTTCTGACTTTTATTTTGGATTTTATCCAACATCACCATTGTGCCATAGGCTTTAACTCCGGTAATGCCTTTTACAGTGTTGAAATCTTCTTGTTTGAAGATGATATTTTGACCACCCATTGCTTCCCAAGATTTGGTATTTCCTTCTAAAACGGTGTCAAAATTTACCTCCGTTTCCGTTTTATATTTTACTGTGGAAACTACTATATTAAAGGATTCCATCATACTTCCGTAGCCAAACATTTGCATTTCTTTCAAAACGGCATAAGCATCTTTAGGAAGGATTTTTGTAGCATCCATTCGTTTCAAAACTTTAGGCGTTTCAATTTTTACTCCTGGATTTCCGTATTCGCTAAACACCCATTCGCCTTCCGCCAATTCTTTTGTAGGATGACCAATAAAATTATCTTTTACATAATCCCATCCTTTAAAATAAATTAAAGCCAACAACGACAGTAATACTACGGTGATTACAATTCCGATTGTGGTAATAATCCGAACTTGCTTTTGTTTTTTTAACTTATGAATTCTAGCCAATTCACGCTGTTGTTCGTTCCATGCTTCCAATTCATCGTTTTGTTCCACCACCGTTGGAATGGCTTTGTGAATGGTAACTATAGAACTAGAAATACGTTTTTTATCTTCTTCAATTTCAAAATCTAATGGTTTTACTTTTGCAAATTTTACTAAATCGGCTTGCATCAAAACCTTTTCTAGATTCTCAAGTGTTGCTGCAGAAAGTTTCAGTTTCTTTTGATTTGCTACTCTTCGCAAACCTGCAATAAGTTCGGAAGTAGTGCTTTCCATTGCTGGAATTTCAATTTCTTCTTCTATATAATTTCGAGCGATATTGGTAAGTTCCGAATAATAAGATTTCACTTCTCCCTTTTGCCAAAGTTCTTTCGTTTCTAGTAGTTGTAATAGTGAAGTTGCTTTTTCAATTGGCGAAGTGTAAACTGGTTCTTCTTCTTTTGGACGGTTTTGGTATTTTTTAATTAACCAATACGCCAAGGCTCCGATGCCTACTAAAAGTAAAATTCCTAATAGATATTTCCACCAATTGCCGGAAGTTTCTACTTGTGCAACGTCTTTAACATCGTACATTTTTTGCTTTAAAGTATCCACTTTTACATTGAAAACCTCCACTTTCAAACTATCCGAAAAGGTTGGTTTCCCATTGATTAATATGGCAATTCTAGGAATAGTAAATTTGCCAGAATCGAATTGGGTTACCCCGTATTTCTTAATTAACTCCCATCTATCGTTGGTTTTTACCGTATCGATTGTATAGGAGTTTATTACTTCTAGAGCACCAAAGTTTTTTGCTTTCGGAAAAACCACTTTGTCTTTATTCGTAACCGATGCTTTCAGGGTTATCTTGAACTCGGCTCCAATTTTATTTCGAGTCGTGTCAATAGAAGTCGTGACTTTTTGGGCAAAAAGTGTTGATGTGAATAATAATAGAAATACTAATTTAAACTTCATTTTATTTTGTTATACCTAACAGGTTAAAAAAAACCTGTTAGGATATTTATTTTATCTTGATTTAAAATAACCCAATAATTTGGTTACATAACTTTCGTCCACACGAGTATTTACAGTTCCTGAACCACATTTAGAAAATATTTCTTTGAAATACGTTACTTTCTCGTGGTAGTTTTTTTCATAGTTCATTCGAACGCTTTTGGAACTAGTATCTACAACTAGGATTTCACCCGTTTCCGCGTCTTCCATTTCCACCATCCCAATATTTGGCATTTTTTCTTCTCGAATATCGTACACTCTAATTCCGGTGATGTCGTGTTTTTTACCTGCAATTTTCAACGTTTTCTCGTAATCTTCTTCCACCATAAAATCGGAAATTAGAAATACAATTGCTTTTTTCTTTTGCGTTGCCGATAAAAATTTAAGGGCTTGCGACAAATCGGTTTTCTTGCTTTTTGGTTGGAATTCAATCAATTCGCGGATGATTCGCAACACATGGGATTTTCCTTTTTTGGGCGGAATATACAATTCGATGCCATCGGAAAACAAAATCAAACCTATTTTATCGTTGTTTTGCGTTGCCGAAAATGCCATTGTTGCAGCAATTTCAGTAACTATTTCGCTTTTTAGTTGGTTTTTAGTTCCGAAACTTTCCGATCCCGAAATATCTACCATTAACATCATGGTAAGTTCGCGCTCTTCTTCAAAAACTTTTACGTGGGCTTCGTTATAGCGTGCCGTAACGTTCCAATCGATAGCACGGATATCATCGCCAAACTGGTATTGGCGCACTTCCGAGAAGGTCATACCACGTCCTTTAAATGACGTGTGGTATTCCCCCGAAAAGATATGATCGCTCAATCGTCGGGTTTTGATTTCTATTTTACGAACTTTACTAAGTAGGTCTTTCGTCTCCATTTTTATGAGTGCTCAGTGTTCAGTGTTCGGTGCTCAGTCTGATTACTGAACACGGAACACTGCCAACTAAATTTAAGGAACCTCTATTTCGTTTACGATTTTGTTGATAATATCAACCGAAGTGATGTTTTCGGCTTCGGCTTCATAAGTGATTCCGATTCTGTGGCGCAATACATCGTGAACTACAGCGCGAACATCTTCTGGAATTACATACCCACGACGTTTGATAAAGGCATAACATTTAGCAGCGGTTGCTAAGTTGATACTTCCACGTGGAGAAGATCCAAAACTTATTAAAGGTTTAAGGCTTTCCAATTTATATTTTTCTGGATAACGAGTTGCGAAAATAATATCTAAAATATATTTTTCAATTTTTTCATCCATGTACACTTCGCGAACGGCTTCTTGCGCGCGCAAGATTTGATCTACTGAAACTACTTGGTTAACTTTTTCATAAGCACCTTTTAAGTTTTGACGAACCACCATGCGTTCTTCTTCCATCTTAGGATAGTCGATAACGGTTTTTAGCATGAAACGATCCACTTGTGCTTCTGGTAATGGGTAAGTTCCTTCTTGCTCAATTGGATTTTGGGTTGCTAACACTAAAAATGGTCGGTCTAATTTAAAAGTAGTATCGCCAATAGTGACTTGTTTTTCTTGCATGGCCTCCAACAAAGCCGATTGTACTTTGGCTGGCGCACGATTGATCTCATCGGCAAGGACGAAATTTGCAAAAATTGGTCCTTTTTTAATAGAGAATTCATTGGCTTTAATGTTGTAAATCATCGTACCAATAACATCGGCAGGCAATAAATCAGGAGTAAATTGGATTCTACTAAAACTTCCGTGGATGGCCTGCGACAAGGTGTTTATGGCTAAGGTCTTTGCTAGTCCGGGAACTCCTTCCAGCAAGATGTGTCCTTGTCCTAAAAGTCCAATTAACAATCGTTCTACCATGTGTTTTTGACCCACAATTACTTTGTTCATTTCCATGGTAAGTAAGTCGATAAAAGCACTTTCTCTTTCAATTTTTTCATTGATTGCTCTAATGTCTAAAGCAGCAACATTTTCTTCCATAAATTCTATTTTTATAGTATTTTAAAGGTCCTAAATTTTAACATTTCAAAATTGTAAATTTTATCAGTAAGACAATGTTAATAATGCGTTAAAACTTACTTTGAATTGTTGCTTTTAAGGATGATTTATGATTTTGTTTTAGTAATTTTAAACTTTTTAATAGAATAGACGGGAAGTTTGGAAGTGAAATGAAAATAATCAAAAAATAAATACATGTCTGCAAAATCTGAAAACCAGAAACCTACTAACCTAACGCTATCTCCAATCATTGCTGGAACGATGAATTGGGGCGTATGGGATAAAAAATTAAGTACTACCGAAATGGTGCATTTGATAAACATTTGTATCGAAAATAAAATCACCACTTTTGACCATGCCGATATTTATGGCGATTATACTACCGAAGCACAATTTGGAAAAGCATTTGGCCAAAGCAAAATATCAAGAGATCGATTGGAATTAATTTCCAAATGTGGAATCCAACATACCAATGGGAGACCGAACGCCATCAAGCATTATGATTATTCGAAAGAGTATATTATTTGGTCGGTAGAAAATTCACTTAAAAATCTTCAAACCGATTATTTAGATGTTTTGCTTTTGCACCGTCCAAGCCCGTTGATGGTTGCCGATGAAATTGCAGAAGCCGTAGAAAAATTAAAACAAGAAGGGAAAATTAAATCGTTTGGATTGTCCAATTTTACCGCATCACAAAGCGAATTAATTCGAAGCAAGACCGAAATTAGTTTCAATCAAATTCAATTTTCAGCAACGCACCACGAAGCAATGTTAGACGGCAGTTTAGATTATATGCAACTACACAACATTACACCAATGTCTTGGAATCCGCTAGGAACTGTTTTTAGAGAAGACATTGACCAAACCCGAAGATTGAAAAAACTTTTGGTACAATTGGTAGAGAAATATGGCGTGGGTTCGGATACTATACTTTTGGCATGGGTTTTAAAACATCCATCTCACGTGCATCCTGTTGCAGGAACAGTGAACATTGCCCGAATTCAATCGTTAATGAAAGCGGTAGAATTGCCTTTGGACAATTTGGATTGGTTTGCAATTTGGACGGAAAGTATGGGAAATAAAGTCCCTTAAATAAGTTGGCAGTGCTCGGTGTTCAGCAGGCAGTTACTGAACACCGAGCACTGAACACTGAACACTAAAATTATGCTTAACAAACGTCTTCTCATTAAAAACCTTCTTGCTCACAATGATGAGAGCAGTTTTTATGATAAGAAACGACAGTTGAATTTGCATTCTAAAGAAGGGAAAGCCAAGTTTTTGAAACACATTTGTGCTTTATCCAACTCCAATCCTTCTAACAATTCTTATATTGTGGTTGGTGTGGAAGATCAGGATAATGAAATTACGGGCGATGATTTTTTTGACGACAGTCGGATTCAGAATTTGGTGAATGCTTATTTAGAAAATCCACCTAAGATTCAATACGAAAATGTGCCTTTTCCTAATTTACCAAAGGATAAAGTGGTAGGATTGGTAACTATCAAACCCAAATCGAAAACTTCTTCTTTTAAGAAAAACATTCATACCATTCTTGCTCATACGGTTTTTGTTCGTCGGGGTAGCAATTCTACTCCCACGGAAGATAAAATTCCATATTCCAAACAGAATATTGAAACGGTAATTAGCATTGAAAACAATTCCCGAAATAGCATCGCTCATACGCTTGACGGTGTTATTGATTTTGTAAATAATCGGCACAAAGACATGCCGTCAAAATATAAAGTTTTCAAAGAATTATTTGTCATTTGTTGGTCGGGAATTCCTAAAAAAGTACGTGATAAAACCTTCTTTTCCAGAGTAGATATCGAACTCATCAACGAACAAGTAAAACTGTTTTATTCGGCACAAGATGAAGTAGAAATATTTTATGATGAAAATACCTTTACCATTATTGAATACGTGCCACTAGGGTTGAACGACAAAACAAGTTATTACCCATTAGAGCAACAAAAGATTTCTTTTTATGATAATGGTTATTATAAAATTGAGACCGAAATGCTCTTTGAGCCTCCGCAATACAACCGAAAAGTATTGTATCATATTTACAATTCTACTTTGAGTTTGCTAAATAAATTACAAAAAGGATTTGAACTTACAGATCGGGAAGAACTAGATTTGGTAAATGTTGCGTCCACCTTAATGCTTTGCTACCTCAACGGATTTGAAGATGCCAAACAAAAATTAATTGATGCCAAATCTTTATTAAAACAGCATGAAAATAGAACAGTTTATGTCAATTTCAAAGAAGTGATGCGCGTTTTAAGGAAAATGAAGTATGGTGGAAAATAATAATTGATGCTATTTGAGTTACTTTTGCAACAGATTTTAAAATAAAAATGAACAGAACATTAGTAATAGGCGACATTCATGGCGGTTTGCGGGCAATACACCAAATTATGGAGCGCGCAATAGTAACTAGCAAGGATACTTTAATCTTTCTAGGAGATTATGTAGATGGTTGGAGCCAATCGCCACAAGTGCTAGATTTTTTAATAGATATAGGAACCAAGCAAAATTGCATCTTCCTTCGGGGTAATCACGATGAATTGTTATTGGATTGGTTAACCGGAAATACCGAAAACATTAACGAAACCATGTGGTTTAAACATGGTGGAGAAGCAACAGTAACAGCCTATGCAACTGTTTCGGAAGCCAAGAAAAAAGAACATATTGCATTTTTAAAATCCTTGCAAAATTACTATCACGACGAGCAAAACCGCTTGTTCATTCACGCTGGATTTACCAATATGAATGGGGTAACCTATGAATATTTTCCGAAATTGTTTTATTGGGATAGAACGTTGTGGGAAACTGCTTTGGCATTAAACGAAGATTTAGATAAAGACAGTTTCTTTTATCCAAAACGATTCACTTTGTACGACGAAATTTATATTGGGCACACCCCCGTAACAAGGATAGAACAAATCACTCCCATAAAAAAAGCGTGTATCTGGAATGTAGATACTGGTGCTGCATTTAAAGGTCCATTGACTATTATGGATATTGACACTAAAGAATTTTGGCAAAGCGAAGCCCTAACTCAACTATATCCAACGGAAAAAGGGAGAAATTAAAAGGGGTTCTAGGTTTAAGGTTATGGGTTGTAGGTTCTAGGTTTTGTTCTTAATATTGCCATTGATTTTTGATATTGCAATTGATATTGAATTGAATTTCTATATTTGTATTCTAAATTAAAAACAAATGAAAAAAATTATTATTCTATCGTTTATCTTAATTTCCTCTTTTGCCAATGCTCAAGCCTATAAAGGCAAAGGAGATGTGAAATTTCAAGTGGGAGCCAATCTTCAAAAATGGGGTTCCGGTATTTCTGTTTCTACCGATTTCGGAATTGGCGAAAACATGTCCTACGGATTTGTAGGGTCCTATTTATTAAATACCAATCAAGACTTTGGAATGCCTAAGTTTGAGGACAGAGTAGATGTAAAAGCACGTTTTAATGCTAATTTAGGCAATGTGCTTAAAATTAGTGATAAAGCCGATGTTTATCCTGGTTTGGATTTAGGATTGCGTAATTTTGGTGCGCATCTTGGTGCTCGCTATTTCTTTACCAATGGTTTTGGTGTTTACTCTGAAGCCGGATTTCCTATTGCAAAATATAATACAAACCCAACAAGTGAATATTACAATTTAAACAATCAATTTGTTATTACTATTGGCGCCTGCTTTAATTTATAATTAAATAAAAAAACAAAATGAGTGTTGTTACAGAAAAAAGATTGAAAGACAGAAGTGATTCTAAATGTGAAATCAGCGGAAGCGATGAAAATTTAGTGCTTTACCTAGTAGCGCCAAAAACAGAGGCTACTCCAGAAAACTGTATTTTAATTACAAAATCGTTAAAAGATCAGATTGAAAATCCTGAAACTACTATTGCCAATGATTGGCGTGGTTTGAGCGATAGCATGTGGAACGAAAATCTTCCCGTACAAATTGTTTCTTGGAGAATGCATGCCCGATTGAAAAATATGGATATGTTAGAAATGATGTATCTAGATGAAGATGCTTTAGAATGGGCAAAAGCAACTGGCGAAGCAGATGATGATGAAGGAAAAATTGTACACAAAGATTCTAATGGGAACACTCTTTTAGATGGGGATTCTGTGGTATTAATTAAAGATTTAGATGTAAAAGGTGCTACTTTCACTGCTAAACGTGGTGCTGCTGTACACAATATTAAATTGGTTTGGGACGATGCTACTCTTATTGAAGGACGCGTGGAAGGACAACATATTTTTATTTTAACGCAATACGTTAAGAAAACGAAGTAATTATAACGCTATTGTCCTTCCGACGAAGGAGGAATCCCATTAGATTGATGAGATTCCTCGTGCCTCGGAATGACAACAATACGAAAAAGCGTCCTGAAATTCAGGACGCTTTTTCTATTCTCTATATTCTATGTTCTTTATTCTCTCTAAAAACTACAAATCAAATTTAATTCCTTGTGCTAAAGGCAAACTTGTAGTGTAATTAATCGTGTTGGTTTGTCTTCTCATATAGGCTTTCCAAGCATCCGATCCTGACTCACGGCCACCGCCTGTTTCTTTTTCGCCACCAAAAGCACCACCAATTTCAGCACCAGAAGTCCCGATGTTTACGTTTGCAATTCCACAATCGGAACCAGCAACGGATAAAAAGGCTTCTGCTTCCCGCAAATTGTTGGTCATAATTGCAGAAGATAATCCTTGTGCAACTCCGTTTTGAATAGCAATAGCATCGTGCACATCGCCAGAATATTTTATAAAATACAATACAGGTGCAAACGTTTCGTGTTGTACAATTTCGAAGTCGTTTTTTGCTTCGGCAATGGCAGGTTTTACATAACAACCACTTTCGTATCCTGCTCCCGAAAGAACGCCACCTTCAACAAGGATTTTTCCACCTTCGGCAACTACTTTTTCTAATGCTTGGTTGTACATTTCTACTGCATGGGTATCAATAAGTGGTCCAACGTGGTTGTTTTGATCTAATGGATTTCCAATTCGCAATTGTCCGTAAGCGCCAACAATTGCGTCTCTTACTTTATCGTATATACTTTCGTGGATGATTAATCTTCGAGTTGAAGTGCAACGTTGTCCTGCGGTTCCTACTGCTCCAAATACTGCTCCAATAACCGTCATTTTAATGTCGGCATCTGGAGTTACAATGATCGCGTTGTTTCCGCCTAATTCTAATAAGGAGTTTCCTAAACGAGCCGCACATGCTTGGGCTACAATTTTACCCATTCTAGTAGAACCTGTAGCAGAAACTAAAGGAACACGTTTATCGTTTGTCATTAATTCTCCTACTTTATAATCGCCATTGATTAGGCAAGAAATTCCTTCTGAAAGGTTGTTTTCTTTTAATACTTCGGCAATGATGTTTTGACAAGCAATTCCGCAAAGAGGTGTTTTTTCGGATGGTTTCCAAACGCAAACATCGCCACAAATCCAAGCCAATGCTGTGTTCCAAGCCCAAACTGCTACTGGGAAGTTGAATGCCGAAATGATTCCGACTACTCCCAACGAATGGTATTGTTCGTACATACGGTGTCCTGGGCGCTCGGAGTGCATGGTTAAACCGTGCAATTGACGCGAAAGACCAACTGCAAAATCGCAGATGTCAATCATTTCTTGTACTTCACCATAGCCTTCTTGAAGGGATTTTCCCATTTCGTAAGAAACAAGTTTTCCTAGTGCTTCTTTGTTTTTACGTAATTTATCTCCAAACTGACGCACAATTTCTCCACGTTGTGGCGCTGGCATTAGTTTGAAAGTTTTAAATGCTTCGGTAGCAGTTTGCATTACTTTTTCGTAATCTTCGGGTGTGGTAGTTTTTACTTTTCCTATTAATTGACCGTCTACTGGGGAGTAACTTTCAATAATAGAACCGTTAGAAAAATGATTGTTTCCGGTTGAAGTTCCTTCATTGATGGCTTTTACGCCTAAAGTTGCTAGTGCTTCCACCATTCCGAATTGTTGTGCAATTGTTGCCATTGTATGTTTTTTAGTTTTGTTCTTTAGATTTTAAGCAAAAATAGTGGATTATTTTGAATAATTGATAATTTAGGTGGGATCTTGATTAAGTAAACGTTTAGACACGATTTGCACTAATTTTCACTAATCTGGTTGGTGGATAAATTTCACTTATTGCATCTGCACAAGGCAGATTTTTTAAACCATTAAGAGATTAAGATTATGTTGTGCTTTTAAAAACCACATAGTCACATAGGTTTTTCTTATTGCAAAGGCGTTTCACTTTTCATAGAAAACATAGTTGACACCTTAATTAAGGGGCTTTTTTAGAAAATGGGTTGACACGAATTGCACGAATTTGCACGAATTAGGGTTGTGGTTAAATTTCACTAATTGCATCTGCGCAAGGGAGATTTTTTAAACCATTAAGATAGTAAGGTTCATTAAGATTTATTCATTTTTTGTTTCCGATAGTTGTTTTAGCCCAGATGGAAATGGAAAGCCCGGAGCAAAAAAAGCAAGTATTTCTTGTTTTAAAAAAGCGACCAACGGAAGCTCTTTTTAAAACAATAGAAATACTGCTTTTTTTGTGAGGACTTGTAATGTACAGCTGGATTGGCTTCTAAAAACTTTCTTTATCTACAAATTTTGGGTTGGTTTCCATGATGGTGCCGCAACTTTTGCAGGTGCGTTTTTCAAGGGAATTATAGTATTCTTTGAAATGGGGCAGGAAATCTTTTTCGATGTCGTGCAACTCAAAGTAGGCTTCGTGGAGTTTGTGGTTGCAGTTTTCGCAAAACCAAAGCAGACCATCGGTAAATCCTTTACCGGCGCGCTTTCTTTCGATGACTAGGCCAATAGAGTTTTTGGTTCTAGATGGTGAATGCGGGATTTTGGCTGGTAAGAGAAACATATCGCCAGCAGATAGGTGCATGGCTTTTTTTTGTCCATCTTCTTGAATATAAATGGTGATGTTGCCTTCGAGTTGGTAGAACAGCTCTTCAGTTTGGTTGTAATGGTAGTCTTTGCGAGCATTAGGACCTGCAACGACCATGACGATATAATCTCCCGAATCTATATAAATATTTTTATTTCCAACTGGTGGAAGCAACAGATGACGGTTTTGTTCTATCCATTGGGGTAGATTGAACGGATTTGGAGTAGCCATACTTAGTAATTTTTTACGAATTTACTAAAAATAAAAAAGGTTAGCTTGCACTAACCTTTAAAATATATATTATTTTGTTTGTTTTATCAGATAGATATACACCGGAAAGTGGTCGCTAAAACCAACATCGTTAATAGAATGTCGCAGCGGATAGCCTTTGTACTGCCCTGTGGTTTGAATCATAAAGGGTTTGTTGTAGATTCCGGCTTTCCAATATCTAAAAGAGGAATAATCTGGATTTACTAATTGTTGGGAAACCATAATTTGGTCGAAGATATCGCCGGCATCTCTATAAAATAAAGAGGCATTACCTTCTTTAGCCATTTGTTCGAATGGGTTGTAGATATCGCCTGGCTCTTGTAATTCGGTTTTTTTAAGTTTGGCTCCTAAAGCAACTTTAACGCTTCGGTTGTACGAACCATCGTTCAAATCACCCATGGTAAGAATTTTAGCATTGGGGTTTATTTTCACTAAAGAATCGATGATTTTTCTGTTTAAAGCACCTGCTGCTTCACGAAAAGGAGAACTTTTCTTTTCACCACCAGAACGCGATGGCCAGTGGTTTACAATAATATTAATTTCTTCGCCATCAAGGAAACCTGTAACTAATAGTTGGTCACGGGTAAAAACTCTTTCGGAATTAAGTTCTACTTCCGACTTATCATCAGAGATATCATCTGCTGCATTTTTTCTTACTGCAGAAGCATTCATCTGTTTTTTATAAATAATCAAAGGAATATTTATAGAACTAGTTACTTTAAAATGTTTCTTTTGGTATAATAAAGCCACATCTATACCTCTATGGTCTGGTGAATCGTAATGCACAATACCATAATCGTAATTAAGTAGTTTTGGTTGTTTTATTAAATCCTCTAGAACACCACGATTTTCAATCTCAGCGCCTCCAATTATTGTAGGGGCATTTGGGTTTCCTCCAGTTCCAATTTCTGAAAGTACTTGAGATAAGTTTTCTAATTTTTGGTGGTATTTTTCAGAGGTCCAGTTTTGAGCTCCATTTGGCAACCATTCTTCATCTATAATTTTGGGATCATTTATAGTGTCAAATAAATTTTCGAGATTGTAGAACGCCACGGTATGCACAATGTAGTTTTTTGTTTGCGCATTGGCTCTTTGAATTGCGATTAATGCAATAATGAGTACCAAAAAGGTTTTAATTTTCATAAATCATATATTAATTTAATGTCAAGTTTTTAGAAACTTTGGGTCAAAAGTAGTAATATTATTAAAATAATGTACCTTTGCAGGCTGTTAAGTTTGTATTAAGACTGCAGTTATTAGAAATTAATTTAAATCAATTTATGAAAAAGCTTGTCATTAGTTTATTGTTTGTGATGCAAGTGTGCTTTGTTTTTGCTCAAGCCGGGACTGGTTTCTCGGGGAAAGTAGTAGACTCAAAAACACAAAAACCATTACAAAGTGTTGTCTTATCTGTTCAAAACACTAGTTTAACAGAGATTTCCGATGCCCAAGGGAAATTTACATTTAAAATTGTACCTGTAGGAAGTCAATTAGTATTAGTGAAAAATGCTGGTTATAAAGACCAGTTAATAACCATTGATGTAGTAAAAGATAAAGTTACCGATTTAGGTGTGGTAGTTTTGGAAGAAGACATCACGGCAGAACAACAATCTAGTTTAATTGCAATTACCGATAATGATTTAGGTGATGACAATAGTGGCTCAGAGAGCACGTCTAGTTTATTACAAGCTTCTCGCGATGCTTTTAATCAAGCGGCAGCTTTTAATTGGGGTCAAGCTCGTTTTAAAGTCCGTGGTTTAGATAGTGCCTATGGTACTACTATGATAAACGGAATTGTAATGAATAAAATTTACGATAACCGTCCGCAATTTAGTAACTGGGGTGGTTTAAACGACGCAACAAGAAATCAAGAATACACTAATGGTTCTGCTCCTTCTGACTACAATTTTGGAGGTATCTTAGGAACAGATGAAATCAATACTAGGGCTTCTTTATACCGCCCAGGAAATAGAGTTTCTTATGCAGGAACTAACACTAACTACAACGGAAGATTGATGGGAACTACAGCTTCTGGTATGCGAAAAGATGGTTGGGCTTATGTAGTTTCTGCTTCAAGACGTTTTGCTAACGAAGGTTATTTTGAAGGAACTACTTATAGTGCGAATTCTTTCTTTGCAAGTGTAGAAAAGAAAATAAACAAAAACCACAGTTTAAACTTTACTACAATTTACGGGCAGAACAATAGAGGAAAAAACTCTCCAAACACCCAAGAAGTTACCGACTTAAAAAGTGAAAAATACAATTCTTACTGGGGTTTACAAGATGGTAGAGCTAGAAATTCAAGAGTAAAAACGGTAGAAGAGCCTGTTTTTATGTTAACGGATTATTGGAAAATAACTCCTAAAACAAACTTAACTACTACTATTGCCTATCAATTTGGAAAAATTGGTAATACTAGATTAACTTACCAAGGAGCTACAAACCCAGACCCAAGTTATTATACTCAGTTACCTAGTTCTGAAATTTCTTATTACAATAATAATGTTTGGTCACCAGATTATGTTCAAGCAGAAAAAAATCAAGCAAATTTTGTTACTAACGGTCAATTGGATTGGAATCATTTAATTTATGCTAACACACACCAACAACTTGGAAATGTAAATAGCATGTATTCTTTATATGAAGACAGAACAGACGATAAATTATTCAATGCAAACGCAATTTTAAGTTCACAATTATCTTCCAATATTGTTTTAAATGCTGGTGCAAACTTCAAAAATTTACGTTCTCATAATTTCCAAAACATGTTGGATTTATTAGGTGGAAGTTATTACAAAGACATTACACTTTATGGTGTTGGAACTAACCAACAACAATCTGACTTAAACAATCCTGGAAGAAATATTGGTGTTGGAGATACTTTTGGTTATAACTATAACTTGACTTCAAACAATATTAATGCTTTTACACAATTCAAATTCTTCTACAAGAAATTTGATTTCTATTTAAGCCAAAATTTCTCTCGTACAATATACCAAAGAGATGGTTTGTATAAAAATGGATATTACCCATCTAATTCTTATGGAAAAAGCGATAAATTAGCTTACGATAACTTTGGTTTTAAAGGAGGTATAACCTACAAAATAACAGGAAGACAATTCTTAACATTTAATGGTGCCTATATGTCGCAAGCCCCATCATTAAGAAATGTATTTAATAATGCTCGTTTGAATAATAATGTAACAGATGGTGTTTCTAATGAAACTATTTCTAGTGCAGATGTTAGTTATATCATTAACTCTCCTAAATTCAAAGCAAGATTAACTGCTTATTATTCAAAAATTAAAAACCAAACCGAAACTTCTTTCTTCTTTGGAGATGGAGCAGGTATTGATGATCCAACAACTACTGCAAACGAAAGCAATGCTTTTGTAGCTGAAACGGTAACAAACATCAATAAAAGAAACATAGGTTTAGAATTTGGTGCTGAATACCCAATTACTTCTACTATTAAAGTAACGGCTTCTGCTGCTTACGGAGAATATATTTATGACAACAACCCTAATGTTTTATTAAACATTGATAATTTAGCTACCGCAACTAATACTAAACCAGTAATTAATTATGGTGAAGCGAAACTAAAAAACTACAAACAATCTGGAATGCCGCAACAAGCAGCTTCTATTGGTTTAGAATATAGAGATCCTAAATTTTGGTGGGTAGGTGCTAATGCTAATTATCTTGGTAATACTTATATTGACATTGCTCCTATTACAAGAACTTCTCGTTTTTATGACGATGCTGCTCTTTCTCCTGGGGTACCAACCACTGGAGCTACTGAAGCAAGAGCTGCTGAATTATTAAAACAAGAAAAATTTAATGATTTCACTTTATTAAATATTTCTGGTGGAAAATCTTGGAAAATTAAAGATAAAACTATTGGCTTAAATATCATGGTGAACAATATTTTAGATACAAAATACAAAACAGGTGGTTTTGAACAAGCTAGAAATTCGAACTACACTCAAATGGACCAAGACAATACGCCACATCCAATTAGTAGCGCTGCAAATGCTCCTTTAGCTGTAACACCAGTTTTTGGACCTAAATACTTCTATGGTTACGGAAGAACTTATTTTGTTAACTTATATATTAATTTCTAATTTTAAAAGCTATGATAACAAGAATTAAACTTATTGCTTTGTTTGTTGTTGTGGGTTCGATCTTTTCGAGTTGCACTAAAGACAGTGATGTAGAATATCCAACATTAAAACATGTTTATTTTGAAGAGAATTTTGATGGAGGACTTACTTCTCCTTCACTTCCAACAGGATGGATTGCATTTGCACAAACAGGAACTACACTTTGGTCTGCTGGCGCTTATGGTGGCGACGGGTATGCAGTATTAAATGGATATAGTACCTCAACTTCTGCTCCTGCACAATTAAATAGTTGGTTAATTTCACCAGCAATTGATACGGATACAGTAGAAGGAGAACAATTATCTTTTCAAACCTGTCACAGTAAGTATGTAAATACTACAACAAATGTTATAGAATTATACATTTCTACTAATTTTACAGGCGCTAATTTTTCAACTGCAAATTGGGTTAAAACCAATTATACAGCTACCCTTCCAGACCCTTTTACTAAAGCTTATGTTTATGTAAACTCTGGAGCAATCGATTTGTCTAAATACACTGGTACTATACATTTCGCATTTAAATATATCGGAGTTCCTTCAGTAAGCGGGACCTACCAAGTTGACAATGTAAGAATTGTTTATTAATCTTAATTAAATTTAAAAAATGAAACTAAATACTATATTTAAAAGTGGTTTGTTGGTAGCTTTTGTTGCAATCTTTGCAAGTTGTACTGACAGTGATAAGTCCTACAAGGCTGGATCATCCGATATTCAAACGTATGAATTTACCCCAACTAAAACAGTTGCTGCAGTTAAAGCAATGGCAACAGGTACAGCAACAGAATATACTGCAGATGATATTATTGTAGCATATGTAACTTCTAATGATGCTGCTGGGAATTTTTACAAATCTATTTCCTTTCAAGATGTTCCTACTGCAACAGGAACGCCAATTGGATTTAGTGTATCGGTTAATAAATCGATGACTTTTGCTGATGGATTTTACCCAGGAAGAAAAGTTTACATTAAATTAAAAGGACTATATTTTGGAATGCTTTTTGGCTCTTTAAAAATTGGATCTAATGGTAACTTAGATGGTATTGAACCATTAGATTATCAAAAATTTCTTTTCCCTTCTGAAACAGTAGTAAGCGAAGAAACTTTAGTAAGACACATGACTCTTGCCAATGCAAGATTAGATGTAAATCAGAACACTTTACTAGAAACAGATAATGTTCAATTTACAAATAGCTCTGTTGGCAGAACTTATTTTGATATTGATTCTGGTGGATACGCAACTAATCAAACTATTGAAGATCCTACAATTGGAACTATCAGTATTTGCAGAATTAGCCAATATGCTCCTTTTTCTTCTAACTTAATTCCTAAAGGAAATGGTTCTATAAGAGGAGTTATGACTAAATACAACACCGATTACCAATATATGGTGCGTGCGGAAAGTGATTTTAAATTAGCTGGTGCACGAATTGTTCCTGTATTAAGTGAAGATTTCAGTAACGGACTTACTGCTTGGAATGCTTTTAGTGTTGTAGGTGCTCAAGTATGGGCGCAAACTACTTTTGGTAACCCAGCTCCTTGTGCGTTAATGTCAGGTTATTCTGCAGGTAATAAAGCTAATGAAGATTGGTTAATTTCCCCTGTACTTAATTTAACTGGATATACTTCAGCTACCTTAACTTTTGACAGTGCATACAATTATGCAGGTGCTCCAATACAAGTATTAATTTCAAACAATTATTCTGGCGCTGGAAATCCTAATTCAGCTACTTGGACAACTTTATCTCCAGTACTTTCTGCTGGTGCTTTTGCTTGGGCAAATTCAGGTCCGGTTAACATTTCTGCTTTTACAGGAACAGGAAGTAGCACCGTTTATATTGCATTTAAATATACTTCAACTACTGCAGCAGCTTCCAACTGGGAGATTGATAACGTTAAAGTTGTTGGAAACTAGTTTTCTCACTCAGTATAGATATAAAAGCTGTTCCAATTGGAGCAGCTTTTTTTTATTAAATCAAATAGCTTATCCTATAGCAACCCGATTAGGCAACTGGAACTAAAACAAAAAAAATGGGGCATTAGATTTTCACTAATGCCCCATTTTTTATTTAAAAAACTTAGCCCTATTCTATTTTTGGTTTTTTAGCCGTTTTACTATCGTCTACTACAAAGCCATATTCCCCTAATACCTTTGGGTTTTTGGCATAAATGCTTTTCAATATTTGAGCGCTATTTTGAACAATGGCTTTCACTGATGGCAAATCAATATCCCGTTGTCTATATAACTGCTCTGCTTGTTTGGCGGCCTCTTCTGCTTTTTCGTGGTTGCTTTTGCAAGGGGCCACTTTAGGGCCTTCTAGATTCCAATTAAAATCTTGTTGTGCATTTAGTGGGGAATTTTCCCCATCCGCTTGGTGTTTTTTGTAGATATTAGCCGCCAAATCTAATAATTCTGCAGGTTTTTTCGGAAGTACAATTCTTCCACTCGTTCTTGTTCCCATAATTTTTTAAAATTTTAATTACTATTTCTTTTAATGGTCTATTAAATTTAAAAAATAATAACTTATTAAGCAAAGAATTTTGAAAGAAAAATGATAATAATGCAATAAAATGTTATTTTTTAGAAATATTTAGTAGTATTTTTCCGTATTATTATAAAATACGTCAATAAAATAGAAAAATATGCCATCGGCAAAGATGTTTTTGCCAAAATTTTTTAATTTTTGAGTTAGAATTATAAAATTATGCCATCGTCAATGTTGTAGACGGCATCGTTTTATAAAATTATGCCAGAATTTTTTAATTTTTAAGCCAGAATTATAAAATTATGCCATCGTCAATGTTGTAGATGGCATCGTTTTATAAAATTATGCCATAATTTTTTAATTTTTAAGCCAGAATTATAAAATTATGCCATCGGCAATGTTGTAGATGGCATCTACAAGTAATTTTATGGCAAAATTATATATTACATTAGCATAAAATTAGATAATTATGGCATCTACAACATTGTAGATGGCATCTACATCTAATTTTATGGCGTCTGTAACGTTGTTGGTTATAAATTTATCTAGGATAGTAGTATTTATTTATTTAATATCTATATTTGAAATAAATAAAGTCGAGACTGGACAGAATTTTGTGTAAACTCTAAAAATGCTTAATGTTCTATTTTGCACCTATCTCCAAATATAATCAAAAATTGGTTCTTAATCAAGCCCCATTGCTTAATAGATCTCGTCCAGTTTTTT